>JASCPI010000044.1 GCA_029959555.1 Lysobacteraceae bacterium PS02065 | reverse complement strand
TTTGGTGGGGGGGGCGCGTTGTTTTTAAAACCACCCCCCCCCCCCCGGGCGCGCCCCCCCCCCCCCGCGATCCAATCCTCGGGAGGGAGGGAGCATGGGCGACAACGCCATCATCACGGTGCTGCTGCCGATCGCGCTCGCGATCGTCATGGCCGGCCTCGGCCTGCACCTCGGCCCGGCCGATTTCAGGCGCGTGCTGCGCGTGCCACGCGCGATCGTCGTCGCCCTCGTCGTGCAGCTGCTCGTGCTGCCGCCGCTCGCGTTCGGCATCGGCAAGGCAGCAGGCCTTCCGGGCGAACTCGCGGTCGGCCTCGTGCTGCTCGCGGCCTCGCCGGGCGGCATCACGGCGAACCTGTTCAGCCATCTCGCCCGTGGCGACGTCGCGCTCAACATCTCGCTGACCGCGCTCAACAGCCTGCTCGCGCTGCTGACGCTGCCGATCTGGGTCGCGCTCGCGCTCGCGGTGTTCGTCGGCAGCGAGAACCAGGTGCCGCCGCCGACGCGCAAGATCGTCGAGGTCGGCGTGCTCGTGATCGTGCCGGTGCTGCTCGGCATGGCCGTGCGCGGCTTCCGCCCGGCCTGGGCCGACGCGGCGGAACGCCCGGTGCGCCTGCTGTCCTCGCTCGTGCTGGCCGGGGTGATCGTGGTCGCCGTGGTCAGCGAGTGGACGCTGCTGACGACCTACGCACGCGTGCTCGGCGTCGCCTGCGTCGGCTTCAACGTGGCCAGCCTGCTGGCCGGCTACATCGCCGCGAAGGCCGCGCGCCTGCCCGAGGCGCAGGCCACCGCGATCGCGTTCGAGATCGGCATCCACAACGCGACGCTCGCGATCTTCATCGCGCTCGAGGTGCTGTCGCTGCCTGCCGCGGCAGTCGCGCCGGCCCTCTATTCGCTGAGCATGTACGTCACCGCCGCGCTGTTCGTCGCCTGGTTGCTGCGGCGCCGGCGTGCTGCCGCGGGGGCGTGAAGGGATCCACCGCCGTTTCACGTAAGGGTCGTGCACGTCCCGCGCCCGCGAGGGCCATCGAAACCGTACGGAGCCTGTCCATGCGCCTGTCTTCCCGCCTCGTCCTCACCGCCGCGATGCTCGCGGTCGCCGCGAACGCCGGCGCGCAACCCGGCAGCGGCGACCGCTACTCGGTCACGAGCCGCATCGAGATGCCCGGCATGCCGTTCCAGATGCCGCCGCAGACGACCGAGGTCTGCACCTCCAAGCAGGCCGCCACGGCGTCGATGGTGCCCAAGGAGGACAACTGCCGCGTCTACGACTTCAAGATCGTCGGCCAGAAGAGCTCGTACCGCATCGAGTGCACCGGCAAGGATGCGATGACCGGCGAAGGCGAGAACGAGCAGCTCGGCGCGACCGCCTACCGCGGCTCGATGCGCATGAAGGGCAAGGCCGAGGGCGAAGACGTCAACATCGTCATGCGCTACGACGGCAAGCGCGTCGGCGACTGCGACTTCGGCAAGGAGTCCCCGCAGGCGATCGGCGCGGCGATGAACAAGCAGGCCTGCGACATGCAGGTCGACATCCCGGGCGCGTACAAGTCGTTCATCGGTCCGGACGCACCGTGCGCGTCGCAGCGCGCCGCCTACTGCGCCAACGTCGTCAAGCACGCCGACACCATGTCCACGCCCAAGGGCTTCCCCGAGCACGAGATGGGCATGGTCTGGGAGGGCTTCGAGGCCTGCGGCCGTCCGCGCGCGACGATCCTCGCCAAGGCCTGCTCGAGCGCCCAGTCCGGCGGCAACCTCACCTTCATCGGCACGCACTGCCCGTCGATGGTCGCGCAGGCCTGCGCCGGTGCCGACGCGCGTCGCCAGGGCGGTTTCGTCGCCGCGCATTGCCCCGACCAGGCCAAGGCGCTCGCTGCGCAGCAGTGCCAGGGCCGCGGCTACACGGCGATGAACGCCTCGCCCTACCGCGATTTCTGCAACCGCTACGCCGGCCAGCGCCTGCAGGAGCGCAATGCCGGTGCGGCCAATCCGAACGCCACGCCCGACGAGGCGGCGCAGCCGGCTCCCGAGGCCGCACCCGCGAAGCCGACCATGCGCGACCGTCTCAAGGGCCTCAAGGACAAGCTCGGCGGCGGTTGATGCGCCACGCGGCGATCCTCGCGCTCGCGTGCTGGCTCGGCGTCGCCTCCGCGGCGGCGCGCGAGCCGGTCGACGCCTACCCCGACATCGCTGTGGCCTACTGGGTCGAGATCGACGACGCCCCGCTGTGGGCCGGCAAGGCCGACCAGGCCTTGCCGATCGCGAGCCTGACCAAGCTCATGACCGCGCTCGTCGCGGTCGAGCACGGCGACCTCGACGCCGTCGCCACGGTGTCGCGCACGGCGGCTGCCGAGACAGGTTCGCGGCTCGGCCTGCGCGCGGGCGAGCGCATCCGCCGCTCCGACCTGCTCGCCGCGCTGCTCGTGCGCTCGGCCAACGACGCCTGCCGCGCCCTCGCCGACGACATCGGCGGCGACGAACCGCGCTTCGTCGCGCGCATGAACGCACGCGCAGCCGAACTCGGCATGGCGCGCACGCGCTTCGCCAATGCCTGCGGGCACGACGACGACGACAACCGCTCGACCGTGCGCGACCTCGCCGTGCTCGCGCGCGCGGTACTCGCCCAGCCGGTGCTCGCGGCCGATGCCGCGCGCACCACGTTCGCGTTCGCGACGCTCGATGGTCGCCGCTACACGATGCGTTCCACCAACGCGCTGCTCGGCAGCCTCGACGGCGCGCGCGGCCTCAAGACGGGCTGGACACCCCGTGCGGGACGCTGCCTCGTCGCGTTCGTCGAACGCGACGGCCGCCGCGTGCTCGCGATCCTGCTGCATGCGCCGGACCGCTGGTGGGACAGTGTCGGCGTCATCGAACTCGCGTTCGCGCAACCGCGTGCACCCCGCTGACCCGCGACGCGCGGCCGCCGCCACGGTCGGCAGCGCCACCGCACTCGCAGGCGTGGTCCTCATCGCCTATGCCAACGCGTTCGGCGCGGCGTTCCAGTTCGACGACTTCGCCGTCGTCGTCGACAACCCTGCCGTGCACGACCTCGCCGCATGGTGGGCGAGCATGCCGGGCATCCGCCCGCTGCTGAAACTCTCGTACGCGCTCGATGCCGGTGCCGGCATGCCGGCGTGGCGGTTCCACGCGACCAACATCGCGCTGCACACGCTCAACGCCGTGCTCGCATGGCGGCTCGTGCTGCACTGGCAGTCGCGGCTCGCACCCGCGGCACCCGCCTTCTGCGCGCTGATGGCGGCCTTCCTGTTTGCGCTGCACCCCGCGGCGACCGAAGCCGTCACCTACGTGAGCGGCCGCTCGATCGCGCTGTCGTCGACGTTTGTGCTCGCGGCGCTGATCGCGCACGCACGTGCCGACGCACGCGGCGACCGCGTCGCCTGGATCGCGGCGCTATGGTTCGCGCTCGCGCTCGGCGTGCGCGAGACGAGCATCGTCGTGCCGTTCACGGTGCTCGCGCTCGCGGCATGCGATCCGGCGACGCGCTGGCGCGAGACGCTGCAACGCATGTGCGCGCACGCGATCGTGCTGCTGATCGCAGCAGGCGCGGCCGCCGCGATGGCCGGCTACCAGCGCTTCTTCGGCGTGAGCCTGTCCACGCGCAGCCTCGCCGACCAACTGCTGGGCCAGCTGCACGCACACGCCTACCTCGTGACCGGCCCGCTGGTCACGCTGCGCACGAACATCGATCCACCCCTCGAGGTACCGGCATCGTTCGACGCGGCGAGCCTCGTCACCGCCGTGGCCATGATCGCCCTCGCCGCGCTCGCGATCGCGATGCGTCGACGCGCGCCGTGGCTCACGTTCGCGCTCGCGTGGTACGCGATCATGCTCGTGCCCTCCAACTCGCTGCTGCCGCGCCTGGACTGGGTCAACGACCGCCACCTCTACCTCGCCATGCTCGGACCGGCGTGGCTGCTCGCGCTCGGCCTCTCGCGCCTGCCGCGCCGTTTCGCGACGTTCGCTGCGATCGTGCTCGCCACGACATTCGCGTTCGCCACGCACCAGCGCAATGCCGATTATGCGAGCGAAGTCGCGCTGTGGCAGGCGAGCCTCGCCGATGCGCCACGCAATGCACGCGCATGGACGAACCTCGGCGATGCGTGGCGCCGCGAAGGTGACGTGGCCCGTGCACGCGACGCGGCGCTGTGCGCGCTCGCGTTCGATGCGCAGTACGTGCAGGCGGTACTCAATCTCGATGCGCTCCCCGGCACCGACATCCGCGAGCGACGCTCGCGCGACGAATGCCTCGTCATCGCGGTGCGCGGCGGGCGCTGACTCCGACGCGTCACGCCGCCGCGCCTGCGCGACGTCGCGAACGTTTACCATGCGCGACGCATGCACGTGACTCCCCACGACGTCTCGACAACGTCGACATCCCGCGCCGATCGCACGCCCTCGCGGGGCAATGCCGCGTGGATCGCCGCCACCGCGCTGGCCGGCTTCGTCGCGTCACTGATCGTGCTGTATCCGGGCCAGTACCCGTTCGACTCCGCCTACCAGTTCTGGCAGGCGCGCACTGGCGCGTACTCGAACCTGTCGCCCGTCACGATGCCGCTGCTGTGGTCGCTGCTGCTCGGACTCGGCGCCGGTCCCGCCGCGTTGCTGGTCCTGAACCTCGCGATGATGTGGAGCGGCTTGGCGCTGTGCGCCGACGCGCTGCGCGGTCCGGCCTGGGCGCGCGCGGCATTCCTCGTCGTGTGCGGAGCGGCGCCGCTCGTGCTCGTGCAGATGGCGCACGTGCTCACCGACGCGCATCTCGCCGCGGTGCTCGTGCTCGCCACCGGCCTGCTCGCGCGTACCGCGCGTCGCGACACCGGGGTGCCGTGGCTCGCGATGGGCCTGCTCGTCTACGCTGCCGCGATCCGGCACAACGCGTTCCTCGCGGTCGTGCCGCTCGCCATGCTCGCGGCCTCGCACGCGGGCGTGTCATGGCGCACGCGCGGACCGGCCTTCGCGGCGCTGGTCGGCGCGGGATTCGCGTTCTCGGCCACCGTCGACCGGTTCGTGGTCGAGGAACGCGTGACGACATGGCCCACGGTGGCCTTGTGGGATCTCGCCGCCGTCTCGGTCGCCACGAACGACCTCAAGCTTCCGTCGTTCACGCACGGCCCCGGCCTGACCACCGAAGAGCTGCGCGAGACGCGCGCGTTCGACCCCGCCTCGAACACGCACCTGTTCATGCGCTCGCGCTCGGGCGTCGGTGCAGGACTGTCGACGCCATTCCACGACGACCAGTACGCGGAACTCGCGGCGGCATGGCGTGGCGTCGTGCTCGACCACACCGGTGACTGGTTCATGCACCGGCAGCGCACGATGCTGCTGATGCTCGGCTACCGGATCCACGGGTATGCGGGCATCGCGTGGTTCGAGGAACGTGCGGCGTACCGCGACAATCCAGCGTGGCCCGACGCGATCGCGCCGACGGCACAGGCGAAGCTCTACGCGTTCGCCGAGGCCTTGCGCGCGCATCGCCTGCTCGATGCGCGACTCGCCCCGTTGCTCGCCCTCGCGGCCGTCGGCGTCGCGATGATGCAGCGGTTGTTCTCGCCCGTCGCACACGTCGGCATCGCGGCAGCGGCGAGTTCGATGCTCTACACGGCGAGCTTCTTCGTGCTGGCACCCGGTGCCGAGATGCGCTACCTGACCTGGCCGATCGTGATCGGACTCGTCGCGCTCGCGCTCGTGATCCTCGCTCGACCTCGCCCCCAACGGCCAGCGGCCGCGTGATTGCTGCACTGCACGCGTGTGGCAAGGCGTCGCATGGCTATACTCGACGACGCTACGCTAGGGGCCAGCCTTTTCGCCTTCGACTGCCTGTCTAACGGGAGGGATAGATGCTGCAACAACACGGTTTGCTGTTCTCGATCATCTGCGCGGTGCTCGCGATCCTCTACGGAGTCTGGTCGATCCGCTGGATCCTCGCCAAGCCGGCCGGCAACGCACGCATGCAGGAGATCGCCGCGGCGATCCAGCTCGGCGCGAAGGCCTACCTCAACCGCCAGTACCTGACGATCGGCATCGTCGGCGTGGTCCTGTTCGTGATCATGGGCTTCGCGCTCGACTGGGCCACCGCGGTCGGTTTCGCGGTCGGCGCCGTGCTGTCGGGCCTCGCCGGCTACATCGGCATGAACGTTTCGGTGCGCGCCAACGTGCGCACGGCGGAAGCCGCGCGCCACGGCATCGCCGCCGCGCTCGCGGTCGCGTTCCGCGGCGGTGCGATCACCGGCATGCTCGTCGTCGGCCTCGGCCTGCTCGGCGTCGCCGGCTACTACGTGACCCTCGCGCGTCTCGGCTTCACGCCGGACCAGGCGCTGCACGCGCTGATCGGTCTCGCCTTCGGCTCGTCGCTGATCTCGATCTTCGCGCGCCTCGGCGGCGGCATCTTCACCAAGGGCGCGGACGTCGGCGCGGACCTCGTCGGCAAGGTCGAAGCCGGCATCCCCGAGGATGATCCGCGCAACCCGGCCGTGATCGCCGACAACGTCGGCGACAACGTCGGCGACTGCGCGGGCATGGCCGCCGACCTGTTCGAGACCTACGCGGTCACGCTGATCGCGACGATGCTGCTCGGCGGCGTCATGTTCCACGGCAACGCGAACGCCGTGCTCTACCCGGTCGTGCTCGGCGGCGTCTCGATCATCACCTCGATCGTCGGCACGTTCTTCGTCACGACCAAGCCCGGCGCCAAGATCATGAACGCGCTCTACAAGGGCGTCGCGGTGTCGGCAGTGCTGTCGGCGGTCGCGTTCTGGTTCGTCACGCGCGAGCTGTTCCCGAACGGTCTCGACACCGGCGGCGGTCTCGTCATCCCGGCCACGAACATCTTCTGGTGCGGCGTCGTCGGCCTCGTGCTGACCGCGGCGATGGTCATCATCACCGAGTACTACACGGCCACGGAGTACAAGCCCGTGCGCCACGTCGCACAGGCCTCGACGACCGGCCACGCGACCAACATCATCGCGGGCATCGGCATCTCGATGAAGTCGACCGCGTGGCCCGTGCTCGCCGTGTGTGCGGCGATCTGGGGTGCTTTCGAACTCGCCGGCCTGTACGGCATCGCGATCGGCGCGACGGCGATGCTGTCGATGACCGGCATGATCGTGGCGCTCGACGCCTACGGCCCGATCACCGACAACGCCGGCGGCATCGCCGAGATGGCCGAGCTTCCGCCCGAGGTGCGCGCGGTGACCGATCCGCTCGACGCGGTCGGCAACACGACCAAGGCCGTGACCAAGGGCTACGCGATCGGTTCGGCCGGCCTCGCCGCACTCGTGCTGTTCGCCGACTACACGCACAAGCTCGACGTCACCGCGCAGGCCAAGGCCCTCGCGGCCGGCGTGCCGGCGCCGATCTACACCTTCGACATCTCCAACCATTACGTGATCATCGGCCTGCTGATCGGCGGCCTGATCCCGTACCTGTTCGGCGCGATGGCGATGGAAGCCGTCGGCCGCGCGGCCGGTTCGGTGGTCGAGGAAGTGCGCCGCCAGTTCCGCGAGATCAAGGGCATCATGGAAGGCACGGCCAAGCCCGACTACTCGCGCGCGGTCGACCTGCTCACGCGCTCGGCGATCAAGGAGATGATGGTGCCTTCGCTGCTGCCGGTGCTCGTACCGATCGTGGTCGCGTTCGGCTTCGGCTGGCTCGGCGGCCCGATCGCGGGCGCGCAGGCGCTCGGCGGCATGCTGATCGGCACGATCGTGACCGGCCTGTTCGTCGCGATCTCGATGACCACGGGCGGCGGCGCCTGGGACAACGCCAAGAAGTACATCGAGGACGGCCACTGCGGCGGCAAGGGGTCCGATGCGCACAAGGCGGCCGTCACCGGCGACACGGTCGGCGATCCGTACAAGGACACGGCCGGCCCGGCCGTGAACCCGCTGATCAAGATCATCAACATCGTCGCGCTGCTGCTCGTGCCGCTGCTCTGAGGCGGCGAGTCATCGACAAGGCGTTGGAGAGAGCCCCGCTTCGGCGGGGCTTTTTCCTGGCAGCCTGGGGATCCGTAGCGGGCGATGCCGGTATCCGCGTCCGTCCGCCGTCGGTCCAGGGTGCGGCGTCACTCACCCGCACCCTGCCCGCTCCCCGCGGCAAGCCCGCCCCGGATCGTGCTGCGACGCCGCAAAGGCCGCCGCCGTCACCGCCGTGTCCCACGATCACGCCAAAATGCGTTGGGGACATGGAAACGCATGCATGTGGACTTTTATATTTTTGACCATGCGCGTTCAGGATCGCTGCCTGCGGCAGCGCTAAGCTTGGCTTTCCAACGTGCTACATCACTCGAGGGGAGACATCATGAGTGCGTACCTGGTACCGCGATCGCGTACGAGGCGGTCGGTGCTGTCCGTGAGAAACGTCCCGGCCTGGCTGGCGACCATCGCCGCCGCCGGCATCGCGACCGGCGCCATCGCGAAGACGTTCGAGGTGGAGCCGCCCGCGCGGCTCGTCGTCGATGCGGTCGCCGGAACCTCCGCGACCACGGCGCTGCCGACGCCGCATGCACCGCGAGGTGGCGCACCGACCTCCTACACGAACAGCACCGCGATCACGATCACCGACTGCCCGAATCCGTGTCCCGCCTCGGGTCAGGCCGCGTCGCTGTATCCGTCGCCGATCACGGTCTCCGGCGAGACCGGCGTCGTGCAGAACGTCCGGGTCACGCTCAATGGCCTCTCGCATGCGTTCCCGGCCGACACCGACTTCCTGCTCGTGTCGCCGAGCGGCCGCAAGTCGGTGCTCATGTCCGACTTCGGCGCGGGTTCGCCCGGCGTCTCGAACATCAACGTCACGCTCGACGACTACGCCGATCGCCCGATTCCGTCGACCACCTCCGGCAACACCGGCGTGCCGTTCGTGACCGGATCCTACCGCCCGGCCAATTCCGGTACGACCGATCTGTTCCCGGCCCCGGCACCGGCGGCGCCGTACACGTACACGCTGTCGGCGTTCAACGGTGACAGCCCGAACGGTACGTGGAACCTCTACATCATCGACGACGCCAACCTCGACGGCGGCTCGATCAGCGGCGGCTGGACGCTCACGTTCGACGCGCGTCCCGCGCCGCCCGCACCCGGTGACATCCTCATCACCGAATTCCGCACGCGCGGCGCCGGCACGACGCCGCCGGGCTCGGACGGTTCGTCCGACGAGTTCATCGAGATCTACAACAACACCGACGACTCGATCACGATCATCGACGCGATCCCGGGTGCGGATCCGACCGGCGTTGCGGGCGCCGGCTGGCGCTTCTCGGGCGCACAGGCCGGTACGGAGACGACGTTCCTCGTCCTGCCGCAGACCCTGAGCACCGGAGGTCCGATCGCGCTGCCGCCGCGTGGTTACTTCCTCATGTCGACCCAGCCGACCACGCCTTCGCCGGCCGGCAACACCTACAGCCTCTCGACCTACCCGACCGGCACCGGAATCACCGCGAGCGGCTCGGCCAACGTGTCGGTGAATCCGGCCTCGACGACGGTCGGCTTCCTGCCGGACGATGTCGGCATCGCCGTGTTCTCGACCGCGGCGGCGCTCACGGCCAACCGGCTCGACTCGGTCGGCTACAGCTCGGTCACGTCGGCCGATCACAAGGAGGGCGCGGGCCTCGCCCCGGCTGCCGGCATCACGACGGCTGGCCAGCACAGCTGGACGCGCAAGGCCGATACCGCCACGGGCGTACCCGTCGACACGGGCGACAACGTGGCCGACTTCGTGCTCGTCGACACCACCGCGGCCACGTTGAACGGCGTCGCCGCGATCCTCGGCGCACCGGGTCCGCAGCGTGGTCCGACGATGACCGCCTTCATGACGACCTCGGCACCGCTGCACGGCATCGGTACGACGATGACCTCCGCGATCATCGATCCCCTGCAGGCCGACGACGCGGCACCGAACCTCGTCCGTGATCTCACTCCGGTCACGAACGGCACGCAGGGCACGCTCAAGATCCGTCGCACCTACACCAACAACAGCGGCGTGCACCTCGTCGCCGCACGCTTCCGCGTGGTCGCGCTGTCGACGTTGTCCGGAGGCGCGGCGCCGGCCGGCCAGCTCGATCTTCGCCTGCTCAACTCGCCGACGCAGACGATCACGCTGACCGACACCACGACGGTGACGGCGCAGGCCCTCACGCTGCAGACACCCGCCGCGCAGGCCCTCGGAGGTGGCGTCAACTCGAGCGTGGCGATGGGCGTCATCACGACGACCGCGCCATGGGCGAACAACAGCTCCCAGACGGTCGAGTTCAACTTCGGCGTCAACACGCCCGGCAGCCTGCCCTACGAGATCACGATCATCGCGGAAGGCCTCTCCGGCACCGGCCTCGGCGACGTCTCGGCGACCGACACCTTCGGCATCGAGCCGGTCGCCGACGTCTCGATCACCAAGACGGACGGCGTCACCCAGGCGCTCCCGGGCACTTCCGTGACCTACACGATCACGGCCACCAACAACGGCCCCGGCACGGCGACCGGCGCAACCATCGCGGACACGTTCCCGGCGGCCTGCAACGCCCCGACCTGGACGGCCACGACGACCGGCGGCGCGACCGGCTTCACGGCGAGCGGCAGCGGCAACATCGCCGACACCGTGACGATGCCACCGACCGCGACGATCACCTACCTCGCCACGTGCCCGATCTCGCCGGCCGCGACGGGCACGCTCGCGAACACCGCCACGATCGCGGTCACCGACGATCCCGACACGTCCAACGACAGCCAGACCGACACCGACACGCTGGTGCCGACGGCGGACCTCGCGCTGACCAAGACCGACGGCCTCACGTCGGTGGTGGCCGGTGGCTCGACGACGTACACGATCACCGCGAGCAACCCGGGGCCGAGCAACGCCCCCGGTGCGACCGTCGCCGACACGTTCCCGGCCGCATGCACGAGCGTTGCGTGGACCTGCAGCGCCGCCGGTGGCGGCAGCTGCAGCCCGAGTGGCAGCGGCAACATCGCCGACACCGTGAACCTGCCTGCGGGCGGCAGCGTCACGTACTCCGCCACCTGCAACGTGTCGCCGTCCGCGACCGGAACGCTCAGCAACACGGCGACCGTCACGGCACCCGCCGGCGTCACCGATCCGGCCAACGGCAACAACGCGCAGACCGACACGACGACGATCCTCGCGCCTGCGGCGCTCACGATCGCGCCGACCACGCTCGCATTCGGCAACGTGCCGGTCGGTACGACCAGCGCCGCGCAGTCGGTGACGCTCGGCAACAGTGGTGGCGTGTCGCTGCAGGTCACTTCGGTGACCGCGGCCGCAGCGCCGTTCGCAGCCGCCGGCGGCACCTGCGGTGCGACGCCGATCACGATCGCAGCGGGTGCCTCGTGCACGCTCGCCTACACGTTCGCACCGACCGCGACCGGACCGTCCAGCCAGTCGATCACGATCACGTCGAGCAGCCCGGGCAGCGGCAGCGTCACGCTGTCGGGCACGGGCGCGCAGGGCGTGCTCGCGGTCGCACCGGCCACGCTCGCGTTCGGCAACGTCGCGGTCGGCACGACCAGCGCTGCGCAGACCACCACGCTGTCGAACACGGGCGGCGCCAACCTGACCGTGACGTCGGTGACCGCTCCTGCGGCACCGTTCACGTCGTCAGGCGGCACCTGCGGCGCGACGCCGATCACGATCGCGGCAGGCGCCTCTTGCACGATCGGCTACGCGTTCGCACCGACCGCGACCGGGCCGGCCAGCCAGTCGATCACGATCAGTGCCGGCGCGGCGGGCAACGGCAGCGTCGCGCTGTCGGGCACCGGCACGCAGGGCGTGCTCGCGATCGCGCCGACCGCCGTCGCGTTCGGCAACGTCGCGGTCGGCACGACCAGCGCCGCGCAGTCGGTGACGCTGTCGAACACGGGTGCCGCGAGCCTCGTGGTCGCGACCCTGACCGCTCCGGCGGCACCGTTCGCCTCGACCGGCGGCTCCTGCGGCGCGACGCCGATCACGATCGCGGCAGGCGCCTCGTGCACGATCGATTACACGTTCGCACCGACCACGACGGGACCGGCCAGCCAGGCGATCACGGCCGACGCCGGCGCAGCGGGCAGCGGCACGACCACGCTCGGCGGCACCGGCGTGACCGGCGTCGTCGGCGTGTTGAACCCGTCGCTCGCGTTCGGCACGGTCACGGTCGGCGACGACGGCACGCTGCTGTTGACGATCACCAACACGGGCGGCGGCCCACTCACGGTGACCTCGATCACCGCGCCGGCCGCTCCGTTCGCACAGGTCGCCGGTGGCAGCTGCACCGCGGTACCGTTCACGCTCGCCGCGGGTGAGAGCTGCACGGTCGCCTACACGTTCAGCCCGACCGCTCCCGGCAGCTACACCTCGACGATCACCGTGACCGCCGACGTCGGTTCGGTCGACGTGACCTTGAGCGGCGACGCGGTGGCCGGCACGCCGGCCGTGGCCCTGCCGATCGGCGGGCGACCCGCGATGCTCGTGTTGCTCGGCATGCTGCTGCTCGCCGCCGGACTCGCGCTGCGCCGCAGGGCCTGAGCCACGCGTGACACCCCCCGGCCGTACGGCCGGGGGTCCATGTCGAAAGACCTTCCGCGCCGGGCGTACCACGTCCGGCGTTTTTTTGCGCGCCGTGGCACCGCGCTGCATGCGCACCGCAGGCCGATGTCCCTGCGTCGACGTCGCGGAAGCGCGTTACGCTGCCGGCGAAACGACACGGAGCGAATCTGCATGACGGCAGACACCGATACGCTGATCCGGCTCGAACGCGACCTCCTCGATCCCGCCGTGCGTGCCGATGCGGCACGGCTCGATGCGCTGATCGCAGACGATTTCCTCGAGGTCGGAGCCTCGGGGCGTTCGTTCGGAAAGCCCGAGGTGATGACGCGCCTGCCGGTCGAGCAGGACGTCGCCTTCACGGCCGGGGCGATGCAGGCGCATGCCCTCGCCGAGGACGTGGTACTCGTCACCTACGCCGCGGAGCGAAGATCCGGCGGCGAGACCGTGCGCTCGTTGCGCAGCTCGGTCTGGATCCGCACGGCGCGCGGCTGGCAGATGCGCTATCACCAGGGTACGCCGACCGCAGGTCCGTGACCGGCGATCTCGACCATTGCACGACGATCGTCCAGCCGCACGAGACGCGGGCACGCGGGCAACGCACGATCAAGCGGCCTTGCGCTGCTCCTGCAACGCGGTCTTGATGCCGAGCGTCGCGGCGAGACGTTCGAACAGCACGCACGGCGCCGAGTCGAGCATGAACTTGGCGTAGACGTTCGCGTGCACGCGCTCGACGAGGGCGCGCGCCTCGTCGCGCTGGTCGCGGCGCACGAGCACGTCGGCGAGATCGAGGCGCAGTTCGGTGACGGGATTCGATTCCTGCCCCGCCGAGGGCTCGATGACGGCGAGCGCGCGACGCAGCAGGGCTTCGGATTCCGGCAGGTGGCCGAGGTCGCGCTCGAGCAATGCGCGCGCACGGATGATCGTCGCCCCGCGCGGATGCTCGGCGCCGAAGTTCGCGTCGAGATTGGCCTGGGCCTGGTCGAGGAAGCTCGCCGCGGTCTCGTGACGGCGGTTGAGGCGGTTCCATTCGGCCAGGCCGACGAGACGACGCAGGCGCGCGATGCGGCGGTCCTCGGAGCCGTCGTCGACGATCTCGCGTTCGATCAGCGCGAGCGCCTCGCGGTATTCGCCCTGCAACATGAGCACGCGGCCGAGGTTCTGGCGGTAGATGTCGGGACGCGAGCTGGTCGGGTCGGTCTCCGCCTCGGCGAGCGCGAGCGCCTCGCGCATGAGCGGCTCGGCGAACGCGAGGTCGCCGATGTGCTCGCCGAACGAGCCGAGGTTGTTGAGCGCGACGGAGTACGTCGGCGTACTCGTCTCGCCGCGCGCCTTCATCGCCTCGACGTTCTCGCGCAGCATGGCCACCGCTTCCACGGGTCGACCGTCGTTGCGCAGCACCATCGCGAGCTGGTTGCGCAGCGAGATGACCCAGTCGCTGCCGGTGTCGAGCGTGCGCAGGCGCTGGGCGAGCACGCCGCGCAACAGGGTTTCGGCTTCACCGAACAGGCTCTCCTCGGCGAGCACGGCGGCGAGGTAGGTGCGCGCGCTCAGCAGCGTGCTCTCGGGCCCGGTCGTCTCGAGCTCGGCGACGTTGCGGCGCGCGATCTCGATCGCGCGTGCGTTGTCGCCGTTGCGGATGTAGGCCTCCGACAGCGCATTGTTGGCCTCGCCGCGCAGCATCGAGGCCTTGTCACCGGCCTTCGCGGCCGCGGTGAGCGCGCGCTCGGCATCCGAGATCGCCGCGACGAGCTGGCCGATGCGGCCGCGCGCGAGCGACACGCTCGTGAGCATCTCGGCCATGACGGCGGGATCGGCGTCGCCGCGACGCTCCTGCAGCGCGATGCCTTCGTCGAGCACCTCGACGGCCTGGCCGAAACGGTTGCTCGTGTTGAGCATGTTGCCGTACAGCGCGAGGGATCTCGCGAGTGCCACGTCGTCGCCGCTGCCGCGCTGCAACTCGATCGCGCGTTCGATCGTCGCGATGCCTTTCTCGGTCTGGCCGATCTTGGCGTAGATCTCGCCGAGCGCGGTGTACAGCCGCGCCCGCGCCATGGGCTGTTCGTCGAGCTGATCGGCGAGATCGCGCACGCCGAGGTCGACGAGCTCGGCCGGCGAGATCGGTCGCGCACCGGCCTTCTCGGGCGAGGCCGCGTCGAACAGGCCGACGAGGTAGTCGACGACGCGCGTCGCCGCGACCGACTCGCGCTGCGCGAGCTGCTCGGCCCGCCAGGCACGCTCGTTCTCGGCCGCGAGCCGCCACACGAACACACCGGCCAGCGCGACGAGCACGAGCGTCGCCGCGGTCGCCCAGGCGTGCCGGCGCACGAACTTCGCCACGCGGTAGCCGACACTGTCGGGGGCGGCCTGGATCGGGCGTCCACGCAGGTAGCGTTCGAGATCGTTGGCGAGCGCCTCGGCCGAGGCGTAGCGTCGATCCGGCTCGGGATGCGTGGCCTTGCCGACGATGATGTCGAGCTCGCGGTCGCCGCCGCGCGCGCCGTCACGCGTGCGTCGTGTCGATGGCTCGGCGATGCGGCCTTCCGCGTCGGGTCGCGGCACCTCGTCGGTGATCAGTTCGAACAGCAGCGCGCCGAGGCTGTAGATGTCGGTCGCCGTGCTGACCGGCTGGCCCGTGCGCTGCTCGGGGCTCGCGTAGGCGGGCGTGAACCACGGCATGCCGGTCTGCGTCTGGTGCTGGCCCGATGCATTGGCATCGAGCAGCTTGGCGATGCCGAAATCGAGCAGCACCGGCGCGCCGTCGGCGCGCACGAGCACGTTCGCGGGCTTGAGGTCGCGATGGATCACGAGGCGCTGGTGCGCGTAGTGCACGGCGCGACAGACCTGCTGCACGAGGCGCAGGCGCTTCGCGCGCGGCATCGCCGCCGCGCGCACGTGCTCGGTGATGCTCGACCCGTCGATGTACTCCATGACGAGGTACGGCTGTCCCGCCTCGCTGGTGCCGCCGTCGAGCAGGCGCGCGATGTTGGGATGGCTCAGGTCGGCGAGGATCTGGCGCTCGCGGCGCAGGCGCTGGCTCGCGTCGTTCGTCGCGATGCCGCGGATGATCTTGATCGCGACGCGATGATCGAACTCCGAATCGACGCGCTCGGCGAGGAACACCGTGCCCATGCCGCCGCTGCCGATCTCCTCGAGCAGCACGTACGGGCCGAGACGCAGACCCTTGGCGGGTTCGCACAGTGCTTCGCCGGCCGCACTGCCGATGCGCGCGGTGAGGCTGTCGGTGTCCTCGTCGTCGAGATGCGCGCGCACGAGCGCGAGGGCCTCGGCGGCGAGCGCGGCATCGGGCTCGTTCGCGGCGAGCCAGGCTTCGTGCGTCGCGGCGGGCTGTTCGATCAGCGCGTCGAACAACGCCTGCAGGCGCTGCCAGCGCGCGTCGCTCACGGCGCGAGTCGCTCGCGCAGCCAGGCCTTGGCGAAGCGCAGGTCGCGGTCGACGGTCGGCACCGACACACCGATCGCCTCGGCGATCTCCTCGCGCTTGAGACCAAGCAGGTAGTGGTACTCGATGATCTCGTGCTTGCGTTCGTCGATCGCCTGCAGCGCGCGCAAGGCCTCGTCGAGGCCGCTGGCGTCACCTTCCGTGCCGACGAGCTCCTCGGCGGCCGACAAGGTGACATGGGCGCGGCCACCGCCGCGCTTCTCGCTGCCACGCGCGCGCGCCGTGTCGATCAGGATGTTGCGCAGCGCCGCGCTGACCACGCCGTAGAAATGGCGGCGGTCGCGCCATTCGACTTCGGCCTCGAGCAGGCGCAGGAACATCTCGTGGGCCAGTTCGGTCGCCTGCAGGGTCATGCCCGAGGCATTCTGGCGCAGGTGCTTGCCGGCCATGGCGCGCACCTGGGCGTAGACGATGTCGGTCAGCCGCGAGGCCGCCACCGCATCGCCGCCGCCCCAGGCGCGCAGGAGCACGGTCACGTCCTGGCGGGTCACGTCGGCGGGCGCTTCGGCGGTCATGGCGGGCTCGCGGGCGAAAGCGCAAGCAAACCGCACTGCCGCGTGGCCGGCAAGCCCCCGAGGTCAGCCCGGCAGGCGCGGCGGTGCGCCGCGCCGCCCCCGCCCATGGTCGCCTATGCTGCCCCGCAACAATCCCTTATCCTTCCCGCCCCTTTTGCAAAGCCCCCCGCGAGGCACCTGCGCATGGCACTGGAACTGGTTTCGGCCGGCCGCGACGTCCCCCACGAGATCAACGTCGTCATCGAGATCCCCAAGGATTCCGAGCCGGTCAAGTACGAAGTGGACAAGTCGACCGGCGCGATCTTCGTCGACCGCGTGCTGTCCACGCCGATGCGCTACCCGTGCAACTACGGCTATGTGCCGCAGACGCTCGGCGGCGACGGTGACCCGCTCGACGTGCTCGTGATCCTGCCGCTGCCGCTGGTGCCGGGCTCGGCGATCCGCTGCGTGCCGGTCGGCGTGCTGCGCATGAGCGACGAGGCCGGCAGCGACGAGAAGCTCGTCGCCGTGCCCGTGCCGAAGGTGTTCGAGGGCTACGCCCACGTCACCGACATCGGCCAGGTCTCGCGCCACTGGCTCGACCGCATCGGCCACTTCTTCGAGCACTACAAGGATCTCGAGAAGGGCAAGTGGGTCAAGATCGACGGCTGGTACGGCGCCGAGGATGCCAAGAAGGAAATCCTCGCCGGCGTCGAGCGCCACAACGCGGCCGCCAAGGCCTGATCCCTCCGAAGGCGCGCCGTACGGCGCGCCTTCGTCGTTTCACGGCGCCGGCGTGTCGAAACCGTCGGCGAAGATCGCGTCGGACTGCGCGTTCGGATCGTAGATCTCGCCGAAGGTGACGCGCCCGCCCTTCGGATCGAGCATGTCGTCGCCACCGCTCAGCAGCACCGTGCCATCGGCGAGCAGGGTCGCGTCGAGCGCGCCGCGCTCGGTCGCCGGGCCCGGCTGGATCGACGTGAACGTGTCGGTCGCCGGATCGAACAGCTCGGCCGTGCTCGCCGTGAGCTCGTAGTTGTAGCTGCCGAAGATGAAGATGCGACCGTCCTCGAGCGCGCGCATGCGGAAATCGATGCGTCCCATCGCCATCGACGCCGCGAGTGCCGAGAACGTGTTGGTGACCGGATCGAACACTTCGGCCGAGGTGTGCTGGCCGCCGCCGTCCATGTAGCCGCCGGCCACGAGCACGCGGCCGTCGCCGAGCAGCGCGGCGGCATGGCGCTCGCGCAACGACACCATCGGCGGGGTCACGGTCCAGGTGCCGGTGGCCGGATCGTAGAGCTCGCCCTCGGGACGCATGCCGCCCTGGCCGAGACCGCCCGTGACGAGCACGCGGCCGTCGAGCAGGCGCGTCGCGGTGTGCACGTAGCGGCCGAAGTTGAGGTCGCCGGTGCGCACGAACGTGTCCGTTTCCGGATCGAACAGCCACGATTCCTTGCGGTAGCCGCCATTGAACCCGCCGACCACGAGGATGCGCCCGTCGATCAGGCGGACCGCCGCCGTGCGCTCGCCGCCGACCGGCATGCCGGCGTCGACCGTCGTGAACGTCTCCTTCTCGACATCGAACAGCTCGGCATTGGCCTGGGTCTCGCCGTCGCCGTAGCCGCCGACCACGAGCACGCGGCCGTCGCCGGTCGAGAGGGCCGCGTGGTCGACGCGCGGCACGCTCATCGGCGCGGTCTCGGTGAACGTGCCTGTGGCCGGATCGTAGATCTCGGCGAGCTCGGTGGTCGGCCGCGACGACGTGAAGACGCCGCCGACGATCAGCACGCGGCCGTCGCTCATGCGCGTGGCGACGTGCGAGGAACGCGGCGTCACCATCTCGCCCGTCGTCGTGAACATGCCCTGCGCCTGGACGGAGCCCGCCATGAGGGCCAGCGCGAGGATGGCGGCGCGGGCGGGACGGCGGAAGGACGGTGGCGCGTCGAACGGCAACATGGCGGAACCTCGGAGGACGGGAGTCCCGACCCTAGCGCGAGGGTGGCACGACGCCATTCCGGTGGCGATCGGATCCTGTGAGATTGCCGTGTGATCGCGTGTCAGCGGCGTGACGGCGGTGTGGCAACCGGTGTGGCGCCCCCGCCGACCGGTGCCGACGTGGTCCCGGGAACCGGCGCGACGGTGAGTCCAGCCGGCACCTCGCGCTCGCCGGCCAGTGCACGCGCACGCACGAGCGCGGCCGACCATGGCTCGACCTGCCCCACGGCATGGCGCACGCGCAGCTGCAGCAGGGCGGCATCGAATTCGACGCGGGCGGCATCGGCGACGCGCGCGGCGGCGAGCATCGCCCCCCCGAGATCGTTGCGTGTCAGATGCCAGTCCACCTCGGCCTCGGCCACCCGCAGCATGTCGAACGGAACGCGTTCGGCTGCGGCACGGCGTGCAGCGTCCACGAACGCCGCCGACGCGTCGGCCTCCTCGCTTTCGGCGCCCCGCACGACGGCCTCGGCAAGAGCCGCGTAAACCTGCGACGCCGGCGTGCCGACGCCTCTCGCCCAGGCTTGCGCGGCGTCCGCCGCCTGGCGGGCGGCTCCGACGTCACCTCGCGCGAGTCGGGCACGGACCTGGGCCACGCGGGCACGTCCCACATCGCGCCCCGGCTCGGATCCCGCAGGCCCGGCGAGCACGGCGTCGAGGTCATCCTGCCGCGCGAGGCCGAGGACATCGGCCAGCCATGCATGCTGCAACGGCCATTCCGGGCACGGCAAACCGGGCGATGCCGGGCAGGCGTCGGCGAGAACGCGACGCGCGAGGCCGAGGCGCCCGTTGGCCGCGAGCACCTCGGCGCGCGTGAGCCCCGCCAGTACCCGCGCGCGCGACGGTGGCGCCTGCGCAAAGAGATCCGCCAGGCGCGCCTCGCCCGCGAGCGCCGCACCGGGCTCGAGCAGCAGCAGGCGCACGTGCATGACATGGGTGCGCGTGACCAGTTCGTCATGCAGGTCGGCGAACGCGGCGAAGCGGTCGACGGCGCGCTCGAACAGCGGCAGCGCCTCGTGCAGTCGCCCCGAGGCCATCTCGAGCACACCGGCCGCGCTCTCGGCACGCGCGAGGCCCAGGCGGTCGCCAGCCGCCTCGAACTGCAGCCGCGCGAGGGCGAGGTCGTCGCGCGCGGCATCCGGAGTGGAGCGACTCGTCGCGGCGGCGCGACCGACCAGTGCCCGCGCGCGTTCGACGCCGCCGTCGAGGGTTCCGAGCGCCGCCAGCGCGTCGCCGGACGCGCTTCGCGTTCCTTCGAGATCACCGCGCGCGTAGCGCACGTTGGCCAGTCCGTTGAGCACACGGGCGCGCAGCAGCGGCTGGTCGGCGAGCACCTCGTCGGCGAGCAGGGCGACGTAGCGCGCCTCGGCGCCGGCGAGATCACCGCCTTCGAATGCGGCCCAGCCGAGCAGGTAACGCAGCTCGGGGGCGTTGCGCTCCGCCTCGCCCGCACTCTCGACGAGTCGTCGCACGCGTGCACCGTCGGCCGCGAGCGCAGCGGCCTCGACGCGTACCAGCAGTTCGCCCGGCGCCGCCCCCGTGGCCGCCCCGCTTGCAGGCAAGACCACGAGACCGCGCTTCGCCGCGAAACGATCGGCGGCGAGGCGTGCGGCATCGATCGCATCGTCGGCTTCGCCGATGCTGCGCGTGTCGTCCACGTCGCCCTGCGTGGCCAGGCTCACCTGCCAGCGCCCTTCGACGCGCCGCGCCTGCGCCCGGATCGCGAACGCGGCAGGCGACAAGGCCAGCACGCGCGCGACATCGGGCGGTGCCTCGAGGCGCGACTGCGTCGCGCGCACGAGCGAAAGGCTGGCTTCGTCGGGAACGAGCCTCTGGCCGGCCGCCTCGAGGCGATCGCCGATGACGCCCATGAGGCCGAGCCGCATCCAGGCCTCGTCGTCGCCGACCGCGAGTTCGACCGGCAGCAGCACCGCGAGCGGCCGCGCATCCGTCGCAGCCCCGGGTGCCTCGCCGTCGCGCCACCACGCGGATGCGGCGGCCACCAGCAGGGCGAGGATCGCGAAGCCGGCGCCCCACGCGGCGAGGCCGCGACGGTCGCGTGGCGAGGCGACGGCAGTCGATGGCGACCGGTCGCGCTCGCCCGCCGCCACGGCAGAAACCGGGACGATAGGCGCCTCGTCGAGCTCGACGACCTCGGCGACCCAGCGGTAGCCGAAACGCGGCACGGTGCGGATCGCGCTGTCCGCCGCGGACGTCTCGCCGTCCACCAGGCGGCGCAGGCGTGCCACGACTTGCGCGAGCAGGTTGTCGGGCGTGCCGGCATCGCCCCACACGGCGGCGATGAGTTCGTCACGTCCGACCGCGCGGTCGCGATGACGGATCAGCCAGGCGAGTACATCGAACAGCTTGGGCGCGAGTGCGACCACAGTGCCGTCGTCGCGACGCAATTCGCGCGAGGCGACGACGAGCGTGCACGTACCGAAGCGGTACGCCGACGCGACCTCGTGCGTCATGGGAGTCGCGGACGCCGCACGCGCGTGGTCAGGCAACGAGGTCCGCGACCTCGGGATGGCGCGCCACATACGCCGCCGCGTACGAACACGCCGGCACGACCTTCCAGCCCTGCCCGCGCGCGAGCGCGAACGCGTGGCGGGTCAGTGCGGCGGCGATGCCACGCCCCTCGAGCGCGCGTGGCACGCCGGTGTGCGTGATCGTCATCGTCGTGGCGGCGAGGCGGTACTCGAGCACGCAGCGCAAGCCCTCGACCTCGGCGTACAGCACCCCGTGGGCGCGATCGTCGTGGATGGTCAGGTCCATGGTCATGCCCTCGGGAATCGTGTGCGCAACGCGTCAGCCGCGGCGCAGCAGCTCGCGCAGTTCGATCAGCGCCGCGTTGGCGCGCGACACGTAGTTCGCGATGACGAGCGAATGGTTGGCGAAGAAGCCGTAGGGCGAGCCGTTGAGCACGATCGGGCTGCCGAGGCCCTTCTGCGCCTCCTCGAGTTCTCGGATCACCTGGTCGAGGCTGACGGCGGCATTCTTGTCGCGCAGCACGGTGGCGAAATCGACGCGGATCGCCTCGAGCTGCGCGCGCAGCGCCCAAGTGTAGCCACGCGCCTCGTAGAAGTTGTCGTCGATCTTGAGCCATGGCGTCTTGACGACGCGCTGCGCTGCCGCCGGCTTGGCCTGCTGCGCGCTCGCATCGTTGGCGAGATCGGTGTCGATGCGCACCTGGCCGACGCTGGCCGACAGACGCTGCGACAGCGAACCGAGCCGCGTCGAGACCACCTGCAGGTAATCGGCGAGGTTGTCCGCGCGGGCGTAGAACTGGGCGTCGTTCGGATCGTCGTCGACGAGGCGGTTCGCGTAGCTCTCGACACGCTCGAGCGCCTTGCGGTACTGACTCTCCGAACTCGGCAGCAGCCAGCGGTCGTTCGGCGAACTGAACAGCGGGTCCGCCTCCATGAGGTCGCGATCCTCGACCGACTGGGTCTGCGAGCGGCTGAACTCGTTGCGCAGCGCGCGCGTGAGGTCGCGCGACGCGGTCAGCACGCCGAATTCCCAGTTCGGCTGGTTGTCCATGAGCACGCCCGGCGGGAAGCGGTCGTTGCTGAGATAGCCGCCGCGCTTGTCGAGCATGCGGCTCGCCGTCTCGACGAGCGCGATCGTGGTCATGGAGCCGGTCACGATCGGACGCTGCGTCGACGTCGCCCGGGCCTGAGCCGCGCGTGCCACGTCGACGCGGTCCGGTTCGGTATCCCACCACCACATCAGCGCGAGCACGGCCACCACGTAGGCGACCAGCACGCCGAGCACGATGGGCAATCGGCGACGACGGCGCGCGGGTGCGGAAACAGTGGCCATGCGGGTCTTCCTCGGCGCAGGCGTGCAGGGAGGCACGCGGTCAGGTCGCTAGCTTCCCCGATTCGCGCCCCCGGCGCCAATGGCCGGGGCGCGCGCGCCGGAAGACAGGTGCTTCAGTGCCTGCCGCGAGGCCTCGCGGGCTCGCCCTTCTTGCCGAGATCCTCGAGCAGCGTCTTGAGGTCCTCGGCATGCTCCTCCTCGCTGGCGAGGATCTCTTCCATCATGCGCCGCGTGGTCGGATCGTCGTTGCCGAGGTACTGCACGATCTCGCGGTAGCTGTCGATCGCGATGCGCTCGGCCACGAGATCCTCCTGGATCATCTCGACGAGGCTGTCGCCCTCGATGTACTCGGAATGGCTGCGCGTGAGCATGCCTTCCGGCGAGAAGTTCGGTTTGCCGTCGAGCTGGGTGATGCGCTCGGCGATGCGGTCGGCGTGGCCCTGCTCCTCCGCCGCGTGCTCGAGGAATTCCGCTGCGACGCTCTTGGCGTTGATGCCGGACGCCATGTAGTAGTGGAACTTGTAGCGCAGCACGCAGACGATCTCGGTCGCCAGCGATTCGTTGAGCAGCTTGATGACGGTTTCGCGATCGGCCCGGTAGCCGTCGGTGACCGCGCCGCGCTCGATGTGCTCGCGCGCACGGCGGCGGATCGTCTCGATGTCGGTGAGGAACGGCTTGGCTTTCGCCTTCGCCGGGGTGATCTTGCTCGGTGCCGCCGCCATGGCCTGCCTCCTCGTGCGAGTGGGTGGGTGGACGCCGCGATGCCGGCGTGCCGGATGCTGAGCGCCCGGCGATGGTAGTCCGCGCTGCGGGAAAGGACGATGAACCACGAAAAAGCCCGGCCGTCGCCGGCCGGGCTTCGTTCACGCTGGCGGCACGAAGCCGCCGTGCGAGGGGTCAGAGCGCGCGGCGACGCGTCGCCACGACACCGATCACGACGAGTGCGAGCACCATCAGCAGCAGACCGACGGAGCCGGATACGGGCAGTGCGACCGACTCGATCGGACCACCGCCACCGGCACCGAGCACCTGGAACGCGTTCGCGCGCGAGGCGACGAGGCCGCCGGGCGTCTGCGTCGCGGTGACGGTCCGGAAGCCCGGCACCGCCGCGGCATCGATCGCGAGCGTCGCGGTCGCGCTGGTCTCGCCGGCGATCACGACGTTCGACACCGTGATGCCCGCGCCGAACGCGAACGTGGTCGCGGGGTCGAAGCCGACGCCCGTGATCGTGACGTTCACCGACGTACCCTGCGAACCGCTTGCCGGCACGACGTTGGTGACGCCGAACTGTGCGATGTCGGGCACGTCACCGAACGAGGTCGCGGCCTCGATCGTCACGCTCTCGCCCGCCGCGATCGTGCGGTTCCACTGCAGCGCGGCACCGTTGTCGATGCAGGTGGTGCCGCCGGCGGAGCCGTCGAGCTGACCCGCACCGATCTGCGACCACACGTTGCTGTAGCCCGTGCCCGTGTAGGTGTCGGCCGGCGTCTGCGGGATGTAGAGGATGTAGTAAGACGCGGGGCTGCCGCAGTCCCGGCCGCCCGGGCTCGTCGTCGCGCCTTCGAGATACGGGATGCCGTCGTCGTCGCCGGCGAGGTAGATGTCGCCGCCGAGGAAGATGCGCGCGTCGACAGGGCCCTTGCCGCCGTTGGTCAGGGTGAGGCGCTTGCGGAAATAGTTGTCGCCGTTGACGTACAGCACCTGCTGGACCGACGACAAGCCATCGCCGATGACGGCGTTGACCGTCACCTGGAACGGATTGGCCTGGCTGCCGTCGCCCGTGACCGCGCTGATCGTCTGCGCCTGGAACGGCGTGTAGGTGCCGAGACCGCCGGTCGCCGAGCCGCTGTGGCTCGCGAAATCGGGGGCGTAGAGCACGCCATCGGCGCGCACGAACCAGCCCATGTCGGCTGTGCCCGTCGAAGAGGACGGGAAGATCTGGCCGACACCGGGCACGTCGGCGTTGAACACCTGGAACGAGTTCTCGTCACCGACGACGATGCGCAGTGGGGCACCTTCGATCGTCGCCACGGCGGGCGCGCCGCGGCCACTATGCGGCACCGTGCCGTCCTTCTGCGCGAACGCCGGCAACGCCGTGGCGAGCGCGAGCACGCCCGCGAGGCCCGCGCGCACGAGGGCCTTGGATTGATTGGTCATGCAAATACTCCATCTGCTTCAGGGGAAAAGCGGCGGCATCCTAGGGATGCGACGCGGCTTCGCACAGCGCGGCGTGCGCGAAGTGCGAACCACGCAACACCTTCGTTGCCACGTCCATCACGCCCCTTTACGCAGGACGATGGACGATCCCCCAACCCGTGGCACCACGGTGCACGGGGCCTTCCCCGGATCGGCCGACCCTCGGCGCGCGCCACGGTGCCGTCGCGATCGCGACGGCACCGCCGCGGTGTCAGTCGGGTCGGTAGATCTCCGCACCCGCGGCGCGGAACTCGGTCGCCTTCTCGGCCATGCCGGCCTCGAGCGCCGCCACGTCGCCGACGCCGTGCTCCTTGGCGTAGTCGCGCACGTCCTGGGTGATCTTCATCGAGCAGAACTTGGGACCGCACATCGAGCAAAAGTGCGCGGTCTTGTGCGCGTCCTTGGGCAAGGTCTCGTCGTGGAACTCCTTGGCCTTCTCGGGATCGAGGCCGAGGTTGAACTGGTCGCCCCAGCGGAACTCGAAGCGCGCCTTCGACAGCGCGTTGTCGCGCGCCTGCGCGGCCGGATGCCCCTTGCCGAGATCGGCTGCGTGCGCGGCGAGCTTGTAGGTGATGATGCCGTCGCGCACGTCCTGCTTGTCGGGCAGTCCGAGGTGCTCCTTCGGCGTCACGTAGCAGAGCATCGCGGTGCCGTACCAGCCGATCATCGCCGCGCCGATCGCGCTCGTGATGTGGTCGTAGCCGGGCGCGATGTCGGTGGTCAGCGGCCCGAGCGTGTAGAACGGCGCCTCGTGGCACTTCTCGAGCTGGCGCTCCATGTTCTCCTTGATCAGGTGCATCGGCACGTGGCCCGGGCCCTCGATCATGACCTGCACGTCGTGCTTCCACGCCACCTGCGTGAGCTCGCCGAGCGTGTCGAGTTCGGCGAACTGTGCGGCGTCGTTGGCGTCGGCGATCGATCCCGGACGCAGGCCGTCGCCGAGCGAGAACGCGACGTCGTAGGCCTTCATGATCTCGCAGATCTCCTCGAAGCGTTCGTAGAGGAACGACTCCCTGTGATGGGCGAGGCACCACTTGGCCATGATCGAGCCGCCGCGCGAGACGATGCCGGTCACGCGCTTCGCGGTCAGCGGCACGAACGGCAGGCGCACGCCGGCGTGGATCGTGAAGTAGTCCACGCCCTGCTCGGCCTGCTCGATCAGCGTGTCGCGAAACAGTTCCCAGGTGAGCTCCTCGGCGACACCGCCGACCTTCTCGAGCGCCTGGTAGATCGGCACGGTGCCGATCGGCACGGGCGCATTGCGGATGATCCACTCGCGCGTTTCGTGGATGTGCCGGCCGGTCGAGAGGTCCATGACCGTGTCGGCGCCCCAGCGGATCGCCCAGACCATCTTCTCGACTTCCTCGGCGATCGAGCTCGTCACGGCCGAATTGCCGATGTTCGCGTTGATCTTCACGAGGAAGTTGCGGCCGATGATCATCGGCTCGCTCTCGGGATGGTTGATGTTGTTCGGGATGATCGCGCGGCCGCGCGCGATCTCGTCGCGCACGAACTCGGGCGTGATCGTGCGCGGGATCGCCGCGCCGAACGACTGCCCAGCGTGCTGGCGCAGCAGGTGCATCTCGCGGATCGCATCGAGCTTCTGGTTCTCGCGGATCGCGACGTACTCCATCTCGGGCGTGACGATACCCTTGCGCGCGTAGTGCATCTGGCTCACGTTCGCGCCGCTGCGCGCGATGCGTGGCTTGGGCACGCTCGGGAAGCGCACCGCGTCGAGCTGTGCAGCGGCGGCGTGGCGGCGCGTGAACGGCGAGCTGAAATCGGCGAGGCGCTGCGTGTCGTCGCGTTCGTCGATCCAGCGTGCACGCAAGGCCGGCAGGCCGGCGGCGAGATCGACGCGATGGTCGGGATCCGTGTACGGCCCCGAGGTGTCGTAGACGGTGAACGGCGCGTTCTTCTCGGCGCCGAACAGGCTCGGCGTGTCCTCGAGCGTGATCTCGCGCATCGGCACGCGCAGGTCGGCGCGCGAGCCTTCGACGTGGATCTTGCGCGAACCCGGGATCGGGCGCGTGACGGTTTCGGAGAGTTCTTCGGCCTGGCGGAGAAGCGGGGCGGGAACGGCGTTCATCGGCATTCGTCCTCTGCGGAGTGGGACGAAGCGAGGCGCCGCCACGGGTGCACGCGCCCCCGGGCGACGAAGCTCCCTACACCGGTGCTAACCGGATCAGGTTCGAAGGGACTCTCTCAGCCGGCACGTGCCGGCACCCCCGCTTCAGGCCGGCATTCAACCACGTCCAAGCGCGCGGCGAAACCCGCGCGGCGCGTTCAGCTGGCCGGGTTGCGGGCGACGAGGATCAGCGAGGCCGGGCGGCCGGTCTGCGGGTGCAGCGGCTCGCGGACTGCCTCGACGACGAGGCAGGACGACCGCAGCAAGGCGATCCAGCTCTCGAGCGTGCGGAAATACCAGGGCGCCGGATCGCGGAACGTGTCGTCGAAGCCGGCCCACGAGCCCTCGCGCCAGCCGTCGCGGTAGGGCTGCGCGCCGCAGGCCTCGAGCGGGTGCAGCGTCTGCACGACGAACACCCCGCCCGGCTCGAGCAGGCGCGGCATCGCCGCGACCAGGGCATCGACCGAGGCCCCGCCGATCAGCGAGAAGTTGCACACGGCGAGGTCGAACCTCTCCCCGAGCACGCCGGCCGCAAGCGCCTCGTAGTCCATGACCTCGAAACGCCCGACGCCTGCCGCGCGTGCATCGTCGACGAGTGCGGGGACCGCATCGACACCGGTGACGTCGAGACCGTGCGCCGCGAGTTCGCGCGCGAGCCAGCCTTCGCCGCAGCCGATGTCGAGTACGCGTCGCGGCGCGAGGGCGAGCACGCAGGCGACGATCGCCGCGTTGGTCGCGAGCACGCGGCTCGCGATCGCACCGTCGCGCACCGCGCGCGTCCATGGCGCGCCGTTGCGCTGCCACGAGGCGAGGATGCGGGCTTCGGCGTCGGCGATGTCGGTCATGGTGTCAGTCGAGGCGCAACGGAGAGAACGGCTCAGCGCGTCGCGGTCATGGGCGGAATCTCGACACCGCGGCTGCGTGCGAGCACACGCACACCGCGATCGCGCTCGAGCAGGCTCGTGAACGAAAACGGGATGCCGTCGAGCACGATGTCGCCGCGCGCGAGGAAGTAGTGGCTCGCCACGCCGAGTCCTGGGCGGTCGGCCGGCGAGACCTGCACGCCTTGCTGCTCGAGTTCGGCGAGCGCGGTGTTCGCGTCGGGCCAGTTGGCCTGCCCCTCGCTGCGGATGCGCTCGGCCAGCGCGGCCGTGATGCGGCTGTCGATGCTCGTGATGACGGCCGTGGTCGCGGTGTTGAGGTTGATCGGGCTGTCGACCGGCAGCACGCAGACCTCGGGCGCGAGCCGCCCATACACGCCACCGTCGATGCCGCGCACGAGACGCAACTCGGACACGTGCGCGAACGCGCGATTGGCGGTGCGGTACGGGATCGCCTGCGCGAGGTAGGCGTTGTCCTCGGCGCCGCCGCGTGCATCGACACTGGTGTCGGCATCGACCCAGTCGACCACCGCACCGGCGAGTGCGGGATCGAGCTCGAGCGTGCGCAGCAGGTTCTCGAAACGCTTGCGCCACAGCGCCGCATGCGTGCGCGACGCGAGGTTGTTCAGGTTGAAGCAGCCGTTGAGGTCGACCATCGTCGCGCTGATGCGTCCGCCCGGGACGTCCTGCGGCGGCATCGGGATCGCCCACATGTCGTTGCGCGCATCGCGCGCACCGTCGGCCTCGAGGTCGCGCATGAGCACGTTCGAGGCGAACGATTCGAGGCCTTCGGCATAGGCGACCGCCTGCGCGCCGCGCAACACGTTGCGCGTGCGCGCGACGCCGAGTTCGCCGCGGTCGAGCAGCGCACCGACGAGCACGAGCGCGAGCGCGACCGCGAGCAGCGCGACGATGAGCGCGACGCCACGCTGGCGACGCGGCGACCTCACGGCACCGGCCCCGTCGCGGTACCGGGCGCAGGCCCGACCGGCGCGCCGATCGGTACCGTGCCGGTGCCAGGCGGCGTGTCCGTGCCGGGCTCCTGCCCGGCCACCGGCGCTCCCGCGGCCCGTGCCGGCGGCACCGACGGCAGCACGACGAGGCGACGCAGTTCGCCGATCTCCTCGAACGCGAGGCGGAACTCGATCGCACGTGGCAGCGCATCGATCGGCGACTCGCGGCGCGGCGGCCAGGTCTCGCGCCAGGCACCGTCGTCGCCGAGGTAGCGCAGACGCAAGGTCTCGACGCCATCGGCGAGTTCGCCGCGTTCGGCCGAGCTGCCCGGCGCGCGATCGAGCACCGCGTAGCGTCCGCGTTGCAAGGCACGCGCGTCGACCGCGTAGACGACGCGCTCGATGTGGCTGCTCGCCTCGCGACGCGGATCGGCGAAGCCGAGCCGGCTCAGTTCGATGCGGTCACCGGCGCCGAGCAGAGCGGGCAGCATCTCGCCGTAGCCGCCGCGCACGGGACGCGCGATCGCCTGGCGCAGGTCGCGCTCGAGCATGCCGACCGCGCGCACGGCCGCGGCGAAGCGATCCTGGCGTGCGGCCAGTTCGGTGCGCGTGCGCGCGACCTGGGCGAGCGAGGCCCAGGTGATCGCCGCGACGATCGCGAACACGGCCATCGCGACGAGCACCTCGATCAGCGTGAAGCCGCGCACACCCGACGCGTGACCGCGAACGCCCGCAGCGCTTGCGTGGGTCGACGGGATCGTCCGCGTGCGCGTCACGGCTGCGGCAACTCGCTGCCGAAACCACTCAGCGTCGCGCTGGGCTGGTCCTGGCCTTCGACGAACACGCTCACGTCGAGCCGGCGCATGCGGATATCGGAGGTGGCCTGCACGTCGAGTGTCCAGCGCCAGTCGCGTCCGCCGAGACGCGTGCGGCCGTCGCGGCGACCCGTCGCCGGCATCGGCGTGGCCAGCTTCGTCTCGGCCAGCACGTTCGTGGCAACCCAGCCGGCCAGCGTGCGTTCGCGCATCGCGTCGAACGCCGACACCTGGCCCGCCGCGGTGCGCACGAGCGCGACGAGCGCGACCGCGACCACGGCCAGTGCGACGAGCACCTCGAGCAGGCTGAAACCGCGCGCGCGCCTCATGGCCGCGCTTCCGTGCGCTCGGACACGAGCCGGCCGGCCGCGGTCACGCGCAGCTCGTGGCGCGCGACGATGCCGGCATGCGCGAGGCGCAGCACGAACGGCGAGAGCTCGCCCGAGGCGAAGCACACGACGGCCGGCGCATCGTCGTCGCGCGCGAGCGGATCGAGCGCACGCCCGTCGCGCAGCAGCTCGACCTGAGTGCCGGGCGACCACGTGCGAGCGCGCAGTTCGCCTTCGCGCTGGTCGGCCTGCCAGCCCTCGAACGCGAGCATCGTGAACGCGTAGCCGTCGGTGTCGATGCGCACGCCGATGTCGCGGCCGAGCAGCTCGGCCTGTTCGCAGGCATGGCGCACGAGCGCCTCGAAACGTTCGGCATCGCGTGCGAGCGTGCGTTCGCCACCGACCGACGAGACGCCGAGCGTGGCCACCGCGGCGAGCACCGCGACGACGACCACGATGACGAGGATCTCGACGAGCGTGAAACCGCGTGCGCGTCGACGCGCATCGAACAAGGGCCGCGCGGACGCCGTGGCGCGCACGCGCATCGGGACGCTCCTGCTCAGCGGGTCCAGTTGCCGATGTCGGCCGCCTCGCCCTCGCCGCCCGGACGACCGTCGGCGCCGAGCGTGAAGACATCGACCTCGGCATGCTGGCCCGGCGACTGGTACTGGTAGTCGCGCCCCCACGGATCCTTCGGCAGGAGGGCGTCGCGCAGGTACGGCCCGCGCCAGTTCGGCGCCTCGGACTGCGAGGACGGGCGCACGACCAGCGCCTGCAGGCCTTGCGCAGTGGTCGGGAACACGAAGTTGTCGAGCTTGTAGTTGTCGAGCGCCGAACGCAGCGTGGCGATGTCGGCGCCGGCCTTGGTCGCGCGCGCCTCGCCGGTGCGCGGGATCACGTTGATCACGACCACCGAGGCGAGCACGCCGAGGATCACCACGACGACGAGGATCTCGATGAGCGTGAAGCCGCGCGTCGCGCGTCGGGCGCTGCGCGCGCGGAAGGAGGTCGGCATCGTCGTCATGTCGCAGTGGCTTGTCGGGGACCGTCGAGGCCCGGATCATAGCAAAGCATGTCGACCTCCCCCGTTCCGCCCATCTCGCTCGCCACGCGCGACCTCGCCGTGGTCTGGCACCCGTGCACGCAGATGCACGACCACGAAACCCTGCCGATGCTGCCGATCGCGCGTGCCGAAGGCGCGTGGCTGCACGCCGACGACGGCCGCCGCTGGCTCGATGCGGTGAGCTCGTGGTGGACCAACGTGCTCGGCCACCGCCATCCGCGCATCGTCGCGGGCCTGCGCGACCAGCTCGACCGCCTCGACCACGTCATGCTCGCCGGCATGACCCACGAACCCGCGGTCGCGCTGGCCGAGGAGCTCGTGCGCGTCGCGCCGCCGGGCCTGTCGCGCGTGTTCTACGCCGACAACGGCTCGAGCGCGATCGAAGTCGCGCTCAAGATGAGCTTCCACTACTGGCGCAACCTCGGCCAGGCGAAGCGCACGCGCTTCATCGCGATCGAGGGTGGCTACCACGGCGAGACGCTCGGCGCGCTGTCGGTCACCGACGTCGCGCTGTACCGCGACACCTACGCGCCGTTGCTGCTGCAGCCGATCTTCGCGCCGTCGCCCGACGACTACCTGCGCGAACCCGGCACGACGCGCGAGGAACACGTGCAGGCGCGCCTCGAAGCGATGCGCGGCCTTCTCGAGCGTCACGCCCACGAAGTCTGTGCGGTCGTGATCGAACCGCTCGTGCAATGCGCGGGCGGCATGCGCATGCACGATGCCACCTACGTCGCCGGCCTGCGAAAGCTCTGCGACGCGTTCGACGTGCACCTGCTCGCCGACGAGATCGCGGTGGGCTTCGGCCGTACGGGCACGCTGTTCGCGTGCGAGCAGGCCGGCATCACACCCGATTTCATGTGCCTGTCGAAAGGCCTCACCGGCGGCACGCTGCCGTTGTCGGCGGTGCTCACGAACGAGGCCGTCTACGCGGCGTTCTACGCCGAGTACGCGGCCGGCAAGGCCTTCCTGCATTCGCACAGCTTCACCGGCAACGCGCTCGCCTGCCGCGCCGCGCTCGAGACGCTGCGCGTGTTCCGCGACGAGCCCGTGCTCGAACGCAACCGCGCACTCGCTGCGCATCTCGCCGCGCGCCTCGCGCCGTTGCGCGAGCATCCGAACGTGGCCGACGTGCGCCAGACCGGCATGATCGCCGCGGTCGAACTCGTGCGCGACGTGCGCACGCGCGAGCCGTTCCCCGCGGCCGACCGTCGTGGCCTGCGCGTGTACCGGCACGGCCTCGAACGCGGCGCGATCCTGCGCCCGCTCGGCAACATCGTGTACCTCATGCCGCCGTACTGCATCACGCCGGACGAGATCGACCTCGTCGTCGACATCGCGACGGAAGGCATCGCGCTCGCCGTCGCCGACTGAACGCGCGGCTCGACGCCCGCGCGGCGCGGCGCGAGAATGCATCGACCGCCGCGACCGCCATCGTCCACGCCATGCGCATCCCGAGAATCTGCGTCTTCGCGCAGCTCGCCCCCGATACCGAGATCGTGCTGCCCGAACAGGCCGGCGAGCACGTCGCGCGCGTGCTGCGCATGGATCGCGGCCATCCGCTCGTGCTGTTCAACGGCGACGGCCGCGAGTACCGCGCCGAGATCGCGCAGCTCGCCAAGCGCGCGGTGACCGCGCGCGTGCTCGACGACGGCATCGAGACCGGGCGTGAAAGCCCGTTGCAGCTCACACTCGCGCAAGGCGTCGCGCGCGGCGAGAAGATGGACCTGATCCTGCAGAAGGCCACCGAACTCGGCGTGCAGCGCATCGTGCCGCTGATCACGGGACGCACCGAGGTCAAGCTCGATGCCGAGCGCACGGGACGCCGCCTCGCGCACTGGCAGGCCGTGGTCGCGGGCGCCTGCGAACAGAGCGGCCGCACGCGCCTGCCGTCGATCGAGGCACCGGTACGCCTCGCGACGTGGGCCGCCTCGCTGACCGACGAGGTCGGCCTGCGCCTCGCGCTCGACCCCGAAGGGTCGCTCAGCGTGCGCACGCTCGTCGCGCCGACCCGTGCCGTGCTCGTCGTCGGCCCCGAGGGTGGCCTCTCGGACGACGACATGGCGATCCTCGACCAGGTCGGCTTCGAAGGCCTGCGCCTCGGCCCGCGCATCCTGCGCACCGAAACCGCCGGCCTCGCCGCGATCGCGGCGCTGCAGGCGGTGCATGGGGATGCGTGAGACCTTGGCTTCGGAGGTCTGACGAGGATCGACTACGCCTCGGCATGCCGAATCGAGCCGTCTGGCGAGCATCGACGCGATGGGGCGCTAGATCTTCCCCCATCGGCTGGAGCGAAGATCATCGCGCGGGATCGCGCCCTGCTCGACCAGCTCCCGATATCTCAGACCCTGCGTGAGCGTGGCGATGAGGCTGTCGCCATCGTCCTGAAGCAAGACGAATTCGTAGGCCGTGCGAGTTCCGGTGAAATGGAGCTCGACACCGTTCATCACGTCACGCAATGCCTTCAATGCCACCTCGATCTCTTCGCGCGAGGGGCCAAGCAGCGACGCCTTCGCCTCAAGGCTGACCTGAAGGTCCGCGTGTGCAATGCGCTTGTTGCGCCGGTCCCTGATACTCGCGCAGGCGTCCTCATAGCGCGTCAGCAACGGCGGAAGCTCGGATGCCAACGCACCCGAAGCAATGACCCGATCGCGTAGATTCTTGAGGGTCAGGTTCTCTGCCCGACCACCTCTCATCGGCGTAAATGCTTGATCGCCGAGCTTTGCCAATCCCAGTTGGACGTCATCGAGCAGGACGTCTTGAAGCATCTGGGCGAACGTACCGGCCGACTGATTCAGAACGTCGACGCGAGCCTCACTGGTGCCGTAGAGCTGTCTGTAGATCGCCCAGCGGCCATGCAACCACGTGACTTCGTGATCGATGGCTCGCCATACCTCATCGATCGCCGCGACGCCGAGTGTGGACGGCACAGGTAAGCTCCATCGCGCGTTGCACGGGCGTCATCCGCGAGCATCACGGAGCACGGCGGAATCCGCTGCGCGGGTTCCGCCCTACAAGAGGGCGGCGTGGCGAAGACGCCGGGTGGTGCGCGTAGGGCGGAACCGCCGCAGGCGATTCCGCCGCATGCTTCGGGGGATCCCGGACGGGACAGTCCTCGCGACGCGTCAGGCCGCCATCGCCTCGGCGACCATCGCCTCGATCGCGCCGAGGTCGGGGATCACGGCGTGGTCGTCACGCACGAGCACTTCGGCACGCACGCCGGGGGCGAGCTCGGTGTGGTCGCCGGTGGTCAGCAGGAGGTCCTGGGTGACCGTGGTGAGGCGCGGGAAGCCCTGCGCGAGCATCGCGATGAACGGCATCTTGGCGCTGCCGCCGAGTGCCTTGAGCACCGTGACGCGTGCATTGGCGGTGCTCTCCTCGGTGGCGTGGCCGGCGAGGATCGGGAACGAGAACAGCGGCAGGCGCCAGCCGCGCCAGCCGAGACGGCCGAGCAGCCAGGACGGCGCGCCGTCGACGCGTTCGGGGGCGGAGTACGTGATGACCTCGGCGACCGTCGCGTTGGGCAGCAGCACGCGACCGCCGGTGACGGGGATCATGACGCCGCGGATTTCTCGGGGCAGTTCGGCCATCGCTGGATCCTCAGGAAGTCTTGCCGGCGGCAGGGCGTTCGGCGAGCACGCGCTCGGCGAGGGCTGCGGGTGAGCCCGTGAACGCGACGACGCCGGTCTCGATCACGCCGTCGACCATCGCGCTGATGACGCAGGTGTCGGGGTCCTGCACGTAGACGCGGCCACCCTTCGCGGCGAGCTGCTTCGCGCCGGTGGCGGCGTCCTCGGCCATGCCCGAGAACACGATGGTGCCGGCGCTCGAGCCGAAGCGCTCGGCGATGTCGGTGAGCAGGTCGTCGATCGACGGCACGTGCGGCGGACCACCCGCCGGCAGCGCCTCGAGCACGATGACACCCTGCGGATCGACGCGCAGGCGATGCGTGACCGGCACGATGACGAGGTCGCCGTGGCCGACGCGTTCGCCGTGCTGCGGCTTGCGCACCATGAGCTTCGTCGTCTTGGCGAGCTGCTGCGCCATGATGTCCATGAACTCGGCGCCCATGTGCTGGGCGAGCAGGAACAGCGCGGGGTAGTCGGCCGGGATCTGCGCGAGGAACTCGCGCACGGCTTCGGGGCCGCCGATCGAGGCGCCGAGCACCCACACCTTGCGCACGACGGCCTTCGGCGAACTGATCGCGGACGTGTCGAGCCAGGCTTCGCGGACCACGTCGCCGGTCGCGGCACCGGACGGTGCGATCGCTTCCTCGATCGGCATGAGCTCGAGCGAGAGGCCGCCGAGCGACACGGGCGGCGGCTCCTCGGTCGCCTCGACTTCGGGCGCGAGGTACTCCGCGGCCGACACGGTCTCGATGCCGAACTGCGCCGGACCGGTCGGTGGCGCGGCGGGCGTCGCATCCTCTTCGCCGTCGAGCGGATCGAGCGTCCACGCGAGCGCGGACCCGAGCACCGGCGGCGGTGCCGCGACGACGGGCGCCTCGGCGGGTTTGCCTTCGTCGTCCTTCGGCGCATCGGCCCAGTCGAGATCGAGCAGCTCGAACGTCACCGGCGTCTTCGTGTCACCGGCGCTGCGAATATCGTCCGCCGCGGCGGCGAGCGACGCACCGACGTCGAGGGGTTCCTCGACCGCGGCCTCGGAACGGCCCGACAGCAGGGCGTCGAGATCGACGGGCTCCTGGCGTTCCGGAGTGCCGCCACGCGGAGAGGCGACCTCCTCGTCGGGAAGGTCGAAGTCGGCGAAATCGCCGAGATCACCGAATCCGAGCGCATCTTCTTCGGCCGACGGCGTCGCCACCGGCTTCGAGGGCAGGACATCGTCGTCGGCGGGCTCGTCGATCGACACCAGTTCGAGACCGGCGAACACCTCGGGCGTCGCGACGACGAGCTCGCCGGGTACGTCTACGCGAGGGTCGGAAGCAGCGTCCGCTTCGGCGGCCGGCGCGTTCCAGGCGAACTCGAAATCGTCGTCGGCCTCGTCCTTCACCGGGGTCGGCGCCGGGGGCTCCGTGACGGGAGCCGATGCTTCCGCGGGTGCGTCGAAATCGAAGTCGAACGGGGATACGGCGGGCGCCGGAGGTGCCGCGGCGAGCGCCGGCGTGGCCTTCGGTCCCTGCACCGGCGGCGGTGCAGGCAGGTCGAAATCGGGTTCCAGTGCGAGCGGGGCCGGCGGCGCGGGTGGTGCCGTCGGCGTGGCGGGAAGCTCCCAGTCGAGCAAGGGCTCGTCTGTTGCCGCCGGTGCGGCAGGCGAAGCATCGAGCAAGGCATCGAGATGCGCGAAATCGAGCGCGTCGTCATCCACCGGAGCCGCGGGCGCCACGACGGGCGGCGGCGCGGGCGTATCGACGACGCCGTAGGCCTCGAACACGAGATCCTCGACATTGCGCGGCGGTGGCTCGTCGACCTCGACGGACAGGTCGGGCGCGGACGTCGGCGCATCGGCGGATTCGACGATATCGTGCGCGCGTTGCGCCTCGACGGGCTCCTCGTGCACGAGCTCCGCCACCACGGGTTCGGCAGCGACCGCGTGCAGGGGCTCCGCGTCGCGCGAGACGGCCACCTCGTCCACGATCGCCGAAGCCGCAACGGCCACGACGACGGGCGCCGGAGACGGCGGTGCTTCCGCGCCCTCGGGACGCGGTGGATCGGCGTTGTCGCTGCCGCGGATCTTGGCGGCGAGGTGGCGCGCCCAGCGCGCCTGCTCCCAGCCGGACAGACGGCTCGATACGCCAGACTCGTCGAAGATCACGTTGTAGCGGTCGTCGTCGAGCAGCGCGTAGACGTCGTCGAGGTGCGATTCGACGTCGGCGTCGAGGTTCACGACCACGACGCGCGCGCCCGACTCCTCGAGTGCCTGGCGGTCGAGCTGCGCCGCAGGCGCCTCGTAGACGATCGGCGTGCCCGCGCCCGCGAGCGCGTCGCGCAGGTGGCGTCCCGCTTCGCCCGACTGCGACAGCAGGGCGATCGGGACGTTGGCCTCAGGGTTCTGCACGGCTCGCCCTCAGCGTTTCCTGGACGTGGCGAAGCAGGTCGACTTCCTGGTACGGCTTGCCGAGGTAGCGTTCGACGCCGATTTCCAGCGCGCGCTGGCGGTGCTTCTCGCCGGTACGCGAGGTGACCATGATGATCGGCACCTTGCGCAGGCGCGAGTCGTTGCGCATGTAGGTCGCGAGTTCGTAGCCGTCCATGCGCGGCATCTCGATGTCGAGCAGCATGAGGTCCGGCACGGCGTCCTGCAGCTTCTCGACGGCGTCGAGGCCGTCCTTCGCGGTGAGCACTTCCATTTCGGCGCGCTCGAGCACGCGCGTCGTGACCTTGCGCATCGTGATCGAGTCGTCGACCACCATGATGAGCGGGTTGCGGCGCGTCTCGATCACCGGCACGACCGGCACGACCGGCGCCTCGACCTCGCCCGCGGCGACGCTCGCGCGCAGCGCGGCCGAACGGCGAACGAGCGGCGAGAGATCGAGGATCATGACGACCGAGCCGTCGCCCATGATCGTCGCACCGAAGATGCCGGGCACCGAACTGATCTGCGGGCCGACCGACTTGACGACGATTTCGCGCGAACCGACGACCGCGTCGATGCGCACGGCGGCGCGCTGGTCGCCCGCACGTGTCATGAGCAGCGGGAGCTGGGTCTCGTCGACGACGCGGCCGGCCGGCACGCCGAGCAGCTGGGAGAGTTCGTAGATCGTGAACTCGTCGCCGGCGTAGGCGTAGGTGGGCGAGCCGCTGGCGATGCGCTTGGCGTAGTCGTCGTGGGCGATGCGCACGACGCCCTGCACCGACGACATCGGCACCGCGTAGACCGCTTCGCCGAGGCGCACGAGGATCGCCTGGGTGACCGCGAGCGTGAACGGCAGGCGGATCGTGAACGTGGTGCCCTTGCCCGGTACCGAATCGATCGCGAGCGAACCGCCGAGCTGCTTGATCTCGCTGTGGACGACGTCCATGCCGACGCCGCGGCCGGCGAGCTGGGTGACCTGCTCGGCGGTCGAGAAGCCGGCTTCCATGATGAAGCCGTAGAGGTCGCGGTCCGACAGCTGCGCCTCGGGGCTCAGCAGGCCTTGCTGGATCGCCTTGCGGCGGATCGCGTCGCGGTTGAGGCCGCGGCCGTCGTCGGTGATGCGCAGCACGACTTCGGTCGCCTCACGCGCCACCGAGATCGTCACGCTGCCGTCGAGCGGCTTGTCGGCCTCGAGGCGCTGTTCGGGCGTCTCGATGCCGTGCGCGAGTGCGTTGCGCAGCATGTGCTCGAACGGCGCCTTCATGCGCTCGAGCAGGTTGCGGTCCATTTCGCCCTGCGCGCCTTCGACCTTGAGCTGGGCGCGCTTGCCGAGCTCCTGCGCCGACTGGCGCAGCGTGCGGCGCAACGACGGCACGAGCGAATCGAACGGCACCATGCGCGTGCGCATGAGGCCTTCCTGAAGGTCCGAGCTGACGCGCGACTGCTGCAGCAGCAGGGTTTCCGACTGGCGCGTGAGGTCGTCGAGCAGGCCCTGGATCGAGACCAGGTCCGAAACCGACTCGCCGAGTGCACGCGAGTACTGCTGCAGCTGCGAGAAGCGATCGAGCTCGAGCGGATCGAACGTCGCGTCCGAGCCGCCCTCGTGATGCTCGCGCTGGTAACGCGCGATGATCTGCGCCTCGGTCTCGATCTCGAGCTTGCGCAGCTGCTCGCGAAGGCGCGCGACGGTCTGCTCGAACTCGATGAGGTTGAAGCGGAACGTCGAGATCTGCTGTTCCAGGCGCGAGCGGTAGATCGATACCTCGCCGGCGTAGTTCACGAGCGAGTCGAGCAGCTCGGAACGCACGCGGATCATTTCCTGCGGCGCGCGCGGCTCGTCGTCGACCTCGGGACCGGGCATCGCGCGCGGTTCCGGCCGTGCCGGCGCGGCGGGCGTCGCCGATGCGGGAGCTGCGGATGCTTCGGCAACGGGAATCGGCGTGGAGGCGGCCTTGACGCTCTCGTCGGTGGCCGTGGCGACCGGGACTTCGCCACTCAACAGCTGCTCGAGGCGTGCGATCGCGGCCTCGGGCATCGCGATCGCCTTGCGGTGCGCGACGCGCTGCACGAGTCCATGGAGATGGTCGAAGCCCGCTTCGAGCGATTCGATCGCCGTGCGGTCCATCGCGTAGGTGCCGTCGTACACGGCGTCGAGCAGCGACTCCATGACGTGGCTGAGGTCGCCGATCGGCGCGAGGCCGGCCATGCGCGCGCCGCCCTTGAGCGTGTGCAGGTCGCGCTGCAGGCCACCGATGAGCTCGCGCTCGTGCGGCGTCTCGCGCAGCTTGGCCATCACCGAGTCGGAATGGTCGAGGATGTCGTTGCCTTCCTGCACGAAGATGTCGAGCAGGTCCTCGTCCATCTCGGCGAGTTCGAGGCGGCCTTCGGGTTGTTCGTCGTCGGCGAACGCGCGCACGGGCGGCGCCGCCGGAACGGCGGGAGCTTCGGGCGTCGCTTGCCCGATGGCCGCTTCCGGGGCCTCGTCGACCTCGGCCGAGGCGTCGTTCGCCGGCACGGCCGCAGGCTCGTCGTCGCCGTCGGCATCGTCCGCGGAGGCCTCGACGGGCTCGTCCTGAGCCTCGGCGACGGTCGCATCGATGTCGGCGACCGCCTCGCGGACCTCGGTCTCGCCGGCAGCATCGTCGGCATCGCCGTCCGACAGCGCGGCCGCGACCTCGGCATCGAGTCCGGCGAGCGCCTCGCGCGTCGCATCCTCCTCGAAGGCTTCTTCGGTGAACGCGGTCTCGTCGAGGTCCGCGGCATCGCCGGCAACCTCGTCCGTCGCGGCGGGCTCGTCGAACGACGCGAGCAGTTCGCGCTCGAGCTCGGCCTCCTCCTCGGCTTGCGTCGCCACGTGCGCCGACACGCCCGCATCGGCCGAAGCCCCGGCGGCGTCCTCGACGACGGCAACGGGGGATTCGACTTCGATGACCTCGACGGAGCCGTCGGCGTCGATGCGCTCGATCGCGTCGTCGGCGTCGAGCAGGTCGGCGAGATCGATCACTTCGGTCGGCGTGCCGGTGTCGACCGGCGCGCCCGTGTCCTCGTCACGCTCGACCTCGACGGCCGGTTCGGCCGGCGCTTCACCGGCGGGCGCCGCGACGATGTCGTCGGCGAGCGCGTCGGCCTCGGCGGAGAACGCATCGCCGGCATCGACCGGCTCGGCGGCGAGGTCCGCCGCGAGCACCTCGGCCGGATCGACGATCTCGACCTCGATACCGGCGGCGTCGGCGACGGGCTCCGCATCCTCGGCAGGTTCGGCAACCGCCTGCGACGCGGCCGGAGCATCGGGACGCACGAGGTCATCGAGCCCGAAACGCGCCAGCTGCGCATCGAGCGATTTCGCGAAGGCGGCGAGGTCGTCGTCCTCGGCCCTGGCCTCGTCGTCCGCTTCCTGCGAGGAGGCCAGGCCCAGTGAGGGGATCGCGGCCGCAGCGCTTTCGAGATCGAGCCAGTCCTCGTCTCCAGCGGCGGGGGATGCCTCGTCGAGATCGAGCAGCAGCGCCGGTGCTTCGTCGGCTGCGGCGGCTTCTTCCTGGTGATAGAGCTGCAACGCGCTCAGCGGCTCGTCGAGCGCGTCGCGCAGCGCGGTGATGCGCGCGGCGAGCGCCGAGCTGTCGGGAAGCTGGCTGGAACCCGCGTCGAGGCGCTGCATGATGTCGCGCACGAGCTCGGCCGCCTCGCCGAGCACGGCGATGCCTTCGCCTTCGATCGGCGCGGCGTGCGCACGCGCACGCTTGAGGTAGCCCTCGAGCGGCGCGAGCACCTGCGAGAGTTCGTTGATCTCGACCATCGCGATCGCGCCACTGAGCGTGTGCACGGCGCGCAGGACCGGCTCCGATACCGGCAGTGGCACGTAGCGCGACTGCTCGAGGAAGTCGTCGACCACCGAAAGGTGCATCGCCGTCTCGCTCTTGAGGATGTCGAACAGCACCGGATCGAGGCCGGGCAACGGACCGGCGACGATCTCGTTCGACGTGGACACCTCCAACTGCGGCACGGCGGCGAGGAATTCATCGGCATCCGCGGGCACCGTGGGCACGACGTCGTCCACCGGCGGCTTCGGCCTGGTCACACGCACGCGGCGCGTGACGACGCGCTTGACCTTGCGGACCGGCGCATCGACGCGCTCGGGAAGCCAGATCATTTCGCCGGCGGCGAGCCGATCGGCCGTCGCCATGATGCCGGCGATGTCGCTCGTCGGCGCGCCTTCACCACGCAGCGCACCGAGCAGCCCCGGCAACGCGCCGACCGCATGCTCGACCAGCGCACGCACCTGCGGGGTCGGCTGGATCGAATGGTCGAGGACGCGGTTGAGCATGTTCTCGACCTTCCAGCTGAACTCGCCCAGCGCGAGCGCGCCGACGAGACGACCGGAACCCTTGAGCGTGTGGAACGAACGACGGATCGGTTTGAGCAGCTCGGCGTTGTCGGCGTTGGCCTGCCACAGCGGCAGCTGGGCGCGCAGGTTGTCGATCTCTTCCTGCACTTCCTCCACGAAGACGTCGCGGATCTCGTCGTCGATCTCGCTCGAGGCGGCGATCTGGAAGCTGCCGTCGCCGACCTCGGCCGGCGCTTCGACTTCCTCCTCGATCTCCTCCTCGACCTCGATCCACTCCTCCTCGGACTCGGCGTCGGCGTCCGCTTCCGTTTCGGCCTCGACAGGCTCGGCGGCGGTGACGTCGCGCGGCGCGTCCTCGGCCGTCTCGGCCAGGCGCAGGCCACCGAGATCGTGTTCCTCGGCGGGCGGCATGACGCTGTCGCCGACGATGAGGTCGCGAAGGTCGTCGCCCGCGGCGACCTCGACCGCGCTGTCGAGTTCGAGCTTCGGTTCCTCGCGCACAGGCTCGGCGGCCACCGTCGCGGGCGGGACGTCGGGCAGGTCGCCGAAACTCAGGCCGTCCAGGTCGAGCACGCGCGTATTGCCCGCGGGCTCGTCGTCGAGGCGCAAAAGACCCGACTCGAGCGGAATGTTGTCGCCCCAGCTCAGGAACGCGGCCGGCAGCTCGACCGCCGTGTCGAGGCGCGGAACGTCGCGTGCGGGCGTGACGGGCTCGTCGGCAGCAGGCGTGCCGCCATAGGCGAGCGCCGCGGCGGCGAGCAGGTCGTCGTCAGCCGCCGTGGACGCCACCGGCACCGCGGTCGCGGCCGGCGCAGGGCCGCCGGTGTCGGCGACCGGCGCGGGCGCCGGCGAGCCACCGC
>JASCPI010000043.1 GCA_029959555.1 Lysobacteraceae bacterium PS02065 | reverse complement strand
CCGCCTGCTCGGATCGATCGGCTACATTCCACCGGCCGAAGCCGAAGCCAACTACCATCAGCAACGTCAGTGCGTCACGGAGACGTGACTCACACCAACGAGCCTCCGGGATTCCCGGGGCGATTCAGTCTCGACGATGGCTTCCACCAGCACCCGTACGGCCAGCGAGTTTGGTAAGTACCTGGAGTTGGAAGACTTGCCCGATACCTTGGCCACCTATGATGCGAGCAAGTTTCCCAAAGGGGTCACCTATAGCTATACCAAGCATGCTCGTGCCATTGGACAGGTGGGCACAAAACTGACCGACGACTTCGCTGCCTCGCTGGGCTATCCGCTGGAGATCCGCTTGGCCCGCAATCCTGGAAGCGTGAAGGTCGGCGAGCAGCTGTCGTTCCAGGTGCTGCAGCAGGGCACGCCAGTGCCCAACCTACGCGTGTACGTCGGTCATCGTGCTGACGCACCGGTCAAGGGCGGCCACGGTAGCGCTACGCTCCTGCGCACCGATGCCCAAGGCCAAGCCAGTTTCCAGGTGACCACCGCCAAGACCTGGTACATCCACACCAATCACATGGTGCCCTCTACACAAAAGGGTTTGGATTTTGTGTCGGATCGGGCGTCGCTGAGCTTTGAGATATCCCCGCACGCCGGGCACTGATAAGTAAGCACGTAGTCGGTACTCTCCCCTTTGACGCCAGTCATGACTTCTTCCATGACTGGCGTCTTTTTGTGGGGACGGACCTCAAGTGCTCAGTCTGTCTCTCATTGGTCGCCCCGCGCTGCGCGCAATCCACGTCGCCGCACCAGATAGAACGCTGCGGGAATCACCACCATAGAGAGCACCGGGGCGGTGAGCATGCCACCCAGCATCGGCGCGGCGATACGTTGCATGACCTCCGAGCCGGCACCGGCACCGATGAACAGCGGAAACAAGCCGGCCAGGATGACGGCTACCGTCATCGCCTTGGGGCGTACGCGCTGCACGGCACCTTCGTAGATTGCCTCTTGCAGGGTAGACACATCTTCCGGCGCACCGCTGGCCAAGCGCTGCTCCCAGGCATGACGCAGGTACAGCAGCATGATGACGCCGAACTCAGCCGCAACGCCGCCCAGGGCGATGAATCCGATCATGCTGGCCACCGAAATCGCATGGCCCAGGCCCCAGATCAACCAGAAACCGCCCACCAACGCCAAGGGCAAGCTGAGCAGGATGATGGATACATCGCTAAGCCGGCGAAACACCATCCAGATGACCAGGAAGATGATCGCCAACGCCGCGGGCACCACCCATTGCAGGCGTGCCAATGCCCGTTGCAGATACTCGTACTGCCCCGACCACGCCAGACCATAGCCGGCAGGCAAACTCACCTGGGTCTGCACCGCGGCTTGCAGGTCCTGGACCACCGATCCCAAGTCGCGATCGGCCACATCCACGTAGATGTAGCCCACCAACCGGCCGTTATCGCTCTTGAGCATCGGCGGGCCTGGGCTGATTGACAGCTCCGCCACCTGGCTCAAGGTCAGTTGCACACCGCCTGGCGCGATCAGCGGCAGATCCTGCAAGGCCTGCAACGAGTCACGCTGGTCACGGGGGTAGCGCAAGACGATGGGATAGCGTTCGCGCCCCTCGATCGTTTCCCCGATTGGATCACCGCCAACGACCGTGGCAATCAGTTGCTGGAGTTGGCCTTGAGTGAATCCGTAACGTGCAGCGATTTCCGGGCGCACCTGTACATCGACATAGCGCCCACCCGTGACGCGTTCGGCCAGTGCCGAACTCACGCCGGGCACAGTCTTGGCCACCTGCTCGATCTGCTGGCTCAGGCGCTCGATCTGCTCCACATCGGGTCCGGAGACCTTGATCCCAATCGGGCTCTTGATGCCGGTGGCCAACATATCGATGCGATTGCGAATGGGCGGGACCCATAGGTTGGTCAGACCGGGAATCTTGACCGCTGCGTCCAACTCCTGGCGTAGCTTCTGGGGGGTCATGCCCGGGCGCCATTGATCCCGCGGCTTGAAGGTCACGGTGGTCTCAAACATTTCGATCGGTGCCGGATCGGTCGCACTTTCGGCACGGCCCGCCTTGCCGAACACGTGCTCAACCTCCGGTACGGTCTTGATCATCCGGCCCGAGAGCTGGAGCAACTGACGGGCCTTGTCGGCGGACAGGCCGGGCAGGGCCGTGGGCATGTACAACAGGCTGCCTTCTTCCAAGGGCGGCATGAACTCACTGCCCAACCGGCTAAAGGGGATCAAGGTGAGCACTAGCAGCAGACCGCTGAGCAGCAAGGTGACACCGGGATGTTTGAGGACCCACAGCAGGATGGGCCGGTAGCCGGCGATCAGGATGCGATTGATGGGGTTCTGCTGTTCCGGCCGTATGTGGCCGCGGATCAGGTAGCCCATCAAGACCGGAATCAAGGTCACCGACAACCCTGCTGCGGCGGCCATCGCGTAGGTCTTGGTGTAGGCCAAGGGCGAGAACAATCGCCCTTCTTGCGCCTGCAGGGCAAAAACCGGCACGAAAGACAGGGTGATGACCAGTAAGCTGGCGAACAGGGCCGGTCCGACCTCGGCCGCCGAGCGGGCCATCAACTGCCAGCGCTCCTCACCCTGAGGTTCCCGGCCGTGCGCCTCCCGCCAGTGCTCCAGGTGCTTGTGTGCATTTTCGATCATCACCACCGCTGCATCGACCATCGCACCAATGGCGATGGCGATGCCGCCTAATGACAGCAAGTTTGCGGAGATCCCTTGGGCGTGCATCACGATGAAGGCCGCCAGGATACCCAAGGGCAGGGTGATGACGGCCACCAACGCTGAGCGTAGGTGCCACAGGAACAGCAGGCATACCAGCGCTACGACCAGGAACTCTTCGCCAAGCTTGTGGGTGAGGTTGCGTACCGCATCCTGGATCAGCTCGGAGCGGTCGTACACCGGTACCACTTCCACGCCCTCGGGCAAGCTGGATTGCAACGCCTGTAGTCGCGCTTTGACGTTCCGGATGGCCCCCAAGGCATCCTTGCCGGTGCGCAGGACGATCACGCCGCCGGCCACCTCACCTTGACCATCCAACTCTGCGATACCACGACGGAAGACCGGCCCCCGACTGATCGTGGCCACCTCACCGAGCAAGACGGGGATGCCGTCGTTTCCGGTTACTGGCACCTGTTCGAACGCCTCCTGTGTGCGCAGGTAGCCTTCGCTGCGCACCATCAGTTCGGCTTCGCCTTGTTCGATCACCGAGCCCCCGGTAGCGCCGTTGGCCGCATCCACCGCCTCGATGAGCTCGGCCACCGTCAGTCCACGGGCCGCCAACGCCTGCGGATCGGGCTGGATCTGCCAGGCGCGCACCGCACCGCCCACACTGGCTACTTCAGCCACGTCCGGCACGGTTTTTAGCTCATAACGAAGAAACCAGTCCTGCAACGCACGCAGCTGCCCCACATCACGTTGACCTGTCCGATCCACCAAGGCGTACTGGTAGATCCAGCCCAGTCCTGTCGCATCAGGACCCAGCGCCGGATTCACATTCGGCGGAAGTCGATCGCGTACCTGGCTCAAGTACTCGAGCACTCGAGAGCGCGCCCAGTAAAGATCAGTGGCATCGTCAAACAGGATGTAGACGAATGAATCACCGAAGAAGGAGAAGCCGCGTACCGCCTTCACGCCCGGCACGGACAACATCGTGGTGGCCAACGGGTAGGTGACCTGGTCTTCGATGATGCGCGGGGTTTGCCCCGCCCATTGCGTGCGGATGATGACCTGGGTATCGGACAGGTCCGGCAGCGCATCCAGCGGCGTGTTCTTTACCGACCAGATACCGACCACCGCCAGCAGCGCGGCGGCAACCAGCACCAGCACGCGATTGGCGATGCAAGCATGGATCAGGCGCGCGATCATGGTGTGCCCTCCATCGCTTCGGACATGACCTCGCTTGCCTGGCAATCAGCGGCTGCGGCGGGGCCGAACTTGGGTACCAACTGCATATCCATGAACGGTGACTTGCCCGGCTTGTCGAAATGCTTCTCCGGCACCATCGGGTCATACCAGTACTGCACCGGGCAGCGCGGCGGCGTAGGGGTGGAGGTGTCTGGCGCGACAGGCGCAGGCTGTCTGGACGGTGACGGCACGACAGTGCGAGGGTCGTGCCCGGCGTCATGGTGCTCGTGCACACCTGATGCGCTGGCAGGGCTTGTCGGTTGTGCAGCGCCCAGGCGCTCCAACGCACCGGAGAGACTGGCTTCAGAGTCGAGCAGGAACTGACCCGAGACGACCACGCGTTCACCACCGGCCAAGCCTGCCACGATCTGCGTGCGCCCTTGCACGCTACGTCCGACACTCACCCGCACTGGCCGGAAGCTCCCGTCCGGATCCTGCACGATGACCCGGCTGTCCCGACCGGTGGCGATCAGCGCCTCTGTGGGAACGACTGGCAGGGCCTGCTCGGTATCGGGCTGCACCAGAACCTCGGCGAACATGCCCGGCACCAGCCGACGCTGCGGGTTGCGCAGCACAATTCGCGCCCGCTGCGTGCGACTAGCCATGTCGACCTGGGGAAGCAACGCCTGGATCTGTCCGGCAAAGCGCTCTGCCGGCCAGGCACTGACCGTGGCCTGCACTGAGGTCCCCGGCCGCAAGGTGCCCAGCGCTGCCTGGGGCACCGAGGCCTCCAGCCACAGTGTGTCCAGCCCATTGATCTTGAACAGTGGCGTACCGGGCATCACCGTCTGCCCCTCGCGTGCCAGGATCTCGGTCACGACACCACTGTGGTCTGCGCCAAGCACGACGCCACTGCTGGCCGAGGCGCCAGAAGGAACACCCAACGAACGCAACCGTTGTTGCGCCGCACCCTGTAGCTCACGCGCGCCCGCAGACTGAGCTTGGCTCAGGGCATGTGCTTCGGCGATGGCGGCGTTCCATGCCGGGGCCTGCACGGTGGCCAGCGCTTGACCACGACGAACCTCGGTAAACGGCGCCTTTACCTGCACGTGGGTGATCAAGCCTTCCATGCGCGCACTGACCACGCTTTCCTCGGTCAGATCCCACGTCAGTGTGCCCGGCACGCGTACGGCAGTCCCTAGTGACTCTACCGTCACTTCCTGAGTGCGTATGCCCACGTTCTGCTGCAGGCGCGGATCGATCTGCGTTCCGCCCCCTATGGCCTCATCTGCGTATTTGGGCAGCAACTCCATATCCATGAACGGAGATTTGCCCGGCTTGTCGAATCGCTGCTCCGGCGCCATGGGGTCGTACCAGTACAGCACCTTGCGTGCTTGATCTGCGCCGCTCGCGCCGGTGGGCGGGGTGGTATCAGAGGTTCGAGTCATCCAGGCGTAGCCGCCGGCAAAGCCGAGCGCCAGCAACCCGAGGGCCACGGCGAGCTGTGTGAGACGCGTCTTGGTCGGGCTCATGGCGTGTTCTCCTCATGGGGTAGCAGATAGGCCAGTGCCGCCCAGGCACGGCCCTGTTCGCCCAGCAGACGGGCGTTCTCCAGGTGCAATTCGATCTCATCGCGCCGCGCTTCCAGCCACGGCTGCAGGTCGGCACCGGCGCCGTAGGCGGCCAACGCCGTGCGTGCACGATCGCGCGCCAAAGGTAGGCTCTGCGTGTTCTGGCGCTCCAACTGGCCGGTGAACCCGCGCCATCGCGCTATCGCGCGTTGCACCGACTCGGCTTGGATGCGCCGGGCCTCATCGCGCTCTGCGGACACCGCCTCCAGCTCGGCCCGCCGTGCCGCGATGCCTCGTGCTTGGCGGTTCTTCTGGAACAGCGGCAGGCCCACGCCCACTTCAACCATGAGCATGTCGCTGCGCGCCATGCCGTCGGGTGCGCGCTCGCGACGTCCGTAGGTGAGCTCCACACTCCAATCCGGGCGGGTTTCGGCCACGGCCGCATCCACCTGGGCCTGGGCTAAGCTCTGGCGAGCCTCCCAGCCCAGTAGTGGCGTGTGCTGGTCCAGTTTGGCCAGCAGTTGGGTGGGCTCCAATGGCAACTGCGAAAAGTCCGGTGCCGTACCACTGGTCAAGATCGCCTCTGGTGCAATACCCAACCACCGCGCCAGGCCGGCCTGCGCTGCGGCGTGCTCCGCATGTACCTGCTCCAGGCGATTGTCCAACTGCAGTAGGGCGGCCTGGGCGGCAAGCACGTCACTGGCCCCGGCCGTGCCGCCTGCCAAGCGAGCACGCGCCGCACGCTCGGCTATGCGTGCCGGCTCGCGCAAACCTTCCAACGCATCTACGGCTTGCTGCGTACTCCACAGCTCGATCCAGGCCAGCGCGGCCGCTTGGGCCACCATCTGCTGTTCGGCCATCGACAGTGAGCGCGCTTGCGCCAGCGTCGCTTGCGCCAGCGCTTGCTCGGCACGTCGTTTCGCACGCGCAGGAAACTCCTGCATCAAACCGACTTGCTGGGTGGTCATCTCATCGGCCCGCAGGCTGAAGGCATCGGGTCCGCTGACGGGCCAGTTCGCCAGCCCCACGATCAAACGTGGGTCGGGCAGCGCGCCAGCACGCGCGGCTTCTTCGGTACTGGCATCGATCTGGGATCGGCGCACCTGCAGGGTTGGGGCGTTAGCAAGCGCCCGTTGTAGGGCTTCTGTGTAGCTGATCGGGATAGCGGGCGGTGCCGCCAGCACAGGACCACTGAGCGCCAGGGCAAACACGAACCCACACGCCATCCTGCGCCTTGCACGCAAGAAGAAAGACATCTCCATAAGACCTCCGGACAAACGACAACGAGCGCGCTGCAACGCATGCAGCACGAGCACGGGTCAATCCAGGAGTGGGCTTAAATCAGCAGGCTACAGAAGCGCTGCAGGGGAGGCGGATCGGACACGCACACCGGAACATCCCGATAGAACTGCGCGTGTACCGGTGGCAACAGAGCCTGCACCAGCGCGAAGGCGGCCAGCGCGGGCTGGTAAGGCACTTGAGGGGCCTTCGCATCGGCCGTGGCGATGTGATCGCGCTGGCAATGCTGGTCGCACAACGCCGGAGCATCGGGATCCGGCGCGGACATCTCTTCGCAACCGACCATCAGGGTCGCTTGTCCAGCTTCCACCGATTCCAGCGGACAGGCGTAAGCCACCAGCGCCAGTTGCTGCAGCAGCAGCGCCCACAGTCCCAGCCATGCCAGTCGGGCACGAGAACGGGGTCGCCGCCATCGCCTCAGCAGCCTCACCATGTCAGCTCCCGCACGCCCGCAGCAGCGCCTGCGGACGCTGGGCAGATCAGGGTAGGGAACGTGCGAGCTCTCATGATGGCCAGACTAGCCCTCTTGGGGCCGACTGGCATTGATCAAGATCAAGCCGCAGCAAGGTTCCAACATAAGGCAAGCTGCACAAATAGCGGTATCCGAATGGCCTCCGCGGCCTGCCTGGCTCCGGATCTAACACCATTCGTCCTGAATAGTCGCCTTGCACTTTGAAAATTCCCCGCTCCAATCAACTCAGAGGAGAGCGGGGTAAAGGAAGCTTGCAGTCTGCCATTTACCTCGCTGCCGCCTCGGCTTCGTGGAGCTTTGCAAGCTCCTCGTATTCCGTAGCGGCTTCTTCCTTCAACTTGACCAGCTTATCGCAGTGTCTGGCCAGAGTTTGGTCCGTGGCCGTCCCACTCTTGAAGGCTTGATGATTATGGCGATACGTGTTGCGCATCGTCTTGTGCGTTTCGGCTTCTGCCAGGGCTTCGCGGGCCAGCGTGCGGTAATACGCGGCGATGGCCAGATGGTTCTCCGGCTTGTCCGCGATATCGTTCAGGAGCGTTATGACCGGTTCTTCGGTGGGCTGCTGCGCATAGACCGGAATGGCTACGGCGAACATCGCACACAACATCATGACCCAAGACGCTTTGACAGACTTCATTGAAATCTCCTGATGGGCTGGGGAGGTATGCCCGGTGCCAGCCTAGGAAAGCTCTTCTTTCATCTGAATGACCCATTCATTACATTTCTGCAATGCGCTGGTCACTTCGGAGGCGGCTGAGTGCGTCCACGAGAGGAGCGAATTCAATACGCGCATCATTGATCCAAAGGTCTTGGTTGAATGACGAGACGATTGCAGCATCGTAATGGCGGGGTCATCCCGTCGACAGCTTGCCGTACGTAGGGTGGAAGCGAACAAGCCGGCCACAGACGCGGACCGGTTTCTTTTGTGGGTGCGCCGCATCCGCCGGTTCCCGATGGGAATCGCCGCCAACTTATCGGAGGTTGTCATGAGGCATTATCGTCGGCCGTCACTGGTGATCGTTTGTTTGCTTGGTGGGATGCTCGCCGGCTCAGCGCTGGCCGATGACGACAAGCACAAGCATGGTCAGTCAGGCGCCATGGGGCAGTCGCCCGCCAGCATGAGCGCCCCAGCGGCGCCCCATCCCCCGGCGGCACATGCTCCGGGTCCGCAGTCGCCTGCTTCCCCGAATTCGCCTGCCACGCCCGACGTCATGGCTTCGCATATGGAGGAAATGGCAACGATGATGCGTGAACGGGGAAAGGCCATGGAAGCGATGGGCCGCCAGATGCAGGAAGGCAGCACGCAGATGCATCAGCAGGCCATGTCGATGAAGGCAGGAGACACGTCCACGCACAATGACATGGACATGTCCGCCGCGATGCAGCACATGGAACAGATGAAGAAGGATATGGAGAACTGCGAGCGGCAGATGCAGCAAGTCGATTCGACCATGCAGAAGATGGATTCGAGCATGGGCGGCGGCATGGCCAAGAAGAAGATGGGCCATATGTAGGAGGCGGCCGCTGTGTCGACGGAGAGCTTCATGGGGTGGAGGCGAATCGTTGCCCTGGCCGTGCTGGCGATGTCGCTGGCGTATGCTGCGGCCGGCGCTCAGACAACCGCCGATCCGCACGCTGTTCATCCACCGAACAAGACCAACAGCACGGCGGCCGCTGGAACGACAGCCGCGCAAGACAGCAGTTCGATGGGTGGCATGCCGATGGAACCCGCGCCGTCGGCTGACGCGCCGATGGGCGACGACGATCACGCTGACCAAGCCGCAAACATGGCGGCGCCGCAACCGGCTGTCGGGGGCGCATCGATGCAAGGCAGCAGCCCGATGCAGGGCATGCCGATGGGCACCCCACCCCCGGCTGACGCAGGCATGGGCGATGACGACCATGCCGCGCATCACCCTGACGCGGCTGGCGGCATGCCGGCTGCGGCAGGTGCGTCGATGGGCGGCTCCATGGGCGGCATGATGGACGACATGATGCGCGGCTGCCGCGGAGACGAGTGCGGTCGCGATCGGCGCCTCAACAAGCTGCTGTATCCCCAACTGATGGCTCTGCCGGACCTTCCGCCGGAGCGGCGTGCCAGCGTCGAGCAGCTCGCCCACCATCGGATGCACGAAGGCATCCAGCAGTTGGCGACCCTGTCGTCGGAGGCGTCGCATGCGGTTCAACGCAACGACTACGCCGGCTTGCAGGAGGCGTCTGATCGGATGCGCGTGGCCTGGGGCGAGTTTGACAGCGGCCTGTCGGCCTACCGCGCGCTGGCCGAAGGACAGGCGCCGCGCGGCATCGCGTTGGACTGGTTCCGTCGCGAAATGAATCTGACCGATCCCCTGACCACGGTCCCGGCGCACGGGGTCTTCGGCCTGTCGGGCTTTCACTACTTCACGATGGCGCTGCTGTCGGCTTTTGCCTTGCTGGGTGCGTGGATGTACGTCGCCCGCAACCGGCGTACGAACGCGGTGCTGGCCACGTTGCGCACGGGAGCACCGGCGTCTCCGGCGTCCTCCCCGGCACCGCGTGCCGGCGCATCGCCAGGCCCCGCGGTACAGGCACCTGCCGTTGCTTCGCCCGAAGGCGCCCCGCAGGCGCGCACGCCTGCGTCCACCACGGGCAGTTGGGTCGGCAAGCTGCGGGTCGCGCGCATCTTCCCGGAGACATCCCGGGTCAAGACGTTCCGCCTGGCACCCGTCGAGGGGACAGGTGCCCTGCCTTTCGAGTTCGAGCCCGGCCAGTTCCTCACGCTCTCCGTGCCCTCGGAAGGGAAACAGGTCAAGCGCTCTTATTCGATCGCCTCATCGCCATGCTGCCATGGCTGGTGCGACCTGACCGTCAAGCACGAAAGCGGCGGCATCGTGTCCGGATACCTCCACGAACACGTCCAGGAAGGCGATCTGCTCGATGCGTCCGGCCCGTACGGCCGCTTCACCTTCCGCGGCGTCGAGTCCGACAGCGTCGTGCTCTTGGGGGGCGGTGTCGGCATCACGCCGTTGATGAGCTCGATCCGCTACCTGACCGACCAGAGCTGGAACGGCCGGATCGACCTGGTCTACGCCTGCAAGGACCTGGAGAACGTGATCTTCCACGACGAGCTGAACCAGCTTGCCCGTCGGCATCCGAACCTGCATGTGTCCATCGTGTTGAGTGAGGAGTCATCAGAGGAGTGGACCGGCGCACGCGGGTTCATCACCGCCGAACTGCTGGGGCAGATCCCCGAGATCCGCTCGCGCCGCATCCACCTGTGCGGTCCGCCGGTGATGATGGATGCGGTGCGCAACGAGCTGGGCAAGCTGGGCATCGATCCGGCGTCGATACACTCCGAGCTGTTCCTGAGCCCGCCCAAGCCGGCGACGCCCGAACCGGGCCAAGCCGGCGACACCGCTGCGGCCGTGACATGCCGCTTCGAGCGATCCGGGAAAAGGGCGCCGCTGATCGCCGGCCAGACCGTCCTCGAGGCCGCCGAAGAAGTCGGCGTCCCGATCGAGTACGCGTGCCGGCAGGGCTACTGCGGCATCTGCAAGGTGAAACTGCTCTCGGGCGAGGTCACCATGGCGGTGGACGACAGCCTGACCCCGCTCGACCGCTCGTCGGGGATGATCCTGGCCTGCCAGGCGAAAGCGTCGGCCGACATCTCGGTGGATGCCTAGATGGGCAGGCACGATCGCATCGCCGCGACGATCATCGTGTCGATGCTGGCGGTGCTGTGGCTGGGCTTCCTGGTACACCGCGCTCCGTTCTTCGCCGGTAGCCTGTGGGGTGGCGTGTTCGGCGTCGTGGGCGCCGCGTTCTTGCTGGTGCCGCTCGTCTACACCGTGGTCAAGCGCAGCGCCACGCTACGCCGCGCATTCACCCGCGAGCACAGCTTCGCCGCATTGCTGCAGGCGCACGTGTATTTCGGCCTGATCGGCGCGCTGCTGGCCATCATCCATAGCGGGCACAAGTTCCAGAGCGTGCTCGGGATCGCGCTGACGGCGTCGATGCTGCTGAGCGTGCTCACCGGGTTCATCGGCCAGCATTACCTGCGCTACGTCGCCGAGAACATCCGCGAGAAGAAGACACAGCTCGACGGCCTGTGGCGCCTCCTGGATGGGGCGTACTGGGCCTACGCGCAGGCGCCGGCAGGCGGCGCCGGCACGGCCAAGGCCGGCGCCGAACTGCTGCCGCTGGCGTCCGGCGCCGGCGACCTGCAGTACTCAATCCAGTTCCAGGAGCGGGTGCGCAAGCTGTTCACCGGCTGGCTGTCGGCGCACATCGCGTTCTCGATCGTCTTCTATCTCCTGCTGGCGCTGCACATTTGGGCCGGCATCTACTTCGGGCTGCGCTGGTTCAGATGAGTCGAAAGGGAACGATCATCGTCGCGCTGCTCGCGGTGCTGGCGTCGGTGGCAGCACTCGCGCTGTGGAAGGCGGTGCCGCAGACGCTGCACGTCGCGACGTGGCAGAGCATGGCCTCGCCTGGCCCACTGTCCAGCGCGCATGCGTTCCTGCAGGAGGATTGCGCGGCGTGCCACACGCCGGTCAAGGGGGTGCAGGATGCGACCTGCGTTGCCTGCCATGCCAACGAAACCGCCCTCCTGCAGCGGCAGCCGACGGCGTTCCATGCCGACATCGCCGAGACGAACAACTGCGTGGCCTGCCACAAGGAACATGACGCCGGTCGCAGCCTGCGCGGCATGGACCATGCGGCGCTGACCGACATCATCGTGCGATGGCTCGATCGTGCTCCGGAGCGCCACGAGGGCGCGCTGCTGCTCGCGCACGTGAAGGCGCACAGGCCAGAGGCGCTGCCCGGCAACGTCTCGCTCGCCAGCGGCATGACCTACAAGGAGACGCTGCTGGACTGCGCGAGCTGCCACAAGACCACGGACCCTCACGTCCAGGTGTTCGGAAACGATTGCGCGACATGCCACGGCACCGGCACGTGGTCGATCGCCGGGTTCAGGCATCCCTTGCCCAGTTCCACCGAGTGCGGCCAGTGCCATCTCGCGCCGCTCAGCCACTACAAGGAGCACTTCTCGATGATGTCTAAGCCGATTGCGGGTGTCCGGAATGCGCAGCCCGAGCAATGCTACCTCTGCCACCAGACCACGTCTTGGAACGACATTCGCGGGGTGGGCATCTACGACCACCATTGACCGGACAGGCCGATGAGCGTCGACTTGCCACATGCCGCCATCGGAATCGCGGTGGCTGGATTCGAGTTGTTCGGTGTCGGCGTCATCACGCTGGGAAGCCTGTTGGCGTGTGGGCGGTTCGCCTTCCTTCACACGAAGGTCGGGATGACGGCGCGCTATCACGCCCTGCGGCAGGAGCTCGGCGGCACGATCGTCTTGGGCCTGGAGTTCCTCGTGGCCGCGGACATCATCCGCACCGTCACCATCGATCCCTCGCTCCAGGGCGTGGCGATCCTTGCGCTGATCGTGCTGATCCGCACCTTCCTGAGCGTTGCACTGCAAATCGAGATCGAACGAGGATGGTCGTGGCGGCGCCGTCGACCGGCGGCGCCCGACCACCCGGATGATCCCGGCTGAGCGAACCGGCCCACACGCTCAAGGCACAGCGTCGTGCGACGACCGCGCTGGCGAGAGCCCCTTCGCTGCTTGCAGCCGATCAATGGGACTTGAACGCTCCGCCGGGCGGCGCGTCAGGGATCGACGCCAATCGCCTGGTAGCCCGCCTTGGTCAGGGCGGCTTTCACGATCTCGCTAGGCTGCTCGGACACGACCTGCACCCATCGGGTAGGAACGTCAGCCTGAACCCGGGCATCCGGGTCGACGGACTGGATGGCGCGCGTCACACCTCGGACGCAGCCGCCGCAAGTCATGTTCTGGATGTGAAATGCGTGCATGGGGCACCTCCTGCTGGTTTGTGTACGGTTAGGATGGGCCTTGCCATCGTTGGAAGGTCAAGGGTTTTCGCGGGCCATGCAGGGGTTGACCTTCCCACCGTAGGAACCCGCAGACTTGTTTACTGACCATTGCACCGGCGAGATGAACACCATGGATTCCGTTGCCCCAAGCGCCTCCCTGCGAACGAACGCTGTGCGGAAGACCGAACTCGCCATCGAGGGCATGACCTGCGCGTCCTGTGTCGGACGTGTGGAGCGCGCCTTGCGCGCCGTCCCTGGCGTGATGGCGGCGCGCGTCAATCTGGCGACGGAGCGCGCAGTCGTGGAAGGCGGCGCGGACTCCCCACTGCTGATCCAGGCCATCGACGACGCAGGGTATGCGGCACGGCCGATCGACCGGGCGGCCTTGCGCGAGGCCGATGACGCAGCCCGCAAGGAGGCCGAGCAGGCGGCACTGAAACGCGCGGTGGTCGTGTCCATTGCGCTGACCTTGCCGGTCGTCGCGCTGGAGATGGGCTCGCACCTCGTTCCCGGCCTGCATCACCTGATCGTGCGCACCATCGGCATGCAGTGGAACTGGATCATCCAGTTCGCGCTGACGACGCTGGTGATCCTCGGGCCAGGCCGGCGCTTCTATCAGCAGGGTTTCCCCGCGCTGTTGCGCCTGGCGCCGGACATGAACTCGCTGGTGGCGGTCGGCACCTTGGCCGCTTACGCCTACTCGCTGGTCGCGACCTTCACGCCCGCGCTGTTGCCCGCGCAGGCGGTCAACGTCTACTACGAGGCGGCGGCCGTCATCGTCACCCTGATTCTCATCGGCCGGTCCCTGGAAGCGCGGGCCAGAGGGCGCGCCTCCCAGGCGATCCAGCGGCTGGTCGGGTTGCAGGCGCGGACCGCGCGCGTGCGCCGTGACGGGCAGACGGCCGAGATCGCTCTCGGCGAGGTGGCGCCGGGGGATACCGTCGAAGTGCGGCCCGGCGAACGTGTACCGGTCGACGGCGAGGTGATCGAGGGCGACAGCTACGTCGATGAGTCCATGATCACGGGCGAGCCGGTGCCGGTGGCGAAGACCGCCGGCAGCGCGGTGGTCGGCGGCACGGTCAACCAGAACGGCGCGCTGGCGTTCCGCGCGACCGCAGTGGGCGAGTCCACGGTGCTCTCCCGGATCATCCGCATGGTCGAGGAAGCACAGGGCTCCAAGCTACCCATCCAGGCTCTGGTCGACCAGGTGACGTCGTGGTTCGTCCCGGCCGTGATCGGCGTGGCGCTGCTGACATTCCTGCTCTGGCTCGCCTTCGGCCCCTCACCGGCGCTGACGTTCGCGCTGGTCAACGCCGTCGCCGTGCTGATCATCGCCTGTCCCTGCGCGATGGGGCTGGCCACGCCCACCTCGATCATGGTCGGCACCGGGCGCGGCGCGGAAATGGGCGTGTTGTTCCGCAAGGGCGAGGCCTTGCAGTTGCTCAAGGATGCCAAGGTCGTCGCGCTGGACAAGACCGGTACGCTGACCGAAGGCCGGCCGGTGCTCACCGATCTGGAACTCGCCGAGGGCTTCGACCGGGCGCAGGTGCTGGCGCGGATCGCGGCCGTCGAGGCGATGTCGGAACACCCGGTCGGCCGCGCCATCGTGGAGGCCGCCCAAGCCGAAGGCCTGGTCTTGCCGGAGGTCGCCGGCTTCAGGTCCGAGACCGGGTACGGCGTCGAGGCCAAGGTGGACGGATTGGGTGTCCAGATCGGTGCCGACCGCTACATGCACCGGCTGGGGCTGGATGTGACCGCCTTCGCCGGCAACGCGCAACGGGTGGGCGACGAGGGCAAATCGCCGCTCTACGCAGCGATCGGCGGCAAGCTCGCGGCCGTCATCGCCGTGGCCGATCCGATCAAGGACACAACCCCCGAGGCCATCGCCGCGCTCCACGTGTTGGGTCTCAAGGTGGCCATGATCACCGGCGACAACCGGCGCACGGCCGAGGCCATCGCCCACCATCTGGGCATCGACGAGGTGGTCGCCGAGGTGCTGCCGGAGGGCAAGGTGGAGTCGGTGCGCAGGCTCAGGGCCTTGCATGGCCATCTGGTGTTCGTGGGCGATGGCATCAACGACGCGCCGGCCTTGGCGGAGGCCGAGGTGGGTATCGCCATCGGCACGGGCACCGATATCGCGATCGAGGCGGCCGACGTGGTGCTGATGTCGGGCAGCCTCAAGGGCGTGCCCAACGCCATCGCGCTGTCGAAGAGGACGATCCGCAACATCCGGCAGAACCTGTTCTGGGCGTTCGCCTACAACGCGGCCCTGATCCCGGTTGCCGCGGGTGTGCTGTATCCGGCGTACGGCGTCTTGCTCTCGCCGGTCTTCGCGGCAGGCGCCATGGCGTTGTCGAGCGTCTTCGTCCTCGGCAACGCACTCAGGTTACGGCGATTCCAACCGCCGACGACGGCCGCGTCGGCTGGCCAACTGCCGGCTTCGAGGGGTGCCGCCGCTTCGGCGAGTTTCGGGGCGGCGGGCTTGGGACCGAAAGGAGAATGACGTGAACATCGGTGACGCGGCGAAGGCCTCGGGTGTATCGGCCAAGATGATCCGCTACTACGAGCAGATCGGGTTGATTCCACCGGCTGGCCGCACGCACGCAGGCTACCGGGATTACACCGAAAAGGACGTCCACGTGCTGCGCTTCGTCCGGCGCGCGAGGGATCTGGGATTCTCCGTCGCCGAGATCGATGGCCTGTTGCAGCTCTGGCGCAACCGCCGCCGGCGCAGCGCCGACGTCAAGCGTATCGCCCTGGACCACATCGAGGATCTGCAACGGCGGATCGCCGACATGCAAGAGATGGCAGCGACACTCCAGCAGCTGGCGACATGCTGCTCGGGGGACGACCGTCCCGATTGCCCGATCCTGGCCGATCTCGAACAGCCGTCTGCGGCGGCGGCGAAAGAACCCAAGCGCCGACGCGGCGCGGTCGACGACCGTGGTGTCGGCAAGCGCAAGGCCCAGCGGGGGTAAGGCGCAACCGCCCAAGCATCGAGGCCTCTGGCAGGGCGAATGACCATGAAATGACGGGAATGTAATGGATGGGTCATCCCGCCGAAAGTGACCCCTCCTAGGCTGGTCACCATGACGCGAGCACCACGCCCTTGCGTTCGACCCCGACCGTTGCCTGGATCCTGTGCGGCCCATCTGGCAAGCATTCCGGCCACCGTCACGTGGCTTGTCATGCGCACGCTGACCCGCGTTCCTCACCACGCTGGCGCTTTCTCCGGCGCGCGTGGCCGGCACCCAGATCGTGGCGATGGGCCGGGCGGGCTCGATGTCAGCCGATACCGATCATAGGAGGTCATGCATGCGATCCAGACTTTCAGGCACGAACGCCGCCGAGCAGCTGCTGCTGTCTCGAAGGCAGTTCGTTCAAGGATTGGCAGCGGGTGGCGCAGTGCTGGGCCTGGGACTTTGGCCGAAGCAGAGCTGGGCGCTCCGCTCCCCTGGCCAGCTCGAAGTCCTGTCGGGCACGCAGTTCGACCTGACCATAGGCGAGACCCTGGTCAACTACACGGGCAAGACGCGGCCCGCCATCACCGTCAACGGCTCGGTGCCTGCACCGATCCTGCGCTGGCGCGAAGGCACGCGGGTGCAGCTCAGGGCCCGGAATGACCTTCCCCCCGGCTCGATCCACGGCGACGCGACGTCGATCCACTGGCACGGCATCCTGCTGCCCGCCAACATGGATGGGGTTCCCGGCTTCAGCTTCGACGGCATCAACCGCGGCGAGAGCTACCTGTACGAGTTCGATGTCCGCCAGAGCGGAACCTACTGGTACCACAGTCATTCGGGGTTCCAGGAACAGGGCGGCATGTACGGGCCGCTGATCATCGACCCCATCGATCCGCCTCCGTTCTCCTACGATCGAGACTACGTGGTCTTCCTGTCCGATTGGACCGACATGGACCCGGCGCGCCTGTTCGCCCGGCTGAAGAAGCTGTCGGAGTACGACAATTACTACCAGCGTACGGTGGGCGACTTCTTCCGCGACGTGCGCCGGGACGGCTTGAGCGCGACGCTAAGCGATCGCGAGGCATGGGGACGCATGCGCATGACGCCGACGGACCTGTCCGACGTCAACGCGCATACCTACACCTACCTGATAAACGGGACCACGTCGCTGGGCAACTGGACGGGACTTTTCCGTGCCGGTGAGAAGGTGCGCCTGCGTTTCATCAACGGTGCGGCGATGACCTACTTCGACGTCCGCATCCCGGGCCTGAAGATGACGGTCGTCGAGGTCGACGGCCAGTACGTCCACCCGCTGACGGTGGACGAGCTGCGCATCGCCACTGCCGAAACCTTCGACGTGATCGTCGAGCCTACCGGGCAGGACGCCTTCACGATCTTCGCCCAAGACTCCGCGCGCACCGGCTACGTCAGTGGCACGCTTGCGGTCCGCGAGGGCTTGCGTGCTCCGGTACCGGCGGTGGACCCGCGGCCGCTGCTGACCATGGCCGACATGGGGCATGGCGGCCACGGTGCCCATTCCGGACTGGCGGCCGCATCGGCCGATCCGCATGCCGGGCATGGCGCCGCGCCGGCGCCGGACCCCCACGCGGGCCACGGAGCGGGGGCCGTGGCCGCCGATCCGCATGCCGGGCACGGCGTTCCGGCCGCACCAGGCGCGCACTCCGCGCATGAAGGCGGCGGCATGCAGATGCAGACTCATCCGGCCAGCGAAACAGGCAATCCCCTTGTGGACATGCAGACCATGGCGCCGGAGCCGCGACTGTCCGATCCTGGGATCGGTCTGCGCGGCAACGGCCGCAAGGTGGCGACGTATGCCGACCTGAAGAGCCTGTTCGAGGACCCCGACGGTCGCGAGCCGGGGCGCACGGTGGAGCTGCACCTGACCGGCCACATGGAGCGCTTTGCCTGGTCGTTCGATGGGATCAAGTTCGCCGACGCCGAGCCGCTGCGCCTCAACTACGGCGAACGCATGCGCATCGTGCTGGTGAACGACACCATGATGTCGCATCCGATCCATCTGCATGGCCTGTGGAGCGACCTTGAGGACGAACAGGGCAACTTCCACTTGCGCAAGCACACCATCGACATGCCGCCGGGCACGAAGCGCAGCTACCGGGTGCGCGCCGACGCGCTCGGTCGCTGGGCCTACCACTGCCATCTCTTCTTCCACATGGAATCCGGGATGTTCCGGGAAGTGAGGGTCGAAGAATGACGAGCGTGAGAACATCGATGCGGTGGGCTGCGCTGGCCGCAGCATTGCTGCTCCCTCCTGTCGGCGCCCACGCGCAGCACGCCGGTCATGGCCAGCCTGTCCCGTCGAGTCCGACTGCGAACCAGCAGGAAGAGGACGCGACGGCAGCGCAGTCTCCCAATGCCGGCATGGACCACTCGCAGATGGATCATGGACAGCATGGTCGCCCACAGGTCGACCACTCGCAGATGGATCATTCGCAGCATGATCGTCCGCAGGTCGACCATTCGCAGATGGATCATTCCCGGATGGGGGTGCTCGACTCGCCACGCGAACCCATCCCCGCCGTCACGGATGCCGATCGCCTGGCGGCATTTCCGACGCTGAAGGACTACCACAAGCATGGAACCAGCCTGAACTCCTTCTGGCTCATGGATCAGCTGGAAGGGGCGAACACGGATGAAGGCAGGGAGATCGCCTGGGAGGGAATCGGCTGGGTCGGTAGCGACATCAACCGCCTCTGGCTGAGGACCAAGGGGCACGCCCTGGACGAGAACCTGCAGCGCGCGCGGGTGGAGGCGATGTACGGACGCGCGATCCATCCCTGGTGGGATGCCGTGGTGGGCGTGCGCCGGGATTTCGGTGACTTCGGTGGAGGCGGAACGCCGCGCACCTGGGCCGCGTTCGGCGTTCAGGGGCTGGCGCCCTATAAGTTCGAGGTTTCCGCAACGGGTTACGTCGCAGAAGGCGGCAAGACGGCGGCGATCGTCGAGGCCGAGTACGACATGCTGTTCACCAACCGGCTGATCGCAAGCTGGGGTGTCGAAGCCAACTGGTTCGGGCAGTCCGATCCGGCGGAAGTCATCGGGTCAGGCTTGAGCACGGTAGAAGGAGGTGTGCGATTGCGCTACGAGATCACGCGGCAGTTCGCGCCCTATATCGGGTTCGAGCGCGAATGGAGCTTCGGCGAGACGTCCGACCTGCGCAGGCTCAGCGGTCATTCCCGAACCGACAACCGCTGGGTGGTCGGCCTGCGCTTGTGGTTCTGACGTAGATGCGTTTGGGGTTGGGGAGATGGCGGGGTGGTGCCATCGTAGGAGGGCCTGGAATGCAACCCGCATCAGGCCATCGAACACGAAATCGAAGGTCATATGCGTCCACCCCGAATCTCATCGTTGCGTCGTGGCATTCAGATTGTGGTCGCTGCCCTTGGATTCGGTTTGGCATGGTGGCGCCTGCGGAAGACCACGCCATCGGTGCTGGCGGAGCGTTTGCGCGAGACGCTGGAGGGGCTGGGCACGACTTTCGTGAAGCTCGGTCAAGGCTTGAGCTTGCGTCGCGACATGCTGCCCGACGCGTACCGCGTGGTGCTGGAGGACTTGCATAACCGGGTGCCGCCGTTCTCGTCGCAGCTTGCCGAAGCTGCCATCAAAGATGCGTTCGGCCAACCGGCGGCAACGCTGTTCGCACGGTTCGATGCAATTCCCTTTGCTGCAGCGTCCGTGGCCCAGGTTCATCGAGCCCGTACGCACGACGGGCAAGAGGCCGTGGTCAAGGTTCGCCGCCCCGGTGTCGTCTCCCAGGTCAAGACCGATCTTCTGCTGCTGCGCTTGCTGGTGAGGATTTTGCTTCCTGTGTGGCCGCAGCTCAGGCGGCAACAGCCGCTGGCGCTGATCGACGAACTCGGCATGCAGTTGCTTGCAGAAATCGATCTGGATCACGAAGCGCGGAATATGCGGCGTTTGCAGTCAGCAATCGCGGGGCTGCCAGGCGTCATGATGCCCCGCGTCGTCGAGCCCTATGTCTCGCCTAACGTACTAGTTCAGGAATACAGCAGCGGCGGCGTCGTCACCGACTTCGCCGGAAGCGACCGAGGGCGCGCCATTGCCGATCAGTTGTTCAATGCCTATCTGCACCTCTTGTTCGTTCGCGGCGTGTACCACGCCGACCCACATCCAGGAAACCTGTTCGCGATGGCGGATGGGCGACTGTGCCTTCATGACTTCGGCTCGATCGGATACCTAGATCCAAAGGCGCGGCTGGCACTCGCACGCATGATCGCTGCCGTGCCCTATGCGGATGCGGACGAGGTGCTGGATTCGGCGCTTCTTCTGGGTTTCATCGTTGCACCCGTGGACCGTCGCGAGTACACGCGCGCCATCGGCGAGATTCTCGACAAACTGGAGAGCCTGCCCGTCACCGAGTGGTCGCTGGCCGAGATGGTGTGGCGGATCTCACGCCTGGGCGGAGGAGAGCGTTTCCGGCTGCCCCGGCATCTGCTGGTCCTGATCCGAACACTGTTCCTGGTCGAGAACACGATTCGCCAGCTCGATCCGGAGTTCAACCTGCTGGGAAGTTTCGAGCTCCACCGCGAAACCCTTGCCGCTTCGTTGAGCAAGGAGGCGGCCCGCAGCCGGCGGCCGGTGGCCGAGCGTGCTGCGCGCACGGCCGACAGCTTGGCGACGATCGCATCGGAACTGCTCAGGTCGGCGATGGTGGATGATGGCAGGCCGAGCCTGACCATGTACCACCGGGGGCTTGAGGCATTGCAGGCCAACATCAGCCGGACCGGCAACAGACTGTCGGTCGCGTTGATCACGCTGGGGCTTTACCTTGCTGGATCGCTCTTGATGCAGCACAGCATTGGGCCTCGCATCTGGGGCGACATGCCGTTGTTCGCGGTCGTCGCGTATTTGCTGGCCCTATTGCTGTCGCTACGCCTGGTTCTGGCGATCTCGCGCTCCGGTCACTTGTGACGACTGGCGCCTAAGCCTTCATCCGCCGATCCACTACGCAACCAAGCCGCGACCACGAATCGTCAGGCCGCGCCGAGCCTTCTCGGCATGGCGCCGAACACAAGCGCGAACCACCATTCCATCGCCTCGTCGCGATGCTTGCGCCCATCTTCGATGGCCTGGGTAACCTGCGCGATCACCGCCTGCTCCTGCGCCGCGAAGGGGTTGTCCGCGGGCAATGGCGTCCGCTCCTTCCTGATCAGGGGCGCCAGGGCCGCGACGGCGTGCATCCAAGGGCTGAAGGCCTCCGAAAGCAGGTAGCGGCTGGTGCGCATCGGATGCAGCCATTCCAGCGCCGAGGCGCTCCAGGGATTGCTCATGGCGCTCAAGACGGGACTCACGAACGTCTTGTAGAACAATTCGTTCGTCTCCGACATCCCTCGCACTTTCTCGAACGCTGCATTAGGGACATCGAACCGCAGGTCCTCGACCTGTCGCTCCTCGAAACGGACGGTGTACTGCGACCGCGCGCAATCCGAGTCGCCGGTGGGGCTGTCGATCTTCATCTCGTAGAGGCCCGGGGCCAATGCCTCGACGTCCGCCAGGGTCTCCAGGATGGCCCGATGCTCGAAGCGGGCGACCTTCGCGGAGACGAAGATCCCCAGATGACCAACATGCGGGTTGGTCAGGTAGACGATGCGCTGATCCGCCTGCTTGAGCGCGTCCGTGTCGGGATAGACCACGGGAATCCAGCCCAGTGCCTGGTGAGGCGGCGTGATGTTGTCACCGTAGGAGGCGAAGACCACCAGCGGGTTGCGGATGCGCTTCAGGTCGACGGCGCAGTGCTCGTCGATCCGCAGCTTGCCTTCCTCGAGACGGTTGCCGATGAACAGGTTCTCGACAATGGCGACGATCTCTTCGCGGCTCATGAAGTACCAGGCATTCCACCAGCGCTCGAACTGGAGGAAGCGATCACGCTCGGTATCCACATGCGCGAAGAGGTTGGCGTACTTCTCCCACACGCCTTCCGGCTTGAGATTCTCGAAGTTCTGGATGAGCCAGGCGCCGTCGAAACGACCATTGCCCAGATCCGCGAGCAGATGGGTCATCCACACGCCGCCCACGAATCCTCCGGCGAGCCGCATCGGGTTCATACCCGCGGCGCCCGCCCAGTAGGACAGCGGCGATCCGTTGAGCACGACTGGCCCGCTCAGGCCCTGGCAGTCCGCCGCGAGCAGCGTGAGTGCCCAACCCGCCTGGCAGTTGCCGTACAGCACAGGAGGCTGGCCGGGATGGCGCCTCGCCACTTCCTCCACGAAGCGCCGCAGCGCCTGCAACACGTCCGCGAGCGTCTGGCCGGGACATGGTTCAGGATAAAACGAGACGAAGTAAACGGCATGGCCGCGATGCAGCGCGATACCGACTTCGGAGTCGGTCTTGAAGCCGCCGATGCCTGGGCCATGTCCGGCACGCGGATCGACGACCACCACGGGCGGCCTGGAGGCATCCAGGCAGTCTTCGATGCAGTGGTCCCCGGCCCGCGTGATGCGAAGGAGCGCGTAGTTGGCCGGATGCTCGAAGCGCCGGGCATCGAGCAGCGTTTCGTAGTCGAAGTCCAGCAGCGGAGGCTTGCCCGCGCGCTCGTGGGCGATCATTTCGTCGGCCCGCTGGCGCAGTGTGTCCCAGAACAGCACCGCGCGCTCGAACACGTCACGCGAGTAGCCCACTGCCTGAGCGAAGTCGTACACGGCAGAACCTGCAAGCGCTTGTTCGGCGGAATGATCTGTCGACACCGACGGCACGGCTGCCACGGGTGATGCGTGAACAGCCCTTTCGCTTCTGGATCTGCCCGCAGCGCGCTTCGCTGAACGAGTCCGGGTTTCACGTGGGCGCATCTTGGCCTCCAATGGAGATACTGCCGCGACGTCTCAAGTCGCGATTTCGATGATGTCCGGGTTCCGGGACGCATATTCCATGGCATAGGCCAGTTCACCCGCGGTGTCGGCGTGCAACTGAAGCAGCGGCTGTCCGATGCCGACGTCAGCTCCCAGCATGACCTCCATGGTGACGCCGGCGGCCTTGGCCTCGGGCGCACCGGCCAACTTAGCGAGCTGGGCAATCTTGCGGTTGTTGATCTGGACGATCCTCCCAGCACGCGCCGCAGTCAGGGGCCGGATGTGCAAGGCCCTGGGCGGCTCGCGCATGCCGCCCTGCGCCTGGCAGATCCGCTGGAACTTCGTCCAGGCCTGACCGTCAGCCAAGGTGGCCAAGGCCAGCGCATAGCCTGCTCCTGGCTCTGCCGCGCCGCCGATTTCGAGCGCGGCGCCGGCGAGCACTGCGGCCCGGTGCCGCAGATCGCCGGGCGCATCGGGTTTGTTCTGAAGGACGGCGAGAATATCGTGCGCTTCGAGGGCGGGGCCGATCCCTCGGCCCACCGGCTGGCTGCCGTCGGTGCGGATGCACGTCGCGGCCAACCCGAAGTGCGCGGCGACCGCGATCAGGCGGTCGCCCAGCCGATCTGCGGCTTCCTCCGTGCGGACCTTGGCGGTCGGCCCGACCGGGATATCGAGCACGACGTGATTGGAGCCCGCCGCGATCTTCTTGGACAGCACGGAGGCGATCAATTGCCCCTCGGTGTCCACGTCCAGTTCCCGTTCCACGCGAACGAAGATGTCGTCGGCGGGACTGAGATGCACAGCACCGCCCCAGGCGATGCAGCCGCCTTCCTGATCCACGACGCGCCGCATGGTGGCCAGGTCAAGATCCACAGGCGCCAATGTTTCCATGGTGTCGGCGGTGCCCGCCGGCGACGTGATCGCGCGCGATGAGGTCTTGGGCATCACCAGGCCGTGGGCTGCCACGATGGCGACGACGATCGGCGTGGTCCGGTTGCCTGGCAGTCCGCCGATGCAGTGCTTGTCCACCACCACCGGAGCGTTCCACGTCAGGCGCTCCCCGGCATCGATCATCGCGGCGGTCAGATCGACCGTTTCCTGTTCGTCCAGCGGCAGGGCCGCACTGGCCGTCAGGAACGCGGCTAGATGCACGTCCGTGTAGCGTCCCGCCGTCACGTCCGCGACGACGGCTTGCAGCGCGGCCGCATCGAGCCGATGGCCATAGATCCGCCGTCGAACGCTGGCCAAGGAGTCCAGGGCGGGGGCATGGGAGACCTCAATGGGGGCGCCCTCGGCGACGCCCAGCCGTTCCCAGGCGGATTCGGAGAGTGCGGCTTCGCCTGGCGCAACCAGATCGCCATCGGCCTGATAGAGCACTGCCTGCACCTGTCGCCCACCGGCCGAAAGCAACACCTGCGATCGTGAGGCGAGTCCCTCGGCGCGGCACACGTGGCAATCCGTGCGCATGACCGCAATCGACTGGTGTTGGGCATAAAGCCCCAGGCGCCGAGCGCGTAGCGTCGGCGGCGAATCGGCCACCTGGGCATCACGCGCGTTCATAGTTCGAACACCTGCCCGAAGCGCGGCACCGAGACAGGCCAGCCGTTCTCCTTGTCGATGCGTACGCGCAGTGCCTCGGAGGCCTCCGGTTCGCCATGCACGACGAAGATCCGCGAAGGCGCGTGCCGAAAACCGGAGAGCCAGCGCATCAGCTCGTTGGCATCGGCGTGCGCGGACAATTCCGGCAGGTTGGCGACCTGCGCATTGACCGGCACCCATTGACCGTGAATCCTGATTTCGCGTGTGCCTTGCAGCATCGCCTGGCCGCGCGTTCCTGCGGCCTGGTAGCCGGAGAACAGGATCGTGTTCTCGCGCTTGGGCGCGAACGCCGCGAGGTGGTGCAGCACGCGGCCGCCGGTCGCCATGCCGCTGGCCGAGATGACGACCTTGGGGAATCGGCTGGCGGTGATCTGCTTGGATTCCTCGACCTCGCGGGTATACGTGGCGATCCCGCAGGCGGCATGACAGATCTCGGCGGGCAGGCGGTGGTCGGCGAGGTGATCGCAGAGCAGCTCGCTGGCGTTGATCGCCATCGGACTGTCCAGATAGATGGGCACCGAACCCAGGCGCCCGGCCTGGCGCAGCTTCCAGAGGTAATAGAGCAGCAATTGTGCGCGGCCCACCGCGAACGCGGGAATGACAACCGTGCCGCCGCGGCCGACCGTTGTCTCGATGACGGCCCCGAGTGCTTCGGCGGCATCGCTCGGGGCATGGGTCCGGTTGCCGTAGGTGGACTCGATCACCACATAATCGGCTTCGGTCACGGGCTGCGGATCGAACAGCATCGGGTCGTCGTAGCGGCCGAGGTCACCCGAGAACACGATGCGCTTGCCGCCCCAGTCGATCTCCGCCGTAGCGGCACCCAGGATATGCCCGGCGTAGCGGAACGTCAGCGTCGCACCGTCGGGAAGCGGGGCCGGCTTGCCGAACGGCACATTGGAGAACTGCTTGAGCGCGCGCTCGGCATCCTGCACGGTATACAGCGGCAGGGCGGGCTTGTGCTTGCTGAAACCCTTGCGATTGGCGTACTCGGCATCCTTTTCCTGCAGATGGCCGCTGTCCTTGAGGATCAATTCGGCCACGTCGCGGGTTGCGGCGGTGGCGTAGATGCGTCCGCGAAAGCCATCGCGCACGAGTCTTGGCAGATAACCGGAGTGGTCGAGATGCGCATGCGTCAACACCACCGCGTCGAGTTCCTTCGGCGCGATCGGCAACGGCTCCCAGTTCAGCTCGCGCAGATTCTTGAGGCCTTGGAACAGGCCACAGTCGACCAGGATGTGTTTCCCGTTGTGGCTCAGCAGGTGCTTGGAGCCGGTGACGGTGCCAGCACCGCCGAACGAGGTGAGCTTCAAGAGAGGAATCCTCAGAGTGTGGAAGTCGCGGTGAAGGAGTCGGCACCCGTCGTCGGGTCGATGTCATCGAGAGGTTCGGGTGGACGGCGATGGCGCACGAGGCTGGTCGCTGCCTCCGTGTCGGTGGCAAGGGCCTGTGCGATCAGCGGGGCCAGTGCAATCGCATTGCTCTGATGACGCACGGCATCGGTGGAGACGATGCGGCTGCATAGCTGCGCGAGTTGTGGATAGGCATCCTCGGCGAAGATGGCATGCACCACAGCGACCACGGGCAGCGCGAAGCCTTGCTGAGGCAGCTGCCGCGCGGCCTCGATCAGCGTGCGTCCGGAGGACGCAATGTCATCGACCAGCACGGGCTGGCGATCGCGCCAGGCGGACAGGTCGGACAATGCGACCTCGACATTGCGGTCGCCGTGGCGGATCTTGCGCAGGACTGCATGGGGTGCGCCGATGCGCTGGGCGATGGCCGCCACCCACTGCTCACTTTCCTCGTCCGGACCGATCACCAACGGCCTTTCCACCTCGCCGGTGATCCAGTCGGCCAGCAGCGGAGCGGCATGAAGGGTGTCGGCGGGCACGGTGTAGAGCGCCGACAGCGCCGGGTAACGGTGCAGATGGGGATCGACCGTTACCAGGCGGTCGAAGCTCGACGACACGAGACGGGCAAAGCTCCGGGAGGTGATCGCTTCTCCGGGGTGGAAGCGGCGATCCTGCCGCATGTAGGCCAGGTAAGGTGCGACCAGGATCACGTCGCGGGCACCGAGGTCGCGGGCGGCGTCGGCGGCGAAGACAAGCGACAGGAAGCCGGGATCGGGCTGGGCCAGGGTCTGCACGAGGACGACCGACTTGTCCGCCACCTCCGCGGCGATGCGCACGTAGCTTTCGCCGTCGGGGAATCGCCGGGTTTCCAGCTCTCCCAGCTCCCACCTTCCAGCGACCGCCAACTGGCGGGCGAATGCTTCGTTGCCGGGAAGGGGAAGGATCACTCGGCTGGAGGAATCTGTCGTAGTCATGTTTGTCGCCTGTAGAAACGGAGAAGCTGGGCATTGATGGCGACGATCACCGTGCTGGCCGACATGAAGACGGCGGCGATGGCAGGCGTCATCAGGAAGCCCGTACCGAAGGTGATGCCCGCCGCCATGGGCACCGCAATCGTGTTGTAGCCGGTCGCCCAGATCAGGTTCTGCACCATCTTGCGGTAAGTGGCGCGAGACAGGCCAAGGATGGCGCCGACATCGCGCGGATCGCTGCGCACGAGCACGACGTCGGCCGACTCCACGGCGACGTCGGTGCCCGCGCCGATGGCCACGCCCAGGTCGGCCTGGACCAGCGCCGGGGCGTCGTTTACGCCATCGCCCACCATGGCGACCGATAGCCCGCGGGCCTGAAGCTCCTGGATCTTCTGCGACTTCTGATCCGGGAGCACCTCGGCGAAGTACTCCGAGATCCCAAGTTCCTTGGACACCGATTCGGCCACGCCTCGGGCATCACCTGTCAGCATCACCGAGCGAATCCCCAGCCGGGTCAATTCGGCGATGGCATCCCGGGATTCGGACCGAACGATATCGGCAAGCGCGAACAGTGCGCGCGGCTGACCATCGCGTTCGAGTACGACGACGGTCTTGCCTGCCGATTCGAGCTGTCCCAGCCGCTCGTGGGTAATGGCGTTGCCCTGGCGGGCCAGATGACCTGGGCTGACGATGCGCACGCGCTCGTCGCCCACGTTGGCTACGATGCCTTCGCCGGTGATGTTGCGCACGTCGCTGGCCTTGGGGATGGCGATGTCGCGGCGCTTTGCCTCGGCCACGATGCCATGGGCGATGGGATGTTCCGACTGGCTCTCGGCCGCCGCGGCGAAGGCCAACTCCTGGCGCTCATCGCCCTCCTGCAGCATCACGATGTCGCTGACCCCGAATCGTCCCTCGGTCAGCGTGCCCGTCTTGTCGAACACGACCGCATCCAGTCGGCGCGCTCGCTCAAACGCCGCCCTGTCACGGATCAGCAGGCCGTTGCTCGCGCTCAGCGACGTGCTGACCGCGACCACCAGGGGCACAGCCAGTCCGAGCGCGTGCGGGCAGGCGACGACCATGACGGTGACCATGCGCTCGATGGCGAAGTTGAGCGGCGCGTCGAGCACCAGCCACCAGACCAGCAGCGTGCCGACGCCCACGGCCAAGGCGATGTAGGTCAGCCAGGCGGCAGCGCGGTTGGCGATGTCCTGCGTGCGCGAGCGGGTCTGCTGCGCCTTCTTGACCAGGTCGATCACCTGCGACAGATACGTGGCATCGCCAGTTGCGGTGACGCGTATGATGACGGCGTTCGCGCCGTTGATGGCCCCGCCGATCGCGGTGGCACCGACTCCTTTGGCGACCGGGCGGGATTCGCCGGTGAGCATGGCTTCGTTGAAGTCCGAGGAGCCCTCGGTGATCTCCCCGTCCACCGGCACCTTGGCGCCGGGACGGACGATCACGCGGTCGCCTGGCTGTAACGCACTGATCGGCACGTCGTGCAGGCTGCCATCGGCATCGATGCGGGTGGCACTGTCGGGCAACAGCTTGACCAGTTCCTCCAGGGCACGCGACGCCCCCATGACCGAGCGCATCTCGACCCAGTGGCCCAGCAGCATGATCGCGATCAGCGTCACCAGTTCCCAGTAGAACTCCTGCCCGGGAAAGCCGAAGGTCACTGCCACCGAGAAGATGTAGGCGGCCGAAATGGCCAACGCGATCAGCGTCATCATCCCGGGCTGACGCTTGCGCAGTTCGGAGACGACGCCGACCAGGAAGGGCCAGCCGCCGTAGAGATAGGCGACGGTCGACAGGGCGAACAGGAGGTAACGATCGCCTGTGAATGCCAACGCCTCGCCCAGGCCGAGCGCGTGCTGGATCATGGGCGACAGCGCGAGGACAAACGGGGTCAGCAGCAGCGTGACCCAGAAGCGTCTGCGGAAGTCGGCGACCATGGCGCCATGGTCATGGCCGGCATGGCCTGCGTGACTCGAACCGGCGGCGCTTACGACGGCGCCGGTGCCGGGTGGAGACGCATGGACGTGTGCGCCGTGATCGTGCTGGTGGTGTGCGTGCGGGTCATGGTGACTCATTCGATCTGGCCTTCTTTATTGTTGAACAAGCGCCCAAGCCGCGGCACGAATGCAGGCACGTCGCTCGCGTAGCGTCGATACTGATCCCCGAACGTCGCTTCGACCTCGCGCTCCTCCCGCTTGGCGAGCCGCCAGTACATGACCAGCAGAATCGGCAGCATCACGCCCGTCACGAGTGTGGGCCATTGCAGGAAGAATCCGATCAGCACCAGGATGAAGCCCACGTACTGCGGATGCCGCACATGGGCGTACGGCCCGGTGGTGGCAAGCGATCCGGCGCGTTGAGCCTCGTGCAACACCCGCCAGCCCGCGGCGATCAGCCAGAACCCGCTGCCGATCAGCACGTAACTGGCCAGGTGGAACGGATTGAGATGAGGATCTCCCGACCAACCGAAGAGTGCGGGCCAGATGTGGCCGGCGTCGTGGGACAGCGGGTCCAGTCCCGGGAAACGATTGCCCACCCAACCCGCCAACAGGTAGAGCGTCAGCGGAAAGCCGTACATTTCCACGAACAGGGCGACGATGAAGGCGGAAAACGCGCCCAGCGAGCGCCAGTCGCGCGCCGTCGTCGGCTTGAAGAAGCTCAGGGCGAACAGAATGAAGATGCCGGCGTTCACCAGCGCCAGAAACCAGAGGCCGTAGGCGGGCGGGTTACCGGTCATCGCGGTCGCCCTCCTCCCGATGCGTCTGGTGGCCACCGTGACCGCCGTGACCGCGGTGCAGGAAGAAGTGCATGCCGATGCAGATCACCAGGGGCAGCAAGAGGGGGAGCGCACCGAGTACGTGCGCCCGATGCTCCAGCCACAGGAAGAGTCCCGCGATAGAGAGAAAGACGCACACGGTCAGGACGGCGGGGCTGCGCCAACCGCCTCGCTTCCGATCAGGAATTTCGCTCATCTCGATGCTCCAGGGCGCCAGTTAAGAATGGACGGGACAATTGGCGACGATGCCTCCTGAGCGTAGAAAGGCGTCGCTGTCGGGTCAGTTACGCGTTGATTACATTCATGTAATCACCACGTCATCGTTGTGGCAGATGGCGTCTTGCAGTGTCAGTAGCAGCCTGGCTTGCCGACCTGGTCGGGTCGGCGCTCGAAGCGGTTGTGGAGATTGGACGCGATGAAGCAGCACATTGTCGATCGGAGGGACGCGCTGAGCGGCATCCTGCTCCTGGTGCTCGGCCTCCTCACCATGGGGACTGCGGTGTTCTTCCTAGTGTTGCGCCCCGCGCTTCTGCCCGAGGATATCCGGCACACCGGTATCGACCCAGGCACGTTGCCCCCGGCGTTCCTGGAATGGCTCGGCACCGTGTTCCGCACCTGGGGTGGTTTCATTGCCGGATTTGGCGTCCTGCTGCTGGGGATTGGAGGCTTCCTGCTCTCCGGCCGGGCGCGATGCCTGTACTGGGCCACGGCCATCGGTGCCGTCGTCGCGTTTGGGCGCTTCCTGTTCAGCAACATCCTCCTGGATTCGGATTTCCTCTGGTTCATTTCGGCCCTGTTCGCGCTGGCCGCCGCAACCGCGATCAGCCTGCTGCTGAGGCGCGGACGCTGACACGATCGTTTGGCATTCACTCGTTCAACGCCGCTCCGGCCCAAATGGTGACGAAATGATTACTGATATGTAATCTTTGCGTCATCCTTATGGCAGCTTCGCCTCGGTAGATTCCAGTGACCCATCATGATCCATCCGTCGTGGCGGGAGCCGGAAGCACGAACGAGTGCGGGCATAGGGCTGACATGAAACTTCTGGTTGTCGAAGACGAGCACAAGACGGCGGACTACGTCCGTCAAGGGCTGATGGAGGCCGGGTTCGTCGTCGACTTGGCGCGCGATGGGCCCGACGGCCTGCACATGGCCACGACCGAGCATTACGACCTGATCGTGCTCGACGTCATGTTGCCGGGCATGGATGGGCGGAAAATCCTGCAAACCATCCGGGCGGCAGGCAACCAGGTGCCGGTGCTGTTCCTGACCGCTCGCAGCAGCGTCGACGATCGCGTCCAGGGATTGGAGTTGGGCGCCGACGACTACTTGGTCAAGCCGTTCGTGTTCTCGGAACTGCTCGCGCGCGTCCGGACGTTGTTGCGCAGAGGGGGTTCGCCTATTCCGCACGATCGCATCCAGATTGCGGATCTGGAGTTGGATCTGGCGCGCCGTCGTGCCACGAGGGCCGGGCAGCGTATCAACCTGACCAGCAAGGAGTTCGCCTTGCTCGAACTGCTGGCGCGTCGCCAAGGCGAGGTGCTGCCGCGTTCGCTGATCGCCTCGCAGGTCTGGGACATGAATTTCGACAGCGACACCAACGTCATCGACGTCGCGATCCGGCGGCTGCGCGCCAAGATCGACGACAGCTTCGAGCCCAAGCTCATCCAGACCGTACGTGGCATGGGCTACACGTTGGACCTGCCGGATGCCTGACCGGTTTGCCTTTCTGCGGCGTCCGGCTTCGCTCTCCGCACGGGTCACCGGCCTCGTCGGCATCGCGATGATGGTGGTGCTCCTGCTGTTCAGCTGGGTCAGCGTGGGATCCCTCGACCGGCATTTCGCCGAAATGGATGAGGAAGAGTTGGGCGTGATCGCCAGTTCGGTCATCCGGGCACTGGGCGAGGTGCAGGACGGAAGCGATACGCAGGCCTTGCGCCGTGCGGTTCGGGGGCATCACGGGGTCTACTACTATGTCGCTGATGCCGGCGGAAAGACGCTGTACGCGCCGAAGGACGGTCCGGACCTGGCGAGCTTCGCCCGGCGCACACCTCCCGTCCCTCTGGCGGACAGGCAAAGCATGACGATATGGGAAGAGAACGGGAAGTCCTATCGAGGTGGCGTCATCCAGGTCGGGGGCGACACCAGTCTGAGCGGTACCTACACGATCGCCGTGGCGATGAACATCGGCGGCCATCTCGAATTCATCCGGAGCTTCAAGCGCATCCAGTGGTGGACCATCTGCGTGGTCATGTGCATCGCGATCCTTGTCGCCTGGTTCGCGGTTCGCTGGGGGCACATTCCGATCCACAGGGCGAACGAGAAGATTCGCGCGATCACCTCGTCCAAGCTGTATCTGCGATTGGATCCCAAGGCTGTACCGGTCGAGCTGGAAGAAACCATCGCGTCCTTCAACGACATGCTCGGGCGCATCGAGGATGGGTTCGAGCAACTGGCGAACTTCTCGGCCGACATCGCCCACGAGTTGCGCACGCCGGTCACGAACCTGACCACGCAGACGGAAGTGGCGCTCGGTCAGGCCCGCTCGGCCGACGAGTATCGGGAGATTCTCTATTCCAACCTGGAAGAGTTCGGGCGCCTGAACCGCATGATCAACGACATGCTGTTCCTGGCTCAGACCGAGAACGATCCGGGCAATCTGAATCTGGAGAGCGTGGTCCTTGAGGACGCCGTCCGGGGGCTGTTCGAGTACTTCGAGGCCTTGGTGGAAGAGCGAGGCGTGAAGCTCGAACTTCGCGGCCGCACGACACCGATCCGCGGTGATCGGGAAATGCTTCGCCGGGCGCTCAGCAATCTGATCTCCAATGCGATCCGGTACACGCCCAGTGGCGAAACCATCACCGTGAGGTTCTCGCAGAACGATCGGGACGTCATCATCAGCGTGGAGAATCCCGGCGAGAAGATTCCACCCGAGGAGCTCTCGCGCATCTTCAACCGCTTCTACCGGGTGGGGCACGCCGCCCACCGAAAGGGCGAAGGCGCCGGGCTGGGACTGGCCATCGTCAAATCCATCGTCGAGGCGCATGGCGGGTCGGTCAGCGCGCTGTCCGACGAGAAGCTGACCAAGTTCTACATCCTCTTGCCGTTGACCGAGAGCTGAAAACACGTTCTTCATCGCCGCGCGCAGGCGGGTGATGGGGCATCGAGAGCTGCGGACTTCTGCCGTGCCGCGAGGTTCAGGGACGGGGACAATCGGGGGAGCCAGCGCCGCGCTGGGGCCAGAGCCGTGAAAGGCTGAGCGTCAGCATGAGCGAAGCCGCGGCCAGCCCCCAGGCAACGACAAACTGCCCATCCGTGCTGATGGCGGCGACGGCGATCGGCGCCAGAATCGGCCCGATGCTGGTCGCCGATTGCTGCGGACCGAGCCTCGATGCAGAAGGCGTGCCTTCACCGCCGATCCACAGGCTGGCGACCAGCCTGCCATCGCAACGAGAACCGCCAGAGTGATCGGGCTCCTTGCCAGCGGAAACAGGAGCATAGGCGTGCCGAACAGCATCAGCATCAGGAAGGCGAGCATCGCCGGTCGCGCAATCAGCCAGGGAAGATAGATGTGGAAGAGCTGAGCGGCGAGCATCGCAAAGCCGCACAGGGCGAGGGTGAATCTACGTATCTCTCCACGCATCGTGGCGGCGTCAGTGGGTTCTGAACAATTTCCTTGATATGGGATTGCTAACATAAGCGCAAACAGGAAGCGCGGCTCCATCAGTCATGACGCTCCCGTTGCGCGCAGATCTCGCGCGAAGGTGCGCTGTCCGGACAAGTTTTAAGGGACTTACATACCCAGGAGCTTTCGCCGGGTACCGCAAAGATCTGTCTGATGTCCATGGGGGTCGTGCGGCCATCTTTTGCTACGAGCTCATGAAAAGCTTCTTGAACTTTGGAGAGTTGGGCCATCGGCAAAGTGATTTCGCCCGATCTGACCGGATCGCACCAGTACGCCGTGTTGGTCAACGCAACATGCTGGCGGCAAACCATTGGACGGTCCTCGTAGATCGAGCATTGTTCCTGGATGAGGAAGGGGCAGGGCGAACCATGGAAGTCGGCACTAGGAAGCGACTTCGGCAATCGAGAATGCGAGGATCGCTTCTCAATAAGCTCGGCCTCAACGGGATAAAGGTGCACCGGGTAGTGGCAACATGCCGAGCACCCCGCACTGCATGCGACATACGGAGCCATCGCAGCGGACAGGATCTCCATTTCCCTGTGCAAGGCGCGCAGCTTTTTTAGGGTATCCGGAATCTGGTGTGGGTTCTGGCTCCTTGGGTCTTTGTAGCTATCACTTTCAAAGAATGGATTTTGGTGTTGGACGGCTGAGCGGATGTGCTAGAGTAAAAGTCGGATTTCAGTGTGGGTTCGCCCAAGGTGCTGAGTGACGGACTTTCTCCAGCTGCGAAGCCTGAAGACGCTTGAAATCCTGACCAGCGAGGACAGTTACGTCGTCAAGGCCGAAGGCGTCAATCAGTGGGTGACCTGCCCGCTGTGCAAGACCGGACGCCTGCATGGTCACGGCTCACAGGAACAGTCGTTTCAGGACACACCGACGCGCGGCAAACCCGTCGTGATCTTCATCCAGCGCCGTCGCTATCGCTGTACAAGCTGCACCAAGACCTTGTTTGAGCCTGTGGCGGACCTTGATGGAAAACGCCAAGCCACGGCGCGTCTGGTGCGTTATATCCGCGACCAGTCCTTCTCCAAGACCTTTGCGGCCCTTGCCCGGGAAGTAGCCGTGGACGAAAAGACGGTCCGCCACGTCTTCGACGATTTCATCGAGGAGGTCGAGGCCAAGACCCAGTTCCGGACGCCGCGGGTGCTGGGTATCGACGAGCTCAAGATCATCGGCCAGTACCGGGCCATGATCACCAACGTCGAGCGCAAGACCGTGTTCGATATCCGCCCCAGCCGGGCCAAAGCCGAGTTGATGCCCTATTTCCGCGACCTGCGGGACAAGGACTCGGTCGAGTGGGTGGCGATGGACATGTACCACGTTTATCGGCAGGTGGTGCGCGCCACGCTGCCACAGGCCCGGATCGTGGTCGATCGATTCCATATCCAGCGCATGGCGAACGACGCGCTGGAGAAGCTGCGCAAGCGCATTCGCAAGGATTTGTCCACCCGGCAGCGCCTCAAACTCAAGGACGAGCGGTTCCTGCTGCTCAAGCGGCAGCACGACCTGACAGGGAGAGATATGGACCGGATGCGGGAATGGTTCCAACAGTTCCCGCTCCTAAGCGAAGCCCACGCGCTCAAGGAAGGATTTCTGTCGATCTGGGATCAGAAGACCCGCCCAGCAGCAGAAGCCGCCTGCGCGAAGTGGCAGGCCAATATTCCGACCGAATTGGCGGCCACGTTCAAGGACCTGACCACCGCCGTGCACAACTGGCACGACGAAATCTTCGCCTACTTCGAGCAGCCGATTACCAATGCCTATACTGAGTCAGTCAACCGAGTGGCCAAAGACATGAACCGCATGGGCAGGGGTTACAGCTTCGAGGTGCTTCGGGCGCGCATACTCTACGACAAGAAGGCGCGCAAGGATGGCTCGGTTATCGAAACCGTGTTGGTCGATGACGACGACCCAATGACCACGGACTTCGTGTTCCAGCGGATGACCACGGCGGCAACGCGCAAGAAGAAGATCACGCGCGTGGTCGAGTACGGCCCCTATCTCCCGACGCTGGCGCGGCTACTCGAAGAGGGGTATTTCGAATAGTCCTCAGCCCATTGTGCAAGAGGCGGCGCTTCAGCCTGAATTTGTGATTCAGCCGATGAAGCATAGGTAAGAGGCCCAGCCACTACCCCGCGCAACAGGACAGTTGCTTTACGTCCTTGGTGAAGGTTTGTGCCGCGAGTTTCAGCCCCTCGACCATCGTCAGGTAGGGGAATAACTGGTCGGCCAACTCTCGCACCGTCATGCGGTTGCGAATCGCCAGTACTGCGGTTTGGATCAGCTCGCCTGCTTCCGGGGCTACCGCTTGCACGCCGATCAGTCGTCCCGAACCGGCCTCCGAAACCAGCTTGATGAAACCGCGCGTGTCGAAGTTGACCAGCGCCCGGGGCACGTTGTCGAGCGTCAGCGTGCGGCTGTCGGTCTCGATACCGTCGTGGTGCGCTTCGGCTTCGCTGTAGCCCACGGTGGCGACCTGCGGGTCGGTGAACACCACCGCCGGCATCGCCGTCAGATCCAGCGTCGCGTTGCCACCCGTCATGTTGATTGCAGCGCGGGTGCCGGCCGCCGCCGCGACGTAGACGAACTGCGGCTGGTCAGTGCAGTCGCCGGCGGCATAGATGTGCGGCACGGTAGTGCGCATCGCGTGGTCGATGGTGATGGCGCCTTGCGCATTGACCACCACACCGGCCGCGTCGAGGTTGAGCGTGCGGGTGTTTGGGGTGCGGCCGGTGGCGAACAACAGCCGGTCGGCATGCAGTTCGCCGCGTTCGGTGGTGAGCACGAATTCCCCATCCTCATAGGCGACCTGGCTGGCCTGGGTGTGGTCCAGCACTTCGATGCCTTCGGCGCGGAACACGGCCGTGATGGCCTCGCCAATGGCGGGGTCTTCGCGAAAGAACAGTGTGCTGCGCGCCAGCATGGTCACCTTGCTGCCCAGCCGGGCAAAGGCCTGCGCGAGTTCGACGGCCACCACCGACGAGCCGATCACGGCCAGCCGATCGGGGATCGTGTCGCTGGCCAGCGCTTCGGTCCACGTCCAGAAGGGCGTGTCTTTCAAGCCCGGGATCGGTGGAATCGCCGGACTGGCCCCGGTGGCGATGAGGCAGCGGTCGAAACTCACCTCGCGCATCCCGTCGTCAGCGGTTGCCACGGTCAGCGTGTGCGCATCCTTGAATCGGGCATCGCCGCGCAGCACGGTGATGGTCGGGGTGCTCGTCAGGATGCCTTCGTACTTGGCGTGGCGCAGTTCATCGACGCGCCCCTGCTGCTGAGCCAGCAAGCGCTTACGCAGAATCTTCGGCGAGGCGGCGGCAATGCCGTCATCGAACGGACTCTCGCGACGCAGATGCGCAATGTGGGCAGCGCGGATCATGATCTTGGACGGCACACATCCGACGTTGACGCAGGTGCCGCCGAGAGTGCTGCGCTCGATCAGCGTCACACGCGCCCCTTGCTCGACGGCCTTCAACGCCGCCGCCATCGCCGCGCCGCCGCTGCCGATCACGGCCACGTGCAGTGCAGCCTCATCGTCCTCGCGCTTTGGTTCGCCGCCCAGCCGCTCTTGTGCATTGTTCAGCAGGTCGCTGGGTTGCCCCGGCGCATCGGCAAGCTGCGCTCGGTAACCGAGTGCGGATACCGCCGCGACCAGCGAGGTCACGTCCGCGGCGGTACCTACGCTGGCCTCAATCTCGGCCCGGCGCTGTGGGTAGGACACTGAGGCCGAACGCACGCCGGGCACCTTTTCCAAGGTCTGCTTGACGTGCTCGGCGCACGACCCGCAGGTCATGCCATCGATGTGCAGCGTGATCGCCTCGGTCATGAGCGTGTGCTCACTTCTTGACGGTAGACGGGTAGCCGGCGTTCTCGGTGGCTTTGGTCAACGCGGCCGGAGTGGTCTTGGTATCGTCGTAGGTTACCACCGCCTCCTTGGGCTCCCAGGTCACCTTGGCCTCGATGACGCCTTCGACCTTGGTCAGCGCCTTCTTGACCGTGATCGGACAGGTGGCGCAGGTCATGCTCGGCACCGACAGCGTGACGGTTTTGGTGGCGGCCCAGGCGGGAGCGCTGAGGGCAACGGTCAGAGCGAGCAATGCGACGAGTTTCTTCATGGCAATCTCCTTTCAGTAGAACAGGGGCATGAGGTAGGGGAACACGAGCGCGATCAGCACCAGGGCGGTGACGATCCAGAAGATCACCTTGTAGGCCGTCCGCACCTGGGGCACGGCGCATGCGTCGTCCGGCGCGCAGGCGCGAGCCGGCCGGAAGATGCGACGCCACGCGAAGAACAGCGCCACGAGCGCCACGCCAATGAAGATCGGCCGGTACGGTTCCAGCGCGGTCAAGTTGCCGATCCAGGCGCCGGAGAAACCCAGCGTGATCAGCACCAGCGGACCGAGGCAGCAGGTCGAGGCGAGGATGGCGGCGAGGCCACCGGCGGCCAGTGCACCGCGGCCGTTGCTGGGGTCTGCCATGTGAGGGATCTCCTTCCGAGACGTTGCGTGATGCGCTAAGGTTACTTCCGTAGTCAAGTACGGAGTCAAGCGCGATGGTGAACGATCCGCAAACACTGACCATCGGGGCTTTCGCCAAGACCGCTGGGGTCAACGTGGAGACCATCCGGTTCTATCAGCGCAAGGGGTTATTGCCAGAACCAGGTCGGCCCGTCGGCAGTATTCGCCGCTACGGATCGGCGGACGTGGCGCGGGTGCGTTTCGTGAAATCCGCCCAGCGGCTGGGGTTCAACCTGGACGAAGTCGGCCAACTCCTACAGCTTGAGGACGGCACTCACTGCAGCGAAGCCGCCGAGCTGGCTGCGCTCCAGCTCACCGACGTGCGCACCAAGATGGCGGACCTGACGCGAATCGAAGCGGTGCTGTCACGGTTGGTCAACGAGTGCCATGCGCAGCGAGGCACTGTGTCGTGCCCGCTGATCGATTCTCTGCACGGGAGCTAGGCGCGTGGCTTAACCCGGTTTTCCGTTCCACTGCGCCTCAAACCCCAGTTCGAGCCGGGGGCAAGGTGACCTGCCACTGATTGTTTCCTTGCACCGACATGCGCCAGACAAAGCCCACACTGAAGGCTAAAAGCGCGTAAGCCTTGCGATACCAGAAACCTACCGAACGAGAGCTGTCAGACAAGAAGGGCTAGTGCGGTCTTCCCACACTAAAATCCACCCCTTTTTTATCGGGCTTCCAGGCAAGGCGGCCAGCCGACTGGCCAAGCTGGCTTCTCTGTCTTGGATTTCCATCGGAATGCCAGTAAGCATTCGATCGAAATTCGCCTGGGCATTCTTCTTGGCCTGAGCAGGATCGCGCTCTGAGTCGTCCGTTTGCTGCGTCATCGGTGCTCCTCAAGCGTGCCCGGTTCATCCTCAAAACCTACCAAGCCTGCGCCCATCATGCTCGCGGAACTGAAGGCTATCAGGGCTGGAGCGTCCGGCGCGGGCTAGCCGCAACGTGAGCAAGACACCGATCAAGGGCGGAGCCATTCAAACACCAGACTCACCAAGCCGGCCACGCCGCGGTTTTACATAAGCGACGTTATGCGAAGTAAATTATTGATTATATTAGTTTAAGTTGGAATTCGCAAGATCCGTAACTGCGCCGTGCGCTGGCTGGCCACAGACGCGATAAGCTAAGCATTCCTTAGTTTTAGTCATTCTTGATGCCATGACGATGCCATCTGAGCGCACCCGCAATGTGCTGCAGGCAGGCGCGTTCCTCAGGCAGCTAGCCGCCAGCCAAGCCGTGCCCAAAGAGGTGCGGCAAGAGGCATACCGACTGCTGCGGCACTATCCAACGGTCAGCGACATTGAGGCGATTGCTGAGCACGAAGAGCGGCTGCGAGCGCTGACCCAGTCGGCCTTCGTACGACCCTACTTGAGCACCGAGATCGAGGCGGACTGGTTCTCCGGATACCCGCTTGGCCCTCATCGCATCTGACCATGAAGCAACCGAGCAGGCCGCGTGGAAGAGGGACTACGTCTGCGGAGGCAGCGCTGGAGGCTTCCTTTGAACGGGCCCGCGACAGCGCAGCCGAGGAACGCGCATTCTTCAAGCGACTGATGGATGCGATCGTGTACGTGCATGCGCCCGTCTCGGACGACGCGCGGACACTGCGGCTAGTCCAGTTCCGCCATCCTGACGGTTTCGACGCGATCCCTTTCTTTACCTCGCTCGACAAGGCGCAGGCGGCCAGCTCGGCTGCTGTCAGAATTCTGGGAGTTTCAGGCCGTGAGCTGCTAACCGGTACTCGCGGCGCGACGTTGATGCTCAATCCCAACGACGGCGGCGTTGTCCTGTACCCGGAAGAGGTTGCGACATTGTTGGATACGGGCTTTCTGGCCAGGGTAGAACGGCTGTCGCCGGCTGAGTTCGCGGTAAGACCTGCCCCGGCGGCACCGGCTTGGCTCGCTCCGGCCATCAGCGCCAGCCTTGAGCACGCCGACTTCGTCTCGTCGGCTTATCTCCTGGAAACTCACTCGTCAGGAGGCGTCGAACAGCCTCCCGGTCTGTTGATCTGGCTGGTGGTCGACCTGGCTTTCGCCGAGCGGGCCGCTCGTCTGGTGACCACCGCCATACAGCCCTTATGCTCAAATTTGGACGTCATCATCGACTTGGCGGTCCACGACGTATCGCAGCCTTTGCCGGCGGGCCTGGATGATCCCCAGATCCTGCCCATATTCACGAGAATCAAGTCAACTTGAGCGCAGCTCATCGGCCTATGAGCCCTGAAGACAAGCTACTAGCACTCCTTCCGGAATTGACCGAGGAAGAGAAAGATCGGCGAACGCGCAAGGGTATGGCCGACGTCGACGCTGGACGTACGATCCCGCACGAGGAACTGCTGCAATGGATCAGGCGACGGTCGGAGCCTTCTTGAGTGTTTTCGTTGTGTCAGGAGCGTGGAAACTCTTGAATCCAATATTCAAGAAGGGCACGCGTGCCTGAGCAGTACTCCAGGAATGCCTGTGTCACACGGTTTCTGGTTCGATCAAGCCTAGTTCTGTAATCCACGAACTGCCTGACGTCGAGGGGTGTTTCCTCGTTGAATCATGGTGTTAGAGCCGATTCGGCTGTTTTTCTCACGAATCCCTGCCGACCCTCAGTTCGGGCCGTTCGTCAATCGCGTCAAGGCGCGCACGGCGCGAGGCACGTTCTCGCTTCCGATCAATCTGCTGACCATCAACCAGTTTTTTGGCGAGAACTTCACGCCCGAAGCGGCGCGCCGGTTCGTCGAGAGCATTGGAGATCAATCGATCACGGATCCCGTCACGTTCGAGGACCAAGCCTTGCGCTTCCTCGGACGCGAGCTGTACGAGAACTTCTTCCATGGCTACACGAAGAAGCAGTGGGGCGTCGAGCCCTCCGCATTGCCGGCGTCGATCCTGCAGCGCCTGCCGGTACGTTTCAGCTACGACGACAACTACTACAACCAGACTTACCAGGGCATCCCGCTAGACGGCTACACCGCGATCGTCGAACGGATACTCGATCATCCGGATGTTTCGGTGCATGTGGGCGAGACTTTCAAGCCTGCAAGCGCACAGGAATACGACCACGTGTACTGGTCCGGCCCCATGGACAGCTACTTCGATTTCCGCAAGGGAAGGTTGCAGTACCGAAGCCTTCGCTTCGAGCGCATGGACGGGCACGGAGACGAGCAGGGCAATGCGGTCATCAACTACTGCGAGGAACACGTTCCGTACACACGCGTTGCGGAACACAAGCACTTCGCCCCCTGGGAATCCCACGCCGACACCGTGCTCTTCCGTGAGTACAGTTCACTCGCCGGCGACGACGACATACCGTACTACCCGCTTCGCCTCACCGACGACAAAGCCATGCTCCGCGAGTACGTCGAGCTCGCCGAGGCGCAACGCGAGGTCACCTTCATCGGGCGCCTCGGAACGTATCGCTATCTCGACATGCACGTCGTGATCGCGGAATCGTTGGCGCTGGCGGCGGACGTGATAACGCACGGCATCGACGAAACGCGTGCGTTCAGCGTGCGGCCGTTACCTAGCGAGAGCGTTGGCGATCGGATTTCTACGTCGCCGTGACACGACTCGCTGAGCCAAACCTGCATTCGTCGTCTCTCTGCCCGACTTCAGCGCTTGCAGACAGGGCGAGGGAGGTCATCCACCACTTCGCTGCGTTGCCTTCTCCGGGATCAGGCAAGACCCTCGCACGATGGCGTCGGCTCGCTGGGTTTGCCGCGGAAGACGTGTGTCTGGCGAAGGTGCTCGAAGCCCATTACGACGCGCTGGCGATTTTTATGGAGCTTCGTGTGCCTCCACCATACGGGGGCGGGATCTGGGCCGTCTGGGCCGCGGAACCGCCGGGATTCCGCCTTGCGCTCCACGATGTCCAAGGCACGGCGTGCCGCGCTACTGGCCGCAAGGCGTGGTGCTCGGGAGCAGGCATCGTGGACCACGCGCTCATGACCGCGTGTTGGGAGGACGCTCGAGCGCTGATTTCGCTCAATCTCGATGCAGCGGGCGTGTCCAGCCCTGCCGAGACATGGCATGCCGTGGGTATGGCACGCATTGTCAGCGCGCCGCTCGCATTCGACGCTGCGCCTGCCAAGCTGATCGGCGGAGCAGATGCGTACCTTGAAAGGCCCGGGTTCTGGCATGGCGGCGCCGGCATCGCCGCATGCTGGTACGGGGCTGCGGCAGCGATCGGTGAGACATTGCGTGTCCACGTGCGTGGGCGTAGCGATCCCCACGCGGCCGCCCATCTGGGGGCCGTAGACGTGGCGCTTTCGGCGGCAGCAGCCCTGTTGCGTGAGACAGCCGCATGTATCGATGCCCAGCCGCTCCAACCCCATCGACACGAGGTTATGCGCGTGCGCGCATGCGTGGAGCGCGCTGCGACGGAGGTCATTGACCGGGTAGGGCGCGCGCTCGGGCCGGGTCCTCTCTGCGAAGACCTGGCCCATGCCAGGCGATGCGCCGATCTTTCAGTGTTCATTCGCCAGAGCCACGCCGAGCGTGACGCGGAGGCGATCGGCCACGCGGCGCATGGGTCGGTGCATGCACCATGGTCGCTCTAGTGGCTCAGGCGTCGTCGCGGATGGACGGCGACACTTGGCAGCCGCCGCGTCTGGATGTTTTGCCCGAGACACACTGGCGCATGCTGCTGGGGCGCGCGGAACGCGTCGTCGTCGTCGCGCCGCACCCGGACGACGAAGTGCTCGGTTGCGGCGGACTGCTCGCCTACGCGTCGGCAGCGGGCCTTCCCATCATGATCGTATCGGTTACGGATGGCGAGGCGTGCTATCCAGGCCATGCTTTCTGGACGCCCGCGCGTTTGCGTGTGGCACGTGCCATGGAACTCGCCAATGCGCTCTCACGTCTCGGCATCAAGCGCAGGGAGATCGTGTCGTTGCACGTGCCCGATGGTGAGGTTCGGGGCATGGAGGGACAGGTTACCGCTGCGCTGGACACGATTCTCCGACACACCGATCTCGTATTGACCACGTGGCAGCGGGATGGACATCCCGACCACGAGGCGGCGTACCGAAGCGTGTCAAGGGCAGCCTGCGCTGCAGGCGGCCTCGTCCTGCAGTTCCCCATCTGGGGGTGTCCATGGCTGGCAACGTCAGCCTCCGATGCTCCAATCGTGAGGCTACGGCTGGACGCACAGGTGCGCATGCACAAGCAGCAGGCGATCGCTTGCTTCGCCACGCAGACGGGCGAGGGGGACGCGAGGCTCGATCGGCCGGTGCTTCCGCCTCCCGTAGTAGAACGCTACCAGATGGGGTCCGAGTTTTTCCTATGGTGAGTACGCTCGCTGACTACTTCGATGCGCTCTATCGCATCGAGGATCCTTTCGGATATCGAGGCCGTTGGTACGAGCAGCGAAAGCGCGAGCTGCTTCTGGCCATGCTTCCGCGCGAGCGATTCGCAAGGGGGTGGGAGATCGGCTGTTCCAACGGTGAGCTGACCGCACAGCTTGGCACACGCTGCGACTCCTTGTTCGGAACCGATGTCTCTGCCGCGGCGGCGGCACTCGCTCGTGCGCGCGTGCAGGCATTGCCGCATGTGCAGATTTTCCACTCCTCCCAGCCTTCGGAGTGGATGGAGGGCGAGTTCGATCTCATCGTGCTGAGCGAGATGGGCTACTACTTGGATGCCCCGGCGATGGCGACGTTGGCGGGGCGTGTTGCGACGTCACTCGTGAAAGACGGCGTGCTCGTGGCCTGCCACTGGCTACACGCATTCGAGGCTGCGCCGCTCCTGGGTGACGAGGTGCACGATCATCTGATCCGCACCCATGGCGAACCCGCTATTCGGTACCGTGATCATGATGTCCGGCTCGACGTATGGGACCTGTCGACATCGTCGATCGCAGAAAGGGAAGGGTTGCGGTGATAGGCGTGGTGATTCCCGCACACAACGAGCAGTGAATCGCCCCGGGAATCCCGGAGGCTCGTTGGTGTGAGTCACGTCTCCGTGACGCACTGACGTTGCTGATGGTAGTTGGCTTCGGCTTCGGCCGGTGGAATGTAGCCGATCGATCCGAGCAGGCGG
>JASCPI010000042.1 GCA_029959555.1 Lysobacteraceae bacterium PS02065 | reverse complement strand
GGGGGGGCCGGGCCGCCCCCCCCCCCCCCCCCCACGACCGTCGCATCCTGGGCCATCCCGATCGCCGCAGGCGCGGCGATCGCGAGCGCGACGCTCGGCGTCGTCCTGACGCGTCGCCCCTGCGCGGCGACGCGCGTTGTCGACGCGCTGTGCTTCGGCACGCTGCGACGCACGCGCGCTCTCGTCGACACGCTCGATCCCTCGCCTCCGATGCCGCGCTGACGCGCGCGCGTCACCGCTCCGTTCCCCCGCCTTCACGCCGTGCGGCCGTGCCGCGCGACGGACTCTTGCGCCCTGGAGATGCCCATGACCACCGTGATATCCGAACGCCTCCACGCCCTCGACGCGCTGCGCGCGGGCGCCCTTCTGCTCGGTGTCGTGCTGCACGCCGCGATCGCGTGGATGCCCGGCGCCAGCCTGTGGTGGGTCGTCGGCGATGCCGATCCCTCACGCGTGCCCGGCCTCGTATTCTTCGTCGTCCACATGTTCCGCATGACGCTGTTCTTCCTGCTCGCGGGCTTCTTCGCGCGCGCGATGCTCGAACGCCGCGGCCTGCGCGGCTTCGTCGTCGACCGCGCACGGCGCGTCGTGCTGCCGCTCGCGGCGGCGTGGCCGATCGTCATGACGCTGTTCGTGCTCGTGTTCGTACTGGCCGGAGCGCTCGCGCCGGAAGGACCGAAAGCGCCTCCGCCACCACCGCCGCGCTTCACGCCCGACGATTTCCCGCTCGGCCACCTGTGGTTCCTGTGGCTGCTCGTGCTGTTCTACGCGACGGCGCTCGGCGTTCGCGGCGTGTCCAGGGCGATCGGTCGCATGGCTCGTCCGGATCGGATGGGCATCGCCGCCGTGCGTATCGTCTCGGGCCCGCTCGGCCCGCTGCTGCTCGCCGTGCCCACCGCGTGCGCGCTCGCCACGCACGCGGGATGGATGCCGTGGTTCGGCATCCCGACGCCCGATCGCGCCCTGATCCCGAACCTGCCGGCGTTCGTCGCCTACGGCACCGCGTTCACGGCCGGATGGCTCGCACAGCGCGATGCCGGCACGGTGCTCGCACGCTGGTGTGCAGCATGGCCCTGGCATCTCGTGCTCGGCATGGTCGCGATCACGACGTGCCTGGCGCTGCTCGGCACCGCACCGAGCGGTCGTGAAGCCGACACGGCGGGATTCGCCGCGGCGTGCGCGATCGCCTACGCCGTCGGCGCCTTCGCGCTGCCGGTCGCGTCGGCCGGCCTGGTGCTGCGCTTCATGGCGGGCGAGAGTCGCGTGCGGCGCTACGTGGCCGATGCGTCGTACTGGATCTACCTCGTCCACCTGCCGGTCGTGATGGCCGTGCAGGTCGGGTTCGCGCAGGTCGCGTGGCCATGGTGGATCGAGTGGCCGGCGACACTCGCGGTCGCCGGCGTAGTGCTGTTCGGGAGCTACGCGGTCGTCGTGCGCGACACGCGCCTCGGTGCCTTCCTGGATGGCGGGCGCCGACGGCGCAGCGCCGCCGTGACCGCCGCGGGCTGACGCGACCGGCGCACGCGGCGCCGGTCGCGATGTCGCTCAGTCGAAGCCGCTCGCGAAGATCTCGTCGACGATCGGGCGCATCAGGAACGCACGGCCGGGGATGTCGTCGTAGATGCCGATGCCGACGATCTCGCCGCGGTTGTTGATGTCGAGCGGATGCGCGAGTGCCGTCCAGCGTGCCGCGGCGACCGTATCCTCGATCAGCGACTTGAGCTCGTACTTCTGGCCGTCGATCCAGACCCAGCCGCGGTTCGGATTCTCGGACCAGCCGTTGAAGTCGTCGCGTCCGACGATCCAGCCGGCCTCGTTGATCGCATTGGCGACGCCGGTCGAGTAGTCGGGATCGAAGTCGCCGAGGTCGACGATCGTGCCGTCGCCGCGCCACATCACCGAGCGGGAGCCCATGCCCGTGCCGCGGCTCCAGCCGACGACCGTGCCGGCCGAGTTGATGTCGCGGGTCTGGACCGCGACCGGCGTGCCGAGTGGCACCAGTTCACGGAACGACGCATCGCGCGAGTCGTAGACCCAGCCGCCGTTGACCGAACCACCATGGCCCGTGACGAGGCCGTTCTCGCTGATCGCCTCGGCGGCACCGGCATGCGAGTTGTCGGGGCGGCGGATCGTCGTGAGGCCGTCGGCCTGTGTCCAGATGAACGCGCCGATCGCCTCGCCGACGACCTGCCCCGACGAGTTGACGTCCCACGCCATCGACGAGCCGGTCATGGTCGGCGTGATGTCGATCATGCCGGTCGCTTCGGTCCAGAAGAACGCGTGCGCGACCGAAGCGCCCGGAAAGTCGCTGGCCGGTGCCATCGCATAGCCGGCGACATGGCCGGCGTTGCTGAGGCCACGCGCGATGCCGTGGTCCGTGCCGCTCGGCATCAGCGAACCGATCGACGCCATGATGCCGTTGCGCCAGATGAACGGCTGCTCGACCCAGTCCTCGTTCATCGCGACGCCGACGACCGTGCCCGAGTCGTTGATCGCGTGCGCATTGGCGAGCTCGCCGCCGAGCGTGCCGATGTCGACGATCTCGTAGCGCGGCACCTTGACCGGTGCACTGCCGCGCGTGATGCGCAGGTTGTCGACGCGCACGTCGAAGTCGGTGTCGACCCACGGCTGGTACGGGATCGTCGTGAAGATCGAGGTCTCGTTGACCGACGCGAGCACGTCGGCGAACGTGACCCCGGCCGGCAGGATCGGGCCGCCGGTGTCCGGATCATCCGCGCCGGTGCCGCCCCAACCTGCGGGCATGGTCGTCGAACGCGGATCGAACGTGACCGAGTAGGTCGTCCAGCCCTGGCCCGAGGAGAGCTCGCCGAGCACGTACCAGACCGAGGCATTGCGGTCGAACGCGCGGAACGACACGATCAGCGGGCGCGTCACCGGCGCGCCGCCGACACTCACGTCATCGACCTTGATGTCGACGCTGAACGTGACCGACTCCGTCGTGGCGAACGAGCCGAGGAACGGCGACGTGCCGCCGAAGATGTCGTCGATGTAATAGGTGAGGTCGTAGACGTTCGCATCCGTGTGCGCGTTCGCACCCGGGTTGCCTCCGGTCGTGTCGATCGTGGTGGTGCCGCTGCTCGCGAACGGCGGGTTCCATCCCTGCCAGCCGTCGTCGAACGTGATCGTCGCGTCCTGGGCCATGACGGTGCCGGCGAACAGGAGGGTGCCGGCCAGCAGGGCGCCCCGGATCGGGTGTCTCGTCTGCATCGGAAGGATCTCGCTATGCGTGTCGCGTGTGGGGTCGGCGGGCCCGCGGGGCGGGATCGCGGCTTCGGATCGGTTCGCAACCGACGCCCGAGTATCGGCGGCGGTCGCGCGCGGCCGCACTCCGGCAACGCTCGTCAGCGTTCCGAAAACATTCCGAAAACACTCTGAAACCTCGGTGCGATGCGGATCAGCCGCCACCACCCGCAGCCACGGGGCCGTCACGGCGCTGACCCGGCAGCGCACGCTCGCCGGCGAGGCGCAGGGCGCGATCGGTCGCCTCGCGCGCCGCCGAGGTCTTGCCGAGCGCCTGGTAGAGCCGCGCTTGCGCCCAGGCGACACGGAAATCCGACTCGGCCCAACTCGACAGGTGCCCGGCCAGAGTTCCCGCGCGCTCGAGCTCGCCGGCGTCGATCAGGGCGAGCAGATAGGGCTGGGTGATCGCGACGGTGTCCTCGGGTACGGCGACGCCGCGCAGGTGCACGAGGGCGCTGTCGTAGTCGGCCAGGGCGACCTCGCGGCGCCCCTCGATCCAGGCCTGCTCGGCACGGGCGAACGCGCCCCACGCCGCACGCCATGCATCGGGGCGCTGTGCGAGCCAGGCCTCGAAACGGTGGGTGGCGGTGGCAGCCACGTCGATCGCACCGCTGCGACGCAACGCGCGCAGATGCGTGATCGTCGTCAGCACCCAGGGCCGGCTGTCGCCGCCGGGCGACTCGAGCGCCGGCACCAGCGCTTCGCCGGCGAGGCGGGCGGCTTCCGCATCCTGGCCACGCAGCGCGGCGATACGCGCCTCGAGCGACCGCCCCATCGCCAGCGTGACCGCATCGGCGCTCGCGTCGGCGCCTTCGCGCAGGCGTGCGAGCAGCGCGTCGGCCTCGGCGAGTCGCCCCTGGGCGACGAACACGTCGGCGCGGCGCATCACGGCCTCCCAGCGCAGGCGCAGGTTCGGCACGTGGCGCTCGGGCGGCCAGGTACGCTCCACCGCCGCGAAGGCTTCGTCGACCTGCAACAGCTGCAGGTAGGCATCGGCCAGCGCGAGCCGCGTGTAAGCGAGCTCCTCGCCGGCGGCCAGGCGGGCGAAGCGTGCCTCGACATCGCGCAGGCGGCGCGCGGCCTCCGCGGGACGATGGCGCAGCGCATCCACCGCGGCGAGGTTGGCCTCGACCTGGGCGATGCCGAGCAGGTTGCCGGCACCTTCCATCGCGGTACGCGCGCGGCCGAGTTCGTCGAACGCGACATCGAGCTCGCCCGTGACCGCCGCGGTGATGCCGAGTCCGAGCAGTGAAAGACCGAGGTCGCTGCCGTCACGCCCCGCGAGCAGCCGCGCGGCCTCTTCGTAGGCGGCGCGTGCCGGCGCGATCTCGTCACGCCGCACATGCAATGCCGCCAGTGTGTTGAGCGCCCGCCCGCGCAGGCCCGGGTCGAATGCGGCATCGTCGAGCAACCCGCGCAGGCGCGTCTCGGCCTGCGCATAGTGGCCCGCGCGCAGGTCGACGTTGGCCATCACGTACACGACCTCGGGATGGTCACGCAGCTCGGGCGGCGCATCGCCGACGAGGTCGGCCGCGAGCGATACCTGGCCTGCGAGCGACGCGGCATGGGCACGCTGCAGCAGTTCCTCGAGCGGACGTCCGTGGCCCTCGCCGCCCGCCGGAGGCGCCTGGCCGAGCTTGATGAGCAACGAGTCGGCCGCAGCACGTGCGGCCGCGAGAACGTCCTCGGACTGGCCGACGGCGAGAAGATCATGTCCGCCGCCCCGCGCCTGCAGGTCGACGCGCCAGCGCGCACCGTCCCGCGTGACGCGCGGCTCGATGCGCAGCGTGTCCGCCGCGAGTGGATCGACGGCGCCCGGCGAGGCCTCGTCGCGGGCCTTGACCAGACCGACCACGCTGTCGCTCGGTACGGTCGGCACGCGGCCCGCGCGCAGGCGGTTCGAGACGAGGTCCATGACGCCCAGGCGCAGCCACGCCCAGTCCTCGCCGGCCTCGACGCTCGCGGGCCAGACGATGGCCGCGGAAGGCGGCTGCGCGTCCGTTCTGGCAACGGCATCCGACGATGCCGTCGCGGGCGATTCGAGCGGTGCCCGCGACAAGCGCAACGTGGCGACGGTCGCGACCGCGACGATCGTGATTCCGAGCAGCGCGCCGAGCGCGACGCGACGCGTGCGTGAACGAGACGGCGTCGACGCCATCGCCGGCGCGCGGGAAGCGACGGTTTCCGGTCCGTATCCGGCCTGCTGCGCGGGCGCGGCGTCCTGTCCGGATACGGGTGTCGTCGCCGAATCGGGCGATGGCGACGATGGCATGTCATCCGGCGCGCGAGGCACGATCTCCACGGCGCCTGCCGAAGCGGTGTCCGACGAAGCCACCATCGTCGCCGCATGCGCAGCCGCCGCGGGCACGTCGGACGCATCGTCGGCCATCGTCGTGGCCGCGACGAAGCGGTAACCGAAACGCGGCACCGTGCGCACGTACTGCTGCTCGCGCCCGGTGTCGCCGAGCACGCTGCGGATGCGCACGATCGCCTGGCCGAGCTGCGTATCGGTGACGCCGAGGCGCCCCCAGATCGCACTGATCAGCTCGTCGCGCCCGACCGCACGTTCGCGATGCGCGACCAGATAGGCGAGTCCGTCGAATGCACTGCTCGGCAGCGCGAGACGCTCGTCACCACGCCGCAGTTCGCGTGCAGCGGGATCGAGGCGGAACGGTCCGAAGTGGTAGACGGGACGAGGCATCGCGAAAGCATCGGGCAACACGGTGGAGTGTAGCGGCTGGCACGCGACGGGCCACGCGCCGACCGCGCGGCAAGGCAGCCCTCGGAGCGCCGACCAGGCGTCACCGACACGTTTTCCCACGTTCTCCGCGTCCACTCAGGACGAACGACCCATGGCGTGCGTCGCGTCGGGACCGCCCCGCATCCGACGCTCCACGCAGACGCGACCTCGCGTCCGCGGCGAACCTGCCGGCGCAGCTTCGCCTGCGAAGCTGGACGGGATGGGAATGACCGGCGCGGGATGTCATGCACCGCGCGTCGGAAGCATCGCGCGCAGCTCACGGACGAACGTTTCCGCCTTCGTGGAGATCCGCGTGCGGAACCCGCACCATCCCGTGCCTGGCGCGTGCTCGTGACATGCCGGAGCCCGATTTCCCCACCACCTCCCGGAGGGGATTATCGACCGCGCCGACAGCACGACATGACGACGCGAAAACATTCACCCGCGAGCGACCACGGAAAATAATCACGACGACCTATTGAAAAAGCTTGCAATGCTCCTTTCACGCGCGTAATGTCCGCGCCGTCGCCAGCGGGCGATCCCATTTCCACCCTTGAAGACCGTCACGATGAACCGCCTTCCCGTCCACGCCAAAGCCTGCTCGCCGCGCCCCGTGCGCGTGCCGATCGCGCTCGCGTACGGCTGCAGGACACAGCGGTTCTGCGGCGACAACCCGCTCGACTGATCCCCGCCTCGCGGAGATCGGTCACCCGATCTCCGAGGAACGCGAACGCCCTCGGATGCCATTCCGGGGGCGTTTTCATTTGCGCGTTCGCACAAGGAGATCGAGATCACGCGGCCATGCCGCGGAACGGTTTTTCGTGCGCCTCGAGATAATGCTTGAATATCGATTATTCCGGTTGCTGATCGTAGGTTTTTCATCGCCTCCACGACATGCCGCGAGATAATCACGAGGCCATGCACGTGACCGCTTTCCGCGATGGCATGACCGCACCTCATGGCGCCCTCGACGGGCGACCATGCACGGCACCACCGACGGGTTCCTGCGGTACGGCATCGATGCCGTCCGGTGCGCACGGCGCTGCCGCTCGCGTATGCCCGAACCCGCACGGGATGCTGCGCGATGTGACGTTGGCTCAGAGGTAGAGCAGCGGCATGTGCCGCGGGTCGCAGGTTCGAGTCCTGCACGTCACCGACTGGGTAGCTCAGTGGTCGAGCACTGGACCTCCAATCCAGAGTGCGCGGGTTCGATTCCCGCTCCAGACATGACCTGTCACGTCATGACACGGGACGCGAGTCCCTCCAACAGGAAACGCCCCGTGCGGCGGTTCCCGAGAGCGCGACGCGAAAGCGTGGTTGCACGAAGGGATCACCGCAGCGACGGCATCGCCGGACCCACGTCCCTGCCCCACGCGGCCTTGCGCACGCGGCATGCACGGATCGAGGCCGGTGACGGCAAGGCCCCCACGGGCGGGCACGCGGGTTCCGCGATGCCGCTCGCCAGGGGCGTTTCCCCTTCTTCACGTGCAGGCACTACCTGTACGAACACCCCGCGCGCGAACCGGTCGGCGCGCGGACGTGACACCCGTACGGACCGGACCACCAGAGCCAATAGGAGAACACCCATGTTCTGGACCAAGACGGTCGTGATCGGAGACGGCGAGCGCGGCTTGGTGTATCGCAACCGTCAGCTGCAACGCGTGATCGGGCCGGGCGAGTACCGCTGGTTCGATCCGCGCGGACGCCTCGATGTGGTCGTGCACGCGATCGCGCAGGGCGAGTACACCGGGCGCGACGTCGAGACGCTCGTCGCGCGTCTCGGCGAGCGCCTCGGCGAACACTTCGTGCTGGCCGACCTCGGCACCGCTGAAGCCGGCCTCGTGCTGAAGAACGGCAAGCTCGAGGACGTGCTCGCCCCGGGTACGCGCAAGCTCTACTGGCGTGGCCTCGTCGGCATCGCGATCGATCGTGTGCACCTCGGCGATTCGCTCGAGGTCGCGCCCGAGGTCGTGCGCCGCCTGCGCCAGCTCGGCATGCTCGCGAAGCTCGCGGTCGTCGTCGACGTGCCGGTCGAGTCGACCGGCCTCGTGTTCGTCGACGGCAAGCTCGCGCGCACGCTCGAACCGGGTGCGTACGCGTTCTGGAACTTCAGTCGCAACGTGTCCGCGGAGGTCGTCGACCTGCGCGTGCAGGCGGTCGAAGTGTCGGGCCAGGAGCTGCTCACGCGCGACAAGGTCTCGCTGCGCGTCAACCTGTCGGCGAACGTGCGCGTGACCGACGCGGTCGCCGCGCGCACGAAGGTCGCCAAGGCCAGCGAGCACGTCTACCGCGAGCTGCAGTTCGGCTTGCGCAAGGCGGTCTCGACGAAGACCCTCGACGAGCTGCTCGCCGACAAGGCGGCGCTCGACGGCGAGATCTTCGCCAGCGTGCGCGGCAAGGTCGGCGGCTTCGGCATCGAGGTGCTCGGCGTCGGCGTCAAGGACGTGATCCTGCCGGGTGACATGAAGGAGATCCTCAACAGCGTCGTGCAGGCGGAGAAGGCGGCCCAGGCCAACGTGATCCGCCGTCGCGAGGAGGCGAACGCCACGCGTTCCCTGCTCAACACCGCGAAGCTGATCGAGGAGAGCCCGGTGCTCATGCGCCTCAAGGAACTCGAGGCGCTCGAGAAGGTGACCGAGAAGGTCGACAAGCTCACCGTGTTCGGCGGCCTGGACGGCGTGCTGAAGCAGCTGGTGACATTGAAGTGAGGACCCGGCGCGGCGGCAGGAACCGCCGCGCCGGCCGGAAAGGATCCAACACGGACAAGGACATGAACACCTCGTACGAATTCCTGCACGCCGAAGGCAGCACCACGCCGATCAAGGGCTGGGTGCGCGGCGTGCCGCTCGAAGCGCAGGCGCACGCGCAGTTGCGCAACATCGCCGCGATCCCGTTCGTCGGACCGTGGGTGGCCGTGATGCCCGACGTGCACCTCGGCAAGGGCGCGACCGTGGGCTCGGTGATCCCGACGCGCGGCGCGATCATCCCGGCCGCGGTCGGCGTCGACATCGGCTGCGGCATGGCCGCGGTGCGCACGACGCTGCGCGCACGCGACCTGCCCGACTCGCTCGCGCCACTGCATGCGTCGATCGAACGCACCGTGCCGGTCGGCAACGGCCCCGGCGGCGAGCACCGCAAGCTGCCCGACGGCATCGACACGCGCGTCGCGGACTCGGGCCTCACGTCCCGCCTCGACGCGATCAAGGCCAGGCACCGGCGCATCCGCACCGACAAGCTCGATCGCCAGCTCGGCACGCTCGGCGGCGGCAACCACTTCATCGAGGTCTGCCTCGACGAGGAGGATCGCGTGTGGGTGATGCTGCACTCGGGCTCGCGCGGCACCGGCAACCTCATCGGCACCTACTTCATCGAGCGTGCCCGCGAGGAACTCGCGCGCCGCGTGCTCGGCTTCCACCTGCCCGACAAGGACCTCGCGTTCTTCATGGAGGGCGAGCCGCTGTTCGACGACTACGTCGAGGCGGTGTCGTGGGCACAGGACTACGCACGCCACAACCGCGAGGCGATGATGGCGCGCGTGCTCGCCGAAATGCGCAACACACTGCCGAAGTTCCAGCTCGACCGCGTCGCGGTGAACTGCCACCACAACTACGTGCAACGCGAGACGCACGGCGGCGAATCGCTGCTCGTCACGCGCAAGGGTGCGGTCAGCGCGCGCGCGGGCGAACTCGGCATCATCCCGGGCAGCATGGGCACGAAGAGCTACATCGTGCGCGGCAAGGGCAACGCCGAAAGCTTCCACAGCTGCAGCCACGGCGCGGGCCGCGTCATGAGCCGCACCGAGGCACGCCGCAGCATCACGCTCAAGCAGCACCGCGAGGCGACCGCGCACGTCGAATGCCGCAAGGACAACGCCGTCATCGACGAGTCGCCGGCCGCGTACAAGCCGATCGACGCGGTGATCGCGGCGCAGGCCGATCTCGTCGAGGTGGTGCACACGTTGCGGCAGGTGGTGTGCGTGAAGGGCTGAGATCCGGGTACCGGTGCCTATGGCGGCGCCGGCACCCGCGTCGACGCGCGCCTGATCTCGTGCGACCCCGCTCGCCCTGACCGCCCCATCCCCGCGGGTGTACCCTGCGGTCATGGACGCCGAAGGCCGATCGCACCACGACATCAAGCGCATGATGGACCGTCTCGCCGGCATCGAGAGCGTGCCCTACCTCCTGCTCGGCATCGCGACGTTCGGCGTGGGTACGCTCGCGCTCGCACGTTGGGCGCTCGGGCATCTCGAGCAGGGACGCTGGCTGCCGGCAACCGGCGTGCTCGCCGCGTCGCTGGCCGCACCGGCGCTGTTGTTCGCGCTGGCCCGGCGCGGCCGTCGCTTCACGGCGCTGGCGGTCGTGATGATGTGGCTCGGCCTGGTCGCCTACGGCCTCGCCGACATGGGCTACGCGCTGCCGGCAGCATGGTGGCCGTAGGGCATCGGAGGCGACGTCGAGGCGCGCCGAAAGACCGGCAGGCCTCCACCATCGCCTCCGCAACGCGTCGGCTCACTCCTGCGGCCTGACCCCGAGATAGCCTGCCGCCGCCGTCACCGTGGACCAGAACTCGTCGGTGATCGCGAACGACTTCGCGTACAACGCCTCGGCACCCGCGCGATCACCGGCGAGGTGGTAGTAGGCACCGATCTCGGCGATGTCCTTCTCGTCCTTCGGGTTCTCGCGCACGAAGCGGTCGAACAGCACCTTGGCGCTCTGCCAGTCGCCGGCCTCGCGGTAGGCGCGCGCGATGCGCAGCACGTCGCTGCTCTGGTGCTTGCCCGCGAGCAGCGCGTCGAAGATCGCCTTGCCCTCGGCCTTCATGCCCGCGAGCAGGTAGATGCGGCCGACCGCGATGCGCTCCCAGCTGCCCTTGCCGGCCTGCACCAGCGCCTGTTCGAGCAGCGCCTTGCCCGCGTCCTTCTCGGGCATCGCCTTGTAGGCATGGATGTCGATGCGCACCTTCGCGGCCATGCCCGTGCCGACACCGAGCGCGAACACGAGCGCGCCCGCGGCGATCCAACCCTTCTTCACCATGTCTTCCCCTGATTCACCGATCGCCGCGAGAACGGGTCGCGGCCACCCTCGGCCGCCTGGGATCGGCGACCTCGACAAACCCACGGAAACGACGCGCCGGAACGCGATCAGGACCCGCGCACCTCGCCACCGACGTTCCCGCAGCCGCGGATCTCCATCGTGTACGGGATGTACAGCATGAGTTCGGCCGCCGAGACACGCTGCCACTCGATGCGGCTGCCCAGCCCTTCGATCGCGACCTCGCAGCCTTCGCCGAGCACCCCGCGGACCTTGCCGACGTCGTCGGCGATCGCACGGATGATCTCGTGGCGGAAGCGCTCGGGGCGCGACAGGCTCAGCGCGGACTCCTTCTCGACGTCGATCTCGGTACGCCCGACGCGCTCGGCACGGTCCACGAACTCGCGCAACGCGCGCGTGAGTTCCTCGGCCTTCGCGGGTGCGCCGCCGATCGCGGTGCGCACGTGCAGCGAGACGCTGCCCGTGTCCGGACGGTCCTTCTTGTCCGCCCCCGAAGCTTCGACCGGAACCTTGTGGTTCCCCGCATCGAGGCGTGTCAGGTAGGTGTCGCCATGCACGATCTCGAAACGGCTGCCGGTCGCGGCGATCATCTTGCGGATCGTCGCGTGGATCTCGTCTCGGCGCTGCTGTTCGTTGCGCGTGTCGTTGACGAGCGTGATCGACAGCAGCAGGTAGTCACCGGGCCGCGTGATCGACACGGCCGGCGTGTCGAGCAGGTCGCGGTAGCTGATGCGCGTGCCCGTGACGACGATGGTCTCGAGCGACTCGCCGCCCTCCTGGGCATTCACCACCGCCGGCATGGCGGACAGCATGGCCAGCGCGATGATTCGCGCCATGCGAACGTAAGGCATCAGGACTCCCTCCCTTGCTCGATGAAGAGACGATGGATCAGCGCAGATCCTTGACGATGACACGCGCCGCGTTGTGCCCCGGCGCGCCGGTGACGCCACCGCCCGGATGCGTGCCGGCGCCGCACAGGTACAGCCCCGGCAGTGCACCGCGGTAGTCGGCCTGGCCGAGCATCGGCCGCGCGCTGAACAACTGGTTGAGGCTCAGCGCGCCGTGGAAGATGTCGCCGCCGATCAGGCCGAAATCGCGCTCGAGATCGAGCGGGCTCTTGATCTGCCGGCCGAGCACGCTCGCGGCGAAACCCGGCGCGTAGCGGTCGACGGTCGCGATCATGAGGTCGGCGACCTCCTCGCGATGGTCGTCCCACGAACGGCCATCGGACAGCTGCGGCGCGACGTGCTGGCAGAACAGGCTGGCGACATGCTTTCCGGGCGGCGCGAGCGAATCGTCGAGCGTCGACGGGATCAGCATCTCGACGATCGGCTCGCGCGACCAGCCCTGCGCGAGCGCGTCGCGGTAGGCGCGGTCCATGTAGTCGAGGCTCGGCGCGAGGATGATGCCGGCCGTGAGGTGATCGCCCTCGCCGGGCAGCGCGGTGAAGTCCGGGAGGCGATCGAGTGCGACGTTCATGCGGAACGTGCCCGAGCCGCAGCGCCAGTTCGCCATGCGCTCGCGCGTCGGCGCCGGTACCACATCGCGGGCGAGCAGCTGCTCGTAGAGCAGCTTCGGGTTGACGTTGGCGACCACGGCGCGCGCATGCACGAGGTCGCTCTGCGTGGTCACGACACCGGTGACGCGGCCGTTCTCGACGACCACCTCGCGCACGCCGCAACCCGTACGGATCTCGACGCCGGCGGCCGTCGCGGCCTTCGCCATCGCCTGCGTGATCGCGCCCATGCCGCCGATCGCGTGACCCCACGCGCCCTTGACGCCGTTGACCTCGCCGAACACGTGGTGCAGCAGCACGTAGGCGCTGCCCGGCGTGTACGGACTCGCGTAGTTGCCGACCACGCCGTCGAAGCCGAGCACGGCGCGGATCGGCTCGCTCTCGAACCAGCGGTCGAGGTACTCGGCCGCCGAGATCGTGAACAGGTCGAGCAGTTCCTGGCGCAGCGACGCGTCGAGCCCGTGCAGGCGACGGCCGAGCTTGCTCGCGCGCACGAGCTCGGGCAGCGCTTTCCACCAGCCACCGTCGGTGACGTTCGGCGGCGGCTCGAGCGCGAGCGCGCGCAGCACATCGGCGATCGCATCGAGGCGCTGCTCGTACGCGGGCAGGCGCTCGGCATCGCGCCGCGAGAACTTCGCGACCTCGGCCTGCGTCTGCCCCGCGCCCGTGAGCAGGTACGACCCATCCGGACGCGGCAGGAAGTTGTTGCGCCGACGCTCAACCACGCGCAGACCGTGCGCGTGCAGGTCGAGGTCCGCGATCACCTTCGGCTGCAGCAGCGACACCGTGTACGAGGCCACCGAGTTGCGGAACCCGGGATGGAATTCCTCGGTGACCGCGGCACCGCCCACGACGTCGCGCCGCTCGAGCACGAGCACCTTGAGCCCGGCCTTGGCCAGGTACGTGGCACAGACGAGGCCGTTATGGCCGGCGCCGATGAGGATCGCGTCGTGGGGCTTGCCTTGCGTCATGCGGGCCTTCTTCTAGTCGAAGCCATGCGAGAAGAGATCATCCGTCGTAACGGAACGGCGCGTCACCATGTGCGACGTTCCGATGATGACATTGGCGCTCCGACCATCGGGCGAAGGGGTGACGATTCCCTTGTCGCCGAAACCCAGTGAGGTTCCGAGCGCGGGCGTCAACCGCGCCGGAGCACGTCCGGAACGGACTTCGTACAGTACGCCGTCGCTCGCCACGAGGAATCGCGTCGCCGACGCATCGAACGGCCTGGCGAACGTGCTGCCCGCAGGAACACTCAGCTCGCGTTCGCGGGACAAGTCGCTGCACGAGAAGATGCCGAACGTCGTGTCCCCCTCCAGCGCGCCGAGGCGGCACGCTGCGCCCTCCCCCCATCGCGTGATGGTCCGCACGCTCTGGGGGCGCTTGGACACGGCGACGACGAGCCCGCTCACCGTATCGAACAGGTAGATGGCCCTGCCACGCGCCATCGCGATGTACGCACGGCCCGCGGAACGGAACGCAGCCAGCGCCGGGGCCGTCTCGCCCTGGATCGTGACCGACTGCCAGATCGTCGCACCATTGCGGCCATCCAACACGGTCACCCGCCCGGAATTGAGCGCGACCACGACGTCGTCGACACCGTCACCATTGACGTCGACCGTCTGCATCGCACTGATCTCGACGTTGCTTGAACCACCCGCGAAGTCCTGCCTGCGCCACTGATCCTGGAGCGTGACGCCGTCGATGACGGCGACGAGCGGCGTGTAGACCTGCGCACTGGCGACGACGATCTCGGCCTGCGGGTCGTTGTCGAGCTGCGCCACGGCGACATGCGGAACGCGTCTGGTCCACGAATCCACGACCTCGACTCGGGATCGAAGCCTGGCTCCGCTCAAGGCGTCGAGCACGTAGAGGTTCGATCCTCGGTAGCCCGAGTCCGACTCCATGGTCAGGAAGACGACCTGATCCGAACCAGGGCCCGACAACACGCCACGCGCGACGGCGGTGTGCGGCCCGACTTCGTCGTCGCTCACAAAGTCGATGGACTGGGTCTCGATGTCCATGACACGCAGCGTGTCCTTCCCGGTGCTGGTCAGTCCGGCACCGAAGACGAGCTCCATCCGCCCATCGCCGTCGAGATCGCCGCTCTCGATGGCGGACACACCGTGCTCGGGGTTCTGGACGGAGAATGTGGTTGCACCCGTACGTGGATTGACGATCGAGACATTGCCCCACTGGCCGGCCCCGATCGCGATGTGGTCGACGCCGTTCAAACGCACGACCGAGGCCGCGGCGACTTCTCCCGCATCGATCTCGCCGATCGGCGAGTAGGGCTGGCTGCGGAAGATCTGGATGCGCCCGCCCCACTGGCTCCATGTCGCGAAGGTGCGCACACCGGGATCGGCCGTGAACTGCCCGACCAGGAATCTGTTGAACCCGGCCGGCCACGACCATTCGACCTGGCGCGTGGCGCCGTCCAGCACGCGCCCGGGCGCCGGGTTCGAGGACGACGAAGATCCGGTGGACACCAGCAACTCGAGCGCAGCGTCGCCATCGAGCTGCGCGACCGCCACGTCGTTCGCCGCTTCGACGCCGGTCCACTTCACGGCGCCGGTGGCGTAGTCGAGGATGACCGGGTACTGCGCACCCCATTGGTAGCCCTGCAATCCCACGATCTCGGGAGCGCCATCCGCGTCGACGTCGGCGATGGCGCTGACCATGGTGATATTGGGTACGGGGATCGTACGAAGCACGCGCAACGGCACACCGCCGAACACGACGACACTGCTCGGGAGGCCACTGGCTGTCGCCACTCCCACGAGACGCTCCTCGCCGCCCTCGCCCGGACCTCGCTGAAGCCGCCCCGCCAGCGTCAACCCGGGCAACACGGTCATCGACTCGATCGAGAGCGCGCCTCCCGCTGCGGGCTTCGCGAGCGTCGCGATGACCTGCATGCCGGCGTGGCCACTCACGGCGGCTTCGATACGACCGTCTCCGTCGAAGTCTCCCAGCACGATGCCGGCATGCCCGGGCGAGAAGAAGCCCGGGTAGGTCTCCCACACCATCCCGGCTGCCTCGCCCCTGTCAGCCGCGAGGCCTCCTGCAACCATGCCGAATGCCGCCAGCAAGGCGGTCTTGACGTTTCCCACGTTGTCGTCCCCTGAACGATCCGCGACTCCCTGCGCGGGCTGCCGATCCTCGGCGCCCGGTCGATCTGCCGCGTACTGCTGGATTGCCCCCTTCGCGATGCTACCGCGTCCCGCGTGGCGGACGCATGTGCCGCGATCAGCGCGCTGGATGCGGCCGTGAAAGCTTCGCCGCGACGATGCCGGCAAGGCAGGCCAGCGCCACGTAGTACACCGGCGCATCGGGTGCGCTGCGCAGCCACCACGCGATCAGCAGCGGCGTGGTGCCGCCGGCGATCGCGTAGGCGACGTTGTAGGCGAACGAGATGCCCGAGAAGCGGATCGCGGGCGGGAACGCGTGCACCATCGCGGTCGGCACGACGCCGACCACGCCGACGCAGAAGCCGGTCAGCACGTACAGCGCGGTGAAGTGCTGCGGCGAGGCGCGCGTACCCGTGTAGAGCGCGAACACGACCGCCGCGAGCACGAGCGCGCCGATCGCGATCACGCGGCGGAAACCGAAGCGGTCCGCGGCGAGTCCGTAGGCGATGCAGCCGAAGCACAGCGCGAACGTCGCGAGGCTGTTGGCCTGTGCCGCGGTCGCCGGCGCGATCGCGTACAGGCGCTGCACGAGCGTCGGCGTCATGAGGATCACCACGACGATGCCGGCCGTCAGCAGCCACGTCAGCAGCATCGAGGTCGCGACCTCGCGCGCGTGGCCGGACAGCACGACGCGCAGCGGCAGTCCCTCGACGAGGGCGCGGCGACGGCGCATCTCCTCGAACACGGGCGTCTCGTGAAGGTAGCGGCGCAGCCACACCGCGAACAGGCCGAACACGCCGCCGAGCACGAACGGTGCGCGCCAGACGCCGTCGAGCACCTGCTCGGGCGTCCACCACGTGTTGAGCGCGCTCGACACGAGCGAGCCGAGCAGGATGCCGAGCGTGAGGCCCGCGGTGAGCACGCCGCAGGCGAAGCCCGTTCGCGAGGCCGGCACGTGCTCGGACACGAACACCCACGCGCCGGGCACCTCGCCGCCGACCGCCGCGCCCTGCGCGAGGCGCAGCAGCAACAGCAGCAGGGGCGCGGCGAGACCGATCTCGGCGTAGGTCGGCAACAGGCCCATGAGCAGCGTCGGCACGGCCATGAGCAGGACGCTCAGCATGAACATGCGCTTGCGTCCGACGCGGTCGCCGAAGTGCGCCATGACGATGCCGCCGAGCGGGCGTGCGAGGTAGCCCGCGGCGAAGATGCCGAAGGCCTGCAGCTGGCGCAGCCATTCGGGTGTGTCGGGCGGGAAGAACAGCTGCGCGATGACCGCCGCGAAGAACACGAAGATGATGAAGTCGTAGAACTCGAGCGCACCGCCGAGTGCCGCGAGCAGCAGGGTGCGCAGGTCGCGGCGGGTCAGGGCTCCGTGGGCGGCGGCGGTCATGCGGCGGATTCCGGTGGTGTCGACACGGCGCGCAGGTATACCACCGCGTGCTGCGGTCGACGATGGCCGGACGGCATCTCACCCGGTGGTGTGCGGCGGTGACGCACGTCTCGTCGGAACGCCCGTCCCATGGCGTCGTGCCGACAGCGGCGCGCCGGTGGGGCATGACGTTCGCGCCTTGCAGGCCGACGCTGGCAGCCGCGATCATGCACGTCTACGGGTCGGCGGCACGACGCGCGCCATGCGTCGCCTGCGGCACGCGCTGCCACGACCGCGCTCCGTTCCGGTCCCATTCTCCGCCCAACGCTTCCGATGCGCCGACTCCCCGCCTTCCTCGATCCGTTCACGCTCGCGCTCGTCGCGACGGTCGTGCTCGCCGCCGTGCTGCCGTGCCGCGGCGTGGTCGCCGAGGCGTTCGACCTCGCCACGACGGTCGGCATCGCGCTGCTGTTCTTCCTGCACGGTGCGCGCCTGTCGCGCGAGGCGATCGTCGCGGGCATCGTGCACTGGCGTCTTCACTTGGCCGTGTTCGCGAGCACGTTCGTCGCATTTCCGCTGTTCGGGCTCGCCCTCAAGCCGGTCGCGCCGTGGCTGCTGACACCGGAGCTGTTCACCGGCGTGCTGTTCCTGTGTGCGCTTCCGTCGACCGTGCAGTCGTCGATCGCGTTCACCTCGATCGCGCGCGGCAACGTGCCCGCGGCCGTGTGCAGCGCATCGCTGTCGAACCTGCTCGGCGTGTTCCTGACCCCGCTGCTCGTGTCGATCCTGCTCGCCACGCACGGCGACACGGGCTCGCCGCTCGATGCGATCGGCAAGATCGCGCTGCAGCTGTTCGCGCCGTTCGTGGCCGGGCATCTGGCAAGGCCGTGGGTCGGCGGCTGGGTCGAGCGCCGGCGCACCCTGCTCTCCTACACCGATCGCGGCACCGTGCTGCTCGTGGTCTACGTCGCCTTCAGCGCCTCGGTCGTGGAAGGCCTGTGGCAGCACGTACCGCTCCCCGCGCTCGCGGCCGTCGCGGGTGTCGTGATCGTGCTGCTCGCGGCCGCACTGGCGATGACGATGTGGGGCAGCCGCGCGCTCGGCTTCTCGCGCGAGGACGAGATCACGATCGTGTTCTGCGGCTCCAAGAAGAGCCTCGCCAGCGGCGTGCCGATCGCCAAGATCCTGTTCGCGGGCCATCCCGCGCTCGGCATGGTGCTGCTGCCGGTCATGCTGTTCCACCAGGTCCAGCTCATGGCCTGCGCGCTGCTCGCCCAGCGTTACGCGCGACGCGCGCAGGCGACACAGCACACGGCCGGATAACGGCGGCGCTGCTATCCTCGCGATCCCCACCGACGCACGGACTCCCGCATGAGCCCTTCGACGCCGGCGCGCGCCGCGTTCGCCCCCCAGCTGTGCCTGAGCATGATCGTGAAGAACGAGGCGCCCGTGATCGCGCGCTGCCTCGCCTCCGTGCGCCCGTACATCGGCGCCTGGGCGATCGTCGACACGGGTTCGACGGACGGCACGCAGGCGCTCGTGCGCGAGCTCATGGCGGACCTGCCCGGCGAGCTGATCGAACGCCCATGGGTGGACTTCGCGACGAACCGCAACCAGGCGCTCGACCTCGCGCGCGCGCACGGCGAGTACGCGCTGATCATCGACGCCGACGAGATTCTCGAGCGCATGCCCGAAGCGGCGCTGCCGACGCAGCGGCTCGATGGCCCCGGCTACTTCGTGCGCCAGGTGCTCGACGGCAGCCAGTTCGAGTACGCGAGCGCGAAGGTGCTGCGCCACGAGCTCGGCTGGCGCTGGCACGGCGTGCTGCACGAGTACCCGGCCGCACCGTCGGACCCGCGCATCCTCGACCTGCCTGGCTTGCGTGTGCGCAGCTATCCCGACGGCGCACGCAGCCAGCGCCCGCTGCAGGAGAAGTACCGCGACGACGCCGAGGTGCTGCGCAAGGCGCTCGCGGCCGAGCCGGACAACACACGCTACGCGTTCTACTTCGCGCAGAGCCTGCGCGACGCCGGCGACCACGCCGGTGCGCTCGAGGCCTACCGCAAGCGCGCCACGATGGCCGGCTTCGTCGAGGAGGTCTGGTACGCGAAGTTCCAGGTCGCCACGCTGCTCGAGCGCCTGCAGGCGCCGGCCGTTGACGTCATCGACGCCTACCTCGCCGCATTCGACGCGCGTCCCGTACGCGCCGAGCCGCTTTGCGAGCTCGCGCGCTTCCTGCGCAACCAGGGCCGCTTCGGCAGCGCCTACGCACATGCGCGCGTCGCGTCCGAGATGCCGGTGCCCGAGGACCTGCTGTTCCTCGACCTGTCCGTGTACACGTGGCGCGCGATCGACGAGCGCGCGGTCGCGGCGTTCTACGTCGGCCGCCGCGACGAGTGCGCGGAACTCAGCCGCAGGCTGCTCGCGTGGCCGGGCCTTCCCGCCGCCGACCGTCCGCGCATCGAGGGCAACCTCGCGTTCTGCGCGAAGCCGCCAGCGCGCTGAATCGCGGTCGCGTCAGCCGCCGACCTTCTCGAGGAAGAAGCCGCCGACCGGCGCCGCTTCGGCAACGAGGTAATGGTCGACGAGCAGGAAAGCGAACAGCGCCATGAGGTAGATGATCGAGTAGTTGAACACCTTCATCGCGAACAGTTCGTCGGGCGGGTTCAGCAGCACGATCGCGTACCAGAGGAAGCCCGCGCCGAGCACGAGCGCGCCGCCGAGGTAGAACAGGCCACTCATGCCGGTGAGATACGGCAGCACGGTCACGATCACGAGCAGGATCGTGTACGCGAGCACGTGCCAGCGCGTGTAGGTGACGCCGTGCGTCACGGGCAGCATCGGCACCTGCGCACGCGAGTAGTCCTCGCGGCGGAAGATCGCGAGTGCCCAGAAGTGCGGCGGCGTCCACACGAAGATGATCAGGAACAGCAGCAGCGCGTACGGATGCACTTCGCCGGTGACCGCGGCCCAGCCGAGCACGGGCGGTGCGGCGCCGGCGGCACCGCCGATGACGATGTTCTGCGGCGTCGCGCGCTTGAGGAACGCCGTGTAGACGACCGCGTAACCGATCAGCGAAGCGAACGTGAGCGCCGCGGTGAGCGGGTTCACGAACGCGATCAGCAGCGTCATCGACAACGTGCCGAGGCCGATCGCGAACGCGAGCACCTGGGTCGGCGTGAGCGTGCCGGTGGCGAGCGGGCGGTGCGACGTGCGCGCCATGAGGCGGTCGATGCGCTGGTCGATCAGGTGGTTGATCGCGGCCGCCGAGCCGGCCGCGAGCCAGATGCCGATGAAGCCGACCACCGACTCGCGCAGCGGCGGCCAGCCCGGCACCGCCAGGAACATGCCGATGATCGCCGTGAAGACGATCAGCGCGACGACGCGCGGCTTGGTCAGTTCGAGGTACTGGCTCGCGATGGAGGGCATGCGGGAATCGTGTCGGGTTCGGGCGAACGTATGCCGTCGGGACGGCGCGCGGTCAAGTCGAGAGGTCGGTACGCGGTTGCAGGCGCGCGAACGCGACGATGAGCAGGAACAGCATCACGACCGCGACGAACACGTGCGCGGTCGCGACGTGCAGCGGCAGGCCGAGCTTGACGTTGGCGATGCCGAGCGCGACCTGCACGAGCAGCGCAGCGCCGAGCGCGCGCCCGGTGCCGCGCAGGCCTGCGCGCGCGAGGCGGCCGCTGAGCCAGCCGACGTAGAGGAATGCGATGACCGCACCGATGCGGTGGGCGATCTGGATCGCCGTGCGCGCCGGGCCGTCGAGCACGCCACCTTCGTAGTCGACGCCGATGCCGCGCCACAGGACGAAACCCTCGGCGAAATCGGTCTGCGGCCACCACTGGCCGAGGCAGGTCGGGAAGTTGGTGCCGCAGGCCCAGGCCGCGTAGTTCGCACTGGTCCAGCCGCCGAGCGCGATCTGCAGGCCGAGCACGACGAGGCCGAACGCGACGAGCGCGCGCACGCGCTCCTCGGAGAGATCGTCACGACCCGCGCCGGACAGGCGCAGTGCGACATAGGCGAGCAGCGCGAACGTGGTCAGGCCGCCGAGCAGATGGCCCATCACGACGACGGGCTTGAGCAGCCAGGTCACGGTCCACATGCCGAGCATGGCCTGGAAGATCACGACGCCCAGCAGCAGCACGGCCACGCGCCATGCGCCGGCACGTCGCAGCGTGGCCGCGGCGATCACGGGCAGGCCGAGCGCGAACACCGACAAGGTGCCCGACAGCGTGTGCGAACCCTTCATGTAGGTGACGACCCCGGCTGCCGCGGCAACTGCCGCGACGATCACGCAGAGCCGTGCGAGCGGCCGCCGCCACGCCGCGGCGAGCGCGAGGGCGAGGATCAGCACGCCGAGCGTGCCGGCGACCATGCGGTGGCCTTGCTCGCGCCAGGTCTTGTGCGATTCGACGGGTCGGTCGAAGTTGGCGTTGGCGTGCTCGATCTCGTGCTCGTGGCCGGGCCACGTCGCCTTGCCGTAGCAGGTCGGCCAGTCCGGGCACGACAGGCCCGCGTTGGACAGGCGCACGAACGCGCCGAACACGATCACGCCGAGCGCGAGCAACGTGGCGATCCAGGCCAGCCGCGCCGGCCAGGACAGGCGCAGGAAGCGCGCGATCACTTGGTCACCTTGCCGAGGTCCTTGCGCAGGCCGCTGGCGTTGAAGCCGTCGCGGTACAGCGTCAGCGCGATGCCGTCGGGCTTGACGAGCACGAGGGCGAGGCCGTCCTCGACCTGCGGAATCCATGCGTCGAACGCACCGGTCGCGTCGCGCGCCGGCTCCCATGCGGTCATGACCTCGCTCGCACCCTCACCGTGCGGTGGCACGCCGAGGTAGACGAGGCGCACGCGCGCGGACTTCTGGTTGAGCGACACGCGTGCGCGATGCACTTGGTCGAGCTGACGGATGCAGATCTCGCCACAGGTCTTGCCCGGCAGCGCGACCACGCTCCAGCGCCAGTCCGGGTCACGCCACGGCAGCAGGCTGCCGTCGGGGCGCTCGGCGACCGCATCCTCGACCGAGCGCTGCGGCACGATGCCTTCGCCGAAGCTGCGCGTGCCGGGCATCCAGCCCATGGCGGCCATGACACCCGCGACGACCATCGGCGCGAAGAAGATCGCCCAGATCAGGATCAGCTGCAGGCGCTTGCGGGATCTCGTTTGCATGGCGTGTCTCGGGGGAACCTTGGCGCTTCGCGCTCAACGGGACGGCGTGCGGCGACGGTGCAGCACGATGAAGATGACGATCGCGGCGATCGCGAACGAGAACCACTGCAGCGCATAGCCACGGTGGCGCTCGGGCGGCAGGATCTGCGGCGTCCAGGTCCGCTCGAAGCCGGAACCGGGTTCCGCATCGAGCAGCAGCACCGACGTGTCGATGCGACGTCCGGCATCCTCGCCGATCTCGCCGAGGTCGATGTAGATCGTGCTCTTGGTCGGACCAGTCTGGTTCGGCAGCGCATTGCCGCCGAGGCGCAGTCCGGACCCGGGCGGCGGAGCATACAGCCCCGACACGACGAGGTCGCCCTCGGGCAGTGGCGGCAGCGTCGGCGCCGCAGCGCCTTCGCGCGCGACGAAGCCACGATTGACGAGGATCGGCAGGCTGCCGTCGACAGGCTCGAACAGCGCGAATGCGATGACGCCGCGCCGCGCGTCGCGCACCTGGTCGTCGAGCAGGTACGCGTGGCGCGCGTCGAAACGGCCCTCCAGGCGCACGTGCGGGTGATGCACGGCGTCTGCGGTGGTTCGTCGCGCCTCGGACAGCGTCAGCGTCGGCTGTGCTGCTGCACCGCTGAACGACGCGAGCAGTGTTTCCTTCTCGTGCGCGCGCTTGAGCTGCCAGGTACCGAGCGTGCAGAACAGCGCGAGGCCCGCGCAGAGCAGCGTGATCGCGAACCACGACGGCGACTTCCAGCGTGCGCTCACGGGGCCGGCCCTATACTCGCGGCCACGCCGGGCCGATTCGCCCGCCACGGACCACCGCCATGCTCAGCAAGATCGTGATCGTCGTGTTTCTCGTCGCCATCGTCTGGAACCTCGGCGCCGGCCTCTACTACATGATCACCGACAAGGGCGGCAGCAACCGGACCGTGAACGCGCTGACGCGGCGCATCGGCCTCTCGGTCGCGTTGATCGTGCTGATCCTGATCGGCATCGCCACGGGCATCATCCAGCCCCACGGCATCAACGGCTGATCGATCGGCGGGAAAGCGCAGCGGGCGCCTCGGCGCCCGCTGCATGTCGCGTCAGAGGACGTAGACGAAGACGAACAGGCCGAGCCATACCACGTCGACGAAATGCCAGTACCACGCGACCGCCTCGAAGCCGAAGTGGTTGTCCGCCGTGAAGTGGCCCTTGGCGACGCGCAGCATGATGATGACGAGCATGATCGCGCCGAGCGTGACGTGCATGCCGTGGAAGCCGGTCAGCATGAAGAACGTCGAGCCGTAGATGCCGCTGCCGAGCGTCAGGTTGAGGTGGCCGTAGGCCTCCGCGTACTCGTGCGCCTGGTAGTAGAGGAACACCGCGCCGAGCGCGACCGTCGCCGCGAGCCACGCGACGGTGGCCTTGCGGTGGCCCGAACGCAGCGCGTGGTGGGCGAGCGTGATCGTCACGCCCGAGGCCAGCAGCAGCATCGTGTTGAGCAGCGGCAGGCCCCATGCGGGGATCGTCTGGAAGCTGCCGCCGATCTCGCTCGGGCCGTTGGTCGGCCACGCCGGCGTGAAGCCCTGCCACAGGAAGTGGTTGGTCAGCGCACCGTGGCCTTCGCCGCCGAGCCACGGTACCGACAGCACGCGCGCGTAGAACAGCGCGCCGAAGAACGCCGCGAAGAACATCACTTCCGAGAAGATGAACCAGATCATCCCCATGCGGAACGAGACGTCGACCTGCTTGTTGTAGAGGCCGGCGACGGACTCGCGGATGACCGTGCCGAACCAGCCGAACATCATGAACAGCAGGATCGCGATGCCGACGTACATGAGCGGCAGCGCGGAGAACCCGCTCACGCCGTTCATCCACTGCGCGGCGCCGATGACCGTCGTGAACAGGCCGATGGAGCCCACGATCGGCCAGTGGCTGCCGTGGGGGACGTAATAAGCACCTTGTGTTTGCGCCATGATCTCAGGACCCCACGCTCGGAATGGATCCGCTCGCCGCGACCGCTGCGTCCGACGCCGGCACGTGGCCGAGGCGTCGCGTGGCGATGTCGTTCGCGAAGAACGTATAGGACAACGTAAGCGTCTTCACGTTGGCCGGCAACTGCGGGTCGACGACGAAGCGGACCGGCATGCGCCGGGATTCGCCTGCGGCGAGCAGCTGCTCGGTGAAACAGAAGCACTCGGTCTTGTTGAAGTACAGCGACGCCTCGCTCGGCGCGACGCTGGGTACCGCGTTGCCGACGATCGGGTCGCCGGACTGGTTGGTCGCGTCGAACCAGACTTCGGTCAGCGCGCCCGGATGCACGCTCACGCGAGTGACTTCCGGACGGAACTCCCACGGCAGCTTGCTGTTGACGTTGCCGACGAACTCGACCGTCACCGACCGCGACGTGTCGACCACCATCGACGCGGCCTTGTCGTTCGAGATGCCCTCGGGCGACAGCTTGATGCCGAGCACGTGCTCGCAGGCGATCCGGTAGATCGGGATCATCGCGAAGCCGAACAGGAACGCGGCCAGCGAGACCATGCCGATGGTCTTCGCGATGCCGGCGTTGCTGACGCTGCCCGGGGCGGTCGTGGAGGTCATGTCGTGTCCGCGTGCACGGGACCGGCTCGAGCCGGCCCCGCGCGGTCGCTCAGTGCGTCACGTTGCCGTGGGCGAGCTTGGAATCGTCGATCACCGGCGGCGTCGTGAACGTGTGGTGCGGCGCCGGCGACGGCACCGTCCACTCGAGGCCACGCGCGCCTTCCCAGACCTGCGCCGTGGCGCGGTTCTTCGAGCGGTACACGCAGTGGATGATCACGCCGACGAAGATCAGCTGAGAGGCGCCGAACCAGAAGCCGCCGATCGAGCTGATCATGTTGAAGTCGGCGAACGCGACGTTGTAGTCCGGGATGCGGCGCGGCATGCCGGCCAGGCCGAGGAAGTGCTGCGGGAAGAACAGCACGTTGACCGAGATCACGCTCGACCAGAAGTGGATCTTGCCCCAGCGCTCGCTGTACATGTTGCCCGACCACTTCGGCAGCCAGTAGTACGCCGAGGCCATGATCGCGAACACCGCGCCGGTCACCAGCACGTAGTGGAAGTGCGCGACGACGAAGTAGGTGTCGTGGTACTGGAAGTCGGCCGGCACGATCGCGAGCATGAGGCCCGAGAAGCCGCCGATCGTGAACAGGATGACGAAGCCGAGCGCGAACAGCATCGGCGTCTCGAACGTCATCGAGCCTTCCCACATCGTGGTGACCCAGTTGAACACCTTCACGCCGGTCGGGATCGCGATGAGCATCGTCGCGTACATGAAGTAGATCTCGCCGCCGAGCGGCATGCCCACCGTGAACATGTGGTGCGCCCACACGATGAACGACAGGAACGCGATCGAGGCGATCGCGTAGATCATGGCCTGGTAGCCGAACAGCGGCTTGCGCGCGAACGTCGGGATGATCTCCGAGACGATGCCGAACGCCGGCAGGATCATGATGTAGACCTCGGGGTGCCCGAAGAACCAGAAGATGTGCTGGAACATCACCGGGTCGCCGCCGCCGGCCGCGTTGAAGAAGCTCGTGCCGAAGAACTTGTCGGTGAGCAGCATCGTCACCGCGCCCGCGAGCACCGGCATCACCGCGATCAGCAGGAACGCGGTGATCAGCCACGACCACACGAAGATCGGCATCTTCAGCAGATCCATGCCCGGCGCGCGCATGTTGAGGATCGTCGCGATGATGTTGATCGCGCCCATGATCGAGCTGATGCCCATCAGGTGGATCGCGAAGATCACGAACGCCACCGAGTTGCCGCCCTGCATCGACAGCGGCGGGTAGAGCGTCCAGCCGCCCTGCGGGCCGGCGCCCGGCATGAACAGCGTCGACAGCAGCAGCGTGAACGCGAACGGCAGGATCCAGAACGACCAGTTGTTCATGCGCGGCAGCGCCATGTCCGGCGCGCCGATCTGCAGCGGGATCATCCAGTTGCCGAGGCCGACGAACGCCGGCATGACCGCGCCGAAGATCATGATCAGCGCGTGCATCGTGGTCATTTCGTTGAAGAACTCGGGCTCCACGAGCTGCATGCCCGGCTGGAAGAGTTCCGCTCGGATGACCATCGCCATCGAGCCGCCGATGAAGAACATCAGCAGCGAGAACACCAGGTACGCGGTACCGATGTCCTTGTGGTTGGTCGTGAACAGCCAGCGATTCAGGAAGCCCTTGGGCTTGTGGTCGTGGTCGTCGTGGTGGTCGTCGTGGTGGTCGTCGTGGACGGCAGCGTGGGCCATGGCCTGCACCTCAATTGCGGATTCGGGATTCAGCCCTGCGGGGCCGACGACGGAACGATGGTCTGGGCGGTGGCCGGCGCGGCGGGAGCGGACTGCTCGCCCAGCCACTGCTCGAACTCGGCCTTCGGCACGACCTTGACGACGATCGGCATGAAGCCGTGGTCCTTGCCGCACAGTTCCGCACACTGGCCGCGGTACACGCCGGGCTCGTCGACCTTGGTCCAGGCCGAATTGATGATTCCGGGGATGGCGTCCTGCTTCCAGCCCAGCGACGGCACCCACCACGCGTGGATCACGTCGTCGGCGGTGACGACGAAGCGCACCTTGACGCCGGCCGGCAACACGAGCGGGCGATCCACGTCGAGCAGGTAGCTCGCGTACTCGCCGTCCTTGACCGAGGTCGGGTCCATGCCCGAGCCGAGCTGGCGCACGCGGTTGGAATCGTGCTTGAGCGTCGACATGAAATTGACCGGCGTGGCCTGGCCGAAGTAGTCCACGTACTCGTAGCGCCACTTCCACTGGTAGCCGGTGATCTTGATCGTCATCTCGGATTCCGAGGTGTCGGCCATGCGCAGCAGCAGGGCCGTCGCCGGCCAGGCGGCGCCGATCAGGATGAGGATCGGGATGACCGTCCAGGCCACCTCGAGCTTGGTGCTGTGGCTCCACGTCTGCGCGACCGCGCCGCGCGATTTGCGGAAGCGGAACATCGCCACGAACATGACGCCGAACACGACGATGCCGATGACCACGCAGATCCACAGCATGACCATGTGGATGTCGTGGACGTCGCGGGCCGTCTCGGTGACGCCCTTGGTCATGTTGAGCTGCCAACGCTCGGGGTTGGCGGCCTGCGCGGCGCTGGCCAGCAGGCCCGAAACCATCAGGGTCGACACGCCGAGTACGCGGCGGATTCGCGAGGTCCCTACTGACGTCATTGCCATCACCTTGGAATACGGAAACATTCGGATCGTGCGCCGGAGGACCGGTCGTCACGACACGCAACCCTGGGTACCCACACGCCGCGCCCGACCCCTCGCGGCGCCCGTTGTCCGTCAAAACAACAGGCGTGGAACCGCCGAATGATAGTGGACGCCCCGAGCCAGCGGCAACAACGGCCTCCCCCCGCCCGGACCGCTCTGGGTCAATGTGCCGCAGCACGTGCTTGGCCGCCATCCGGGCCCTCACTACACTAGCCGACCTGCGGCGCCGTGCCGCCCGCCAGCCCGCGAGAACCCATCCCGTGAGCGACATCCTGAGCCCCGAACTGCCCGGCCCGGCCGAGCCTGCGCGCGCACGCATCACCGCCGCCTGGCTGCGCGACGAGACCGAGGCCGTCAACGAACTGCTGGCCCAGGCCAGCCTTCCTCCGGCCGAGCGCGAACTGGTACTGGCCCGCGCCGCCGAACTCGTCGCGCGCGTGCGCGCCAAGGCCTCCGACCAGAGCGCCGTCGAGTCGTTCATGCGCGAGTACGACCTCTCCAGCGAGGAAGGCGTGCTGCTCATGTGCGTGGCCGAGGCGCTGCTGCGCATCCCCGATGCCGAGACGGCCGACAAGCTGATCCGTGACAAGCTCGGCGAGGCCGACTGGAAGAAGCATGTCGGCGCCAGCGAGTCGCTGTTCGTGAACGCCTCGACCTGGGGCCTCATGCTGACCGGGCATCTCGTCAACCTCGCCGAGGAGACGCGCAGCAACTTCACCGGTGCGCTCAAGCGCCTCGTCGGCCGCGCCGGCGAGCCGGTGATCCGCCTCGCGGTGCGTCAGGCCATGCGCATCATGGGCCACCAGTTCGTCATGGGCCGCACGATCGAGGAGGCGCAGGACCGCTCCGAGGGCAAGGAGCACCGTGCCTATCGCTATTCGTACGACATGCTCGGCGAGGCCGCGCTGACCGCGCGCGACGCCGAGCGCTACCTGCAGGCCTACCGCGACGCGATCGCCTCGCTGGGCCGCCGCGGCCCGTGGACCGACGTGCTCGAGGCACCGTCGATCTCGGTCAAGCTGTCGGCGATCCATCCGCGCTACGACGTCGCCAATCGCGCCCGCGTGCTCGCCGAACTCACCCCGCGCGTGCTCGAGCTCGCGCAGCTGGCCAAGGCCAACGCGATCGGCATGACCGTCGACGCCGAGGAGGCCGACCGCCTCGAGCTCTCGCTCGACGTGATCGGCGCGGTGTTCGCGGATCCGTCGCTGGAAGGCTGGAACGGCTTCGGCCTCGCCGTGCAGGCCTACCAGAAGCGCGCGCCGTTCGTGATCGACTGGCTGGCCGAGACCGCGCGCAAGGCCGGCCGCCGCTGGTGCGTGCGCCTGGTCAAGGGCGCGTACTGGGATTCCGAGGTCAAGCGCGCGCAGGAGAACGGCCTCGCGGGCTACCCGGTGTACACGCGCAAGCCGAACACCGACGTCTCCTACCTCGCGTGTGCGCGACAGATGTTCGAGGCCGGCGCCAATCTGATCTACCCGCAATTCGCGACCCACAACGCGCACACGATCGCGGCGATCCACCACTACGCCAAGGGCCGCCCGTACGAGCACCAGCGCCTGCACGGCATGGGCGCGGACCTCTACGCCGAGGTCATCGGCGAGCGCAACCTCGGCGTGCCGTGCCGCGTCTACGCGCCGGTCGGCAGCCACGAGGACCTGCTGCCCTACCTCGTGCGCCGCCTGCTCGAGAACGGCGCCAACACGAGCTTCGTCAACCGCGTCGTCGACGAGGACGTGTCGATCCGCGACCTCGTCGCCGATCCCTGCGAGCTCGTGCGCCATCTCGACCAGAAGCCGCATCCCCGCATCCCCCAGCCGATCGCCTTGTTCGGCGAACAACGGAAGAATTCCATGGGCGCCAACCTCGCCAACGACCTCGACCTGCGCACCCTCGCCGACAGCGTCAACGCGGCGCGCCGACCGTGGAGCGCCGCCCCGCTCGTGCCGGGCGCGAAGTCCACGAACGAAGCCAAGGCCGTGACCGATCCGGCCGACCGCCGCCGCACGATCGGCGAGTACGTCGCCGCCGACGCCGCGACGATCGAGAAGGCGCTCGTCAACGCGGTCGCCGCGCAGCCCGGCTGGGATGCGCTGCCCGCCGCGAGCCGCGCCAAGATCCTCGAACACGCCGCCGACCTGCTCGAGGCGCGCCGCGCCGAGTTCATCGCGATGGCCGTGCGCGAAGCCGGCAAGACCATCCCGGCCGCGATCGCCGAGGTGCGCGAAGCCGCCGACTTCCTGCGCTACTACGCGGCGCTCGCGCGCAAGCTGTTCGGTCAGCCCGAGATCCTGCCGGGCCCGACCGGCGAGTCGAACCAGCTGTTCCTGCATGGCCGCGGCGTGTTCGTCTGCATCAGCCCGTGGAACTTCCCGCTCGCGATCTTCATGGGCCAGGTCGTCGCCGCGCTCGCCGCCGGCAACAGCGTGCTGGCCAAGCCGGCCGAGCAGACCACGCTGATCGGCCACGCCGCCGTGAAGCTGCTGCACGAAGCCGGCGTGCCCGAGGACGTGCTGCAGTTCATCCCGGGCAAGGGTTCGATGATCGGCAACCTGCTGCTCACGCGCCCCGAGATCGCCGGCGTGTGCTTCACGGGCTCCACCGAGACCGCGTGGACGATCAACCGCACGCTGGCCGCTCGCGATTCCTCGATCGCCGCACTGATCGCCGAGACCGGCGGCCAGAACGCGCTGATCGCCGACTCCTCGGCGCTGCCCGAGCAGCTCGTCAAGGACGTCGTCGCCTCCGCATTCGATTCGGCCGGCCAGCGCTGCTCGGCCGCGCGCGTGCTGTTCGTGCAGGAGGACATCGCCGACAAGGTGAAGACGATGCTCGCCGGCGCGATGGCCGAGCTCACGATCGGCGATCCGGGTCTGCTCTCGACCGACGTCGGCCCGGTCATCGACGAGGCCTCGCACCGCATCCTCGTCGAGCACGCCGAGCGCATGGAGCGCGAGGCCACGCGCATCGGCGAAGTCGCACTCGGCGCGGGCGCCGAGCACGGCACCTTCTTCGCGCCGCGCGCCTACGAGATCCCGTCGCTGGCCACGCTCAAGCGCGAAGTGTTCGGCCCCGTGCTGCACCTCGTGCGCTGGAAGGCCAGCGAACTCGACAGGGTCATCGACGCGATCAACGCGACCGGCTACGGCCTCACGCTCGGCATCCACAGCCGCATCGACGACACGATCGACCACATCGTGCGCCGCGCCAAGGTCGGCAACTGCTACGTCAACCGCAACCAGATCGGTGCGGTCGTCGGCGTGCAGCCGTTCGGCGGCGAGAACCTCTCGGGCACCGGCCCGAAGGCCGGCGGCCCGCACTACCTCGTGCGCTTCGCGACCGAGCGCACCGTCACCGTCAACACCACCGCCGCGGGCGGCAACGCCTCGCTGCTGACGCTCGGCGAGTAAGCGCATGGCCGGGGCGGCCGCGCTGCCCTGGCTGCTGCTGCCCGGCCTCGACGGCGGCGGCACGCTGTTCGACAACCTCGTGGCGGCACGCGACGGCGCCGCCACGACGATCGTGCGTTATCCCGATCATCCCGATGCCGACCTCGACGCCTGCGTCGCCGAGGTCGAACGCCAGCGCCCGCACGGCGGCGCGTTCGTCGCGGTCGCGGAGTCGTTCTCGGGCCCGGTCGCACTGCGCTGGGCACGCACGGCGCCCGACGGCCTCGCAGCACTCGTCTTCGTCGCGAGCTTCCACGCCTCGCCGCATCCGCTGCTGCCGCTCGCGTGCGCACTGACCGGCATCGCCGCGTCGCCGCGCATGCGCACGCTCGCCACGCACGATGCGGTGCTGCGCGCGCTCTGCCTCGGCAGCGGGGCGACGCCCGCCCACCTCGCCGCCCTGCGCGCCGCGATCCTCGCAATGCCGACGGCCGTGCTCCGGTCCCGCCTGCGCCTGCTGCGCGATCTCGACGAGCGCGCCGACGGCCTTCCATCGGATCTTCCGATCCTCTGCCTGCGCGCGACGCACGATCGCCTCGTGCGCCGCCATCACATGGACGGCGCGCTCGGCGGAGCGCGCCATGACATGCGCGAGGTCGAAGGCCCGCACTTCCTGCTGCAGGCGCGCGCCCGGGCCTGTCTCGACGCGATCGGGACATGGCTGGCGCGATGTCCCACTACAACTAAGTTGTTTTAGGCGAACCAGCGGCAAGATTCTGGAGGACCAACAAACCTGAAGCAAAAATCGTTCAGGACGACAATGGGATCTCCGCTATCGACACCACCGGCAAGGTAAGCGAGGAAGTCCGCACCACACTCCAGCACTCTGACTTCTTGGCCCATTCCGAGATCATCCGACCGCTCGAAGTCGCGTGCAGGACATCGTTAACCTCGCGGGCCCAGATCCGGATCTGCGACTTGAACGGCTCGGAGATGTCCTGCTGTTCCCAGATTCTGTCCAGATCGAGCTTGCCCTCATACGTGCGCGCGATCATGGAGACCAGATAAATCGCAACATTGCCTTGGTATGCCTGAAACAGTGGCCGAACGAGGGAGTGCACCCTCTTGAAGAGGATGACCTTGGCGATCGCGCGCTTGTACGCCTGCACGTCCGGAATGACGGACTCACCGCGCCCCTCCCTATCAGTCACGTCGTCCATGAACTTCTCGAAGTTCTTCTGTCCGCCAAGACTCGCGAACTCGGGCTTGCCATCCCATGCGTTCAGGAACTTTGCGAGATCGGTCTTGGTGAGCCGCCGCGACGCTGGCACCACATCGTTCTTGAGCGTGCGGTACTTGGCGGCCGTGGAGCCCTCTCGCGCCAGCATGGTCGTGTAGCTGCCGGCTGCGCGCTCGTAGAACCATCGTCCGATGCCATCGGGGCAGTACACCGTGTTGGAGAGCTTCTCCAGCGCAATGTGGAAGGGGGCGTTCGCCGATAGATCGGATTGCTTGACCGCGTTCTGGCTGTTCGCGTACTTCGAAATGTCCGAGATCATCGCCTCCTCTGCCACGGGGTCATCCGTCTTCAGGACGACCACCTTGGCTGGTACCCTGACCCGCTCAAGGTCCGTGTCCGGAAACTTCTTCTTGGTGAAATAGATTGAGGCCGTTGTCTGCCCTCCATTGACGATCTGCATGCCTTTGAGCCACGAGATGCCGGGGCCGCCATTCTTCGTGACGCCGAGGCGCGCCTCGTCCGCTACGACGACGATTCCATTGTTGTAGGCAACGAACTTGTGGGGGTCGGAGCGAAGCGTTGCCTGGATTCCCTTGTTCACTTTGCCTGTGGCGCTCAGGAACGACCGGACATTCGCCTCCAGCAGGCGCGCTCCGTACTTTTCGTACAGGTGCCTCAGGACCTCGCCCGGGAAGACGGTCATCGCGTAGTCGTAGGTCTCCGACGCACCGTCGATGTACACGCACGGCAGCGGCCCGCCTGCCACTTCCTCGAAGTTGACCACGAGCTCGTCCCTCGGCTTTCCTTCGGACCAGTGTCGGTGCAGCCGCTCTATGTCCATGACCTCGAGCCTCACGGACTTGCCCCCGATTTCCCTCGGCTTGAAGTTCTTCGACTTCACCTGACCGTCGGTAAGGACGTAGATGCGGACTTCGTCGAGGCCCGCATACGATTTCTCGATGTGCACGGACAGCTCATGGGCGTCGTTTGCGGGATCCATCGCCCGTGCGAGCTTTCCTTGCGCCGACATCGACAGGAAGCGCAGGCACTGTTCCGCCGCCTTCAGCGTCAGTGCGTCGGGAACAGGCTGCAGGGTGTCGGCATCCATGTACACGCTGACGAAGAGGTCGAGCCGATCGTCGTCCTCCGACACCGAGTATCCGCTCAGCTTGATGTTCGCGTTGCCGACCTTCGTGTCGTAGTGGCAGACCTGAGGTTCGTAGGTCATGCCGACATCCTCCATGTGCTTCATCACGATCTCGGAGAACACGAGCTCCGGATAAGGGAATGTCGATCCGGACGCCGACATCCGCTCCAGGATCTCACCGCTCACTTCCGCGCGGGTCTGCGCAAGAAATTCTGTCAGTTCCATGCTTCCTTGACTCCAAAATCATCTGCGATGTCACGAAAAGAGCCCGCCACGATGCGGAACGCGTCGAGGTCGAGGGTGTATCTGGCACGCTGCACGGCAACGTGGACGTTCGCACGCGTCAATCGCGGTGCCGTCTCGTCCACCAGCCGGTATGCCAGCTCCGAGAGCACGAATCGACGCGAATACTGCCCCCGGTTCGCATCGACATACCCCGCTGACAGCAGGCGGCTCTCCAGCAACGAGGCAGCTCCCGCCTCCTTTCGCACGGACTCCAGAATCCGGTCGCGGAGCTCGGGCAATGTCCATCCATCGGAGGACGGCTTGAGTCGGACGGTCGCGACGTGGAGGGGCGATCTGAAGCTGTGGTCGAGTTGCTCGAGGCTGGAAATATCTGCAAAAAATCCGGCGGGGGCGATCGTCGTCTTGACCTCGATGGCACCAGTCCCTGGAACGAAGTCCTGAAGACCGTCCTCAGGCCCTACCCAGCACTCGATTGCAGCCGTCGCTGGTACGCCGCTCTCGAGAATATCCCGCATCACAAGCAGCTCTCCGCATAGTCCAAGTTCCTCTTCGGCAGAGAGCACACCGGCACGATCCTTCTTCATGAAATCCTGCCATGCCCGGATCCGGCTCATGAGCGACGAATAGACCATCGTTCCGTCGCTAGAAGACGACTCGACCAGAAGCGAGACCAGATCGGACGCCATCAGGGAGAACATTTCGAGATGCCCGCCAGGCAATCTGGTCAATGCAAGCCAAGTGCGACCGGGTGAGGAGTCCACGGCATCGGCGCGGGTCAGGGTAAAACCCTGCCCACGAGGCAAAGGGGCGCTCACTACTGCGCCCGCACCGTCGATCCCGAACAGCAGAACTTCGTCGTTTTCCGGGGCACGTCGTCCTGCCTGGACGACGCAGATCGTTGTCCTCGCGATCTCGATGACCCGCCACCCCCTCTCAGCGGAACCTTCGGCCAGTGCGCGCCACGCCGCGACAAGATGGCCCGGATCATTCCGACGGAGCATATTCCAGCTCCCATGCCACGTTGTTGATCGTGTAGGACACCGTCACCCGCGAGTCGCTCCCCGGAAAGCTGATGCCGAAACCCACTATGCCGGGGGTGCCTGCACCGAAGTCCAGGCCTGCCTCGTCGGGATTGAGAACGTAGAGGATGAGCAGGCCGTGGTCTGGGCACGCAGCCACTCCTGCAGCTCCCATGCCGCGCACACGACGAATGGCTGGTCCACTCGGAGCTTCGGGCTCGCCGATCCTGCCCGCCTTCCTCCACGTCTCGGCTGTGAGATCCAGTGCTGCCTGCCATTGGCTCTCGCTCAGATCGATCCACTCGTCCTTCGGATCGAGAAGCACACCGATGGAGTACCGGTCGTCGAATCCCGTGTCACCGGAACGCTTGACCATGTTCACGGAGACCCCGGGAGACAGCTCGCATGCAGTGCCTTCACCGACGCCGAGCAGAGCAATGGTCCACGAGGTCAACTCATCCTCACCGTCTTCCGGGTTGGCCATGGCATATATGAACTCCGCCAACCGCGTGCTGTTCACACGATATGCCGCTTCCGTCGTCTTGTACTCCTCGAGGAAGTCGACGACATCCTCGTAGTGGACGTCCCTCCAGAGATGGCCGTTCCAGTCCTTTCCAACAGTTCCGAACCTGCGCTTGATGCCGGTCTCGTCGGGATCTCCCAGTGTTCGCACCAGATTGGAGGTCGCATCAAAATTTCGCCTGATGTCCTGCAGGCTTCTCGGAAGCGCCACGGTCTGCATGAGCTGACCACTGAAGGAGAGCCGCAGCGTTCTGGCGTTTCGCATCTTCAGCTGAGAAGTCACAAGAAGGTCGGGATGCGCTTGGACCTTGAGGCCGTACTCGCGCGGTGTCGCGCCGGAACTGACCATCAGGTCGAACTCGTCCCTCAGCTCCGACGCGGCATCGGAAATGTGACGGAACCAGCGCACCAGGTCTGAAGAGGTGTACAGCCGGCAGAGATCCAGATAGCCGGGGCGATAACCGAACCAGCGCCCCATCTGCATCAAGGTGTCGTACATCTTCGACGCACGGAGGAAGTAGCTCGTGCAGAGGCCTTCCAGTGTCAGCCCTCTCGACAACTTCTCGCCGCCAATGGCGATGACCTTCAGTCCCTTGGAACGACTCTCCTCGTAGTCGAGCACGTCCTTGGCCGAGCCGTTGATCATCCGGACGTCGATATCATGGATGACGTCGGCCATAACCGACACCACCTCCGACCATGCCGGGTCGGACGCCGGAGCCGCCTCGTCGGAGACTTCCCGAAACGTGCGGAAGGAAGGCAGGAAATCCGATTCCCAAAGGATCCTCATCGCGTCGAGGATCGCCTCGTGACCTATACCCCTACCCACATGCTGGCGTAGTGCCTGGACATACTCGGCAACCTGGCGATGGACGGCCCCTTGGACGGCGACAAACCTTGTGACATGAATGAGCATCGAGCAGTGCTCTGCGCCCTGCCCGCGGAGCACTCTGACGCAACATGCGATGACAAACGAATGCAACGCGTTGTAGAGGCTCGGAGGAAGCGGAAGCGTCTTCGAGTACACGGGAACGTGATGCGATTTGTGCTTCGCGGGCATCCATCCGACAGATCCGTCGACCGGACCGAAGTCGTTGGCATCGCGGGCAAGCGGCAGTCCATCCTTTCTTCCGCCGGGCGCCGGACGACCGAAGATCCGCTCCGGTCCAATGTAGTTGGATGGTGTCGCAAGATTCTGGATGAAGGCAGAGGGAAAGAGGTCCATTCCTTCCGATCTCGTTTCGCCCCGCTCGTGGATGAAGATGTTCGCGAACGGCGTCGCGGTGTATCCGACATAGGCGGACCGCGAGAACGAGTGGAGGATGCGACGGATGAGCCGATTGATCGTCGTGGGCTGATGCTCATCGTCGGGATTGCCCTCCGCATCGAGCACGATCTCTCCCGTATCGACAGAGGCGTTGTCCGCTTCATCGTCAATGACGAGTAGCGGAAGCTTGGTCACCCGTCGAGTGACCCTGGGAAGGGGATCATTCTGGTCACTCTCGATGTCGTCCTGTGCCATGGGTGTGTCGGCGACGTGGTTCTGGATCCACTTGAGCAACTGCACCAGAACCGACTTGTTCTTCTTGACGACGAAAAGCCAAGGTCGCTGCTCCGGAGAGATCGACAGCTGGGTGGCGGCACGGCCACCGAAGTCGCCGTTGTTAGCCCTCGTCGTAGCACAGTTCGGCTTGATGTCCTGATCCGTGTCCACCAGGCCGACGCCGATCCTGCGCTGCACGTTTCCGGAAATGTCCGTCTCGTATCCGAGAAAGCCCTCCTCCAGCCTGATCTGGGTCTGGGATCGCAGATTGTTGTGCAGTCCTGCCAGAACGATGATCACCTTGTACTGCGCATCCGCAGCCTTGCAGACAAGTCCGGTGTAGTTGGCCGTCTTTCCGGACTGCACGTGCCCGACGACGAGCCCTCGCCGACTCCATGTGCCTTGGCGCTGCGGATCCTCGAGCATCCCGATGATTTTGTCGGTCGACTTGTCCAAAGCGTCGACCGCCTTCCAAGAGAGCTTCCGCTCCAGGAAATCGCTGTATCGCAGCCAGTACCGCCAGTCCCTCTTTCGCGCAGCATCAAGCCACGGCACGTGCCCGGTCTGGTCCACCAAAGATGTGTCCTCGCCGATCCACATGCTGAACCTGCGGATCAGCTCGTCGATCACCTTCTCGCGATCGAGCGCCTCCGCCCACCGCGGGTTCATCGCCAGGACAAGGTCGATCTTTCCCGATATGAGGAACGGCGTGATGGCCCCCTTGTCGTCTTCGCCGAGAAGGAGCTCCTGGACGATCTTGATCACACTGCCTGCGTTGCCTTCGCTCATTTGCTCCTCTCCATGATGTTTCATTCCGCAATCTCGTCCGGTAGCCCCTTCACCAGCTCCGGATGAAGATCAAACGGCTCCGTGGCCAGCAACTGCCTGCGCGCAGCATCAGGGCTGACTCCTTTCCGGAGGATCAGATTCCTGTAGAGCACGGTCAGGACCTCCACAACGGAGGACTCCGGCGCGGCCGTGAAGCCTCCTCTCGGCTGCTCGCTTGATTCGGCAGTCTCCAGCCATATCCGCTGCACCGGAATCGTCTCTTCCAGGACACGGAGAAGCCCCTCCGCCCTTGCAGCGACATCGCCTCCCTCGTCGAGCAAAGCGCGCACCGCCGGGTGCTCCCTCTCCACCCGATAGCGACGACCTGACGCCTTCATCTCGGACTTCCAGACCGGAAGTACTGCCGCGCCCCGACCGGTCGAGGCATTGGCCTGGGCCCGATGCAGGAAGACCCTGCGGGCCCTGTCACGGACATCTTCCGCCAGACGCGTCAGCTGCTCGCGAAGCCGAGCTGGCGGATGCGCTGTCGACTTTCTGATGTCGATCTTCCAGTCCGCGTCCGAGGCGTTGGAGATGTCGAGGCGTATGCGCGCAAGCCGATGTGATTCGTCCTTGGACCAGTATCTGCCACGCCCCAGCCCCAGCCAGCTGCCGGATACCAGCAACCTGCGTTCGCGATAGACGTAGAAACCCTGTTGCGACGACCAGCCGTCGGGACCGGCAGCATCGATGCCCTCCCGCTCGCTCAACTTGTCCTTGTGGGGAAGCACGTAGGTCTGCGCGACAACGCGGCTCGCTCCACCTCCAATGGGTGCTTCGGGAGATCGCCACGTGGCCGCATGCCAAGACAGGAAAGGATCCCAAGGCTTGAGGCTCCTCCCATTGATGCGCAACTCCACCATGCGTCCGCTGCGGTCAAGAAAGCGATGAAACACCATGGCGAGATGACGCTCGACGCGATCGATGAGATCAAGGAAATCCTGCTCGCCGAAACCCTCGGAGACGATCCTGTCGAGGACCTCCCAGAGAACCATCGTTCCGGATTTTTTGCCTTCCAGATCAGCAAGCATGGACTCGGAGCTCTGCCTGGGGCCTTCGAGCAACAACCAGGCGCCATCGTCACTCTCGGCAAGCACGTCGAGATCCCACCGCAGGCAGCTCGACTCTCCGCTCTTCCGGCTCGCAACGGTCAACCTTCTCGCTTGCGAGAACGAGGCCGTCTTCAGCCCCATCCCGAATCGCCCCAAGTCGGAAGTGTTGCGAGGACGGGTGGGGTTGGTCTCGGCAAGACGCATGGCCGTTTCCAGCTCCGGATCGGTCATGCCGCAGCCGTCATCCAAGACGGATATCCAGCTCTCCCGCCCCATCCATCGAAAGCTGATGTCGACCTCGCGCGCGCCTGCTGAGATGCAGTTGTCGATCAGATCCGCCAAGGCAGATTCAGTCGTGTAACCGAGCCCTCGCAGTGCCTCGATGGTTCCGTCAGCCCTGGGCGGCGCCAACCGCGACCCCTTGGTTCTCATCATGTCGAATCTCGATGTCTTCACTTCAGTCTTCGACGACCGCCCCCAACCGTCCGGGATGCTGAAGCGTCTTCAATGCTTTGGCTTCAATCTGGCGAATTCTTTCGCGGGTAACACCATGGATCACCCCGACCTCCTCGAGCGTCCTTTCCGTTCCGTCGTTTAGACCGAACCTCTCCACGAGAACCCGCCGCTGCTTGTCTTTGAGCTCTCCGACAGCCTCCATCACAAGGCGTCGGAGGTCCGCGCGGCAAGCCAACTCCTCTGGACCTTCTGCGTCATCCACGCTGCACCAGTATGTCTCGCGATCAAGATCGATCTCTTGATCGATCATCTTCGGCTCCACCTCCGCCCTCAAAGCTTTCTGGACATCCCTGATCGACATGCCCGCGCGATCGGCTAGCAATCCGGCATCCATCTCCGCTGGAGAATCGAAGCCGTCTGCGCGCGCGGTCGTTTCGAGCTTTCTTATCCTCTCGATCATGTGGACCGGCAATCGGATCATCCTCGCCTGATCGGCAATCGCCCGCGTGATTCCCTGCCTTATCCACCACGTTGCATAGGTCGAAAACCTGAAACCCTTCGTGTAATCGAATTTCTCGACCGCCCGGAGAAGACCTATGCAGCCTTCCTGCACAAGATCCATGCCGGCCAAGTTCGACCATAAGAACTTGCGAGCAATGGACGAAACCAATCGCAGATTGGCTTCAGCCATCGTCGCCCTCAGCACTTCAAACCGACGAATGGATGCAGCAACCAGCGGTTCTTCCATTCCGTGCTCGAGCAAGTCGCGACTGATCCAGTTGATGCCTCCAATAGTCAATTTCAGACCATCAGCGCTCTCGCAGCACCACTCTTCTCCTTTACTGGAAACCCAAGCCTGCTTGACCTTATCGAGCGCTTCGAGAAATTCTCGAACAGCCGACTCATCGATCTGACTATGAGAACCCTCGATAGCATCTTCGTCGCTCACCAACGCGTCGATGCCACGCTCGAGGTCAAGAGTAATCCCGCCAGAAGCACTCGCTCCGACACTGCCGTCTTGGCCCCCGCAGCGACTGACCATTCCCACCCTGAGTTGACCGGCCGCCACCGCCTCGCCCAGCGAAGACAGTGACTGAATCGCAGCGTCACTGCCGAGAAGGGCTCGCGACGCATCCATGAGCGACTCCGCAAGCTCCCTCCCCAAACGCTGCTCGCCATCAATTCCAAGAAGTTCAGAGCGACTTAGCGACTTCAGAAAATGCCTCGCCGGGTCGTTCCTGCGAGACGCGAGATCCGCAAGATACTGTTCCGCCTCACCCAGCATCTCGTCATCGATATCCGAGACATCGACGTCACCGGGACCAGGCCACCAGCCATCGCCTGATTCATCAACGACAGAACCCATGTCGCCGACAAGCTGTATCAATCTTGAAACCAACTCCGCCTCTTGTCCGCCGGGCATGTCCCGCGCGAGCTCATTGAGTTGAGCCAATGGCACCGCACCGTGGTTGCTCGCGTCGTTGACGATGTTTGCGAGCCTGTCCCTGCTGTCGTCATCGAGTACCGCCTTCCTCGACCTTAGATCGCCGAAGTCGGGCAACTCGACGTCGAGCTCGGACCAGTCCTCGTCGTCATCCCAGATCCTGTACGCGGCGACAACCGTCGTCGCCTCGGCCAGTACCGATCTGAGGGCGAGGTCGTCTTCCGGGACACTGTCCTGCTCCTCCGCCTCCCAACCCCAAACCTCGTCGACTGGCGAATCGACTTTGGAAGGCGGTGCAGACACCTGAGCAAGAGACTCGACGGCGGCTGATAACGTTCTGAGGTATGCGGCAACATCTGCGTGCCCTGCTGTTTCGACAGAGCAAATCAGCGTAGTGCCTTCGGGATCGACACAGTCGGTACGGGCTCCATGCTCGATCAGAAGCCGGCACAGCTCGAGGCTACCCCTGGTTGCAGCGAGATAAAGTGCAGATCGACCACGCTGATCGCGTGCGTCTGCGCTTCCGCCATTCTCGAGATACGCGCGCACAAGCTCAGTATTGCCCTGTGAGATGGCCAAACGAACGAGTGGCTTGAGCGGTGGATGGATCGACTCTTCCAACACGTCAGCTACCGCTTCTTTCCGCTCGCAGATCCACCCCCTCTGCCACGGCCCGGCGCGCACTTTCGGACGATCCGCGCCGTACTAGTACGGACCACACGACGCCTGCGATCTGACGCGCAATCAAAGGAGGCACGGCGTTGCCGACCTGGATGTACTGCTGCGTGCGATTGCCGATAAACACGTAGTCGTCGGGAAACGTCTGCAGCCTCGCAGCCTCGCGCACTGTCAGGCTTCTGCACTGGTTGGGGTCCCAGTGGATGAATGCATGCCCATCCTTGGAAAGATGACTCGTCACCGTGCTCGACGGGCGGCCCTTCAGCTGGACGCGGAAGCGGTCGGCGAAAGCGCCCGTCGACCAGTTCTGGTGGTCAGGCGCTAGCTGCATGGGGAAGTCGCTGCTCGAGGGCGATCGATGACGCACTGCACCGAAGGCAGCGCAGTACATATAGCGCCCGAGATCCGAGACCATGTGACCTCGCGTCTCGTGATTGAGGACCACGGCCTGTCGTGGGTCACGCATGAGCATCGTGAAGGCGTTCGACGGTCCAGTGTATTGCGAAGAGCTCCGAGGGAGCTTTGAGGCCGGCGTCAACGTACTGATGAGCTCGGACACGTCGGGGCTGCTTTTGCCGAGCGCTTTCAGTACACGATGCTGCTCCGCTCTCACTGCGCTCAGCCATGCATCCGGATCGTCGTCCCTTCGGCTGAGGCCGCTCCGCAATGCCGGCAGATCCGCCAAGGCTGCCTCGATGCCGACTCTGCTCGCCGGCCTCGACAGGCCTTCCTGCCTGGAGATTTCAGACGAGAGGAAATCCTCACGGATGCCCATGATGATCACCCGATGCCGCGCCTGTGGTATGCCATGGTCTTCGCAGCGGATCACGAAGCAGCCCGGGTTGTCTTCGGCGTGCTCGCTCGTCCTCTCTTCCCCCAAATCGACATGTATGGGGAGCAGGACGTACCGCTTTCCTCTGCCTCCTGCCAGCGCCCCTCCTCCCAAGGCGGCTGCGGGATTCGCGAGGTCCTGCATGATCGCAGTGAACATTTCGCTCCTGCCGACCTTGGACGTCAGAATCCCCTTGACGTTCTCCATGATGAAGACGGCGGGTGCGAACTCCGCGAGGATACCGAGGTACTGCCTGTACAGGAAATGCCGATTGTCGCCCCTCGTCCTGAAACCGACGACGTTCTTCTGCCTGGCGCGACCAACGAGCGAGTACGCTTGGCAGGGCGGGCCACCAATCAGGACCATCTCGTCATAGTCCTTGCGTACCGAACGGATCCGCTCGAACAGAGCGCGCGTATCCTGCTCCTCCCCCAACGTGAGGTTCAGGGCCTCCTGCTCGGCTTCCTTCCATAGAGCTTTCCACCTCCCTTCACCGAAGTGCCGACTCGGCGTCTCCGCCCCCTTCTTCGCCAAGAGCTCGAGGTATGCGAAGTAGTCGGAAGGCAAGCATCCTTCGTGCCGAATGAGCTGGCGCACGAATGCGCGCAGACGAAGCGTCGCGTGAGCCGACGCCTCCATTTCAGCGGAAACGGCAAGACTGAACGGATGCTCGTTGGCCGCCGGTGACGGCTTGAAACTGCTGAACCCTTCGCCCAACCCGCCAGGGCCTGCGAAGATGTCGATCACACCGATCCGGCTCGGGCGGGCTTTACGCAATGCGGACAAAATCTGGACCTTTGCAGCATGGTTGATGTCATGAGCGCCGAGAAGCGCTCCGCATTGATGTCACGTATTCGAGGGAAGGACACCACCCCCGAATGGCACATCCGTCGAGCCTTGTGGCATGCGGGCTTCCGCTATCGATTGCACTCGAGGGCGCTGCCCGGCAAGCCTGACATCGTCCTTCCCAGATGGAATGCTGTCGTCCTCGTACACGGCTGCTTCTGGCATCGCCATGAAGGATGCGCGTACTTCACGTTGCCCAAGACAAGACCCGACTTCTGGAACGAGAAGCTACGGCGCAACCACGATCGCGACGTCGCAACCGTCCGGGCGCTCGCAGAGAAGAACTGGCGGATTGCGATCGTTTGGGAATGCGCACTACGTGCGTCTCCAGAACGTGCTGGCGCCATACTGGTCAGGTGGGCGGGATCCGATACAGGAAGCATCCAGATCGAAGGCATGCATGGCAAAGTCGCAACGCGGCAGCTTGCCGTGTCGGACGATTGATCGTTACACATCCCTTTCCCCTTGGATCCCCGGCCCCGATCGTCGCGGGTCACCGTCTCATCAGATGATATCCGGAAGAATGCCGACCGCGTCACGCTTCGAATCGCACGTGCGCGCAGCAATCGGATTCAGCGAACACCACGCTGATCGCTCGACAGGGCCATCTTCATGCTTTCAGCCAAAAAAGTAGCTGCGACCGAAGCTCGCAGGCATGCCCGTAAAGGTCCTGATTCGCTTTCAGCCTCATCATAGGAAAGCAGCCGATCACCTCACCATGTCGACGTGCGGCGCGTCCGCGGCCGGACACGCGAACGTCCGCGAAAAGCGTCCGCTGGCGATGCATGACTTCCGGACTAGCAACCCAAGTGCTTGTCCCTGCATCTGATTTCCCGAAGACCACGTCTGGGTACGCGCTGGCACGGTGCTTGCGATACCTCCCCTGCACAACCGGTCTTCAGGAGAACATCATGACCTTCCGCACCTCCACGATCCGCATCGCAGGCCTGGCCGCCGCGCTCGCCTGCGCCACCGCAAGCGCCCACGCGTCCGATGCCGCGTTCTCGGTCGAGGCGCGTGCCCCGCTGCAGGCGACGCTGATGCCGACCATGAGCATCGTCGCCGATGCGAACGATCCCTCGCGCGAACCGACCTGGAGCGTCGCCGACACGGCGCCGCTCGCCGTGACGCTGATGCCGACCGTCACCGTCACCGCGCAGGCCGAGACGCTGCCGACGACGCTGCTGCCGGTCGTATCGGTGAGCGCCGATGCCGACCTGCTCGCGACGACGACGCTGCCGACCGTGCGCGTGATCGCACACGCC
>JASCPI010000041.1 GCA_029959555.1 Lysobacteraceae bacterium PS02065 | reverse complement strand
GGCGTCGCCGCAGGCGCAGGCGTCGCCGCAGGCGCAGGCGTCGCCGCAGGCGCAGGCGTCGCCGCAGGCGCAGGCGTCGCCGCAGGCGCAGGCGTCGCCGCAGGCGCAGGCGTCGCCGCAGGTACGGCTCTCGGGAGTGGATCGTCCGCGTGGGCGTGGCGCAGGTAGGCGGGCAGGTCGCGTGACGACGAGGGCGCGGTCGCAGGCTCCCCGGTCACGTTCGGCGCGGGTTCGGGTGTGGCCGGGGCGGTTTCCGAAGCGGGCGGGCGCCTCGCGGACTTCGATGGCACGGGCGATTCACCCGGAGCGGCGTCGCGGCATTCGAAGCGGCGGCCGTCGGCGGAGGGTTCACAGATGCGGCGGCTGCCGGGCTCGAAGGCGAGCGCGCTGCCGGCGGCGAGCAGGAACAACGCAGCGACGGGCAGGTCAGCCCGCACGCGGGCCCTCCAGGCCCTGGCTGAACATCACGCGGAAGCCGCGCTTGACCTGCGCGTCACGCGCCTGCTCGAACGCCGTGAGCGCGGCGTCGCGCTCGAGGTAGACCTCGCGCTTGCTGCTCGTGCGCCCCCCGGTCTGGCCCCACTCGCGATACAGCGTCCAGCCTCCGAGCAGGTCCTGCTGGAGGACGAGCTGGTAGTAGCGGGGCGCCTCGTCGGCGTTCGGCTGGGTCTGCATGAAGATGCGCATCCGCCGATTTTATCGCGATTCGCACGCCGCACGCCGCTGTTCGCGCGTGGCGGGGCGTCTCAGTCCGTCGCGCGTCCGCGCCGGAGCACCTCGAGGATCGCCTCGTCGGCCACTCCGCCCACGATGTCGGCGGCGCCGAGCGCCCGCCACAGGATCAGGCGCAGGTGGCCACTGACCGCCTTCTTGTCCAGGCGCATGCGCGCGAGCAGGGCCTCGGTGGCGAGGTCGGCGGGCACCCGCGTGGGCAGGCCGAGGCGCTCGAGCAGGCGCTCGAGGCGGTCGGCGTCGGCGGCCGGCGCACGGTCGAGGTCGGCGGACAGGCGTGCTGCGAGCAGCATGCCGATGCCGACCGCTTCGCCGTGCAGGAACGTGCCGTAGCCGGCCTCGGATTCGATCGCGTGGCCGAAGGTGTGGCCGAAATTGAGCAGCGCTCGCTCGCCCTCCTCGCGCTCGTCGCGGGCGACGACGCCGGCCTTGTAGCGGCAACTTTCCGCGATCGCGCGGATCACCGCGGCGGGTTCGCGTGCGAGAAGGGCCTCGGCGTGCTCCTCGAGCCAGGCGAAGAACGCGGCGTCGCCGATCGCGCCGTACTTGACCACCTCGGCGAGCCCGGCGAGGTACTCGCGCGGCGGCAGCGTGTCGAGCGTGGCGGTGTCGATGACGACCGCACGTGGCTGGTGGAACGCGCCGACGAGGTTCTTGCCGGCCGGCAGGTTGACGCCGGTCTTGCCGCCGACCGAGGAATCGACCATCGCGAGCAGCGTGGTCGGTACCTGCACGAAGGCGATGCCACGCATCCAGCAGGCCGCCGCGAAGCCGGCCAGGTCGCCGATCACGCCGCCGCCGAGCGCGATCACGGTCGCGTCGCGGCTCGCGCCGAGGCCGGCGAGCGCATCGAGCACGCGGGCGACATGGTCGAAGGTCTTGTGCTGCTCGCCGTCGGGCAGCACGACGCTGGCGTGCTGCAGGCCGCCGAGCGCGGCCTCGATGCGCGCCAGGTAAAGCGGGGCGACCGTGGCATTGCTGACCACGAGCACATGGCGCCCGCCGATCGCGTCGCGCCAGCGCGAAGGTTCGTCGAGCAGGCCGGGGCCGATGTGGATGGGATAACTGCGCGCATCGAGTGCGACGTCGACGGTGGTCAAGGTTCGATTTCCACGGCAGGGCGTTGCCACGCGCTTTCGAGCAGCGTGGCGAGGTGGCGGGTCAGCGCCGAACTGCTGCCGAGCCCGCTCGATTCGACACGCAGGTCGGCCGTGGCGGCGTACAGCGGGTTGCGGTGCGCGGCGAGTTCGACGAGCTTCGCGCGACGGTCCGGCACGTCGAGCAGCGGGCGCTTGCGATCGTGGCGCAGGCGCGCGAGCTGCGCCTCGACACCCGCGTCGAGCCAGACCACGAACCCGCGCCGGCGCATGAGCGTACGGTTGGCTTCGGAAAGGATAGCGCCGCCGCCGGTCGACAGCACGATGCCGTTCGCGTCGGCGAGTTCGGCGAGCAGCTCGCTCTCGCGACGCCGGAAACCCTCCTCGCCCTCGATCTCGAACGTCAGTGCGATGCTCGCGCCGGTGCGCTGCTCGATGGCCTGGTCGAGGTCCACGAACGGCATCTGCAGCAGCTGGGCGAGGCGTCGACCGGTCGAGGTCTTGCCCGAGCCCATGGGGCCGACCAGGATGAGGTTCGCGGCGGGGTTCATGGGGCGATGCTAGCAGCCCGCGCGTGGTGGTCGCGATCCGCGGCTATACTCGGGCCGTCCCGTGCCTGATCGCGTGTTCCGATGCTTCGTTTCATCCTCGTCTTCTTCGTGCTGCTCGTGGTGCTGTTCGTCGCCGAGCTGACCGCTCCGGTCGAGAAGCACGTCATCCTGCCGTTCACGAGCGTGCTCGCCGACGCGAGCGCATGGCTGATCCACCTGTTCGACACCGATACGACGTCGTCGGGCAAGTACATCCAGAACGCGTCAGGCACGTTCATCATCTCGATCGAGCGCGGCTGCAACGGCATCGAGGCCGTGATCATCCTGTTTTCGGCGATCCTCGCGTTCCCGGCGCCCTGGAAGCACAAGCTCATCGGGCTCGGCATCGGCTTCCTCGCCATCCAGGCGCTCAACCTCGTGCGCATCGTCAGCCTGTTCTACCTCGGCCTGTGGAACCGTGTCTGGTTCGACTGGTTCCACCTTTACCTGTGGCAGGCGTTGATCATCCTCGACGCGCTGATCGTGTTCCTGGTCTGGCTGCGGACGCTGCCGCCGGTACCGCGCCGGCCGCCGCCGCGCCCACCGGGGGCGCCGGCGCCTGCTTGAGGCGAACCATGCCGGAGGTCACGTGACGCATTGGCACGGGGATGGCATAACGTTGGACAGGCGCCGGGCGGAGTCCCGTGCGGCGCGTCGTGAGGATCAACGACAGGCGGTCGAAGCATGAGCAAACTCGATCTCGTGGTGGGCTTCCTCGAAGACGACCCCGACCAGGCGTCGCTCGTCGCCCATTGGCTCGAAGAAGCCGGCTACACGCCGCGTCTCTACCGGTCGGTGAACGAATTCCGCCGCCGCCAGGGTTCCGAGGCGATCGACCTGCTGCTGCTCGACTGGATGCTTCCCGATGGCGTCGGGCCCGACCTCGTCAGCTGGGTGCGTTCGTCGGCCAATGCGGCGCTGCCGATCATCTTCCTGACCGCGCGCAGCACCGAGGCCGATCTCGTGCGCGGCCTCGAGTCGGGCGGCGACGACTACATGGTCAAGCCCGCACGCCGTGGCGAACTGCTCGCCCGCGTCGGCGCCGCGTTCCGGCGCGTCGGTATCGACGGCCGCAGCAGCGAGGCGATCGACCTGCCGCCCTACGCGGTCGACGCGCGCCGCCGGCGCATCGCATTCGACGGTATCGAGGTCGAGCTGACCCAGCGCGAATTCGACCTCGCCGTGTTCCTGTTCCGGCGCCACGGCCGCATCGTCGGGCGGGAGTCGCTGCTCGAGAACGTCTGGAACCTCGGTGCCTCGGTGTCCACGCGTACGCTCGACACCCACGTCAGTCGCCTGCGCAAGAAGCTCGAGCTCAACGGCGAGCACGGCTGGCGCCTCGTCGCGATCTACCAGCACGGCTATCGCCTCGAGCAGGTCGGCGTCTCCTGAGGCTCCCTTTCCGGTGGCACGACGTCGTCCCTCGCGTGGCCCCCAGGCGGCAGATCCGGTCGAGTCGCGTAACATCGTGACCGAAACGCGGCCAGTCGCCGCCGGAACGCCGTCCATGTCCGACTCCAAGAAAGCCGCCCCCGACGGGGCCGACCGCAACGTCGACCAGATCCGCGACATCCTGTTCGGCGGCCAGATGCGGGACTACGATCGCCGCTTCCAGGCGTTCGGGGAGCGTCTCGAAGCCGAGATGGAGCGCCTGCGCGACACCCTGGACAAGCGTCTCGGCCAGATCGACAAGCGCCTCGACGAGCAGGTCGACAAGCTCGCCCGCCAGTTGCGCCAGGAAGTCGCCGACCGCAGCCAGGCCACCGACGATCTCGAGTCCCGCGTGCAGCAGGCGGCCCGTACGGCGCGTGCCGAGGCGACCGGCGCGATCGACGCCCTAGGCCAGGACCTCGCCGGTGTCGACGAACGCCTGCGCACGGCGATCGGCGAGCTGTCCGCGCAGCTCGACGCGCGTGCGAGCGAGGCCGGTGCCTCGCTGCAGCGGACGCACGCCGAACTGCGCGCCGACAAGGTCGGACGCGAGGATCTCGCCGGCCTGCTCGGCGAGCTCGCGCTGCGCCTCAAGGGTGATTTCGACCTTCCCGGCGCCTGATCCCGCGCACGCGCCGCGGCGATGAGCGATCTCGACCGGCTCAAGGAACTCCTGCTCGCCGAGGAGCGCGAGGCGCTCGCGCGCGCCGAAGCGCGCGTCGAGGCGATCGAGCGCGACCGCGCGGCACTCGCCGAAGCGCTGCCGAAACTGGTCCGCGACGCGCCGTCGCGGCCGATGGCGAGTGCGCTCGCCGAACCCGTCGCCGAGGCGCTCGGCAGCGCCGTGCGCGAGCACCGCCGCAGCATCGTCGACGCGTTGTTCCCGATCATCGGCCCGATGATCCGCAAGGCCATCACCGAGGCCTTGCGTGGCCTCATGAACGACCTCAATGGCGTGCTCGAGCAGAGCTTCACGCTGCGCGGGCTGCGCTGGCGCCTCGAGGCGATGCGCAGCGGCGTGCCGTATGCCCAGGTCGTGTTGCGCCACGGGCTGCGCTACCGGGTCGACCACGTGTTCCTGATCGAACGCGACTCGGGCCTCGTGTTGCACCGCGCGTCCGCGCCGGACCAGCCCGAGCTCGACGGCGACGCGATCGCCGGCATGCTCACGGCGATCGGCCAGTTCGTGCGCGACTCGGTGGGGCGCGACGGTGGCGATGCGCTCGAAGCCGCGCGCGTCGGTTCGTCGGTGCTCTGGGTCGTCGAAGGCCCGCGTGCCTTCCTCGCCTGTTTCATCGACGGCGTACCGCCCGAATCGCTGCGCGCCGCGATGGCGGACGCGCTCGAACGCCTGCACGCGACGCATGCCGACCTCGGCGTCGACAGCACCCTCGGCGAGGACGCCGCCGCACTCGCACCCGAGGCGCTCGTCGCCGCGGCCGCCGCCGATGCCGATGCAACGGCCGGACCGGCGCGGTCGCCATGGCCGCTGCGCATCGTCGCGCTCGTCCTGCTCGCGCTCGTCGCGGCGTGGTGGGTGCGGACGCATCGCTGGGAGTCGCGCGTGGACGCGGTGCGCACGGCGCTGGAGGCCCATCCGGGTTTCGTGCTGACTTCGCTGTCGTCGCGCACCTGGCGTTCGATCACGATCGAGGGCCTTGTCGACGCCGACGCCGAGCCGCCCGCAGCGGCATGGCGCGGTGTCGACCTCGCCGGCGTCGTGCCGGCGATCACGACGCGCGGCTATGTGTCGGGCGACGACGCCGTCGTCACGCGCCGCGCCACGCGCCTGCTCGCGCCGCCCGACGGCGTGTCGCTCACGGTGGCCGGCGGCATGCTCGCGTTGCGCGGCGAGGCGGATTCTGCGTGGCTCGACGATGCGCGTGCACGCGCAGCATGGATCGCCGGCGTGCGTGAAGTGTCGATCGAGGTGTCCGACGCGCACGATGCGCGGGCACGCGCCGCGGCCGGACTCGCGTTGCTCGCGGACGAGATCGGGTCGCGCTTCGTGCACTTCACGCACGACGTCGACGTCGCCCCCGATGCGGCCCTGCGTGTCGAGGCGATCGTCGCCGACATCGCGCGTGCCCGCGTGCTGGCGGGTTCCGCGGGCGTCGCCCTGAGGTTGCATGCCGAAGGGTTCAACGACGCGCCCGGCAGCGAGGCGGTCAATGCCGACCTGCGCGTCGCGCGCGCAGCCTGGCTCGCCCGCGAACTCGTCGCGCGCGGCGTGCCCGCGACGATGGTCGAGGCGACCGGCGACGTGGGCGTGGCGGCGGGCGATGCTATCCTCGTCCGTGGCGCGCGCGTGCGCGTGGTGCAGGAAGCGTTGGCTCCATGAGCGGACAGGCTCGCAAGATTTGCATGCTCGGTGACTTCGGCGTCGGCAAGACCAGCCTCGTCTCGCGCTTCGTCAGCAACACGTTCTCCGAGCGCTACCTGACGACGGTCGGCGTCAAGGTGGACAGTCGCGAGGTGCTCCGCGACGGCGCCGACCCGGTCAAGCTCGTGCTCTGGGACATCGCCGGACGCAGCGCGCTGGACGCGCTCAACACGAGTTACCTGCGCGGTGCCTCGGGCTTGTTGCTGGTCGCCGACGGCACCCGCGAGGCGACGCTGCGCGCGGCGCTCGACCTGCTCATGCAGTCGCGCGCGCTGCTGCCCAAGGCCGACGCGATCCTGCTGATCAACAAGCTCGACCTCGTCGACCGCTGGGAAGTCGCGCCCGCGACGCTCGCGGAGCTGCGCGAGTCGCTGCCGGTCTACGAGACCAGCGCGCGCTTCGGCGACGGCGTCGAGCGCGCGTTCGCCGACCTGGCCGGGCGGGTCGCCGCGTGAACGCGCGGGAGGGCAGCTTCCCGCCGGAGATCGAGAACCTCGTCGCGCGCCTGCTCATCGAGAGGGCGCGTCCGCTCGTCGTGTGCTGCGACCGCGACTGGCGCATCGTCGACGTGCACGGCGACGTCGAGGCCTTCGGGTGCGACGGCCGGGGCGAACAGGACTGTGCCGTCGAGTTCGAGGAACTGTTCCTGGGCCTTCCGCTCGACGAACCGGTCGATCTGCCTTTCGTGCAGCTCAAGACCGGTCGCGTCGCCCACGTCAGCCTCGTGCCGGGCGACGCCGGCTACACGATCGTCTTCCTCGACGCGCAGCTCGAGCACGATCGCCAGCGCGTGCAGCAGCAGCTCGGCAACGAGGCCGCGCTGGCCGGGCAGCAGAAGACGCGCGCGATCCAGCAGCTGCGCGAGATCCGCGGCGAACTCGAGCAGCAGCGCACGCGCCTGCAGGAGGCCAATGCCCTCAAGAACGCGCTCATCGCGACGTTGAGCCACGATTTCCGCACGCCGCTGACCTCGATCTTCGGTTACCTGCACCTGCTCGAGCAGCACGTGGACCGCGACGACGACACCCAGCTGTCGCTGCGCGCGATCCGACGCAACGCCACCTACCTGCTCACGCTGTCGGAGAACCTGCTCGAGTACGGCCGCAGCGAGTCCGGCGCGACCCTCCTCAATCCCGAGGGTATCGAGCTGCAGGCGCTCGTCGACGACCTCGACGCGATGTTCCGGCCGCTCGCGTCCGACCTCGGCCTCGCGTTCCTGATCGAGCTCGAGGACCGCGGCGAGCAGCGCCCGATCCTCGACGAGACTCGCGTGCGCCAGGTGCTCGTGAACCTTCTCTCGAACGCGGTGCGCTACACCGCGCGCGGCGGTGTCGTCGCGCGCATCGCCTGGCGCGGCGACGTGCTCGAGGCCGAGGTGCGCGACACCGGCATCGGCATCCCCGAGGAGTTCCGCGAGCGCATCTTCGTGCCGTTCAATCGCGGCGTGCGCAACGGCAGCAAGGGCGCGGGCCTCGGCCTGAGCATCGTCAAGCGGCTCGTCGAGCAGATGCGCGGCGAGCTGACCTTCACCTCCGTGGCGGGGCAGGGCACGTGCTTCCGCGTCGTGCTGCCGACGTTGCGCCGCGAGAACGGCGACGCCGACCGCATCGCCGACGAGGGCGCGTGGATGCACAGCCATTCCGCACTCGTCGTCGACGACGACCCCGATGTCGCCCAGCTGCTGGAGATGCTGCTCGTCGACATCGGCTTCCGCGTGCGCGTCGTGCACGATGCCGACACCGCGATCACCGAAGCGCTCGCCAACCCGCCCGACGTGCTGCTCGTCGACGTGGAGCTGCCGCGCCTGTCGGGCAACACGGTGGTGTTCCGCCTGCGTGCGCAGGGCTACCGCGGGCGCATCGTGACGCTGTCGGCCACGCCGACCGCCGAGGCGCGCGCCGCAGCGATCGCCGCGGGCACCGACCACTACCTGACCAAGCCGCTCAACATCGAGCAGTTCGTGCGCATCATGCGCCGCGCCGTCGGCGGCTGAAGGCGCTCAATCGCGCCTGCGCACGCCGCGTACCCGACGCGAGGCATCGAGGCTCACCACCAGATCGGCGCGTGCCGGCAGCGTGCGGAGGCCGTGCCGGCTCAGGCGCTCGTAGTGCCGTACGAAACGCGCGATGCGCGCGGGCGACATCGCCTGCGGCGCGCCGCGCCGACGCAGCGCGTCTTCCTGTTCGTTGCGCCAGCGCACGACGACGTCGAACGACGGCGCCGCGAGCACGAGCAGGCGATCCAGGCGCGACCACAGCCGCGCGTAGTCGCCCGCGAGCGCGGCGTTCACGGTCGAACGCCAGATGCGCGCCGCATCCTCGTCGCGCTCGAGCACATTGACCGGGCGGGCGAGCGCGGCCGTCGACTGCGGTCCGATGCCGACGCACCAGCCTTCGAGGATGACGAGATCCGGTACGGCCCCGACGCGGCGCCAGCGCGAGGGAGGCAGGCGCGTGTCGCGGCCCTTGTCGAAGCGCGGCACGCGCGCGGGCCGTGCCGGCGACGCACGCGCGAGGTCGGCGAGCGTGCGTTCGACGAGCGCGACATCGTGCGTGCCGGGCACGCCGCGCGTCGCGAACAGCGGATGCACCTCGCGCGCAAGGCGTGCGCGGTCGCGGCGGCCGAGGTAGGCATCGTCGAGCGAGAACGCGAGCGCGTGCCAGCCGCGCGCGCGCGCCGCGGCGACGAGTTGCGCAGCGAACGTGCTCTTGCCGCTGCCCTGCAGCGCCGACAGGCCGAGCACGAACGGCCGCCGTCGCCGGCCCCGCCACGTCGCGACGGCCTCGAGCACGCGTGCGACGAGCGCGTCGTCGTAGCCCGCCGGCGGGCTGCTAGCATGGCGTCCCATGAATGCCGAAAACCTCTCTCGCGACGAATCCGCCGCACTGTACCAGCAGGCCCTCGCCACGCTCACCGACCTGCTCGCACAGGCCCAGGCGGCCGGCGAGCCCGAGCCGACCGCGATGAACCTCGCGACCGTGTCGGCGCAGGGACGCGTGTCGTCGCGCATCGTGCTGCTCAAGGGCGTCGACGCCCGCGGCCTGCGCTTCTTCACGAACCGCGACAGCGCCAAGGGTGCACAGCTCGCCGCGCATCCGCAGGCCGCGCTCACGCTGCACTGGAAGCATCTGCGCGAGCAGGTGCAGGTGCGTGCCGAGGGCCTCGTCGTGCCGCTTGGCGACGATGAATCGGATGCCTACTTCGCCTCGCGCCCGCGCCTGAGCCAGATCGGCGCGTGGGCCTCGCTGCAGTCGCAGCCACTGCCCGATCGCGACACGTTCGAGGCGCGCGTCGCCGCGTTCGAGGAACGCTTCGCCGACGGCGCGGTACCGCGTCCGCCGCACTGGGGCGGTTACGTGCTGCGGCCCGACGTGCTCGAGTTCTGGTACGGCGCGGGCTTCCGCCTGCACGAGCGCGTGCGCTACACGCTCGCGGACGGCACATGGACCCGCGGCCTGCTGTACCCGTGAGCGGTGATCCGTTCCCGCGCCGCATCGTCTGCCTCACCGAGGAGCCGACCGAAGTCCTCTACGCGCTCGGCGAGGATCACCGCATCGTCGGCATCTCGGGCTTCACCGTGCGTCCGCCTCGGGCGCGCAAGGAAAAGCCCAAGGTCTCGGCGTTCACGAGCGCCAAGCTGCCCGAGATCCTCGCGCTCGAGCCCGATCTCGTCATCGGCTTCTCGGACATCCAGGCCGACATCGCACGCGAGCTGATCCGTGCCGGCGTCGAGGTGTGGATCAGCAACCATCGCTCGGTCGAGGGCATCCTCGGCTACATCCGCCGCCTCGGCGCGATGGTCGGCGCGCCACAGGCCGCCGAGGCCTATGCCGCGCGCGCGCAGGCCCATCTCGATGCCGTCGCGCGTGCGGCCGCGGCGCTGCCGTGGCGGCCACGCGTCTACTTCGAGGAATGGGACGAGCCGCCGATCAGCGGGATCCGCTGGGTCGCCGAACTCGTGCGCATCGCCGGCGGTGACGACGTGTTTCCCGAACTCGCCGCGCAATCGCTCGCGCGCGATCGCATCATCGCCGACAGCAGCGAGATCGTGAGGCGCCGCCCGGACCTGATCCTCGGTTCGTGGTGCGGCAAGCGCTTCCGTCCCGACAAGGTTGCCGCGCGCCCGGGCTGGGATGCGATCCCGGCCGTGCGTGACGGCGCGCTGCACGAGATCAAGTCACCGATCATCCTGCAGCCGGGACCCGCTGCACTGTTCGACGGGCTCGACGCGCTGCACGCGCGTATCGCCGAGGTCGCGCACGCGAAGCCCGGTCCGGGTTGATCCCGGACGACGTCCTCCCGTTGTCGCGCATCGTTGGCGCCGCGCGCCCGGGCCTCTTATCGGACAGCCTCTGCAGACGTCGACGCAGGATGTGCGCGGACGTCCACGCGAAACGCGCGGCTTCGAGCCCCTCTCCCTCCGGGAGAGGGGTTGGGGAGAGGGTGCGGGATCGTGGCGCGGTCTGGATTCGGCGCGTCGCGCACGACCGCGCGCTTCAACTTCTGTGAGACATGCACGGTGGCGCAGGAGCGCAGCGTGCCAGGCGCTCAATCGCTGACGTTGTGGTTGAAGCGCACCGCCAGCGAACGCTCCGCGCCTTCGGGCAGGATCGTCAGCGCGAACGTGTACGTGTCCGGACCGATCGCGTCGAACGTCGCGAGGTAGCTCACCTCGGCGCCGGGCACGGCGCGGAACGAAAGCGCCTGCTTGCGGCCCATGAGGTTGGTCGCCTCACCCTGCACGCGCGCCGCGACCGCGGTGCTCGTGCCGCCTTCGCCGTCACGCTGCACCGAGACGTTGAGCAGCCCCTTGCGATCGGAGCGTGCGATGCCGTACTCGCGCGCCATCGCCTCGCCGAGCGCCATCGTCGGCAGGGCATTGAAATGGACGACGAGGTCGCCGAAACGTTGCTCACCCATGATCAGAGTCCCATGCCGATGCGCAGGCCGAGGTCGAAGATCGGCGCGACGACGAGGATGCGCGCGAGCGCGATCACGAGCGTCACGACCATCGGCGAGAAGTCGAGGCCTCCGAGCGAGGGCAGGCGCTTCTTCACGGGCGCGAGCACGGGTTCGGTCAGCTGGTACACGAGCGGCACCGCGGGCTGGCGTGCATCGGCGTTCACGAAGCCGAGCACCACGCGGATGATGATCAGCACGATGTAGAGCACGAGCACGAAGCCGATCAGGTCGGCCAGCGCGATGATCGCGAGGCCGGCGATGTTCGGCACGCCGCCGGCCAGTGCGAACGACAGCGTGCGCTCGACGAACAGCAGCAGCCACGCGAGCACGATGCCGGCGACATCGAGGTTGCGCCACGACGGCACCACGCGGCGCATCGGCATGAGCACCGGGTTGGTCACCTTGTAGAGCATCTGGCAGATCGGGTTGTAGAAGTTCGCGCGCACGACCTGCAGCAGCACGCGCAGCACGACCAGCGTGACGAGGATGCCGAAGACGAACGCGATCAGCAGCTGTCCCGCATTGGCGAAGTAGTTCATCGCGCACCTCCGGCGAGTTCGCGCCCGCGTCGCGCGGCGGCATCGAGTGCGCGCGCCACGACGTCACGGAAACCGTCGGCGGCGAACTGCTCGAGCGCCGCCTGGGTCGTGCCGTTCGGCGAGGTCACGCGCTCGCGCAGGCGCGACGGCGGTTCGCCGCTCTCGCGCGCCATGCGCGCGGCGCCGAGCACGGTCTGGATCGCGAGCGTGCGCGCGGTCTCGCGCGCCAGGCCTTGTGCGGCCGCGGCCTCTTCGAGCGACTCGATGAACAGGAACACGTAGGCCGGCCCGGAACCCGACAGCGCGGTCACCGTGTCCATGAGTGCCTCGTCGTCGATCCACGCGGTGATGCCCGCGCTGCCGAGGATCGCCTCGGCTTCGGCGCGATGCGCCGCAGCGACGGCTGCGTTCGCTATGAGGCCTGTCGCACCTTCGCCGATCAGTGCCGGCGTGTTCGGCATGCAGCGCACGACCGGGAAACCGCCGCCGAGCCAGCCGTCGATCTGTTCGAGACGCAGGCCTGCCGCGATCGAGATCACGAGCGGTCGCGCATCGCTGAGCACGTCCGCGACGGCCCTGCATACCTCGGGCATGACCTGAGGTTTCACCGCGAGCACGAGTGTTGCCGCGTTGGCGATCGCGGCGTCGGTCTCGGCGTGAACGGCTACGCCGAAGTCGGCGTGCAGCGCCTCGCGCGTATCCGCATGCGGCTCGACCACGACGATCGACGCTGCAGGGCGCCCGTCGCGCAGCAGCGCACCGACGAGGCTGCGCGCCATGTTGCCGCCGCCGAGGAAGGCGAGGGTGGGGAACGTGTCGGGCATGGCGTCGCTCGGTGCGGTGGAGCAGGCAAGGATACCAAGCGACGGGAAATCCAGCGGATGGGGACCTGACCGGACGGTCGCGGGTTCGCACGATGGATCGAGAAGCCGTCGGCCGTGTCCTCGTCGGGCGCTCCGGTCCGTGGTCGGTTGCCGTGACGTGCAAGGCGAGACCGGATTGATGCATCGGTTCCCGGGGCGTCTACGTCAGAGGACCTCGCCTGTGGGGACGTGCCATGCCGTGCGACGCTGCCTGTCGTGGAACGTCCACGCGAGGAACCGGCTCTGCTTGGCACCTTGCGCCATGGCGATCTCGCGTACGTCGACCGCGCCCGCTCTCGCGAGGCGCGCGCGCAGATCGCGCAGATGGTCCGACGTCGCGACGAGGCTCGTGAACCACAGCACCTGGTCACGCCTCGTGACGCTCTCCTCGATCATGCGGCCGACGAACGCGACTTCGCCGCCCTTGCACCACAGCTCGTTGGACTGACCGCCGAAGTTCAGCGCGGGACGCCGTGTGCTGCCGCCGCGGCCGAGGTTGCGCCATTTGCGTGCGCTGCCGCGTGCGGCGTCGGTGGCCGAGGCATGGAACGGCGGGTTGCAGAGGGTTGCGTCGAAGCGCTCGCCGGCACGCACGACACCTTCGAAGATCGCGGTGGACGAGACCTGACGACGCAGCTCGATCGCCGCATCGAGGCGATTCGCGCGCAGGTTCGCCTCGGCCGCGTGAAGCGCCATCGCGTCGATGTCGCTGCCGACCACGTGCCAGCCGTATTCGGCATGCGCGACGAGCGGGTAGATCGCGCTCGCGCCGGTGCCGATGTCGAGCAGGTGCACGTCGGGCCCGCGCGGGATCGCGCCGCCGCGTGATTCGGCGAGCAGGTCGGCGAGCGCGTGCACGTAGTCGGCGCGTCCTGGAATCGGCGGGCACAGGTAACCCTCCGGAAGCTCCCAATGCGCGATGCCGTAGTCGGCCGCGAGCAAGGCACGGTTGAGCAGGCGTACGGCACGCGGATGGGTGAAATCGATGCTCGTCGTGCCCGCGGGCGTGCGGATCAGGAACGCCTCGAGCGGCTTGCACGCGCGCACGAGGCGCTTGAAATCGTAGTGACCCTGGTGGCGGTTGCGCGGATGCAGGGCATCGCGGCGATCGCGGCTGTCGGGTGTACGTGAACTCATGGCTCTCGGCATGTCGGGCTGGAGCGTGCTGCATCGGATCGAGCGGACCCGCGGTTGCGGGCCGGTTGCGTGCATTCTCGCGCATCCTGCATGCCGCGGTTCGACGTCACGCGATCGCTGCGAAGCGCTCTGGTGACGATCGTCGGCTCGTACCTCACTGCGGGCCCGGGGAAAAACAAACGCCCCGTGTCTCGCGACACGGGGCGTGGCGTCCGGATTCACCGCGGCACCGTTGCGGTGCCGCGGAACTGCAGTGACGGTTACGGCGAAGCGACCGTGATCGCCGCGCCGCTGCGGTCGTAGCAGTAGCTGTTGAGCGTGGCCGGGAAGCCGCTCGCGCTGGTCGTGGTCATGCGCAGGTAGCCGTAGCACGTGCCCGAGGGCGAGGTGCCGAGCGACGAGCAGTTGAAACGGAAGCCCATGCTGCCCGTGGCGGTGCCGGCGCGCCAGGCGGTCATCGCGCCGTTCGTGCGCGAGAACACCGAGGACGGACCGACCACGGCACCGGCGGCGAGGACCGAGAGGTCCGACGAGGTCGTGGAGGCTGCGACGCCCGCACTGATCGCCGGCGAGTTGTTCCACCACACCGTCAAGCCCGTGGCGTTGCCGTAGAGGTTGATGTCGTAGCCGGTCGCGGGATCGGCATCGACGATCGAGCCGGTGATCCAGTTGATCGCCGTGCCGTTGGTGTTGTTCGCGACGGCATGGTTCAGCGGTGCCGAGCAGACGACGTTGTTGGCCGGGTTGGTGACGGTCAGCGTCGCACTCGCGGCGCCGGCGTTGTCGCCGACGTCGGTCTGCAGCGCACCGGCCGCGATGGTGTTGACGTAGCTGCCTTCGGTTGCGGAGGTCACCGAGACCGATACCGTGCAGCTCGCACTCGCGGGAATCGTCGCACCGCTCGACAGCGTCACCGAGTTCGCACCGGTGGTGACGGTCACCGTGCCACCCGGGCACGTGGTCGCGCCGTTCGGCGTCGGGGCGACGACGAGTCCGGTCGGGAACGTGTCGACCAGCGCGGCCGTCAGTGTCGCCGGCGTGGCGTTCGGGTTCGACAGCGTGAGCGTCAGCGTGCTCGTGGCGTTCACGAGAATGCTCGTCGGCGAGAAGGCCTTGGCCAGCGTCGGCGGGAACGTCGGCACGACCGCGGGATCGAAGCCGTCGGCGAACAGCAGGTCGACGGAGGCGCCGACGACCGTGAAGTTGCCCGGGCTCATCGCGAAGAAGATGTTGTTCGAGCAGCGCACGCGCACGCGTGCCGTGGTCGTGTCCACGGCGGGCACGTTGACTGTGGCCGTACCGGTGTTCGGCACCGCGGTCGCGAGGGTCGCCGCGCTGCTCGTGAACGGGCCACCCGTGTACAGGTCGATGTCGACCGACGCGCACGAGATCGGCGCGGCATCGGTGCCGGCGACGTTCCAGGTCACCAGCTGCTGCGGGTTCGTGTTGCCGTCCCAGGTGACGCCGCCCGCCGGCGCGGTCACCGCGAACGGACCCGCCGCGGCCTTGACGGCGAGGGTCACGTCACGGCTCTCCGAGGTGCCGCCGGTCGGCGCGTTGTCGAACACGGTGAGGCGGAACGTGAGGTTGCGCTCGGTGGTCGGCAGGAGCTCGCCGACCATCGTCGCGCCGCTGAGCAGGTTCTCGAACTTCGGCACGGTGCGCACGCCCGAGGTCGTCGGCGTCAGCGAGCGGATGATCGGGCCGTTGCCCGGATCGACGGCGATGTTGGTCGTCGCGGAGCCGAGGTCGTACTGTTCCCAGCTGTAGGTCAGCGCAGCGTTCGGCGCCGCGCTCGTGGCGCTGCCGCTGAGCACGAACGGCGTGCGCGACGGAATTGTCATGTTGGTCAGCGGCGCGACGACCGGCGAGAGGTGGTTGGCCGCGTTGACCGAGCACAGTCCACCGCTCGACGCATTGCTCGAGAACGTGCCGATCTCCTGCAGGCTGCGTGCGTGGAAGTACGGATCGGAATTGTTTTGCAGGTCGGGCGGGCAGATGCCCGCGTACGCCATGATCGTCGAGCCGCTGCCCGGCTCGTACGCCGACGAGCCGGAACGGTTGCCGCCGCAGCTGTTGTTGAACGTGTGGTTGCCGCCGAACTGGTGGCCCATCTCGTGGGCGACGTAGTCGATGTAGAACACGTCGCTGGTGAGCGCGGCCTGGCTCGACAGGCCCGTGGTGCCGCGGCCCTTGCCGCTTCCGCAGACCACGCCGAGGCCGGCGACGCCGCCGCTGCCCGTGGTGAACACGTGGCCGATGTCGTAGTTGGTCGCGCCGATGACCGTGTTGAGGTTGCCGGTGTTCTGGTTCAGCGCGCCGGTGCCGTTCGAGTACGGATCGGTCGTCGAGGTCGGGTAGATGACGAGGTCGTTGTTCGGCACCAGCGTCATGTGGATCGAGAGGTCGTTCTCGTACACCTCGTTGACGCGGTTCATCGCGACCGTGACGGCGGCGAGGCCGATCTCGACGGTCGGCGCGGCCGGCGCGGCGATCGCGGTCACGTACGGGCTGTTCGCGGCGACGGCGGCGCGGTAGGTGCGCTTGATCACGCCCGTGGTGGTCGCGGGCGCCGGGCCCGGCACGAGCGAGGTCGGATATTCGCCGTGCACGCCGCAGTTGAACGGCTCGCGTGCGAACTCGGCGTCACGGCGCGAGAACGCGACGTACTCGCTGCCCTCGCCGAAGCGCACCGGGCGCACCACCCAGACGTCGTGGTGGTCGAACACCATGATGTTGAGGCCGATCGGCGACAGGTCGACGCGCGCGCGCAGGCCGTCCGGCGTGGTCGCACGGTAGCTGCGGATGCGCGGGTACTTGGCCACGAGCTCGGGCGGCATCGTGCCGGAATCCGAGAGCACGAAGTCGGCGAAACCGCCGTCCGGACGCGGCACGGACAGCGTGACGCCGACGCCGCCGCTGCGCGCGATCTCGGCTTCCATCGCACGGAAGTCGAGGTTCAGGGCGCGGTACGCGTCGGGCGCTTCGACATCGGCCGGCAGCGCACGGCTCGGCGTGTCGACCCAGTGGTCGCGGGTGGCGGCCGAAGCCGTCGAAACGAGACAAAGCGAAAACGCAGCGGACAAGGCCGCTGCGAGTCGGATACGCATGGACATGAGTGAATCCCCTGGAACGGACCGTCGTGGCACCGCGCGCGCAACCGCGCGGCTGGTCCGCCGATGCTACACCTGCCCGCGGCTCCGGGCGAACCGGCCGGCGAGCGCCAGCAGGATGCCCGTCGCGGCCAGGCAGACGACCACCGCGACCACCGAACCTTCCGCGCCGAACGCGCCGCCGGTCAGCCATGCGGGGCCGGAAAGATGGCCGTCGATCCAGCCCTCGCCGGTCTGGCCCGACACCGCGATCGAGAAGATCGCGCCTTGCGTGAAGTTCCAGGACAGGTGCAGCGCTGCGCACAGCCACAGCCGGCGCGTCAGCAGGTAGGCCGCGCCGAACAGCAGGCCGAGTTCCACGCCGAGCATGATCGCCACGAGCGGCGTGGCACCGTCGTTGCCCAGATGGGCGAGGCCGAAGACGAGGCTCGAGAGCAACAGCGCCCATACGGTGCCGATCGACCGTTCGAGAAGCCGCAGCAGCACGAGGCGGAACACGAGTTCCTCGACCAGCGCGCCGGCGGCGATCTTCGGCAGCATGTCGGCGGCCACGGCGCCGAGGTCGCCGAGCGTGCCGACGGACGCGATCGCATACGCACCGACCGCCGCAAGCACGGCCACCACGCCCGAGAACAGCAGGCCACCGAGCAGCAGGCCGGACAGCAGCTCGGGTAGCGCGTGGCGAGCCGACAACTCCTGCACGTCACGCCGTTCGTACCCACGGACGAAGGCCCAGTAGGCGATGCCGAGCACCACGAGCTTGATCAGGTTGCGCAGGTCGCGCAGGTCCGGATCGGGTAGCAGCAGCTTCGTCAGCGCGTTCGCGATCAGGAACGGGATAACCACGAACAGCACGGCGGCGAGCCAGTGGCCCGTGCGTGACGTGGAGAACCATCGGCGCGCTCGGACAAACAGGGTCGGTGCGGGGTGAACGGCAGAAGGTGAGGCGGGCAGGGGCATGGGCTTCGCTCGGCTGGGGGTCGTAGGGCGCGCGATCCGATCCCACGTTCTGATCGCGTGGGAGCCGTCGAGACGGATAGGCCCGAGGGAAGTAGGGCATCCGTGTTCCCGCGTCGTGGTGATCGCGCGGGGAACGGGATACCGGTGGACGCGTCGGGGTTGCAGCTCCCCGTGCCGAGGCTTGGCGATCGACGCGTCGATCAGGCGATATGCGGAACGCGTCGTGTGTCGAGACCGTACCTGCGGCACGCGACGTGCTCCCGTGCCGCGCGTTCGACTCATGTGTCCAGACCGGCGGCGTCGTCGAGATCGTCCCAGGTGCATGCGCCGGGCGTGTCGCATGATCGCTGCGAGCCAGCGCGGGAGCCTGCCCCGACCAAGCGTGTCACGACGCGGAGCGGGGCAGGGCGGCGATCGGGCGTTGCGCCTCAGCCGAGTGCGGCGCCATCGCGCCCTGCGACCGCAACAGCTGAACCCGCGCAGGCGCCGTGATACAACACGCGCTGGCCAGTGGCGCGCGCGACGGGCATGACGGGGACGGGGACGACGACCGAGCTTCTGCAACGGTGGAGTGCCGGCGAAAGCCGCGCACTCGACAACCTGTTGCCGCAGGTCTATGCGGAGCTGCGTTCCCTCGCCGCGAGCGAGCTGCGTGCGCACCAGGGGCATCGCACGCTGCAGCCGACGGCGTTGCTCAACGAGGTGTTCGTGCGCCTGCTCGATGCCGACCACGTCGATCTCGCCAACCGCAAGCACCTCTTCAGCACGGCGGCGCGCATCATGCGCCAGATCCTCATCGACCGTGCGCGTCGTGCGGCCAGCGAGAAGCACGGCGGCGACTGGAAGCGCGAGAGCTTCCTCGAGGCGATGCAGCTGCCGATCCCGCAGGAAACCGACCTGCACCAGCTCGACGCGGCGATCGAGGAGTTGTCGGTCGCCAACGAGCGCATGGCGCGCGTGGTCGAGCTGCGCTACTTCGTCGGCCTCAGCGTGGCCGAGGCGGCCGCCGTGCTCGAGGTCGACGAACGCACCGTCTACCGCGACTGGTCGCTGGCCAAGGCCTGGCTGCAGGAGCGCATGCGCGCGTGATCAGAGTGGCCGCGCCGGTCGGGCGCGGCCGGCGGACGCCTCAGGCCTCCTGCCACTCGTAGACGACCTCGATCTTCGGTGCGCGCGGCTTGATTGGCGCGTTGTCGGGTGTCGGCGCGGGATCCTGCTCCTTGTCGTCGTCCTTCTTCGGCGCGGAAGGCTCGCTGGTCGCCCTGGCGAGGCGACGTTCGGATTCCGGTAGCTCGGCCTTGAGCGAGGCGATGCGCCAGCGGCCGCCGCGGCGCGGCAGGGCCTCGGCGAGGTGGCGCAGCAGCGCGTCGGTATCGAGCACGGGGGCGTGCGCGCCGGCCGCGCCGGCGGTTTGAAGTTCGCTGTCGAGCATGATCGAATTCCTCGGTGGGTGGTGTGTGCGACGAGCCGTACGAGAAACAGCGCGCAAAGCTGACCTTTCCCTCGCGCCGGGTGCGGGCGTGCGATCCGCCACGGAGGCTGCATGGACCTGCTGACCCAGCGCACGCTCAACATTGCACGCGACGCGCTCGATGTCGATGACCCGGCCGAGCGCCTTGCCTGCGTGCGTCGGCTTGCCGGCGGCGACGCCGAACTCGAGCGCCGTGTGCTGCAGCTGCTCGACGGCGCCGACGCGGTCGGCCACGACGACGAGACCGAACCGGAGCGGGCGGCGCCGGCCGACGCGTTCCAGGCCGGCGACCTGTTCGGCGCGTACCGGCTGCTGCGTCCGCTTGGCTCCGGTGGCATGGGCGCGGTGTGGCTCGCCGAGCGCGCCGACGGTGCCTTCGAGCGCCAAGTTGCCCTGAAATTGCTGCGCGGTGGCTGGCTGCGGCCGGATCGGCATTTTCGGCGCGAGCGCGACATCCTCGCGCGGCTCGGTCATCCGAACATTGCCCAGCTCTACGACGGCGGTGCGAGCGGCGACCAGCCCTGGTTCGCGCTCGAGTATGTGGCCGGCGAGCCGATCACGGCCTGGTGCGACCGCCACCGGCTCGACGTGCGCACGCGCGTGCGCCTGCTGCTGCCGATCTGCGCGGCCGTACAGTTCGCGCACCAGAACCTCGTCGTGCACCGCGACATCAAGCCGGCCAACGTGCTCGTGGCCGAGGACGGCACGCCCAAGCTGCTCGATTTCGGTATCGCGCGCCTGGTCGGCCAGGGCGACCTGCGCCAGACCCAGACCCTCGCGATGACGCCGGCCTACGCCAGCCCCGAGCAGCGTCGCGGCGATCCGGTCGGTACGCCGAGCGACGTCTACCAGCTCGGCCTGCTGCTGTACGAACTGCTCGCCGGCCATGCCGCGCACGACCTGCGCCAGGCGGATCCGGCGCGCCGCCTGCCGCGCCTCGACCTGACCGTGCAGGCCGTGCCCGAAACACGCCGGCGCGAGGTCGCGCTCGCGCGCGGCACCTCGCCCGAACGCCTGCGCGCGCAGCTGCGCGGCGACCTCGCGCGCATCGTCGCGAAGGCGATGGCCGCGGCCGAGGTCGAGCGCTACGCGTCGCCGCAGGCCTTTGCGCAGGATCTCGAAGCCTGGCTGGCCGGCCGCCCGGTGCGTGCACACCGCGGCAGCCTCGCCTACCGCACGCACAAGTTCCTGCGCCGCAACTGGCCCGCGTCGCTGGCGGCGCTCGCGATGCTGGCCGCCTCGGCGTACTACGTGGTCGATCTCGCCGACAAGAACCGGCGCATCGCGACCGAGCGAGACCAGGCGCTCGTGATCGCGGGTTTCCTGCAGGACCTGTTCCGCGGCGCGAACCCGCAGGAGACCGGCGAGCCCGACCTCAGCGCGCGCGAGCTGCTCGACCGTGGCGTCGCGCGCCTCGACAAGGAGACGCGCCTCGAGGCGCGTACACGCGCGCAGCTCGAGGCGACGATGGCGCGTTCGTACCAGGGGCTCGGTCTCTATGAGGCCGCGCGTGCGCTTTACGACCGTGCGCTGGTTACGTTCCGCGAATCGGGTGCAGATGATTCGACATTGCTTGCGCGGACGATCAAGGACGGTGCCTCGAGCGCGCTCGAAGCGAGTGACACATCGGCGGCGGAACGAAGCTTGAGTGAAGCGCAGGCGGTGATCGATGCAGGTCAGGTCGATGACCTCGATCTAGCCTACGCGCACGCCGCTGCGGCGATCAGCCTTGGCAATCTGCAGCGTACGGCCGAAGCCGATCCGCACTATGCAGCGATCGCTCGGCTGCGGTCCGATGTGTTTGCAAAGGATCCACGCTTCTTCGCCGAGATGAGCCTGATCCAAGCCGACCACGAATCGGCGAGCCAGCGTCCCGAGCGCGCTGTCGATGCGGCGCGTGACGCCGTGGCACTCAACCGTGAGGCGCTCGGCGACAAGGCGCCCGACACGGCGCGTGCGCTGGTCACGCTCGCCGACATGCTGCTCGATCTGCGTCGTTACGAGGAGGCCGAACAGAACTACCGCACCGGCGTCGCGCGCCTGCGCGAGACGTTCGGCCCGCGTCATCGCGAGGTCGGCGTCAAACTCAGCAACCTCGGCCTGCTGTACCTGCGGCTCGGTCGCTTCGACGAGGCGCGCACGACGCTCGCCGAGGCGCTCGAGATCCTGACCGAGGTCTACGGTACGGACCACGAATACCTGCTGCCCGCGATGACGTATCTCGCCTGGGCCGCGTTCGAGGCGGGCGATCTCGACACCTCGCGTGGGTACGTCGAGCGCGCCGAACGGGTCGCCGCGGCCGACGGCATCGCCGATACGTACAAGGCACGCGTGCACCACATGCGTTCGCGTCTTGCCTGTCGCGACGGCGAACTCGCGCCGGCGCGTCGCGAGTTCGATGCGGCACATGCCGTCTACACGCGTGAACATGCAGTCTTCCTGGGCCCGGCGCTGCTCGCACACCATGCCGCCTGCCTCGCCGCATCCGGCCATGCCGACGAAGCCCGCGCGCTGTTGCCCGAGGCGATACGCGGCCTACGTGAAGGCGTCGGCGAGCAGGCCTGGGATACACGCGAGGCCGAGGCCTTGCAGCAGAGGCTTCAGGGCGCTGCGGCAACGCGCTGAGGCGCCTCACGTATCTCCGCGAGCGTCGATGCGTGGGGGCCGTGTTCGTCTTGAGTCGAGGCGGGCCGTTGCCGCTTCATCCGCGCGCCCCGAACAGCAGGCTGCCGATGCGCACGAGCGTCGCGCCTTCCTCGATCGCGAGTTCGAAATCCTCGGACATGCCCATCGACAAGGTGTCGATGCCGGCATGCGTGTCGCGCAGCGCGTCGAACAGGCCACGCATGCGCGCGAATGCACGACGGCGCGTGTCGTGATCGGGCGCGGGGGCAGGGATCGCCATGAGGCCGCGCAGGCGCAGCGCCGGTTGCGCGGCGATCGCGTCGGCGAGCGCGCCGATGCCGTCGGGCGAGCAGCCGGACTTGCTCGCCTCATCGTCGACGTTGACCTGGATCAGCACCTCGAGCGGCGGCATGCCGGGCGGACGCCAGCGCGCGAGTGGCTCGACGAGCTTGCCGCGGTCCAGTGTCTGCAGCCAGTCGAAGTGCTCGGCCACCTCGCGCGCCTTGTTCGACTGCAGCGGGCCGATCAGATGCCACTCGAGGCCGGCGTCGGCGAGCTCGCGCTGCTTGGCCAGCGCCTCCTGCACGTAGTTCTCGCCGAACGCGCGCTGGCCGAGCGCGGCGAGCGCGCGCAGCGCCTGTGCGGGGCGCGTCTTGCCGACCGCGAGCACGGTGACCGGTCGGCCACGCGCCGCGGCGGCCGCGCGTGCCGTCACGTCGTGCCATGCCGCATCGGGTGAAACGGGATTCTCGTCTTGCATGGGGCTGATTTTACCGGGCTATACTCGCCGCCACCGCACGTCGGCGCTGTCGCCGCACCAGGGGATCGATTCGATGGATATCGCCGAGCTGCTCGCGTTTTCGGTCAAGAACAAGGCTTCCGACCTCCACCTCTCGGCCGGCCTGCCGCCGATGATCCGCGTCGACGGCGACGTGCGCCGCATCAATATCCCGGCGCTCGACCACAAGCAGATCCACTCGCTGATCTACGACATCATGTCGGACAAGCAGCGCCGCGACTACGAGGAATTCCTCGAGGTCGACTTCTCGTTCGAGATCCCGGGCCTGGCGCGCTTCCGCGTCAACGCATTCAACCAGAACCGCGGTGCCGGCGCGGTGTTCCGTACCATTCCGTCCGAGGTGCTCACGCTCGAGGATCTCGGCTGCCCGAAGATCTTCCGCGAGCTCATCGAGCAGCCGCAGGGCCTGATCCTCGTCACGGGCCCGACCGGCTCGGGCAAGTCGACCACGCTCGCGGCGATGGTCGACCACGTCAACAAGAACGAGTACGGCCACATCCTCTCGGTCGAGGATCCGATCGAGTTCGTGCACACCTCGCAGAAGTGCCTGATCAACCAGCGCGAGGTGCACCGCGACACGCACGGCTTCAACGAGGCGCTGCGCTCGGCGCTGCGCGAGGATCCCGACTACATCCTCGTCGGCGAGTTGCGCGACCTGGAAACCATCCGCCTCGCGCTGACCGCCGCGGAGACCGGACACCTCGTGTTCGCGACCCTGCACACGAGCTCGGCCGCCAAGACCATCGACCGCATCATCGACGTGTTCCCGGCCGGCGAGAAGCCGATGGTGCGCTCGATGCTGTCGGAGAGCTTGCGCGCGGTGATCTCACAGTCGCTGCTCAAGAAGGTCGGCGGCGGCCGCATCGCCGCGCACGAGATCATGGTCGGCATCCCGGCGATCCGTAACCTCATCCGCGAGGACAAGGTCGCGCAGATGTACTCGTCGATCCAGACCGGCGCGCAGCACGGCATGCAGACGCTCGACCAGTGCCTGCAGGACCTCGTCAAGCGCGGCCTCGTCACGCGCCAGCAGGCGATCGGCTACGCGAAGAACAAGGAAGTGTTCAAGTAATCCGCGCATCGGTACCGGCTTCGGCCGGCACCACGGCGTCATCCGGCGGCCCGGGCCATGTGCCCGGGCCGTTGCGTTTCTGAATCCCGAAGCCTCCGCTTCCGACGCAGCACGGGTAGGGCGGAACCCGCGCAGCGGATTCCGCCGTGTGCCGTGTCGTCGTGTCATGCCCGATGAGGCCTCATCTTATGACCGGCGAAGCCGTCGCAGACGGATCAGTGCAGGGCGGGCGCATGCGACTGCAGGGTCCATCGCCACCGCGAGGTCCACGGCGGAATCGCCTGCGGCGGTTCCGCCCTACGCGTCACGCCATCGTGTGCGGTGTTTCACGGCCCCGTGTCGGTCGGGTAGGGCGGAACCCGCGCAGCGGATTCCGCCGTGTGCCGTGTCGTCGCCGCATGCCCGATGCGGCTTCGTCGCGTGAACTGCGAAGCCGTCGAAGACAGGTCAGGGCCGGTGGGCGGATGCGAGCGCGAGGTCCACCGTGACCGCAAGGTCCACGGCGGAATCGCCTGCGGCGGTTCCGCCCTACGCGTCACACCATCGTGTGCGGTGTTTCACGGCCCCGTGCCGGTCGGGTAGGGCGGAACCCGCGCAGCGGATTCCGCCGTGTAACGTGTCGTCGTGTCATGCCCGATGCGGCTTCGTCGCATGGCGGGCGAAGCCTTCGCAAACGGGTTACGGCGCGGTGGACGGATGCGACCGCGAGGCCCACGGCGGAATCGCCTGTGGCGGTTCCGCCCTACGCATCATCGTGTGCGGTGTCTCCGTGCCGCGCCCGTCAGTGCGGCTTGCCGTCGTCCGCCGCCGGCGGCGTGGTCGGGCTCACCGTCGCCGCGAGGCCGCTGAGGTCCGACAGGTCGTCGAGGCCGACTTCCTTGAGCAGTGCGTCGACGAGCGGACGCTGGGCGCGGTAGCGCAGCGCGTGGTCGACGACCGAGCGGGCGAGGTTGCCGTCGCCGCCGCCCGATCCGCCGCCTTCGCTCCCGCCGCCACCACCGACGCCGCCCATGCCGCGCACGTCGACGATCTTGATGCCGTCGATGCGCTCCATCGGCTTGACCGACTGCTCGATGATGCGCGGCAGCTGGCGCAGCAGCTCGAGCTGGATCTCCAGGCGCACCTGCTCGAGGCTCAGCGCGTTGCGTGCCTCGTTGATGCTGCGCTTGCCCTCGGCTTCGACGCGGTAGCGCTCTTCGTCGGCGAGCGCACGGATGCGCACGGCGTCGGCTTCACCGGTGGCACCGACACGCTGCGCCTCGGCGCGGTCGTCGGAGGCCTTCTTCTCCGCTTCGGCGGCGACGGTGAGGCCGATCGCGTCCTGCTCGGCCTGCTCGCGCGCCTGCACGAGACGCACGGCCTTGGCGCGTTCGGCGACCGCGGTCTCGCGCACCTTCTTGACCTCTTCCTCGGCCGTGACGGCCTTGGCCAGTGCGGTGTCGGCCTCGGCCTTGGCGGCGGATTCTTCCTGCGATTTCTGCGAGATCGCGATCTCGCGCTCCTGCTCGGCGATGCGGATCGCGCGCTGGCGCTCGATCTCGCGCTGCTCGAGCGTGCGGCGCTTGTCGATCTCACTCTCGGCGATCGCGCGCTCGGACGAGATCTTCGCCTGCTCGGCCTCGCGGTGACGCTCGGCTTCCTGCTGCGCGATCATCGCGGCGGCCTCGGCAGCGCGCACCTTGATCTCCTGATCCTGCGACAGGCGCGCGTACTCCTGGTCGCGCGCGATCTCGAGGGACTGGCGCTCGGTCTCGAGGTTCTTGAGCTCGACCTGGATCTTGGTGTCGCGCTCGATGTCGTTGCGCTCCTTGCGGCGGCGCTCGATCTCCTGCGTGAGCTTGGTGAGACCTTGCGCGTCGAACGCGTTCTGCGGGTTGAAGAAGTCCGCCGCGGTCTGGTCGAGGCCGGTCAGCGACACCGACTCGAGCTCGAGGCCGTTCTTGTGCAGGTCCTCGGACACGGCGACCTGCACCTTCTGTGCGAAGTCGGAGCGGTTCTCGTGCAGCTCCTCCATGCTCATGCCGGCGGCGACCGCGCGCAGCGCATCGACGAACTTGCCCTCGACGAGTTCCTTGAGCGCGGTCGGTTCCATGGTGCGGCGGCCCAGCGTCTGCGCGGCGGTGGAGATCGCCGGCGCATCGGGCTTCACGCGCACGTAGAACTCGGCCTGCACGTCGACGCGCATGCGGTCGCGCGTGATGAGCGCGGCATCGCGTGCGCGCAGCACCTCGAGCTTGAGCGTGTTCATGTTGACCGGGATGGTCTCGTGCAGCACGGGCAGCACGAGCGCGCCGCCGTCGCGCACGACCTTCTCGCCGCCGAGGCCGGTGCGTACGAACGCGATCTCCTTGCTGGCGCGGTGGTAGAGCCGCGCGAAGATGAGGCCGAGCGCGAACAGCGCGACGAGGATGACTACCGCGATCGTGATCGTCGAGGCGAACGGAACGTTGAAATCCATGGTCTGCGGTTACTCCAGGTCGACGAGGGCGTCATTGGGATTGGCGATGGCGGTGAAGCGGCCGCCGCCGGTCTGGCGCACGAGCAGCACGATGCTGCCCGCGGGGAAGGTCTGGCCCGGTTCCTCGGGTTCGACGAGCACGTGGTGATCGGTGCCGAAGCCGTCGCGCAGGCGGGCCTCGGCCGGCAGGCCGGTGCGCGCGACGCCCGACAGGATGCGCGCCGTGCGGCCGACGAACACGGCCGGATCGACCGCACTGGTCTCGTCGCGCGGCAGGATGCGCGCGAGCCCGGCGACGCAGGCGCGCACCAGCGGCAGCGTCACGACGAACACCACCGGCGCGGCGAGCAGCGACGGCGCGGCGAAGCCGAGCGTCGAGCGCAGCAGGCCCTGGCCGACGAGGCCGGCGAGGCCGAACACGGTCAGCAGCACGATCAGCACCATGAGCACGGGCACCTTGCCGACGTACAACCACGCGAGGAAGCGGCCGACGAGGCCAGCCGCCTCGGGACCGGTCGCTTCCATGCCGGTGGGCGCATGGCCGAGCGTTTCCACGCCCGAGTGCGGCACGACGAACTCGTCGACCATGTCGTTGAGGCTGAAGCCCGTGAAGAGCGCGATGCACTCGACCAGCGCGAGGCCGAGCATGACGAGCAGCGCGACGACGAACGGCGCATTGCCGGGCGCGGTCAGCGCGTCGATCACGGCTTGGCCTTGAGCTGGGCGAGGCGCTCCTGCACGCGGTTGCGGCGCGTGAGTTCCTCGAGTTCGGCGAGTTGTGCGGCCGAATGCGCCGAGCCGCCCGCGGCCGGACCGAGGCCGGTCTGGCGGCGGAACACGCGGTCGAACGCATCGGTCGCGCGTTCGGCGCGATCCTGCACGCGGCCGCTGAATTCGCCGGCGGCCTCGGCCGTGGCCTTCGCGGTGCGTTCGAGGCTCTTGCGGTAATCGGCGAGCGCGTCGCGCATCTCGCGCTTCTTGGCGAGCAGGGCGGTCACGTAGCCTTCCAGGCGCGCCTTGTCCTCGGCGAGGTCGGCGAGGCGCGACTCGAGGATCGGCAGCTGCGCTTCGATGTCGATCTGGCGTTCGATCGCCGCGCTGGCGAGGTCCTCGCGGCCCTGGTCGACCGCGAGCGTGGCCTGTTCGGTCAGCTGCTCGTGGCGCGCGCTCTCCTCGGCGAGGCGCTTGGCGGCGAGATGGCGCTGCGCCTCGACCGTACCGAGGTCGTTGCGCACGTCGCCGATCGCGCTTTCGATCTCGCGGATCGCCTGTTCCATGACCTGCTCGGGGGCGACGTTCTCGACCGCGTCGACGAGTGCGTGGAAGCTTCCCGCGATGAGCCGCCCGACGCGGCTGGTGAGGGTCTCGCTCATGATCCGTGTTCCTCCTGTGGCGACGATGGGGTGGCGTGGCGGGCCGCGGTGCGGATGGCCGGCTGGGCGCGCCGCGCGAGGGCCTCGGGCTCGTAGCAGCCCGGGAAACCCGCGAGCGACATCTGCAGCAGCGTGTCGAGCAGGCCGATCGTGCGTTCGCCGAGTTGCCGTTCGAGCGTGCGCAGGCGTTCGGTGCGTCCGCGTGCGTCGCCCGAGCCGAGCTCCGCGGCCGACAGCACGATCGCGGCGGCATCGGGCAACCAGGCGGTCACGCGCGCGACGAGCTCGGAGCGCATCTGCGCCTGCAGCTCGGCGCTGCGGATGCCGCGTTCGGCTCCGGCGAACAGGCGCCGTGTGAAGTCGTAGGCCAGCGCGGCGTCGTGCATCCCCTCCCTCTGCGCGCGCGCATCGGCGAGCAGCGCGCGGATCTTTTCGCTCAGGTTCGCTGCCCCTGGCAGCTCGACGGAGGACAGGTAGGTCAGATCGTCCTCGTCGAGCCGGATCGTAATGGTTTGCTTGGCCATCCGTCAGTCCTCGAATCACTCGGATACGAACGTACGCCGAACGTAAGACGAACGCAATACGTTCGTGGTCGGGTTGGACGCGCGCGCTCGGCGCCGCGAAGATCGGGGCCTCACCCGCGTGGAGCCCGCATGTCGAATCTCCGTCCTTCGCAGCGCTTCCGCTCGATCTTCAGCGGCTCGGTCGGCAACCTCGTCGAGTGGTACGACTGGTACGCCTACGCGGCCTTCTCGCTGTACTTCGCGAAGGCGTTCTTTCCGGAGCATGACGACACCGCGCAGCTGCTCAACACGGCGGCGATCTTCGCGCTGGGGTTCCTGATGCGGCCGCTCGGTGGCTGGCTCATGGGCCACTACGCCGACCGCCACGGGCGCCGCAAGGCGCTCATGGTGTCGGTGCTGCTCATGTGTGCGGGATCGCTGATCATCGCGGTCACGCCGGGCTACGCGCAGATCGGCGTCGCCGCGCCGGCGCTGCTCGTGTTCGCACGCATGCTGCAGGGCCTGAGCGTCGGCGGCGAGTACGGCACCTCGGCGACCTACCTCAGCGAGATGGCGACGAAGGAACACCGCGGGTTCTGGTCGAGCTTCCAGTACGTCACGCTGATCATGGGCCACCTGCTCGCGCTCGGTGTGCTGATCCTGCTGCAGCAGGTGTTCCTGACACCCGAACAGCTCGAATCGTGGGGCTGGCGCATCCCGTTCGTGATCGGCGCGCTCGCCGCCGTGACGGCACTGTACCTGCGGCGTTCGATGGTCGAGACCGAGTCGTTCGAGCAGTCGCATGCGCCGCGTGCGCGCTCGGGTTCGCTGCGCACGCTGCTGGTCGAGCATCCGCGTGCGGTCGCGACCGTGGTCGGCCTGACGATGGGCGGTACGCTCGCGTTCTACACGTACACGACGTACATGCACAAATTCCTCGTCAACAGCGTCGGCATGGCGAAGGAATCGGCCGCGCTGGTCTCGGCCGGCAGCCTGTTCCTGTACATGCTGCTGCAGCCGCTGGTCGGCGCGCTGTCCGACCGCGTCGGGCGCCGTCCCGTGCTGATCGCGTTCGGCGTGCTGGGCACGCTCGGCACGGTGCCGATCCTGAGCCGACTCGAGGTGACGCACGACCCGGTCGAAGCGTTCGCGCTGATCATGGTCGCGCTGGTCATCGTGTCGTTCTACACGGCAATCAACGCGGTCGTGAAGGCCGAGCTGTTCCCGGTCGAAGTGCGTGCGCTCGGCGTCGGCCTGCCTTACGCACTCACGGTCTCGCTGTTCGGCGGAACGGCCGAGACGGTGGCGCTGTGGTTCAAGAGGAGCGGCTACGAACAAGGCTTCTACTGGTACGTGACCGCGTGCATCGCGGTGTCCCTGCTGGTGTACGTGCGCATGCGCGACACGCGTGCGAACTCGCTGATCGATCGTGATGCGGCCTCCGCTGCGACGAAACCGCGATCCGGCGCGTCCTGACTCCGGACAGCGTGGCGCCCGCGATCGGGGCAGCCACCCGAGGACACGACGGGTCGTCCGTCCATCGAGGGAGTGGAACATGATCGGGAAACTCGCGCCGGCCCTCGCCGGCCTCGCCTTGTTCGTCGCGCCGGCCGTGGCGTCCGCGCACCTGCAGAACGACAACCCGCGCGCGCGCATCACGTTCGTCGGAGAACATGCCGTCGACGCACCGCCCGGCACGCTCCTCGAGCAGCGCTTCGCCGTGAAGGTGGAGGACGTCGATGGACATCCGGTGCCGGGACTCACGGTGTGGTTCTTCCGGAACGGCACGGTGTATCCGGCCCAGCCGGGCGGGCCCGCGCCGGCTTCCATCGGCGCCTTCGTGGGGCCCGAGGATCCGCTCGGCGTGCTCACCGATGCCGACGGCGTGGCGACGGCACCGTCTTACCGCGTCGGTTCGGGCGAGGAGGTGGTGGCCGGGGTGTATGGGCTCGGCAGTGCATTCAACGGGGAACGCATCGGCTTTCCGCCGCTCGTGGCGTTCTTCCACGTGAACCAGCCCGCGGTCGTCGAGCCGCCCGAGGCACCCTGGCCGCCGGTCACGAACGGCGTCGCCGAGCCCGTGACGCTGCCGTGGGGTTCGCGGGCGGGCATGCTGCTGCTGGTCGCGCTGATGCTGGGATTGTCGCTTCGGGCCGTGATGCTGCGTCGCTGAGGCGGTGCGTGCGGCGGCCGTGTCGCCGGTCGCAGTGGCGCCGGCATGGCGCGGTGTAAGATGCCGGCGATCCCGGGCGCGCCCGGTGCACGGAGATGGACATGAGCAGCGTCGATTTCACCTCGTTCCTCAAGCTGATGGTGCACAAGAAGGCGTCCGACCTGTTCATCACGGCGGGCGTCGCCCCGTCGATGAAGGTGCATGGGCGCATCGCGCCGATCACCCAGAACGCGCTGACCCCGCAGCAGTCGCGCGACATGGTGCTCAACGTCATGACGCCCTCGCAGCGCGAGGAGTTCGAGAAGACGCACGAGTGCCAGTTCGCGATCGCCGTCACCGGCGTCGGTCGCTTCCGCGTGTCGTGCTTCTACCAGCGCAACTGCGTCGGCATGGTCCTGCGCCGCATCGAGACGCGCATCCCTACGGTCGACGAGCTCAGCCTGCCGCCGATCATCAAGACGCTCGCGATGACCAAGCGCGGCATCATCATCTTCGTCGGCGCGACCGGCACGGGTAAGTCGACGTCGCTTGCGGCGATGATCGGCTACCGCAACCAGAACTCGACCGGCCACATCATCACGATCGAGGACCCGATCGAGTACGTGCACAAGCACGAGGGCTGCATCATCACGCAGCGCGAGCTCGGCATCGACACCGACACCTGGGAGAACGCGCTCAAGAACACGCTGCGCCAGGCACCCGACGTCATCATGATCGGCGAGGTGCGCACGCGCGAGACGATGGAGCACGCGATCAACTTCTCCGAAACGGGCCACCTCTGCCTGTGTACGCTGCATGCGAACAACGCCAACCAGGCGATGGACCGCATCATCCACTTCTTCCCCGAGGACCGGCGCTCGCAGCTGTTCATGGACCTGTCGCTGAACCTCAAGGGCGTGGTCGCGCAGCAGCTGATCCCGACGCCGGACGGCAAGTCGCGACGCGTCGCGATCGAGGTGCTGCTCGGCACGCCGCTGGTGCAGGACTACATCCGCCAGGGCGACATCCACAAGCTCAAGGACGTCATGAAGGAATCGACGAACCTCGGCATGCGGACGTTCGACCAGGCCTTGTTCGAGCTCTACCAGGCCGGCGAGATCTCGTACGAGGACGCGTTGCGCCACGCCGATTCGTCCAACGAGGTGCGCCTGAAGATCAAGCTCGCCCAGGGCGGCGACGCGCACACCCTGTCGCAGGGCCTCGACGGCGTGGAGCTCATCGAGACCTCATGACCGTGATCCGCATTCGCGGCGCCGTCACGGCGCCGCGGGTCCAGGCATGAGCCAGGCCCAGCTCGACCACCTGCGCCGCGTCTGGACGACGCTGGGGCGCGACGACCCGCTGTGGGCCGTGCTGTCGCGGCCCGACAAGCGTGGCGGGCGCTGGGATGCCGACGAGTTCCTCGCCACGGGGCGTGCCGAAATCGACGCCCAGATGGCGGCCCTCGCGACATGGGGCCTGCCGCGCCGGCGCGGCCTCGCGCTCGATTTCGGTTGCGGCGCGGGGCGCCTGACGCGCTCGCTCGCGATGCATTTCGACGAGGCGATCGGCATCGACGTCTCGGCCGGCATGCTCGACACGGCACGCATGCTCAATGCCGACATCGGCAATGCGCGCTTCGTCGAGAACGCCACGCCACGGCTGCCGATGGTCGCCGATGCGAGCGTGGATCTCGTGTACTCGTGCATGACGCTGCAGCACATCCCGAGCGTGCTCGCACAAGGCTACGTCGAGGAGTTCCTGCGCGTGCTCGCGCCGGGTGGCGTGGCGGGGTTCCAGTTCGTCACCGGACCCGACGCCAGTTGGCGCGGACGGTTCTATCGTCACGTGCCCAACCGTTGGCTCAACGTGTTGCGCCGACTCGCCTGGCGGCGTGGCGCGGTGTTCGAGATGCATACCCTCGACGAGGCCTGGCTCGGGGCCTGCCTCGCACGTCATCCCGGCACGCGGCTCGTGCTGGCGCTCGACGATGGCGCGGCCGGCCCGGGGTGGGCCGGCCGGCGCTGGTACGTCGCGCGCGACTGACGCCGCGCGCGACCCTCGGCCGGTCAGGGCGCGAGTTCGACCGTCTGCACGATCTCCAGGCCCTTCGACGTCGCGTTGACGTGGATGTCGAAGTGCTTGAACCACTGTGCATACAGCGCATAGAGCTCGCGCTGCTGCTCAAGGTTGGCGCGGTCCTTCTCCGGCAGCATCGCCGAGAAGCGCGTCATGAGGTCGCCCATGAGCGTATAGAACGCCCCGGTGTAGTTGACGCGCATGAGCTGGCCGTCGCTGGCCACCGCTGCCGAGAGGTAACCCGGCAGGTCGCCGTCGCCGGTGGCGAAGGCGAGGGCCTTGTCGTTCATCGCGACGCTGACGTCCGGCGCATAACCCATGCTGTCGGGGATCAGGCCTTCCGGCAGCTTCACGGGCTTGCCGTCGGCGGCGAGCTTGAGCTCGGCGAGCGCGGGGACCGCGAGCTGTGCCATGCCGACGATCGCGGTGGGGTTGGCGCTCGCCACGAGCAGGCGCGCGGCGACGTCGGGCTCGCCGTCGGCCGGCCAGGCGAGGCGGTCGAGCGTGAGGCGCAGGCCGGTGAAATCGCTCAGCGGCGGCGGCACGAACTGCGAGAGCTGCTGCTTGAGCTCGACGGCCTGGGTGTTCCAGTCGGCGAACGCGGCGCACTTGAACGGGGAGGCCACCACGGGCTCGATGCGCGCGAGCGCGAAGTCCTTGAGCTTGAGCACCGGCAGCGAGAGCGCGATGTCGTACAGCGCACCGGCCGGCGCGGCCGAACCCGGCGGCGGTACCGACAGCGTCTGCAGCGACTGTGCGATCGGCGCGGCGAGGTCCAGGCGCGTGGTCATGTCCATGTGCGTGGGTTCGAAGCGGGTGTAGCCGAACACGATGCGCGGCATCTGCGCGACGACGCCGTCGAGCTCGGCGCGGCAGGTGTCGTCGATCGGCACCGGCGTCTCGGTGACCAGCCTCGCGAACGCGCGGTAGCCGGGATCCTTGTCGAGCAGCGCGACGACGCGGCGCAGGTCGACCCAGCCGCTGCCGTACGGCGTGTAGCCTTCGTCCTTGCCGAGCTTGGCGAGCGCCTCGGTGCCGGCGAGGTTCTGCTCGGGCTTGTCGAGGCCGAGCACCCCGCGCACGAGGGCTTCTTCGGCATTCACCGGCAGCAGGCTCGCGACGAGGTGCTTGTCCTGGATCGCGATGAGGCCGCGGACCTTGTCGATGTCGATGGTCCAGACGGGCTGGCCGCCCACGTCGAGCGTGCCGAGCTTGGCGCCGCTTGCAGCCTCGACACGCGCGATCATCGCGCGGAACGCATCGGCGTCACCGAGTTCGATGCGCACGACCGGTACGAGTCCGACGCCGTAGACCGCACCGCGCGACGCCATGCCGAGACCGATCTCGGCCCACTTCTCCGGCGTGTTGCGCGGCTTGATCTCGTCGATCAGCGCCTTGGCCACGTTGCGCGCGGTCTGCACGCGCGGATCGGCATCGTCCGGCGTCGGCGTCGCGAGCATCTGCTCGTAGAGGCCGATGATCACCGGCCAGGCGGCCTGCATCTGGCGCGACCAGGCCGCGCGGGTGGCTTCGGGCACGGCCTCGGTGTTGGCGATCACGAACGGCGTGTCGGCCGGCACGAACCCGAGCGGGGAGGTGTCTTCTTCCTTCTTGCCGCAGGCGGCGAGCGCGAGCAGGCCGCCGAGCACGGCGGTGCGGAGCAATCGGTTGTCGAACATGGAACCGGTTCCTTGGTGGTGGTGTTACGGAGACAGCAGCGCAGCCAGGCAGGCCATGCGCACGGGAACGCCGTTGGCGACCTGGGCGAGGATCGCCGACTGCGGGCCGTCGGCGACGGCGGAGTCGATCTCGACGCCGCGGTTCATCGGGCCCGGATGCATGACGAGGGCGTCCTTCGCGGCGCGCGCGAGGCGCTTCGGGGTGAGGCCGTAGCGTTCGAAGTACGCGGCTTCGCTGTCGACGTGCGCCTGCTGCATGCGTTCCTTCTGCAGGCGCAGCATGATGACGACGTCGACGCCTTCGATCGCAGCATCGAGATCCTCGGTGACCACGCAACCGGGCAGGTCGTGCGCCGGCGGCAGCAGCGCGCGCGGGCCGCAGGCGCGCAGTTCGCGCACGCCGAGCGCACGCAGCACGTGCAGGTCCGAGCGCGCCACGCGCGAATGCAGGATGTCGCCGCAGATTGCCACGCTGATCGCGGAGAGGTCGGCGTGGCGGTCGCGGATGGTCAGCGCGTCGAGCAGGCCCTGGGTCGGGTGGGCGTGGTTGCCGTCGCCGGCGTTGAGGATCGCGGCGCGCGTCGCGCACGCGGCGAGGCGTGCCGGCGTGCCGTTCTCCTTGTGGCGCACGATGAACGCGTCGGCGTGCATCGCCTCGAGCGTGGCGAGCGTGTCCTCGATCGACTCGCCCTTGCTCGTCGAGGAGCTCGCGATGTCGAAGTTGAGGACATGCGCACCGAGGCGGCGCGCGGCGAGCTCGAAGCTCGTGCGCGTGCGCGTGGATGGCTCGAAGAACAGGTTGATCACGGTCCTGCCGGCGAGCAGCTGCGGCGTCTGCCCGGCGGCCGAAGCGGCGCGCAGCGCGGCCGCACGGTCGAGCAGGGCGGTGATGCGCTCGCGGCCGAGTCCGTCCAGCGTGACGAGGTGGCGCAGGTGCCCGTCGGCGTCGATCTGGGTGTCGTTCATGCGGAGTTCGCCGGCGCGGAGGCCAGCCAGCTTTCGAGGATGATCTGGGCCGCGAGCGCGTCGATCGCATCCGCGTGCTTGCGTTTCGCGGTGCCCGCGGCGCGCTGCGCGGCGAAGCGGCGCGCGGCCTCGCGCGACGTATGGCGCTCGTCGACCGCGTGCACGGGGCGCGCGAAGCGCTTCTGCAGCTCCTCGCCGAAGGCACGCGCGAACACGCTCATGGGTTGTTCGCTGCCGTCGAGTGCGAGCGGCAGGCCGACCACGAACGCGTCCGGCTGCCATTCGCGGACGAGTTTCGCGATCGCGTCCCAGTCGGTCGCGCCGTTGCGTGCGGGCACGGCGACGAGCGCACGTGCGGTACCGGTCAGGCGGTGTCCGATCGCGACGCCGACGATGCGCCGGCCCACGTCGAATGCGAGCACGCTGCCGCCGCCGGCGGCCACCGGCGCGGGCGCCGGGTCAGGCGTTGCCGGCATACGGCGAGATGCGGGCGAGGTTGACGCCGACCAGCGCCGCGGAGGCCTGCCAGCGCTCGTCGAGGGGGGTTTCGAAGACGATGGTGTTGCTCGCGGGCGCGGTCAGCCACGCGTTCTCGCGCAGCTCGTGCTCGATCTGGCCCGGGCTCCAGCCCGAGTAGCCGAGCGCGACGACGGCGTTGCGCGGGCCGTGGCCGGTGGCGATCGCGGCGAGGATGTCGCGCGAGGTCGTCACGCTGATCTCGTCGGAGATGCGGAACGAGGAATCCCATTCGCCGTGCGGCGTATGCAGCACGAAGCCGCGCTCCGGCTGCACGGGGCCGCCGATGAGCACGGGCGAATCGATCACTTCGCGCAGTTCCGAGCGCAGGTTCATCTGCGCGAGCACGTCGCCGAGGCGGTATTCCGAGAGGCGGTTGATCATGATGCCCATCGCGCCGTCCTCGCCGTGCTGGCAGAGCAGCGCCACGCCGCGCGCGAAGTTCGGATCGCGAAGTGTCGGCATCGCGATCAGCAACTGGTTGGAGAGCGGCGCGGATTCGAGCATGCCGGCATTGTACGTTGCGGCGGCGCCCGCCGGCCATGTCGCCGGGCGCCTGCGAAGGTCAGAACACGTTACGCGCGCCACATTTCCCGGCGGCGTGGCCGTCGCACGCGCACGGTCCGCGCGCTCGATCGCTTGGCACAGGCGAGGCCGTGCGTCACGCGTGCCGGCCGTCCCAGGTCGTCGGAGCCGTGATGCGGCCGCGACCTCGCGAGGCGTGGCGCCCGCGGGCACGTTGCATGCCGTTCCGACGGGCGTCGGGCACCCGATAGGCCGTTCCGCGACGCCGCGCACGTTCGCTACATCGTGCGAACGCGTTCTTCGCGCCGTCTTTACATGCGTGCGCTAGGGTGGGCCAGCCGCTGTCGTGGCCGCTTCACCTCACCTTGCGAAAGGAGGAACCCATGAGCGCTTCCCTGCGTGGCAAGCGCGTCGCGATCGTCGCGACGCACGGTTTCGAGGAATCCGAACTCAGCGTGCCGCTGCGCGCGCTGAGCCGCGCCGGGGCGGCGGTCCACGTGGTATCGCCGGAGACCGGCGAGATCCAGGGCATGCGGCATTTCGAGAAGGGCCTCTCGGTCGCGGTCAACCGGTCGGTGGAGGTCGCGGATGCGGCCGACTACGACGGTGCGGTGGTGCCTGGCGGTCTGTTCAATCCGGACCAGCTGCGCGCGAACGACACCGTGCGTGCGTTCGTGCGCGACCTCGTCGCGCGCGGGCGGCCGGTCGCGGCGATCTGCCACGGCCCCTGGGTGCTCGCCGATGCCGGCGTGCTCGCGGGGCGCACGGTGACCTCGGTCGCGTCGATCCGCAAGGATCTCGAGAACGCCGGCGCGCGCTGGGTCGATCGCGAGGTCGTGGTCGACCACGGCATCGTCACGAGCCGCACGCCCGACGACCTGGAGGCCTTCACCGAGGCGCTCCTCGCCTGCATCGACGGCGGCGCGCGCGCCGCGGCGTGAGCGTCAGCGGTTGCGCAGCACGTTGCCCGGCAGGAACTGCCACGTACGCGTGATGTAGAGCTCGTCGACGGCCTCGCTGCCCTGCGGCAACGCGTTGAACGGCGCGGACAGGTTGACGATGCGGATCGCCGCGTCGTCGAGGATCTTGTGGCCACTCGGCTGGATCACGTCGATGCTCTTGACGCTGCCGTCGCGGTTGAGGCCGACCGTGAGCACCAGCTGGCCATGCAGTTCCTGGCGGCGCGCGTCGTCCGGATAGTTGAGGTTGCCGATGCGCTCGATGCGCGCGACCCACGCGCTCATGTACGAGGCGTACGCGTACTCCCGCGTGTTGGCCGAGATGTACTTGCGCTTCGGGCGCTTGGCGTACTGCTCCGATTCGCGCTGGATCTCCTGCGCGAGGCGCGCCATCTCGAGCTTGCGTTCGGCGATCTCGCGTTCGAGCGGCAGTCGCGTGTCGGGCGCGTCGGGCGTCTCGCGAGCCGTCGTGGCGGCCGTGTCCGACTGGCGCGTGGTCAGCAATTCGGCCCGCGTGGCTTCGCTCGGGCGCGGCGCGCCGTCCTCGGTGGCGCGCGGCACGACACCTTGCGTCGGCTTCGGGATCGCGCTCGACAACGGGTCGCTCGGGCGCTTCGGCTTGTCCGAATCACCGCCGCCGCTGTTGGAGGCCTGGGCGAGGAAGTCGGCCTTGTCCGGCGCCTCGCCGCTGGCCGACTGCACGAGGATCACGTCGAGCGCGGGCAGCGTCGGCGGACGCTTGGCGTACGAGAACGTCACCCCGAGCACGACCACCGCATGCGCGACGAGCGAGAACAGGAACGTGACGCCGAGGCGATCGGCGGGTGAGGCGGACGCATTCACGCGAGGCGGTTCTCGATGACGTCGAACAACATGCCGGCGATGTTAAGCCCGAACTGCGCGTCGAGTTCGCGCACGCAGGTCGGGGATGTGACGTTGATCTCGGTCAGCCAGTCGCCGATCACGTCGAGGCCGACGAACAGCATGCCTCGACGGCGCAGTTCGGGCGCGACCTGGGCGGCGATCCAGCGGTCGCGCTCCGACAACGGCACACCGACCCCGCGGCCGCCCGCGGCGAGGTTGCCGCGGAACTCGTCGCCCTGCGGGATGCGTGCGAGCGCGTACGGCACCGGCTCGCCATCGACGAGCAGGATGCGCTTGTCGCCCGCGCTGATCTCGGGGATGAACTTCTGCGCGAGCGCGAACGCGTGGCCGTTGCCGGTCAGCGTCTCGAGGATCACGTTGAGGTTCGGGTCGCCGTGGTGCGACAGGAAGATGCTGCGTCCGCCCATGCCGTCGAGCGGCTTGAGCACGACCTTGCCGTGCTCGGCGGCGAAGCGCTTGAGCTCGGCCGGCTCGCGCGCGACCAGGGTCGGCGCGCAGCACTGCGGGAAGTGCTGGGTGAACAGCTTTTCGTTGGCGTCGCGCAGCCCACGCGGGTCGTTGACCACGAGCACGCCGGCGTCGTGGGCCAGCTGCAGCACGTGGGTGTCGTAGATGAACTGTGCATCGACCGGCGGATCCTTGCGGGCAAGCACGGCATCGACCGTGCGCAGGTCGGTCCAGACCGCCTCGCCGAGCGTGAACCAGTCGCGCGGGTCCTCGCGCACCTCGAGCGGGGCCAGCCTGGCCCACGGCTCGCCGTGGCGGATCGCGAGATCGCCCTGGGTCATGTAGGCGATGCGCCAGCCGCGGCGCTGGGCTTCGAGCAGCATCGCGAAGGTGGTGTCCTTCTTGATCGTGATGCCGGCGATGGGGTCCATGAGGACGCCGAGGGTGCGGGTCATGCGGGGCTCCTGGACGAACCGGTCATTTGTGCGCGCGATCGCGTTGCGAAGGGGTTGCGTAGTTTACACTCGGGGCCAAGGGGGCTCGCTGTCCGGGGTGCCGCCAAGCCCGAAGGATTCCAGCAAATCTCGTGGCTTAGGCGCATAACTTGACAGCTTAGCTAAGTATTGGATAAGAAGCGGTGGGTGCCGGATGACAGCGGCCATTCCGCCCTTCGGCGAGCGCACCTCCGCGGTGCGCGCCCGGTACGTTCCGGTCGGTGAGTCGGCGTGGTCATGGACCGCGCCGATATCGGTTTCTCAGGTGGTTTGGGGAGTCCTAGTCAGGTGGACGAGACGAAACAGGGCAGCTTGGGCGGCCTCAAGGTCATGGTCATCGACGATTCGAAGACCATCCGTCGCACGGCGGAGACCTTGTTGCGCAAGGAAGGCTGCGAGGTCGTCACGGCGACCGACGGCTTCGAGGCGCTCGCCAAGATCTCCGACCAGCAGCCGCAGATCATCTTCGTCGACATCATGATGCCGCGCCTGGACGGGTACCAGACCTGCGCGCTCATCAAGAACAACCAGATGTTCCGCAGTACGCCGGTCATCATGCTGTCCTCCAAGGACGGCCTGTTCGACAAGGCGAGGGGGCGCATCGTCGGATCGGAGCAGTACCTCACGAAGCCGTTCACGCGCGAGGAACTGCTCGGGGCGATCCGGCGGCATGTGGAGTGGAAGTAGGCACACCAGGCATGGCCATTCGACTGACAGGGGAAAGGCGGTGGCGCACATCTTCATCATCGACGACTCGCCGACGGACGTGCACGTGTTCACCACGTTGCTGTCCAAGGCGGGGCATCGCGTCAGCAGCGCGGCGAGCGCCGAGCTGGGCATCGAGGCGGTCCGCCGCGAGCGGCCGGATCTCGTGATCATGGACGTCATCATGCCCGGCATGAACGGTTTCCAGGCCACGCGCGACCTCAGCCGCGACGCGAGCACGGCCAGCATCCCGATCCTCATCGTGACCACGAAATCGATGGAGACGGACCGCGTATGGGGGCTGCGCCAGGGCGCCAAGGACTTCATGACCAAGCCGGTCGAAGCCCGCGACCTGCTCAGCCGCATCGACACGCTGCTGGCGGCCTGAGGGACGCGCGCATGGGCAACGCCGCCGACACGCCGTCCACACCGTTCGCGACGCTGGCCGACTACGAGCAGCGCAGCCTCGCGCACGTCGCCGGCCTTCCCGAGCAGGTCGACGCGCCGGGCCTCTGGCGCGGCATCGGCTTCCGCGTCGGCAGCCATCACCTCGTGAGCGGCATCTCCGAGGTCAACGAAATCCTGACCATGCCCGCGCTCACGGTCGTGCCCGGCACGCAATCGTGGATGCTCGGCGTGGCCAACGTGCGCGGCAACCTCGTCGCGGTGATCGACCTGCGCGGCCATATCGAAGGCGCGCGCAGCGAGCTCACCGAGGCTTCGCGCGTGCTCGTCGTGCGCCAGCACGGCGGCAGCGTCGGGCTGCTCGTCGACGAGGTGCTAGGGCAGAGAAGTTTTTCCGACGAACAGCGTGCGCAGGCCTTCGGGGAGGAGGATGCCCGCTACGCCCGGTACGTCGGCGAGAAGGTGCAGCTCGGCGACATCCTGTGGGGTCTGTTCAGCATGACCGCACTGGTGCGCACGACGGAGTTCCAGCAGGCATCGGCATGAAGGACCGGGACGCGGCGAGGAACGCCGCACCGATCCGCAACCCAGGGGCGAGGTGGAGACGATGAGTACGACTTCCGGTGCGGTCGGCAGCGAACGACCAGGTGGCGGCAATACCGCCCTGATCTTCCTGCTCGTCCTCGCGATCGCGTTCGCGGCCGTGGATTTCGGCTGGCTGACGATCAAGAACAACGAGGATCGCCAGGCCAGTTCGCTGACCACCCAGGTGCGCGTGCTCTCGCAGTCGCTGGCCACCTACGCGGCCGACGCCGCCGGCGGCAACCTCGATTCGTTCAACGAACTCGAGTCCACGCGCAACGAGATCGACAAGCTCATCCGCGATCTCAAGCAGGGCGATGCCGCGACCGGCATGCCGGGCTACGAGAGCGAGGGCGGCGTCGGCGAGGCGCTCAAGACCCTCGACAGCGCGTGGGTGCGCGTGCAGGTCAACGCGACCAAGATCCTCGACGGCAAGAGCCTCGTCCTCGACACGTCGGCGACCTCGGAAGACTTCGCCGGGACGATGCCGGTGCTCAACTCGCGCATGAACGAGGTCGTCAACATCCTGACCGAGCGCAGCGCCTCGGCCGGCCAGGTCTACATCGCGACGCGCCAGATGCTGCTCGCCGACCGCATGATCCGCCGCGTGCAGGAGATCGGCCAGGGCGGCCGCGAGGCGCAGTCCGCCGCCGACGGCCTGTCGCGCGACGCCGCGCTGTACACGTCCGTGCTCAACAACATGATCGAGGGCGGCGCCGGCGCGCGCATCGACCAGCCGAACGCACGCCAGATCCTCGCCGACGTGGCCCAGCAGTGGCTCGCGCTCGACGCACCCGTGCGCAAGATCCTCGACGTCGCCACCGGCCTGCAGGACATCAAGCGCGCCGCCGACTCGATCATCACCGACAGCAAGGAAGTCGCGCTCAAGGCCGAGGACGTGGCCAAGAGCCTCGACGAACTGCCGACCAAGCGCGTGTTCCCGAACCCGATCTGGGGTGCGGTCGCCGCGGGCGTCGCGATCATCCTCGTCATCCTGCTCGGCGTCGCCCTCGTGCGCGACCAGCAGCGTCGCTACCAGACCTCCGCCGAGCTCAACCAGCGCAACCAGGAGGCGATTCTCCGCCTGCTCGACGAGATGGGCTCGCTCGCCGAAGGCGACCTCACCGTCAAGGCGACCGTCACCGAGGACATCACCGGCGCGATCGCGGACTCGATCAACTTCGCGGTCGAGGCGCTCCGTTCGCTCGTGACCACGATCAACGAGACCGCCGTGCAGGTGTCCGCCGCCGCGCAGGAGACGCAGGCCACCGCGATGCACCTCGCCGAGGCCGCCGAGCACCAGGCGCAGCAGATCACCTCGGCGTCGGCCGCGATCAACGAGATCGCGGTGTCGATCGACGAGGTGTCGAAGAACTCGGCCGAATCGGCCGACGTGGCGCAGCGCTCCGTGCAGATCGCCGCCAAGGGCGCCGCCATCGTGCGCCAGACGATCCAGGGCATGGACTCGATCCGCGACCAGATCCAGGAGACCTCCAAGCGCATCAAGCGCCTCGGCGAGTCCTCGCAGGAAATCGGATCGATCGTCGAGCTCATCAACGACATCGCCGAGCAGACCAACATCCTCGCGCTCAACGCCGCGATCCAGGCGGCGTCCGCGGGCGAGGCGGGCCGCGGCTTCGCGGTCGTCGCCGACGAGGTCCAGCGCCTCGCGGAACGCTCGACCAACGCGACCAAGCGCATCGAGACGCTGGTCCAGACGATTCAGTCCGACACCAACGAAGCGGTCAGCTCGATGGAGCAGACGACCGCGGAGGTGGTCGCCGGTGCGCGCCTGGCCGAGGACGCGGGCCTCGCGCTCGGCGAGATCGAGAAGGTCTCGCACGATCTCGCGGACCTCATCCAGAACATCTCCACGGCCGCGCGCCAGCAGTCGGCCGCGGCGACCAACATCTCGGCCACGATGAACGTCATCCAGGAGATCACGACGCAGACCTCGGTCGGCGCGAGCCAGACGGCGGAGTCGATCGGCAACCTGGCCCACCTGGCCGCCGACCTGCGCCGCTCGGTCGCCGACTTCAAGCTGCCGGGCTGATTTTCGCAACCCGCCCCGACGGAGACGACGCGCGCACGGGACGACCAGCGGCATCGCGGACCCGCCACGTAAGGGGCGGGCCGTGGCGCATCGGCTGTCCTGTGCTGGGCGTAGTGTTTCGCGATCGGACATCGGGGTAGGGTGACAACGGACGGATCGCGCCAACGCGAGCGGAACACGATGAAACTGCACGACGATTTCACCACCCTCAGCTGGGTCAAGGGCGAGCTCGACGAGACGCTCAAGCAGGCGCGCCAGGCGCTCGAGGCCTACGTCGACGATCCCGCCGACGCGAGCCTCATGCGCTTCTGCACGACCTACCTGCACCAGGCGCAGGGCACGCTGCGCATGGTCGAGCTGTACGGCGCGGCGATGGTGATCGAGGAGATGGAGCGCCTCGCCGATGCGCTGCTCGCCGACGGCGTGCGCCAGCGCGACGAGGCCTATTCCGTGCTGATGCGCGGCATGGTGCAGCTGCCCGATTACCTCGAGCGCGTGCAGAGCGGCCACAAGGACATCCCGATCGTCCTGCTGCCGCTGCTCAACGACCTGCGCGCCTGCCGGGGCGAGAAGCTGCTGACCGAGTCCGTGCTGTTCTCGCCGGACCTCTCGATCCCGCTGCCGCAGGCCGCGGCCGGCGTCGCCGAGCCGTTGCCGCTCAAGGACGTGCGTGCGCTCGCGTTGCGCCTGCGCCTCGCGTTCCAGGCCGCGCTGCTCAAGTGGTTCCGCGATTCCGGTGCGCTGGAAAACCCGGCGCGCCTGCGCGACGTGCTCGACCGCCTGCGCACGACCGTCGCGCACGGCGACGAGCCACGTCGACTGTTCTGGATCAGCGCGGCCGTGGCCGATGCGGTCAGCGACGGCAGCCTCGAGCCGAGCGCGGCGATCAAGCTGCTGTTCGGCGGCATCGATCGCGAGATCCGCCGCTACGCCGAGTTCGGCGAGGAAGGCCTGACCTCGGCGCCGCCACGCGAGCTCGTGCAGAACCTGCTCTATTACATCGCCCACTCGGGCAGCCACACGCCACGCGTCGAGGCGATCCGCACGACCTATCGCCTCGGCGAACTGCTGCCGACCGACCAGGAGGTCGAGCACGCCAAGGGCTCGATCTCGGGCCACAACCGCACCCTGCTCGACACCGTCTCCACGGCGATCAAGGACGATCTGCTGCGCGTCAAGGAGTCGCTCGACATCTTCCTGCGCGCGCAGAACCGCGTGCCCGGCGATCTGCTCGCGCAGGTCGACGTGCTCGACCGCGTGCGCGACACGCTGGGCATGCTCGGCCTCGGCGTCCCGCGTCGCGTCGTCACCGAGCAGCGTGGCGTGGTCGAGGAGATCGCCACCGAGAAGCGTGCCGCCGACGAAGGCACGCTGCTCGACGTCGCCGGTGCGCTGCTCTACGTCGAAGCCTCGCTCGACGACCATATCGAGCGCCTCGGCGCCGCCGGTGGTCCGGAGGAGGATGGCGCCCTCGAACTGCCCAAGGCCGAGGTGCGCAAGATCCTCGACGCGCTCATGCGCGAGGCTGCGATCAACATCCAGCAGGCCAAGCACGACGTCATCGCGTTCATCGAGTCGCCGTGGGATCACGCGCGCGTCGAGCAGATCCCGCGCCTGCTCGAGGAGATCTCGGGCGCGCTGCGCATGCTCGACCTCGGTGCCGCGGCCGAGCTCATGGGCGGCATCGTCGGTTTCGTCGAGATCGAACTGATCCGCCATCGCCGCGTGCCGACCAACGAGCAGATGGACAAGCTCGCCGACGCGCTCGCGTCGATCGAGTACTACCTCGAGGCCACACGCGAACAGCGTGGTGGCCGCGAGCGCATCCTCGACGTCACCCGCAGCAGCCTCGAGGCGCTCGGCTACTGGCCGTTGCGTGTCGACGGCGATCCGCGCGGTCCGGGAGGTCCAGGCGGCGGTGGCTCGCCGGCGCCCGCGCCGGTCGCCGACACCGGCGGCCCTGCGCCGGCCGCGACCGCGGTGCCGGTGGCGTCC
>JASCPI010000040.1 GCA_029959555.1 Lysobacteraceae bacterium PS02065 | reverse complement strand
CGGCCGAGGATGAGCGGCCGCCCTCCATGAAAGCCGTCGCGGGAGGGAACTCCCGCGACGTGTGGGTTCAGCGCAAGGCCTGCTCGTCGCGGCGACGACGCCAGCCGAACAGTCCGAGCAGGCCGGCCATGAGCGCGAGCGCCCAGGTCGACATGGTCGGAAGCGCCACGGCCGGTGTCGGATCCGGTCCGCCTCCACCGGCTTGCGTCTCGAAGGCACCGATGTCGGCCGTCGCCCCGGACACGCGCGGGAAACCCTCGCCACGCTGATCGGTGGTGAGGCCCTGGGCGTTGTTTCCGGCATTCAGTGCGGGGCTTCCCGCGCCGAGCGCATGGGTCTGCGTCGGGCCACCGTTGTCCGCGAGCGGGGCCAGCAACGGATTGGAGCTCAGCGTCCCGGGGGGCAGGGCGAGTGTCGACGAACCGACCAGCGCATTGGCTCCCGAGACCGCCGCGTATCCCGATCCGCCGAGATCGGCGCCGTAGGACGTGCCTCCGCCCGAGTTGCCGAACAGGATGGAGCTGCCGATATCGGTGGCGCCGACGCCGAGGGGCGCGACGCCGGTCTTCGGCGAGGTCGAAAGGATCACCACGCCGCCGCCTTCCGCGCCGAACGTGCCCGAACTGTTGGACGTACTGGCCGTATTGAGCGTCACCGTGCTGTTGGTCAACGCGCCGATACCGCCGGCTGCCACACCACCGCCATAGCTGGCCGCGTTGCCGCTGATCGTCGAGTTGGAAACGGTCACGATGCCACCGGCCGCGACGCCGCCGCCGAGACCCGCGCCGGTCGGGTCGTAATCGCTCTGGTAGCTGCCGTTGGAACGGGCGGTATTGCCAGAGATCGTGCTGTTCGTGATGGAGACGTTGCCGTTGGCGTAGACGCCGCCACCGACGCCGTCGTACTTGCTGCTGTCGGCGAGGTTGCCGCTGATGGTCGAGTTCACGATGGTCACGTTGCCATCGGCGAACACGCCACCGCCGCTCGCGTACTTGCCGTTCGAGGTCGAGTTGGTCACCGCGGAATCGGTGAGGACGACGCTGCCGCCGTTGCCGGCCCAGATGCCGCCGCCAGCGGCATCGAGGTAATAACCGTTGGTGAGCGTGAGGCCGGTCACCGAGAGCGTTCCGTAGCCGCCGTATTCGGCGCCGAAGAAGTCGAATGCCGTGCCGCCGCCGGCGGCATCGATCGTGAGCGCCGTGGCGCCCGGGCCGATGATGCTGAGATTGTCGACGTTGATCGCCAGGCCGCCGGTCGTGAGCGTGATCGTGCTGCAGGTGAGCGCGGAGAGGTCGACGACGTCGCCATCGACTGCGTTGGTGATCACCTCACGCAGGGTGCCGGCGCTGCCGTCGTCCGCGCACGACGTGACGGGCGTGGTGCCGGCGGGCCGCGGTGCGACCGAACGGGCCTTCTCCCAGCCTGCCTCGAGGCGGGCGCGCTGGATCTGCTTGAAGCCGTCGCTGGTCCTGCGCAGACGCTCGGAAAGGGGCGCCGGTTCGGCGCGGGTCGATTTCTGCTGCGCCCGCGTTTCGACGGGAGCCGTCGCGCCTACCGCGAAAGCGAGAGCGACGCAGGCAGCCAGCGGCGTGAGGCGCGGGCGTGCCGTGCGGTACGAATGAGTCATCGGATTGTCCCCAGGGTGATCGCGTGGCAGATCGACGATGTCGATCCCTACAGGCGCAAAGGTCCGCCGAACCCCCGGACCGATGCATTCATGACACCGTCATCGAGCTTAGCACCCCCATCCGGGCCAACCAACCCCGTACTCGCGCGCAGGGAATCAGCCGGCAATCGTCGTCTCGGGAGTGGATCTCACCCGTCGCAGGGAGGCACCGCGGAAGTACTGCAGCCGCAGGTCGAGGCCACGCGCGCTCCTGCCGACGTAGACGAGGCGAATGCCGGACGCACGCCAGACCGGCGCATCGGCGAGGGCATCGCGGAATCGGGGATTCTCCAGCTCGACGACGATGCCCACGCACGGGTAGTCGTTCTCGGCGGCGTAAGCCTCGAGGCAGCGGACCGCATCGAGGATGAGGGAGCGGACGACGAGACTGGAGCGCCACGCCGCGGCGACGAACGAGCGGTAGTGGTACATGGGCTGGCCCGTCTGCGGAAGGATGTCCGCGTAGGCGGTGCAGACGCCGACGATGGCTCCGGTCGCATCGCGGGCGTGGGACACGACCTGGGGCAGTCGATCGCGAGCGCGCGCCCGGTCCGTCAACGCCCCTTCACGCAGCCAGAGCTCGACGATCGCATCCGCGTCGTCCTGGGCGAGGCACTGCCAGTCGCGCACGATGGTGAACGACCTGTCCTGCATCGTGGATTCTCCGGACACCGGCATGCGCACCCCTGACAGGGAAAGCGGTCACTGTGCGCGAAAGCTCCGCCGAGTTCCAGCCGTGTCAGAGGTCCAGCGTGAGCCGCAGTACGCCGGGGTCACCCGGCGTCGTCGAACGAACGAAGGCGAGTCTGTCCGTGAGGGCCAGCATCGGCGTGTTCTCGACGAGCACGTCGCCCCACATGCCGATCATGCCTCTCGCGCGACTGGCCTCCACGAGCTCGAGCATGAGCGCCAGGCCCAGTCCCTGTCCGATGAAGGCAGGATCGACGGCGATGCCGAATTCGGCGGTGGCCGACACCGGATCGAAGTGCACGCGCGCCTCGGCGCGGATCTCTCCGCCGTCGGCATCGGTGACCACGAACGCGGCGGTCTTCTCCGGATCGACGTTGCACATGTAGCGCGCGATCGGCTCGGGAAGCTCGTTGAGCGCATGGAACACGCGCATGCGCACCTGCTCGGGGGTCATGCGCGAGAACGCACGACGCAAGGCGTCGACGTCGTCCGGCCGGATCGCGCGCAGGATCAGTGGCCGGCCGTCGCGTGCGGTGAACGGGCGGCCCCGGGTTGTCGTGTCCTGACGCACGCTGCCCACGGCCTCGGAACGTCGTGGCGGGCGCAGTGCGGAGCGGTAGGACGATTCGGGGGGCTCGGGAAGCATGGGCATCATCATGCAATGATGCGGTGCACAATTCGAGCCAGCCACCTAGCGCCGGTTCGGGATTCAGCTCCCGTCAATCTCGCTGAACGCGTGCAGGCACTCGGGTCGCGAACGTCTCGAGCCGCTCGATCACGTCGTCCACCGTGATGAGGTCCATGACGCCGACGTGTTCGAGCTTGGTACCCCAGGGAAGCGCGCTGGCAGGCTTGCGGCGGTACTTGCGCGCGGCGTCGTCGTAGCGGTTCACGCACCACTGGCGATCGGAATACGGCCCGGAGCGGTCCGGATTGCTGGCGGCATGCAGGCCGAGCACGGGCGTACCGACGGCATTGGCCATGTGCATGGGGCCGGAATCGGGGCACAGCACGAGATCGACGCGGCGCAGCAGCGCGAGAAGCTGCTTGAGCGTGTCCTTGCCGATCAGGTCGACCGGACGCGTCTGCATGTGCGAGAGGATCTCGTCACCGAACTCGCGCTCGAATTCACTCGGCCCTCCACACAGCACGACGCGCCAGCCCATCTCGTGGGCGGCGTGGTCGGCGACCGCGGCGTAGCGCTCGGCCCGCCAGTTGCGCAGGCGGTGGCTCGAGGCCGGACTGATCAGCAGCGTGCGGGGCCCCTCCGGCAACGCGTTCGCGGCGAATGCCTCGGCGGTCTCGGGGATAGGGATGTCCCAGCGTACGTCGGTCTGCTGGAGGCCGAGCGGCTCGAGGAAGCTCGCCATGGCGTCCAGCACATGCTCGCCGCTGCGTGCCGGGATGCGGCAGTTGATGAAAAGGCCGTGCAGATCCTTGGAGCGCTTGCGGTCGTAGCCGATGCGCAACGGCGATTTCACGAGCACGCTGAGCAGGTTGGCGCGCAGGGCGATCTGCATGTGCAGCAGCGCGTCGAAGCGCCGTCCGGCGAGCTTCTCGCGCACGGCGCGGAAGCCTTCGCGGCGCGCCGCCTTGTCGAACACGATGAACTCGACGCCGGGCAGGTCGCCGACCAGCTTGTGTTCGAGCTTGCCGACCAGCCAGGTGATCGTCGTGTCGGGCCAGTGTTCCTGCAGCGTGCGGACGAGCGGCACCACGTGGGTGACGTCGCCTATCGCCGAGGTGCGCAGGATGCACAGCGACCCGACCGGGGCGCTGCTGGGGGAAGAGGCGCGGGACATGCAGGCCTTGTAGACTCCGGCCGGAAACGCCGAAAGGCGAGACCTTCGCAGAGCGATGATCCGAGCGCAAGTCCAGCCCACGCCGAGCGGCGCGATCCTGTTCGACGCCACTGCGGTGCAGCACGTCGAGGAGGCGTGGTTCGAGCCTTCGCACTGGCAGGCGGCGACGACGTCCACTGCGCAGCCGGGCGGACGCGGTGGCGTCGTGTTCTTCGACGCACCGTTCGGTGCCGGTGTACTGCGCCATTACCGCCGCGGCGGTCTGGTCGGCAAGCTCAATGCCGACCGTTACCTCTGGACCGGTCGCCGCCGCACGCGCAGCTTCCGTGAGTTCATGCTGCTCGCCCAGTTGCACGATGCTGGCCTGCGCGTTCCCGCACCGCTGTTCGCGCGATACGTGCGCGAGGGGCTGCGCTACCGTGCCGATCTCGTCACGCGGCGCATTCCCGGCGCGCGCACGCTGGCCGAGCGCAGCCTCGCCGGTGATGTCGACGCCGCACTCGCTGCTCGCGTCGGCCGCACGCTGGCGGGATTCCACGTCCGTGGTGCCTGGCACGCCGACCTCAACGCGCACAACGTCGTCGTCGACGGCGCGGGGGAGGTCTGGTTGCTCGATTTCGACCGCGGTCGCCTGCGCCCGCCGGCGATGCCCTGGCAGCAGGCCAATCTCGAGCGCCTGCATCGCTCGCTCGCCAAGATCGGCGCGACCAGGCGCATCGACGGTTTCGATTCACGCTTCTGGCATCCGCTGCTCGCGGCCTACCACCGTGTGCTGGCCGACCGCGCCTCCCGTGGTGACGCGCCGTGAGTTTCGCCCTGCACATCCTCGGTGTCGGCAACGCGAGCGCGGTCGAGCTCGGCTCGTCCTCCGCGGTCGTCGAGCGCGACGGCGCGCCATTGCTCATGATCGACTGCGGTCCCGAGGCACTGACCGGCTACCTCGACCACTACGGTGAGCCTCCTGGCGCGATCTACCTCACGCATGCGCACATGGACCATGTCGGTGGCCTCGAACGCCTGTTCTACACGGTGTTCTTCGATGCGGCGCGACGTGGACGCGTGCGTCTCTACGCGCACGCCGCGCTCGTTCCGGTGTTGCAGGCGCGCGTCGCCGACTATCCCGAGTTGCTCGCCGAGGGCGGCGCGAACTTCTGGGACGGCTTCCAGCTGGTGCCCGTCTCGCGCGGCTTCTGGCACGAACGCGTCTGGTTCGACGTGTTCCCGACGCGCCACCATGCGCCGATGACCTCGTTCGGCCTGTCGTTGCGCGGCAGCATGGTCTGGACCGGCGATACGCGGCCGATCCCCGAGATGCTCGCGGCCCATGCCGCGCACGGCGAGCTCGTCGCCCACGATTGCATTCTCGAGGGCAACCCCTCACATAGCGGAGTCGACGACCTCGAGCGGGAGTATCCGCCCGAATTGCTGTCGCGGCTGCTGCTGTACCACTATGGTTCGGTCGCCGAAGCCGAGACACTGGCCCGGCGTGGTCATCGCGTCGCGTCGCGCTGGGATCGCTTCGCGCTCGCCGGGCCGCATGCCGATGTCGTCCTCGCCACAGGAAGCCCTGCGTGAGCCGTCCCTTCATCCCGATCCGCGTCGACACCGCGCCTCCGCGCGATCGTCGCGCGCGCGCGTTGACGGACCTGCGCATCTCGGTGATCGACCGCTGCAACTTCCGCTGCCCGTACTGCATGCCGGAAGAGGATTACCCGCGTGACCACGAATTCCTCAGCAAGGCGCAGCGCCTGCGCTTCGAGGAGGTGGAACGCCTCGTCGGCGTGTTCGCGGGACTCGGCGTGCGCAAGCTGCGCCTGACCGGCGGCGAGCCGCTGCTGCGGCGCGACCTGCCCGAACTCGTGCGCAGGCTCGCTGCGGTGCCGGGCATCGACGACATCGCGATGACGACCAACGGCGCGCTTCTGCCGAAGCACGCGAAGGCGCTGCGCGAGGCCGGCCTCGGCCGCATCACGCTGAGCGTGGATTCGCTCGACCCGAAGACCTACCGCGAGCTCTCCGGAGGCCGCGGCGAGGTCGACGACGTGTTCGCCGCGATCGAGTCCGCCCGCGCGGCCGGCTTCGGCCCGCTCAAGATCAACTGCGTGGTCATGCGCGGCATCAACGACCACGAGGTGCCCGACCTCGTCGCGCGATTCCGCGGCACGGGCCATATCCTGCGCTTCATCGAGTACATGGACGTGGGCACGTGCAACGCCTGGCGCCACGAGCGCGTCGTGCCGAGCGCCGACCTGCGCACGGCGATCGCGGCACGCTGGCCGCTGCACGCACTGCCTTCGAACTACGGAAGCGAAGTCGCGCAACGCTGGGCGCTCGCCGACGGCAGCGCCGAGATCGGTTTCATCAGCTCGGTCAGCGAGCCGTTCTGCGGCGACTGCACACGCGTGCGCCTGTCGGCGGACGGGCGTCTCTATACCTGCCTGTTCGCGTCGAGCGGCCACGATGTCCGGGGTCCGCTGCGTGCCGGCGCGACCGATGCGGAGCTTGCCGGCCTCGTCGGCGCGGTCTGGTCCGCGCGCGGCGACCGCTACAGCGAGATCCGTGGTGCCGCCGAAGCCATGCCGCGGCGGCACGTCGAGATGTACGAGATCGGCGGCTGATCCTTGTCGCGCATGGAAAGATTCATTCTTCCGTGAGCGCCTGCCAGGCGCGCCCGTCGAAACCTTCTGCCGGGAAACGCACGAGCTGGATCTCGCGCACGCCGGCGACGCCTTCGTCCGGGACGCGAAAGGCCCGGATCAGGATGCGGTCGTGCCCGGCATGGACGTGGTGGGGCAGGCCGACCGGCGGATACAGCGCGTAGCCCGACGCGGATTCGACCGCATCGATCGTAAACCCGCGTTCGGAAGCGTCGAGCCACAGCATCGTGAAGCTCCATGCGGGGACGATGTTCGTGCGCAGGAAGACGTTGTCCAGTGTCAGGCAGGCGGCGCGTGGGCCGATGCAGTTCACCCGGTACCGGCGCGCGCCTCCCGGTGGTGCAGGCGGTGGCGGATCGACGTAAGGCATCGCGGGAGGGACGACGTCGTACGCCTCCTGTCCCGCGAGGGTGTCGAGGCGGAGGTGGGTCACCGTTTCATAGTGCCCGCCGTTCGCCGCGTCCTGTCGCGCGATCGCGAGCCAGTCGCCCGCGTAGTCGCGTGGCGCGCGCAGCGGCGCGCCCTGCAGCCAGGCGACGAGCGGGATCGGCGTGCCGCCATTCAGCGAAAAGCGGGCCGTCCGGCTCGACGTGAACGTCACGCGCATCGTGCCGTGCGGTGTCCAGGTCGGTGCGAGGTAGGCGCAGGTGAGGCAGGCGCCGCCGGTCAGCACCGCGTGCAGCGGCGTCTCGAGCGTCGCGATGACGCCGTCGTCGCGGACCTGCAACGCCGAGGCAGGCTGCAGTGTGCCCTGGAAGTAGTACCAGACCGGACGCCCCGCTTCGAACGTCGACCACGTGCCGGCCGCGATGCCGTTGTCGGCGATGTCGAGATTGAGGTTGCCGAACGCGGAGTTGGGTTGGTACCAGCCCCCCGTCGAGGGCGTGGGAGCCCATGCCGGTTCGATGGCGTCGCCGGCCTGGCAGGGGGCGCTCGTGATCGCGGCGGACAGGAGGATCGCGGACAGGAGGTGGCGGGCAGGCTTCACGGCGCATCCTCCGGCGTGGCGATCCCGAACAGCCCGTCCGGCAGCCGGATCAGGCTCATGGCGAGTGACGTCGCGGAGGTCCTGCGGACGAGGATGCGGTCCTGGCTGCCGTAGGCCGCCGGGTAGGGCTCGACCGATCCGAGTCCCATGTCGTATACGCGTTGCATACGCCCCGACTCGTCGGCGTCGAACCACAGATACAGTTCGGCGGCGCAGAAGTGGATGCAGGGAACGGTGTCCCCGACTGCGGCCAACCACTGCGTGCAGGCCTGAGCCGGGCGGACGCAGGAGATCGCGTACTCGCGTCGACCGAGGCCGTTCACAAGAGCTTGCAGGCGCACCGTCACGACGGACTGGTGGTCGAATCCTGTTTCCGAGGTGACGCGTGTCGCGGCGACCCAGTCGCCCGCGTAGTCGCGCTGCGGCATCAGTGGAGGGCCCTGCATCCAGGCCACCAGCGGGATCCGCGTGGTGCCCGAGATGAACGTCGCGACGCGTGTCGACGTGAACTCGAGGCGCATCGAGCGATCCGAGGCCCACTGCGGCGGGACGTAGGGGCAGGTCGGGCAGGCGCTGCCGGTCGTGGCCTCGTACAGCGGCGCTTCGACGATCGCGACGATGCCGTCGGCTTCGGCGTCCGGGACACTGCGAGGGGTCAGAGGTGCCTGGAAGTAGTACCAGACCACACGGCCTTCCCTGTAGGTCGACCATGTGCCTGCGACGAGGCCGTCGTCACCGATGTCGAAGTTGAGATTGCCGAAGTTGCTTCCCTGCTGGTACCAGCCGCCGGCGGCGGGGCGGATCGGGGACGGATCCTGCGCGCGGACGGCGAGCGGCGGCATCACTGCGGCGATCATCATCCCTATCGCGAGCACGAAGCCGGGCGTGCGTGGCATAGTTCCTCCTTGATCCGATGGACGGGACCCCGCATGCGGACGGTCCGTTCCGAGCCTTTCCAAGCATACGCATGACGATCATCGAAACCAGTGCCGAGCCCGCGGATGCCGCGCGATACGTCGTGTGCGACGCGAAGCGAGACTTGAACGGAAGCGACGCATGACGCGCAGGTTCACCCACCTCGACGCCGAGGGCCGGCCCGCGATGGTCGACGTCGGCGCCAAGCAGGCCACGGCGCGCACCGCCGTGGCGGAGGCCACGGTCGAATTCCCGGCCGAGGTCGCGGAAGCGTTGCGCCGGGACGGGCTGCGTTCGGCGAAAGGTCCCGTCGTCGACACCGCGATCATCGCGGGCACGATGGCGGCCAAGCGCACGCACGAACTGATTCCGTTCTGCCATCCGCTCGGCATCGAGAAATGCCGCATCGAGGCCGATTTCGTCTCGCCGACCGAGCTGCGTGTGCGCTGCGAGGTCGCCGTGACCCACAAGACCGGGGTCGAGATGGAGGCGCTGACCGGCGCGAGCGTCGCCGCGCTGACGGTCTACGACATGTGCAAGGCGCTCAGCCACGCGATCGTGATCCGCGACGTGCGCCTCGTCGACAAGCACGGCGGCAAGCACGACGTGGTCGCGGGCGAGGTCCAGCGATGACCTACCGTCTGCTGTATTTCGCGAGCCTCGCCGATGCGGCCAGGCGCGACACGGAGACGCTCGAGTCGGCGGCCGTCGATCCGGCGGCGCTCTACGCCGAAGTCGCCGCGCGGCATGGTTTCGTGCTCGCGCGCGAGCGCCTGCGCGTGGCCGTCAACGGCGCGATCGTCGGCTGGAGCCATGCGCTCGCCGACGGCGACGAGATCGTGTTCCTGCCGCCGGTGTCGGGCGGATGAAGCGCTTCGCATTGTCCGATACCGCGATCGACGCGGCGGCCGAGAAGGCGGTGCTGGACCACGCCGCCGCGGGCGCCTGCGCGATCTTCGAGGGCTGGGTGCGCAACCACAACGAAGGGCGTGCCGTGCTGCGCCTCGACTACCAGGCCTATGCCGCGCTCGCCGACGCCGAGGGCGAGGCGATCCTCGCCGAGGCCATGCAGCGCTTCGCCTTGCGTGCGGCGCGCAGCGTGCACCGCACGGGCAGCCTCGCGATCGGCGACATGGCGGTGTGGGTCGGCGTGAGCGCGGACCATCGCGGTGCCGCGTTCGAGGCGTGCCGATGGATCATCGACGAGGTCAAGCTGCGCGTGCCGATCTGGAAGCGCGAGCACTACGCGGACGGCGACTCGGGCTGGCTGCATCCGGACAACACGCCGGTGTCCGCGGAGCAGCGCTGAGGGACGTGCAGAAGGGGAAGAGGGTGGCGACCCCGCCAGCCACACCCCGGCACCCGAATCACTTGCTGCCGTTGCTTCCTTCCGGACCTGGCGGAGTTCACAAGCTATCGTCGCGAGGGGACCGACGGGGCCACCATAGACGTATGCGCCTGAGGCGCACTGCGGAAGGCGCGCGAGGCGGGTCTTCCGGTACAACGCAAACTGGCGGAGAGAGCGGGATTCGAACCCGCGAAGCGGGGTTTAGCCGCTTACACACTTTCCAGGCGTGCTCCTTCAACCACTCGGACACCTCTCCGTCCACCGCGAAGCGTGCCGCGCGGTTCCCGCTGTCGCCGTCTCCTTTCCGGCTGCGCAACGGGCCGCGGAGGATACTAGGCCGGCACCGACCAGACAAGCGCGTGCGCGTCGCCTTGGTCAGGCCGGCGAGAAGTTGGCACAATCCACGTTCGTCCTGCGGAAGTCCCGATGTCCTACCAGGTTCTCGCGCGCAAGTGGCGACCACGCCGGTTCACCGAGCTGGTCGGCCAGGAACATGTCGTCCGCGCGCTCTCGCACGCCCTCGACGGCGGCCGCATCCATCACGCGTTCCTGTTCACGGGCACGCGCGGCGTCGGCAAGACGACGATCGCGCGCATCTTCGCCAAGTCGCTCAACTGCGAACGCGGCCCGACCTCCGATCCCTGCGGCACCTGCGGTGCCTGCACCGAGATCGACGCGGGCCGCTTCGTCGACCTGCTCGAGATCGATGCCGCGAGCAACACCGGCATCGACAACGTGCGCGAGCTCATCGACAACGCGCAGTACGCCCCCGCACGCGGCGCGTACAAGGTGTACCTGATCGACGAGGTGCACATGCTGTCGAAAGCGGCGTTCAACGCGCTGCTCAAGACGCTCGAGGAGCCGCCGCCGCACGTCAAGTTCCTGCTCGCGACGACCGATCCGCAGCGCCTGCCGGTGACCGTGCTCTCGCGGTGCATCAAGTTCAACCTCAAGCGCCTGACGCCCGAGCAGATCGTCGGCCAGATGCGCCACATCCTCGGTGCCGAGGGCATCGTGTTCGAGGACGAGGCGATCGACGTGCTGTCGCGTGCGGCCGACGGTTCGCTGCGCGACGGCTTGTCGCTGCTCGACCAGGCGATCGCCCACGGCGGCGGCGCGCTGCGCGCCGGCGAGGTGCACGCGATGCTCGGCACGGTCGAGCGCGCGCGCGTGCGCGTGCTGCTCGATGCGCTGGTCGCGCACGATGCGGGCGCCTTGCTCGCCGAGATCGAGCGTATCGCCGAGTTCGCGCCGGACTTCGCCCAGGTGCTCGACGAGCTCGCGGGGCTGCTGCATCGCGTGCAGCTCGCCCAGCTCGTCGCCGGCACCGGCGACGACGCGACGCAGGCGCTCGCCGCGCGCATCGATCCACGCGAGATCCAGCTGTATTACCAGGTCGCGATCACGGGCCGGCGCGATCTCGCGCTTGCGCCGACCGCGCGCGTCGGCTTCGAGATGGCCTTGCTGCGCATGCTCGCGTTCGCGCCGGCAGGTCCGGGCGGTGGTGCCAGGGCTGCGGTTCCGGCGGCGTCATCCGGAGCGGCCGCTGCGGCGGCCGCGTTCGCGTCGCACGGTGCTCCTGCTCCCGCGTCACAGCCTCCACGCGCGGTGAAGCCCGATGCGACGCACGAGTCGTCGCGGGTCGTGCCGTTCGCGGCACCGCAGGCGCCGGTCGCCCCGGCCTCGGTTCCTGCGCCGGTGCACGCCGCTCCCGCCCAGCGCATCGCCGCGCCGGCCGCGTCCATGATGCCGCTCGATGTCGGCGACTGGCCGGACCTCGTGCGCCGTGCCGATCTCGGCGGTCCGGTCGGCCAGCTCGCGATGCACGCGGTGCTGGTCGGCGTCGACGGCGACACGCTGCGCCTCGGCATCAAGGCGAGCCACGAGCATTTCGTGTCGCCGCCGATCGCCGCCCAGCTCGAGAAAAGGCTCGGCGAGACGATCGGTCGCATCGTGCGTATCCGCATCGAGAAGGCCGACACGGCCGCGCAGACGCCGGCCGACCATCACGCGCGCCAGCAGGCCTCGCGCCAGCAGGCCGCCCACGACGGTCTGCGCGACGATCCGCTCGTGCAGTCGCTGATCGACACCTTCGACGCGCGCATCGTGCGCGACTCGGTCCGTCCCCTGGAGAAATGACATGAAAGGTCCCCTCGCCGGTCTCATGCAGCAGGCGCAGCGCATGCAGGAGAACATGCAGCGCGCGCAGGAAGAACTCGCCCGGCTCGAAGTGACCGGCCAGGCCGGTGGCGGCCTCGTCAGCGTCGTCATGAGCGGTCGCCACGAAGTGCGCCGCGTCTCGATCGACCGCCAGCTGTTCGCCGACGATCCCGAGATGGCCGAGGATCTCGTCGCCGCGGCGACGAACGATGCCGTCAACAAGATCGCCGCGATCAGCCAGGAGCGCATGGGCGGACTCACTGCCGGCATGAACCTGCCGGAAGGCTTCAAGCTGCCGTTCTGATCGCCGTCGTTTCCGACCTTCACCCGGGCGACGCCACGCGCGTCGCCGACTCCGCACGCCACGACCCGCCATGTCCACCGGCTCCCCGCTGCTCGCCGACCTGATCGACGCCTTGCGTTGCCTGCCGGGCGTGGGCGCCAAGACCGCGCAACGCATGGCGTTCCATGTGCTCGAGCGCGATCGGCCCGGCGCGCGCCGCCTCGCCGACCGGCTCGCCGCGGCGGTCGACAAGGTCGGCAACTGCCGGCGTTGCCGCGGTTTCAGCGAGCAGGAGGTCTGCGGCCTGTGCGCCAACACGATGCGCGATGCGCATCTGCTGTGCGTGGTCGAGACGCCCGTCGACCAGCTCGCGATCGAACAGGCGACAGGCTACCGCGGGCACTACTTCGTTCTGCTCGGCCGGCTGTCGCCGCTCGACGGACTCGGCCCCAAGGAGCTCGGCCTCGACCTGCTCGCGCAAAGGCTCGCCGAGGGCGAGGTGCAGGAACTCATCGTCGCGACCAATCCGACCGTGGAGGGTGAGGCCACCGCACACATGCTCGCCCAGCTCGCGCGCGCCGCCGGTGTGCGCGCGAGCCGGCTCGCCCACGGCGTGCCGCTCGGCGGCGAACTCGAATTCATCGATCGCGGCACGCTCGCCCACGCCTTCGGCGGGCGCCAGTCCATGCAGGAGGTTCCATGAGCGAGACGATTTTCAGCAAGATCATCCGGCGCGAGATCCCGGCCGAGATCGTGTACGAGGACGACGACATCCTCGCGTTCCGGGACATCAATGGCCAAGCGCCGACGCACGTGCTGTTCATCCCGAAGCGCCCCATCGCGACGCTCAACGACCTCGGCGACGACGACGCGAACCTCGTCGGCCGGCTGGTGCTCGCAGCGACGCGCTACGCGAAGGCGCAGGGATTCGCCGAGGACGGTTACCGCTGCGTCATCAACTGCAATCGCGACGGCGGGCAGTCGGTCTACCACATCCATCTTCACGTGCTGGCCGGGCGACAGCTGAGCTGGCCGCCCGGCTGAGCCACGCCTAGTGCTTGGCGTCGGGCTTCGGCTTGATGATGACGACCGGTGGCGGACCCCACCAGCCCGCGCCGCCCCAGTACGGACCGAAGCGCGGCCCCCAGAACGGGTCGTAAGGCCACGGGTCCCGTTGCTGCACGACCAGCGGGCGCTTCGGCCACAGGTAGACGACATCGGCCTCGACGCGCGGATAGGTGTAATCGAACTCCCCGACACGTCCACGCTGTGTCCCGGCGAGCGTTCCGGTCACGGTCATGCTGCGACCCTTCACGAACACTTCGGGATCGTAGAAGCCGCCGCGGCAGGCGATGAAGCGGCCGGCGTTGGTGTCGCGTGCGACCGGGCGTGCGGAACCGTCGAGTTCGCGCCCGAGGATCTCGAAACAGGTCGCATCGCGACCCGGTTCGACCTTGATGATCTCGCCACCCCAACGCACGCGTTCGCCACGCGTCGTCGCGCCGGACGGCGCGCGATCACCGCCACCTGCGCCGACGACGGCCGACGGCGTCGTGGCCGCGAACTCACCCTTCAGTGGCGCCGGCACGGTCGCGCATGCCGCGAGCGAGAGCACCGCTGGAACCGCCAACCACCTTGCACACCACATGATCGTCTCCGGGAATCGAGGGCGTCTCCACGCCATGATGACAGGACGCGCGTCAGTCGGTGGACGTTGCACGTCGATGTGCTGAGACCGCGCGCGGCAGCCTCAATTCCCGCACGAGGCGGGCGAATGCCGCGATCCGTTCAGGCGGCGGCGCGACATGTGCGTAGCGCAATGCGACGTAGTCGTGAACGACCTCGGTGACGCGTCCGCGGGCGTGTTCGTCGGCGATGCCGTTCTGCAGGCGCGCGAGGTAATCGAGCGGTCCCTCGCCGTCGCGTGCCTCGTGGCCGCGCCGCGCCGCGCGTCGGCGCAGGCGTCGCCAGGCCGCATCGAGGGCATCGCCCCGGGTGTCGCGTGATCCGCGCATCACCCACCAGGTGGCCACGCCGAGGAATACGGCGAGCACGCCGGCCAGTACGCGCAACAGGTCGCCGTGGTCGGCGTCACGGACACCGAAAGGCGTCAGCAGGCTGCGCTGCCGCAGCGCGTTGAACTGCACGATCGTTTCCGTCCACAGGCGATTGACGACGTCGAGGTGGTTGCGTGCTTCGAGCCACCACTCGGTTCCGAACCATCCGGAATCGCGATTGGCCGCCGTGGCACCGCGTTCGATCCGTTCCGGGCTCACCGCAGCGGTCGGATCGACGCGCACCCAGCCACGGTCCTCGAGCCAGACCTCCGACCATGCGTGCGCGTCCGACTGGCGTACGAGAAGGTACCCCGATCCCTCGTTCATCCATCCACCCTGATAGCCCGTCACGACGCGTGCGGGGATACCTGCGGCACGCATGAGCACGACGAACGCGGAACTGTAGTGCTCGCAATAGCCTGCTTGCGTATCGAAAAGGAAATCGTCGACCGAATGCCTGCCGAGAGGCGGCGGCGAGAGCGTATACCGGAAGCTCGCGTTGAAATTCGCCAGGGCGGCGCGAATCACGGCGTCGTCCCCGGTGGCCTCTGCACGGAGGCGTCTTGCGAGCTCGAGGGCACGTGGGTTGAACCCTTCGGGGAGACTCAATGCACGCTTGCGTTCCTCGTCGCGCAACGTGATCGAGAACCGGTAGGTCGTGACGGACGACGCCCGGATGCGGCGCGGGGTCGACAAGGCACCCCGCGCGGTGACGACGCGGTCGCTCGACAGGCGCGTGTTCTCGGGGGCTTCGACGGGCAGATCGAGGACGGACACCCACGGCCGATCGGTCGGTTCGATCGTGATCTCGTAGCCGACGGGAGGTGACAGCGCTTCGAGTGAATCGGTCGCCGGTTCCTGAAACTGCCTTTCCCGCGTCCAGGTCGTGCCATCGAAGTCCCACAGCACGATCGCACGAAAGTAGCGCTGGGCGGGGGCGGGTGCAGCGGTGTCGAAGCGAACACGCAGTGCCGGAGAGTCATCCACGAGCAGCTCGGTCAGTCCGCCAGGCGACATGCGGTCGTCGATTCCCGTCCTGCCGAACCCGTCACCTCCCGGCGCTCCCCACAGAGGCGCACCGAGGCGAGGTACGAACAGGAACGAGGCCAGTGCGAGCGGCAGTCCGAGCCCGAGCAGGAGTCCACCGCTTCGCAATCCCGCCCGCAGCGGGTGGGCGGGATCCAGCGGCGCGGGCTGCAACGCATGCAGGGCCGCGAGCAGCAACGCGAGTACCGCGCAAAGGCCGAGCGTCGCGGCCAGCGTCTGGGTGAACAGCAGGGCGCTCATGAGCACGAACGCCGAGAAACCCAGGATGGCGCGCGCATCACGGACGCGCTCGGTCTCGACCAGCTTGAGCATGAGCAGGCCTGCGGCCAATGCGCTGCCCGGCTCGCGGCCGAACAGCGTGCCGTATTGCGTGATCACGGCTCCGACGAGCACGGCGACGAGCGGGACGCGGATCCATGCGGAAACCGGCCCGGCGTGTCGCCTGCGCATCGCGACGCGCAGCACCGCGATGAAGACGATCGCGATGGCGAACGACAGCGGCAGGCGCGGCAGGTGCGGTGCCACCGCGGCGAACGCGGTGAGCGCGACGAGTTCGTACTGGCGATCAGTGAGCCGCATGGGTCGACAAGGCGAGCGCGCGAAGGCAAGCGTGTCGGTGCGCCGAGCCCTGGCTGGGCCCGATGATCTGGTCGGGCAGGTCGAGACGCCAAGTGAGTCCGGCGTCGTCGGCGGCGACGACCCAAGCCGTGAGCCGCCGGATGCGCGACTCGTGGTCGAGAGGCGCCAGCGCGGCATGCGTGAACGCGACGACGTCACCGCTGCGCCGTTCACTCTCGCGCGAGAGAAGCTTGTCCTGCCGCGCGGACGCCTTCCACGCGATCAGCCTCGGCCGGTCGCCGACCCGGTAGTCGCGCAGGCCGGCCAGTTCACCGTCACCGCCGCTCGCGATGCGTGAACCGTCCTCGCCACCGAATCGTGGCCAGGGCGGCGCGTCCTGCTCGATCGCAGGGTAGACCAGCAATGCCACGTCGGGATGCACCCAGCTCCAGACCACGAACAGGCCCAGCGGCTGGTCGGACCAGATCTTCAGTCGGCCGGGCCTGAACCATCCACGGGTCATGGCCGGCATCTCGACGGTTGCCGTGCCGGAGGACTGCGCGGGCAGGGCGAAGGCGACTTCGGCATCGCCCCGTCCGAGACGCAGGGAGGGGCGCGCGCGGTCGTCGACGGCGAACCGGCATGTCACGCGCAGCGCGTCGCCGGCGTGGCAGGGCGGGGCCCCGATGTCGAGCAGGGACAGGCCCGACAAGGTCCTGAAACCCGCGAACAGGCTCATCCAGGCCGCGGCGCCGAGGACGCAGGTCAGCAGCAGGGCCGGATTGTTGCCGTAGTTGAGCGCGCCGAGCAGCATGATCGCGAGCAGCACGCCGAAGGCGAGGCCGAAACGCGTCGGCAGCACGTAGATGTGCCGGCGATGCAGCGTGACGGGCAGCGCCTCGGCGCGTCGCAACCGGGTCAACGCGGGCAGGCGTCGTTCCGCGAACGCGAGCACGCGTTGCCGGATCGAGTGCGTCGCGACGGTCGTCATCGCACCGCAGTGGCGTCGAGCAGCGCCTGGGCGAGTGCGTCGCGGCCTGTTCGCGAGGACGCCGCCGGGGTCAGGCGGTGTGCGCTCACGAACGGAAAGACGGCTTGCACGTCCTCGGGAACGCAGAAGCCACGCCCGCCGAGCAGCGCGTGTGCCCGTGCCGCGGCGAGAACCGCGAGTCCCGCACGCGGCGAGAGTCCGATCTCGATCTGCGCACTGCGCCGGCTCGCGTCGAGCAGGTCCTGCACGTAGTCGAGCAGCGCGGGACTCGCGATCACGTCGCGGGCGGCGGCGCGCAGGGTGACGATCTGCGCCGGCGAGAGGCACGGCCGGAGGCCTTCGAGAAGATGGCCGCGATCCGGCGACGCGAGCATGGCCCGTTCGGCCTCGCGGTCCGGGTAACCCAGGCTCATGCGCAGCATGAAGCGGTCGAGCTGCGAGTCGGGCAGGGGGTAGGTGCCCGAAAAATCGAGCGGATTCTGCGTCGCGACGACGAAGAACGGCGACGGCAGTGCGTGTGCGTGGCCGTCGACGGTGACCTGGCCCTCGGCCATCGCCTCGAGCAGGGCGCTCTGCGTCTTCGGCGTCGCGCGGTTGATCTCGTCGGCGAGCAGCAACTGCGTGAAGATCGGGCCGGGATGGAACTTGAACGTGCCCGGCTCGCGCTCGTAGACGCTGACACCGATAATGTCCGACGGCAGCAGGTCGCTCGTGAACTGCACGCGCTGGAAGCCGAGTCCCAGCGTCGCGGCGAGCGCGTGCGCGAGCGTGGTCTTGCCGACGCCCGGCAGATCCTCGATGAGCAGGTGCCCACCCGCGATGAGACAGACGAATGCGAGCCGCACCTCGGCCTTCTTGCCGAGCAGGACGCGGTTGACCTGGGCGATGCCGAGCGCGAGCGCATCGCGCAGTTCGGTATCGAGGGCGGGAGCTGGCGTGGACGGGGTGTCGGGCATGATCGACGCGTGCGCATGAGGACGAGGAGAGACGAGACCGCGCGCGGCGTCGCCGGTTCGAGTGTAGCCGCCACTGCGCGGGCATGGCGAGACGACGCGCCGCGATGGAGGCGTGCATTCATCGTCGCGTTCGTTGCGTGCACGGCCGTGAAGCTGTGGATCGCGGCGTCGTTGTCACCTTTCGTCGACGAGGCGTTCTACTGGCAGGAGAGTCGAAGGCTCGCGTGGTCGTACAGCGACGTGCCCGGGATGACCGCGTGGCTCATCCGCCTCGGCGAGAGCCTCCTGGGGCACTCGGTGTTCGCGATGCGCCTGCCGTTCCTCGTCCTCGCCGCAGGTAGCGTGGCCCTCGTCGTGATCCTCGCGCGCAGGCTCGGCGGCCCGTACGCAGGGTGGCAGGCGGGTCTCGGCGCACTCGCACTGCCGCTGCTCGGATCGCTCGGCGTGCTGGCACTTCCCGACGTACCGCTGGTCTTCGCGAGCGTGCTCGCGCTCGTCGCGCTCGAGCGCGCGCTCGCGACACAGACGTTGGCCGCATGGTGCCTGGTCGGCATCGCGCTCGCGCTCGCGTGGCTGAGCCATTACCGGGCCGCGATGCTCGTCGCGGCAGGATTCGCCGTCGTGGTGGCGACGTCGCGCGGCCGGGCATGCTGGCGTGTCCGCGGATTCTGGATCGCGCTCGCGATCGGCGCGCTCGGCATCGTGCCGCTGGTCGTGTTCAATGCCACGCAGGGCTGGTCGGCGGCGGGGTTCCAGTTCGTCGACCGGCATCCGTGGGCGTTCCAGGCCGAGGCGCTGCTGCAGCCTCTCGAGCAGGCGCTCGTGACGACGCCACTCCTCTATATGGTGCTCGTCGGCGTGCTCGTTGCGGCGATGCGCCGAGCGCGTCTCGGTGCGCCGTGGGACCTGATCGCCTGGAGCGCGTGCGTGCCGATCGCCGGCTACTTCGTGCTGGGCCTGTTCGCCGACCACGAGCGCTTCCGCGTGCACTGGCCGCTCGCGGGCTACGTGCCGTTGATCGTGGCGTTGCCGCTGCTGGTGCGCGAGGCCTGGAGCGGGCGCGGTGCTCGAGTCTTCGTCACTGCCGCGTTCGCGGGCGCAGCATGCGGGACGATCATCGTGCTCGGCTGGTTCGCGGCAGCGGCGCATCCGGTCTCGACGGCGTACCTCGCCGCCGGCAAGGCGTACCCGTCGCATTTCGCGGGCTGGCGCGAGGCGGCGTCCGCTGCGCGGGAGGTGATGGCGTCGCCGGAGCATGCCGGGAAGCCGCTCGTCGCCGACACGTTCATGCTCGCGGCCGAACTCGAGTTCGCGCTCGACGCCGGTACCGTTCCGACACTGGACAGTCCGCTCAATGCCAAGCACGGCCGGGCACGCCAGCTCGCGATCTGGCGACAGGACGAGGCTGCCTTGCGCGCACTCGCGGGGCGAAGCGTGGTTCTCGCGATGGACGAGACGGCCCTGCGCGAACGCGATCGCGCGGCATGGCGCGATACGGTATGCGCGCGTTTCGATGCGCTGCGCGACATCCGCCGCCTCGATCTTCACGGCGGGCGCAAGCGCATCGTGTTCCTCGAGGGCGTCGTGCGCGCGCAGCCCGTTGCGGAAGGCCGCTGCGTGATCTCAGGGCAGGGCGAGGCCGGCTGAGCGCAGCATCGCGGCGAGCGCGACGAGCGGCAGGCCGACGAGGGCGGTCGGATCCTGCGTCTCGACGCGCTCGAACAGCGCGATGCCGAGGCCTTCGACCTTGAAGCTGCCCGCACAGTCGAGCGGTCGTTCGCGCTCCACATAGCGCGCGATGGTCGCGGCGTCGAGCGTGCGGAAGACGACGCGCGTCTCATCGAGATGATCGAGGGTGATGCCGCCCGGGCGGGTGTCGACGAGGCGCATGGCGGTCAGGAAGCGCACAGTGTGTCCCGAGCATGCCGCGAGCTGCGCGCAGGCCGTGGCGACGTCGCCGGGCTTGCCGAGTACCTGACCTTCGAGATCGGCGACCTGGTCCGAACCGATCACGAGGCTGTCGGGCCGGTCGCGTGCGACCGCATCGGCCTTGGCAGCAGCCAGTCGCGCCGCGAGTGCGCGTGGCGATTCGTCGCGCAGCGCGCTTTCGTCGACGCCAGGCGCGACGCGGTCGAACACGTCGACGAGGCGTCCGAGCAGCTCGGCGCGGTAGCGCGAGGTCGAGGCGAGGACGATCGATGGAGCCGTCATGCCGGGCGGCCCGCCTCGTCGAGTTCGGCGCAGACCTCGGCCAGGCGCTGCATCTGGGCCGCCAGCGTGTCGCGCGACTGGCGCAGGGCGACGCCGGCGCTGCGCAGCTCGTCGAGCGAAGCCGTGGCGCCGTGGTCGCGCAGCCACAGGCGATGCTGCAGAAGGTCGTGCAGGGCGGCCTGGACCTGCGGTTCGGCGGTCAGCGTCGCGCGCGCCGACACGTCCAGCGAGCTCGGCATCTGGCTGACCCTGGCCGGCAGCTCGCGCATGCGCGCGCGGCATTCCTGCAGTTCGCGTTCGAGGGCGTCGGCATCGTCCAGGATCACGCGCAGGGTGCGCGTGCGGGCATTCCACCAGCGTTCGCGCAGGAACAGGCCCGTCGTGCCGAGGGCGAGCACGGCCACGAGGATCACGAGTACGGTCGTCATCGCCGGAGTCTGCCGAATGCGCGCGGGCGCGGCAATTTCGGCGGTCGTGCCGCACCACGCCGGGCATCCGTCGCACGCAGGGCCTTGTTTTGCCAAGGCTCCGCGGATGTCGCGCGGTTGACATGAACAGGGGGTCCACCTACCATCGCGCGCCCATGCCAGCCGCCTTGCCCGACAACGTAGACGCTTGGCGCATGGTGCAGGCGCGCCGCGAGTTCGATGGCACGCTGCCGCTGGCGAAGTTGCCCCGACTCGGCGCGAGCCTGGCTGGGCAGGAAGGCAGCGTACGCTACGCCATCGGATTCGGAACGGATGACTTCGGCATCGCGTTCCTCGAGCTCGATGTCGAGGCGGCGCTGCCGCTCGTGTGCCAGCGTACGCTGGACGTCTTCGAGCAGCCGGTGCGCATCCATCAGCGCCTCGGCCTCATCGACGACGAGTCGCGCGAAGCGTCGCTGCCCGAAGGCTACGAGCCGCTGCTCGTCGTCGACGGCAACCTCGGACTCAAGGATGTGATCGAGGACGAGTTGATCCTGTCGTTGCCCGTCGTCGCGCTGAGTCCCGGCGCGCCACTCGACGAGGTTCCGCTCACGGCGGAGTCGCCGGTCGATGCCGACGAGGCGCCGGCCAACCCGTTCGCAGTGCTCGGACGCCTCCGGGACACGCGCGCGGACTGAACGTGTCAAGCGCCGGCCATGCGCCTGCGTCGTGCCAACCCTGTTCCATCCTTACAACACCGCTTGCCCCGCAAGCCATACCCGCTACACCCTGGAGAGTCGTCATGGCAGTCGCCAAGAGCCGTAAAACCCCGTCCCGCCGCGGCATGCGCCGTTCGCACGACGCCCTCACCGCCAAGCAGCTGTCGACCGATCCGACGTCGGGCGAGGTGCACCTGCGCCACCACGTCACCAAGGACGGCTACTACCGCGGCAAGAAGGTCATCGAAACGAAGGGTTCGGTTCCCGAAGCGGACTGAGTCGACGGTGTGAAGCACCGGCGAGCCGCCTGAGCGGCTCGCTGCCGGCCTGCCATGGGAGTAGAGACCCTGTTGTACTCACGCATCGCCGGCACCGGCAGCTACCTTCCCGACAAGGTCGTCACCAACGCGGATCTAGAGAAGTTCGTCGAGACCAGCGACGAATGGATCCGCACGCGCACGGGCATCCGTGAGCGGCGCATGGCTGCGGACGGCGAGACCACGGGCGACCTCGCGTTCCACGCGGCGACGCGTGCACTCGAGGCCGCGGGTGTGCAGGCGTCCGAGCTCGACCTCATCGTGCTCGGAACGACCACGCCGGACATCATCTTTCCGTCGACGGCCTGCCTCCTGCAGCACCGCCTCGGTGCCAACGGTTGCGCGGCGTTCGACGTCAACGCAGCGTGTTCGGGCTTCGTCTACGCGCTCGGCGTCGCCGATGCGTTCATCCGCAGCGGCCAGGCCCGCAAGGCGCTCGTGGTCGGTGCCGAGACGCTCACGCGCATGCTCGACTGGAACGATCGTGGCACCTGCGTGCTGTTCGGAGACGGTGCCGGCGCGGTGGTGCTCGAGGCCTCCGAAGAACCGGGCATCCTGACCACCAAGCTGCACGCCGACGGCGGCTACAAGCACCTGCTGTACAACCCGGTGGGCGTGTCGGCGGGCTTCCGCGACGAACCCAACCACGGCGTGCGCGTGCTCATGACCGGCAACGAGGTGTTCAAGGTCGCCGTCAAGACGCTCGACCGCATCGTCGGCGAGACGCTCGAAGCCGCCGGCATGGACGAGTCTCAGATCGACTGGCTGATTCCGCACCAGGCCAACCTGCGCATCATCGAAGCCACCGCCAAGCGCCTGAAGATGCCGATGGAGCGCGTCGTCGTCACCGTCGACCGCCACGGCAATACCTCGTCGGGCTCGGTGCCGCTCGCGCTGGACGAAGCCGTGCGTTCGGGACGGGTTCAGCGTGGGCAGACCGTGCTGCTCGAGGCCTTCGGCGGCGGCTTCACGTGGGCTTCGGCATTGCTGCGGTACTGATCGACCTTTCGAGGGAGACGCAGCGATGGCCCAGCGACTGACCCTGCGCGATACGCCGGTCTGGATGAAGCGCTACGTCGGCGGCGAACGGCGCCTGTCGCTCGCGCTCCTCGATGCCTGCATGCGCCGCCTCGGCGTCACGCCGTTGCGACCGCCGCCGCACCATGCCGGCGACCGCGCCAAGCAGCTCGAGATGCGTCGCCTCGGCGAGCTTCGCGATGCCGACGTGCGCGTGCCGGACGTGATCGGCGAAGGGCCCGCCTTGCTCATGCTCAGCGACATCGGATCGTCGTTCTCGGCGCGCCTGTCGCAGTGCCGCGGCGACACCGCCGCGATCGATCTGCTGACCTTGGCCGCGATCGATGCGATCGCCGACGTCCACTCACGCGGCCAGTACCTCGGCCAACCCACCGCGCGCAATCTCGTCGTGCTCGACCACGGCGGCATCGGCTTCCTCGACTTCGAGGAGGATCCTGCCGAAGTCATGTCGCTCGACAATGCCCAGGCGCGCGATTGGCTGCTCTTCACGCACGGCGTCGCGCGCCACTACGCGCAACGGCCGCAAGCCTTGTCCGACCTCCTCAAGCGCGGCCTTTCGCGTTCACGTGCTGACGTGGCCGCGATCGTGACCGACAGCAGCGATCGCCTGCATGTGGTGGCCCGCGTGCTCGCGCCTTTCGGCCGCAGTGCCGCACGCGTACGTGCCGCTCTCGCCGCACTGCGCCTCGTCTCCTTTGCCGCCGTGGCCCTCCTCGCCGCGCTCGCCATCGACTACCTGCACGACGGCGACATCGACCTGCTGTCGTGGGCGAGCCACATCATCGGAACCCTCTCGTGACCACGAACGTTTCTCCCACGCTCGCCTTCGTCTTCCCGGGGCAGGGCTCGCAGTCGGTCGGCATGCTCGCCGACCTGTCCGACCGTCATGCTCTCGTGCGCGCGACGTTCGATGAGGCATCGGCCGGCGCCGGCACCGATCTCTGGGCGCTGTCGCAGGGCGGCCCCGAGGAACTGCTCAACCGCACCGAGTACACCCAGCCCGCGCTGCTCGCCGCGGGCATCGCCGTGTGGCGCGCGTGGGGTGAGGAGGGTGGGGCGCTGCCCTCGCGCGTCGCCGGCCATAGTCTCGGTGAGTACACCGCGCTGGTCGCGGCGGGGGTGCTCTCGCTGCACGATGCCGCGCACCTCGTGCGCATCCGCGGTCAGGCCATGCAGGCTGCGGCTCCCGAAGGCGTCGGTGCGATGGCCGCCGTGCTCGGCGCCGACGATGCCGTCGTCGAAGCCGTCTGCGCGGCCGTCTCGGGCGAGCACGTCGTGGTGCCGGCGAATTACAACTCGCCGGGCCAGATCGTGATCGGCGGGCATGCCCAGGCCGTCGATGCGGCGATCGCCGCGCTGGCGGAACAGGGCGTGCGCAAGGCCGTCAAGCTCGCCGTCAGCGTGCCGTCGCACACGCCGCTCATGCGCGAAGCGGCCAATCGCCTCGCCGAGGCGATGACCGCGTACGCATGGCAGTCGCCATCGATCCCGGTCGTGCAGAACGTCGACGCCGCGGAGCATGCCGGCACCGAGGCGATCCGCGACGCGCTCGTGCGCCAGCTCTACCTGCCGGTGCGCTGGACCCAGTGCGTGCAGGCGCTCGCGGCGGGAGGTGCGACGCGCCTCGCCGAATGCGGCCCGGGCAAGGTGCTCGCCGGCCTCGTCAAGCGCATCGACAAGGGCCTCGACGCGCGCGCGATCGGACTGCCGTCCGACCTCGCCGCTGCACGCGAAGCCTGGATCTGATTCCCCCCTTCATCGTTTTCCGGAGCACGTTTCCATGAGCGCATCCCTCACCGGCGAGATCGTCCTCGTCACCGGCGCGAGCCGCGGCATCGGCGCGGCTATCGCCGACACGCTCGCCGCACGCGGTGCCACGGTCGTCGGCACCGCGACCTCCGAAGCCGGCGCGAACGCGATCGGAGAGCGCCTCGCCGCGCACGGTGGCCACGGTCGCGTGCTCGACGTCGTAGACGGCGCCGCGATCGAGGCCCTCGTCGACGCGATCGGCAAGGAATTCGGCGCGGTGTCGATCCTCGTCAACAACGCCGGCATCACGCGCGACCAGCTGCTCATGCGCATGAAGGACGAGGACTGGCAGGCCATCCTCGACACCAACCTGAGTTCGGTCTACCGCGCCTCGAAGGCGGTCATGCGCGGCATGATGAAGGCGCGCAAGGGACGCATCATCAGCATCGCCTCGGTGATCGGCGTGATGGGCAACGCAGGGCAGTCCAACTACGCCGCGGCGAAGGCCGGCATCATCGCGTTCTCGAAGTCGCTCGCGCGCGAGATCGGTTCGCGCGGCGTGACGGTCAATGTCGTCGCGCCGGGTTTCATCGATACCGACATGACGCGTGCGCTTCCCGAAGAACAACGCAACGCGCTGCTCGCGCAGATCGCGCTGCAGCGTTTCGGCGGTCCGCAGGACATCGCGGAAGCCGTCGCGTTCCTCGCCTCGCCGGCGGCGGCGTACGTCACCGGCGAGACGCTGCACGTCAACGGCGGCATGTACATGGCGTGACACACACGGGCGCTGCCGGTCGGTAGCGACTGTGAACGGGTTCCACTACAATGCGCCGGCCTCGCGGGGCCTGCGCCCCAGCGGCGGTCCGCCAAAGGCGACCGCACAACCAATCCCATCGGGAGATTCCACACACATGAGCACTATCGAAGAACGCGTCAAGAAGATCGTCGTCGAACAACTGGGCGTGAAGGAAGACGAGGTCACGCCGAACGCGTCGTTCGTCGATGATCTGGGCGCCGACTCGCTCGACACCGTCGAACTCGTGATGGCGCTCGAGGAAGAGTTCGAGTGCGAGATCCCGGACGAGGAAGCCGAGAAGATCACGACGGTCCAGCAGGCGGTCGATTACGTGAAGTCGCACGTCAAGTCCTGATGGACCTGGCGGGCGCGGCGACCGCGACTCCACCCGTCGTCGCACCGCGACGACGGGTCGGACGCGCCGCACATTGAGTCAGAAAGCTGCGCCCGAGGGCGCAGCTTTCGTTTTGAGGATCGGGAACGGTACGCCGGCGTATGCACGGCGAGGCGCTCCCCACACGTGGAAGTCCCAGCATGAGCAAGCGTCGCGTCGTCGTCACCGGTCTCGGCATCGTCAGCCCCGTGGGCAACGACCTCGAGACCGCCTGGGATGCCATCCGCAACGGCCGCAGCGGTATCGGCCCGATCACCAATTTCGACGTCAGCGCGTTCCCCACGCGCATCGCCGGCGAGGTCCGCGACTTCGACGCCGCGGCATGGATCGCGCCGAAAGACGTCAAGAAGATGGACAACTTCATCCATTACGGTGTCGCCGCCGCGCTCATGGCGCTGCGTGATGCCGGTCTCGAGATCACCGAGGCGAATGCCGAGCGCACCGGTGCGCTGATCGGCTCGGGCATCGGCGGCATCGCCGGCATCGAGAAGACCACGGTCGCGTGGCACGAAGGTGGCCCGCGCAAGATTTCGCCGTTCTACGTGCCGTCGACGATCATCAACATGGTCTCGGGCCACATCTCGATCATGACCGGCATCAAGGGCCCGAACTTCTCGGCCGTGTCGGCGTGCGCGACGTCCAACCACAGCATCGGCATGGCGATGCGCCTGATCCAGTACGGCGACGCCGATGCGATGATCGCGGGCGGTGCCGAGTACGCGACGGTGCCGACCGCGGTCGGCGGCTTCTGCTCGATGAAGGCGATGTCCACGCGCAACGACGACCCGCTGCGCGCGAGCCGTCCGTGGGACAAGGACCGCGACGGCTTCGTGCTCGGTGACGGCGCCGGCATCCTCGTGCTCGAGGAGTACGAGAGCGCGAAGAAGCGCGGCGCGCGTATCTACTGCGAACTCGCCGGCAGCGGCAGCAGCAGCGACGCGTTCCACATGACCGCGCCGAGCGAGAACGGCGAAGGCCCGGCGCGCTGCATGGCCGCGGCCATGAAGGATGCCGGCATCAACGCCGACCAGGTCGAGTACCTCAACGCACACGGTACCTCGACGCCACTCGGCGACGTTGCCGAGACGCTCGCGCTCAAGCGTGCGCTCGGTGACCACGCCTACAAGACGATGGTCAGCTCGACCAAGTCGATGACCGGTCACCTGCTCGGCGCGGCCGGCGGCGTAGAGGCGATCTTCACGATCCTCGCGCTGTACCACGGCATCATCCCGCCGACGATCAACCTCGACGAGCCGGGCGAAGGCTGCGACCTCGACTATGTGCCGAACGTCGCGCGCGAGAAGTCGATCTCGGTCGCGGTGTCGAACGGCTTCGGCTTCGGCGGCACCAACGGCACGCTGGTCTTCCGCCGCATCTGATCGCGGCGGCGAACGACATGGCCCCGCGCGGCACGACGCCGCTCGTGCGCGTGCTGCCCGGGCGGCGCGACCTGCTCGCGCTCGCCGCGGCGTGGCCGTCGCGGTATCCGGGCCTGCTCGAGAGCGTCGCCCACGGCACCGCGCAGGCGCGCCACGACATCCTTTTCGCGTGTCCGCAGGCCTCGTTCGCGCTCGGTGCCGACGGGCTGGTGCGTGACGCATCCGGTGAGGTGCTCGGCACGCGCTTCCTCGACGTGCTCGATGCTGCCTGGCGGACCGCGCACGTCGCCGACGCGTCGCCCGAGCCGCTGCCCTTTATGGGTGGCTGGCTGCTGTATCTCGGCTACGCGCTCGCGGCCGAAGTCGAACCGCGCCTGCAGCTGCCGACCGAACGTGGTCGCGTGCCGCGCGCACTCGCGCTGCGCTGTCCGGTCGCGATCGTCGTCGACCACGCGGCCGATCGCACGCTGCTCGTCGCCGAGCCCGACTTCGCAGACCTGCTCGACGTCGTCGAGGCCGATCTCGCGGCGACGCCCGCATTCATGGCGGCACAGCCTCTCGTCGAACGCGTCGACGAGGATGCGCCGGAACGTTTCCTCGACGGCGTCGCGCACACGCAGGCGTACCTGCGCGCCGGCGACGTTTTCCAGGTGAACCTGTCGCGCGAATGGTGCCTCGGTCTGCGCGGGCCCACCTCGCCGGCTTCCGTGTACGCCGCGTTGCGGCGCGCGAACCCGTCTCCGTTCGCTGCGCTCGTGCAGCAGCCGGGATGGACCATCGCGAGCTCGTCGCCCGAACGCCTCGTCGAGGTGCGTGGACATGATGTGCAGACGCGTCCGATCGCCGGCACGCGCGCACGCCTGCCCGGCGACGACGAGGCCGCGCGCGTGCGCGAGCTGGTCGGCCATCCGAAGGAGCGCGCCGAACACGTCATGCTGATCGACCTCGAGCGCAACGACCTCGGCCGCGTCTGCGTGCCGGGCAGCGTCGTCGTCGACGAACTCATGGGCGTGGAGAGCTACGCGCACGTCCACCACATCGTTTCGAACGTGCGCGGCCGCCTGCGCGACGGCGTCACACCCGCCGAGGTGATCGCGGCGGTGTTCCCGGGCGGCACGATCACGGGATGTCCGAAGGTGCGCTGCATGGAGATCATCGCCGAGCTCGAAGGCGTGCCGCGCGGTGCCTACACCGGCTCGATCGGCTACCTCGGCCGCAATGGCGACCTCGATCTCAACATCCTGATCCGCACCCTGACGCTCGAGGACGACGAGGTCCGCCTGCGCGCCGGTGCCGGCATCGTCGTCGATTCGGTCGCCGAAGCCGAGCTCGCCGAAACGCGCGCCAAGGCGCGCGGTCTGCTGCGTGCGTTCGACCTCGACGCGTGACGCGATCCGATCCGGTCGATCCTGCTACGCTTCGGCGTCTTTCCGGCGTGACCGCATGACCTTCAAGCCTCTTCCCCGATCCCGCGGCGGCATCCTGCGCGTGCTGCTCGTCCTCGTCGCGCTCGCCGCCGTGGCCGTCGCCGTGCTCGCCGGCATCGCGTGGCAGGATTTCAAGCGTTTCGCCGACGCACCGCTCGTCGTCGAGGCGCCGCGCACGATCGATTTCGAGCGCGGCACGCGCTTCAAGGCGATCGTGCGCCAGCTGCGCCGTGAAGGCGTCACGCGCGGTTCGCCGTTCTTCTGGCGCGTGCTCGCGCACGAGATGGACGTGGCCTCGCGCCTGCAAGCCGGCGAATACGCGCTCACGCCCGGCATGACGCCGCGCGACCTGCTCACGGCGATGGCCGCCGGCCGCGTCGTGCAGCACCGCTTCACGATCGTCGACGGCTGGACGTTCCGCCAGCTGCGCCTCGCGCTCGCCGCCGACAGCGGCCTCGCCCAGACCTTGCCGGGACTCGACGACGCCACGATCGTAGCGCGCCTGTCGATCGAGGGCGGCCATCCCGAAGGCTGGTTCCTGCCCGAGACGTACTCCTGGGTGAAGGGCGACAGCGATCTCGACGTGCTGCGTCGTGCGCACACGGCCATGCGCCGCGAGCTCGACCGCCTGTGGCCCGCGCGTGACGCTGCCGCCGTGGTCAAGACGCCGTACGAGGCGCTCATCATGGCCTCGATCATCGAGAAGGAATCGGGCATCGCCGACGAGCGCCCGCAGATTTCGGGTGTGTTCGCGCGACGCCTGCGCATCGGCATGCGCCTGCAGACCGATCCGACCGTCGTCTACGGGCTCGGCGAGGCCTACGACGGCAACATCCGTCGTCGCGACCTCGACGCCGACACGCCTTACAACACCTATACGCGCGCCGGCCTGCCGCCGACGCCGATCGCGATGCCGGGCCTGCGCGCGCTCGAGGCGGCGTTGAATCCGGCCGACGGCAACGCGCTGTACTTCGTCGCTGTCGGTGACGGCAGCGGTCGTCACGTCTTCAGCGCGACGCTCGACGAACACAACCGCGCCGTCGCGCGTTACCTGCGCCAGCTGCGTGCGCCATGAGCGGACGCCTCGTCACGATCGAGGGCGGCGAGGGCGCGGGCAAGAGCACCGTGCTCGACAGCGTGCGCGCGCGCCTCGAATCCCACGGCATCACGCTCGAGGTGACGCGTGAGCCGGGCGGCACCGCGTTCGGCGAAGCCGTGCGCCAGCTCGTGCTCGATCCTTCGCTCGGCCCGGTCTGTGCCGAGAGCGAGCTGCTGCTGATGTTCGCAGCGCGTGCGCAACTCGTGCGCGAGCGCATCCGTCCTGCGCTCGCGGCCGGGCGATGGGTGCTCTCGGATCGCTTCACCGACGCGAGCCACGCCTACCAGGGCGGTGGCCGTGGCCAGCCCGGCGAGCGCATCGCCGAGCTCGAGCGCTGGGCCGCCGACGGCCTGCGCCCCGATCTGACCCTGCTGCTCGACCTGCCGGTCGAGCAAGGCCTCGCGCGCGCCGCGCAGCGTGGCGCGCAGGACCGTATCGAAGGCGAGCAGGCCACGTTCTTCGAGCGTGTGCGGGCCGCGTACCGCGCACGCGCGGCCGCCGATCCCGCGCGCTTCCGCGTCATCGACGCAAGCCGCGACGTCACCAGCGTGCGCGACGATGCGCTCGCCGCGATCGACGCGTTCGTCGCCGCGGAGGGCAGGGCATGACGCTCGCGCCGTGGCTGCAGCCCGCATGGACGTCGCTGGCCGCGCGGCTCGAAGGCGGGCGCCTGCCGCATGCGCTGCTCGTCGCGGGGCCTGCGGGACTCGGCAAGCGTGTACTCGTCGACGCGCTCGTGCGTGCGGCGCTGTGCGACCGTCGCGAAGACGACGGCCATGCCTGCGGCCAGTGCCGCGCCTGCCTGCTGCTCGCCGCGGGGTCGCATCCCGATCGCGCGCACGTCACGTTCGAACTGCGCGACGACGGCAAGCCGCGCACCGAGATCGTCATCGAGCAGATCCGCGTGCTGTCGCAGCGGCTCGCGCTCGCCAGCCAGTTCGGCGGCCTGCAGGTCGCCGTGATCGATCCGGCCGACGCGATGAACGCGAGTGCCGCGAACGGCCTGCTCAAGACGCTCGAGGAGCCGTCCGCGTCGACCGTGATCGTGCTCGTCGCGGATCGCCTGTCGCGCCTGCCGGCGACGATCCGCAGCCGCTGCCAGCGCATCGAGGTCGGTGTGCCGCCGCGCGCCGAGGCACGTGCCTGGCTGGCCGCGCAAGGCATCGCTGCCGCGCGCGCCGACGAGGCCCTCGACGCGATGCTCGGCAATCCCGGACGCGCGCTCGAGGCCTGCGGCGACGACACGCTCGCCTTGCGCGCAGCCTGCGCGAAGGACCTCGCCAGCCTGCGCGGATCACGCGCGAGCGCACTCGCGGTCGCCGAAGCCTGGACCGCCGACCGTCCCGCCGAGCGCCTCTGGCACGCGGCCGTGCTCGCGCGCGACGAAGGCCTGCGCCTCGCGCGCGGCGAACGCGGCGTGCTCGGCTTGACCGCATCCGACGAAATCCCGAAGCTAGCCACGTGGTTCGCGGCGGCCAACAAGGCCCGCGAGCTTCTCAACACACCGGTGCGCAGCGAGCTGGTCGTCCTCGACCTGCTGCATGCGTGGCAGGCGCCAAGGAGAAACTGACCCATGTCCACACCTGCCGGCGGCGGCATGCCGCGCCAGGGCATCCTGTCGCTCGCGATCAAGGACAAGGGTGCGCTCTACAACGCCTACATGCCGTTCGTGAAGGGCGGCGGCCTGTTCGTGCCGACGACCAAGCGCTACAACCCGGGCGACGAGGTGTTCATCCTGTTGTCGCTGATGGACGAGAAGGACCGCCTGCCGGTCGCCGGCAAGGTCGTCTGGATCACGCCGCCGGGCGCGCAGGGCAACCGCACGGCCGGCATCGGCGTGCAGTTCAACGAGTCCAGCGACGGCGAGGCCGCGCGCACGAAGATCGAGACCATCCTCGCCGGCATCCTCGGCCAGGAACGCCCGACCCATACGATGTGATGCGCACGCTGGTCCTCGGCGCCGGCGCGACCGGCGGATACTTCGGCAGTCGTTTCCTCGACGCGGGCCTCGACGTCACGTTCCTCGTGCGCGAGGCGCGTGCGGCGGCGCTCGCACGCGACGGCCTGCGCGTGCATCGCAGCGGCGGCGCGTTCGCCGCGCCCGTGAAGACGCTCGTGCGCGTGCCCGACGGTGCCGCGTTCGACCTCGTGCTGCTGTCGTGCAAAGCCTACGACCTCGAGGCTTCGATCGAGGCGATCGCGCCCGCGGTCGGACCGTCGACGCGCGTGCTGCCACTGCTCAACGGCCTGCACCATCTCGAGGCACTCGATGCGCGCTTCGGCGCGGAGCGCGTGCTGGGCGGGCTCTGCCACATCTCGGTGACGCTCGACGCCGAAGGGGCGATCCGCCAGACCGGTGCGATCGATCGCCTGACGTTCGGCAGCCGCGACCCGGCCGCGCATCCGTTGCCGGCGACGATCCGCGAGGCCTTGCTCGCGGTTCCGGTCGAAGTGGCCGAGAGTCCCGATGTGCTCGCCTCGATGTGGCGCAAGTTCGCGTTCCTCGCGACGCTGGCCGGCATCACCACGCTGCTGCGCGGATCGATCGGCGCGATCGAGGCCGTGCCGGGTGGCGCGGCGCTGATCCTGCGCCTGTACGACGAATGCTGCGAGACCGCGAGCCGCCACGGCTACGCCCAGGATGCCGGCGCGCTCGAAGAGGGAAGGGCCATCCTCACGGCGCCTTCCTCGCCGCTCAAGGCCTCGATGCTGCGTGACCTCGAGCGCGGCTCGCGCACCGAGGTCGAGCACGTGCTCGGCGACATGCTCGCGCGGGCACAAGCCGGTGACGTCGATGCTCCGCTGCTCGCGGCGGCGGTCGCGAACCTTCGCGTCTACGAGAACGCGCGCCGCAGCTGAGCCGGCGCGCGTCGTTCGTCGTCGTCAGCCCTGCGGGCGCAGCAGCGCGCTGTCCCAGCCCGGCCGCGGCGTGAAGCGGTCGCCGTAGCGCTTCTGCAGCAGCTCGAGGCGTGCCTTGAGCGCGTCCGCGCCGGTGTCGCGGATGTGCTGGATCGGGCCGCCGCGGAACGGTGCGAAGCCCGTGCCGAAGATCACGCCCGCATCGCAGAGCTCGGCATCGTCGACGACGCCGTCGTGCAGGCAGGCGACCGATTCGTTGAGCATCGGCAGGATCATGCGGTCCTCGATGTCGGACGGCGCGGTGTACTGCGGATCGACCTCGGGCTTGACCGGCTTGCCGTTCTCCCAGCGATAAAAGCCTTCGCCGTCCTTCTTGCCACGCTTGCCCGAGGCGAGCAGCGCTTCCATGCCCGACGGGATCTCGAGGCCGAGGAACGGGCCGAGCTCGCGTCCGACCGAGGCGGCGACGTCGAGGCCGACCGTGTCGGCGAGCTCGATCGGGCCCATCGGCATGCCGAACTTCTTCGCGGCCTTGTCGAGCACGGGGCCCGGCACGCCTTCGCCGTAGAGGCGCACGGCCTCGAGCATGTACGGCATGAGGATGCGGTTGACGAGGAAGCCCGGCGTGCCCTTCACCGGCACGGGCAGCTTGTCGAGCGCCTTGCAGAACGCGAGCGCGCGCTTTTCCACGCCCGGATCGAGCCCGTCGTGGCGCACGATCTCGACCAGCGGCATCAGCGCGACCGGATTGAAGTAGTGCAGGCCGAGGAAACGGCCCGGACTCGCCACCGCACCGCGCAGTTCGTCGAGCGGGATGCTCGAGGTGTTCGAGGCGAGCAGCGCGTCGGGCTTCATCGACGGCTCGGCCTGGCGGTACAGCGCCTCCTTGGCCTCGGCGTTCTCGAAGATCGCCTCGATGAGCAGGTCGGCCTCGGCAACGCCGCGACCCTCGACATCGGCCTTGAGCCTCGCGAGCGCGGGATCGACGCGCTGCGGGGTCTTGAGCTTCTTCGTGAACAGCTCGCGCGCGCGGTCGAGCGCGGGTTGCACGTACTTGAGTTCGCGATCCTGCAGGGTCACGTCGAAACCGCGCAGCGCCGACCACGCCGCGATGTCGCCGCCCATGACGCCGGCGCCGACGACATGGACCTTGCGGATGCCGTGGTCGATGCCGCTGCCGAGGCCCTTGAGGCGCTCCTGCAGGAAGAACACGCGGATCAGGTTGCGCGCGGTCGGCGTCGTCGCGAGCTTGGCCACGGCGCGCGCTTCGTTGCGCAGGCGCTGGCTCAGCGAACCGCCTCGACGCCAGGTCTCGATCAGCGAGAACGGAGCCGGATAGTGCTCCGGCCGTGCCTTCGCGGCCGTCTGCTTGCGCACCATCGGCGCGAGCACCTGGCGCACCGGCCACAGGTTGGTCGCCCACGCCGTCGCGCGCTGCGCCAGCGGACGCACGGGTGGATGACGGATGATCTCCTTGGCACGCTCGACGAGACCCTCCGGCGTCGTCACGGCGTCGACCAGGCCCATCGAACGCGCATTCTCTGCCGAGGCCGTGCGGCCACTCAGCATGAACTCGAGCGCCTTCGGCGCGCCGACGAGATAGGGCAGGCGGGCGCTGCCGCCCCAGCCCGGGAAGATGCCGAGCTTGACCTCGGGCAGGCCGATGCGCGTCGACGGCGCATTGCTCGCGACACGGTAGCGGCAAGCCAGCGCGAGCTCGGTACCGCCGCCCATGCAGTGGCCGTGGATCGCCGCCACGGTCGGGCAGCGCAGCTTCGCGATCGACTGCAGCACTTTCTGGCCATTCGTGACCGCGTCGAGCACGGTGCCGTTGCGGCCGAAGCCCTCGAATTCGCGGATGTCGGCGCCGGCGATGAAGCCGGCGTCCTTGCCCGAACGGATCACGAGGCCGCGCGGCGTCTCGAACGACAGTCGTTCGGTGATCTCGGCGAGTTCGTCGAGCACCGCACGCGCGAACGTGTTGACCGAGCTGCCCTCGCGATCGAGCGTCAGCACGACGATGCCGTCGGCGTCGCGATCGCTGCGCCAATGCCTGAAGCGGAGTCCTTCGAACATGGCTGGCTCCTGAAGGGATGGATCAGGCTATGATCCGGGCAAGCTGCCGCGATGGTCAATGCGGCCGCGTACGGATATCGTTGGTCGGTTCCCGCGCCGCGGGGCCGGAGGGGCGACGTGTCGCGCGAAACCAAAGACCTGCTGGTCACGCCGAAACTCTTCGAGCAGATGCTGCGCGCGGAGGGGAACCTGCTCGGCCTGGAGTCGCGCAACATCGCCGACACGCTGGCCCAGTTCCAGCAGATCGCGGTGCGTACGGGCCAGTCGGTCTACCTGTGGACCCCCGACACGGGCATCGCCTCGCTGCGTGAAGCCGATGTCCACGTGCCGGGCTCGAAGCGCCTCGCGGATGCGCTGCGCTTCGTGTTGCAGAGCGTGCAGTTCGGCGTTTACCTGTTCACCGGCTTCGAGGACCAGCTCAGGCCCCCTGCGACCTCGCTGCTGCGGCGCATCGCACGCATCCGTACCGGCAACGAGCGCAAGCTCCTGTTCGTGGCGAGCTCGCTCGAGATCCCCGACGAACTCGACGGCCTCGTCGAGCGTCTCGGCGGGGCGACGGGCGACACGCCGCATCCGCGCCTTCGCGACGGACGGTGGGTGTTCTGATGACGCATGACGCCGGCAAGGGCGCAGTCCTCATCGTCGCGACCGACCGTGACGACAGGCGCACGCTGTTCGATGCGCTCGATGCGCAGGAATTCGATGCGATCTACACGGCCAAGGACATCGGCCAGGCACGCGCCTTCCTCGAACAGGACCCGCAGATCGACCTCGTCGTGCTCGAGTTCATCGGTGCGGCGGCGGATGCGGTGGCCTTCTGCGCCGAGCTGCGCGAACTCTCGCCGACCGAGCGCATCCCCGTCATCGGCATCCTCGCATCCTCGCCGGGCGAGCCTGCCTGGCGTGGCGACCAGCTCCCGCCCGGTGTCGTCGAATGGATCACGAGCCCGGTCAATCCTGCCGAGGCGCTCGCGCGCATCCACGCCTTGCTCGACAAGCGCCCGGGGAGCCCGCGGCAGGCGACCACCACAGGCGCGGAGGATCGTTACCAGTTCGCCTTCGACGGCAGCGTGGACGAACTGGCGCTCGTGGATCCCAAGAACGGTCGCCTCATCGACGTGAACGCGGCCTTCGTGCAACGGAGCGGTTACGCCCGCGTGCAACTGCTCGGTGCCCGCGTCGACAGCTACGACGCCACGCTCTCCCCCGAGCAGCGCACCGCGCTGAACCAGCGTCTCGCGCGCGAAGGCAGCGTGACCTACCGCGCGCAGAAGCCACGCGCCGACGGCGGCACCTACGCCGTCGACGTGCAGGTCCAGCTGGCCGTACAGGACGGCCGGCTCGTGCATTTCTACACGTTCCGCGAGCTCGGCGAACTCGCGCGCCACCAGCAGATGCTCGCCGTGCTGTCGGGCATGGTCGGCACGGGCAGCGGAGACGAAGGCCTCAATGCGATCGTGCGCAGCCTCGTCGACTGGCTCGCGCTCGATTTCGTCGCGCTGGTGTCCTCGCGAGCGGATCTCGCCGGCGAGGTGCAGCCGCTCGTCGTCTACCATCGTTTCAGTCCGAGCGACGACAGTCCCGATCCGCTGCGTCAGTCGATGCTGCGGCATGTGCTCGATGGCGAAGAGGTCGTCCAGCTCGTCGATGCCTGGCGTCTCAGTCCCGAGGACGGCTTCACGCGTGAGCGGCGCTTCGAGTGCGTGCTCGGACTGCCGCTGCAGGACGAGCGTCGTGTCGGGCTCGGCGGGCTCCTGATGGCGCGACGCGAGCCGTTGCCGACGCCGGGGCCCATCCTCGACGGCCTGCGCATCGTCGCGCAGCGCCTCGCGCTCGATCTCGAATTGCGTCGTGCCCGCGAACAGGGCCGCGTCCGTGGCCTGCAGGATTCACTGACCGGCCTGCCGAACCGGCTGCTGTTCAACGACCGCCTCGAATCGACGATCCAGGAAGCGCACCGCACCGGCGAGATGTTCGCGGTGCTGTTCGTCGACCTCGACCGCTTCAAGAACGTCAACGACTCGCTCGGCCACAACGTCGGCGACCACGTGCTCGTGGCGGTGGCTCGGCGCCTGCGCGCGAGCGTGCGTGCGTCGGACTCGGTCGCGCGCTACGCGGGCGACGAGTTCACGATGATCCTGCGTCACATCGTCCAGCGCGAGGACGTGCTGCGCATCGCCGACAAGATCGTGCGTGTCATGGAAGGGCCGCTGACGCTGCCGGGCGGGCTCGAGCTGCAGATCACCGCGAGCATCGGCCTGAGCTTCTACCCCGATGATGCGACCACCGCGGAACGCCTGCTCAAGCACGCCGACGTCGCGATGTACACGGCCAAGGGCATGGGCCGCAACAACTACCAGGCCTACGTCGCCGTGCCCGAGGAGTCGCACCAGCAGCGGCTCGCGCTCGAGGCCAAGCTGCGCCAGGCCGAACGCAACGGCGAGCTGCGCGTGTATTACCAGCCGCAGGTCGACGCGGTCAGCGAGGACATCGTCGGCATGGAGGCGCTGATCCGCTGGGAGCATCCCGAGCTCGGCATGATCAGCCCCGGATTCTTCATCCCGCTCGCCGAGGAGACCGGCCTCATCATCGGCATCGGCGAGTGGGTGCTGCGCGCCGCCTGCGCCGATGCACGTCGCTGGCAGGTGCAGTTCCAGCTGCCGTTGCGCATCAGCGTCAACCTCTCGCCGCTTCAGTTGCGTCAGCCGAACCTGGTGCAGCTGGTCGCCGATGTGCTCGAGGAGACCGGGCTGCCGGCGCACCTGCTCGATCTCGAGGTCACCGAAAGCATCAGCGTCAAATCGATCCCCAACCTGCTCGAGACGCTGCAAGCCCTGCGCGAGCTCGGTTGCCAGATCTCGATCGACGATTTCGGCACTGGTCAGTCCTCGCTCGACTACATCAAGCGCTTCCCGGCCGATCGCATCAAGATCGACCAGGCCTTCGTGCGCAACATCGGCGTCGACCCCGACGACGAGGCCATCGTGCAGGCGACCATCGGAATGGCGCACAATCTCAACCGGGCCGTCGTCGCCGAGGGTGTGGAAATCGAGGCGCACCTCGATTTCCTGCGCGCACTCGGCTGCGAGGTGCTGCAGGGCTACCTGTTCTGCCGCCCGTTGCCGGGTGCGAGCCTCGAGAACCTCCTGGCCGAACGCGAGCGCCTGTTCCAGGGCGTGGTCGCTCCGGGGCAGGGTGCCTGAATCCCCTCGGCCGGACGATGTCCCGACCGGGCTCTTAACATCGACGAAACTTTTTCCGGCCGGCGCGGTCTTACGGGACATGCGCCTCGAACGTGCCGGCAGCAAGGAGACATGCCCTGATGGGCGAAAGCGAGTTGGACCAGGCACTGGTCGAGCGTGTCCAGAAGGGAGACAAGCGGGCGTTCGACCTGCTGGTGCGCAAGTACCAGCACAAGATCGTCAGTGTCATCACGCGCTATGTCTCGGACTGGAGCGAGGCCCAGGACGTCGCGCAGGAGTCGTTCATCCGCGCCTATCGCGCGATCGCGGCGTTCCGTGGCGACAGCGCGTTCTACACGTGGATCTACAAGATCGCGATCAATACCGCGAAGAACCACCTCGTCTCGAAGGGGCGGCGACCGCCGATCGGCGACATCGCGATCGAGGATGCCGTGCTCTACGACGGCTCGGCCCAGCTGCGTGACCGAGCCACGCCGGAACGCGAACTTCTGCGTCAGGAAATTGAACAAACGGTCTTCTCCACGGTCGAAGACCTGCCCGAGGAGCTCCGGACCGCGATCACGCTGCGCGAGGTCGACGGCCTGAGCTACGAGGAAATCGCCGAGGCGATGAACTGCCCCATCGGCACGGTGCGATCGCGCATCTTCAGGGCGCGCGAGGCGATCGATGAAAAGCTGCGACCGTTGTTGTCGGAATCCGAGGACTAGACCATGAGCCAGCAGTTCCAGGAGCAGTTGTCCGCCCTCATGGACGGCGAGCTGCAGCGTGACGAGACGATGTTCCTGCTGCGCCGCGTCGAAGGCGATCGAAGCCTGCTCGCACGCTGGTCCGGCTACCACGTCGCACGTCAGGCGCTGCGTCGCCAGGAAATCCTGCCCCTTCGGGCCGATTTCGCCTCGTCGATCATGGCCGCCATCGATGCCGAGGCCGTTCCCGCCATCGCCCGGTCGCGATCGGCGACCCTGCTGCGCTGGGGCTCCGGAGGCGCGATCGCGGCTTCCGTCGCCGTCGCGGCGCTGATCGCGACGGGACCCGGCGGAGGCAGCGTGCCGTCACCGGCCGGGCAGCAAGGCACGGTCGCCGCGACGCAGGTTCCTGCCGCGTCGACGACGCCCCCACCGAGCCTTCCTGCGGAATTCCGTCCCCCGTTGCTCTCGCCCGCGCTCGACGCGCAGACCGCGTCGGCGACGACCGGCGGTTTCTCCTCGGGTGGCGCCGCCCCGATCGATCCGCGCCTGCAGTCCTATCTGATCCGTCATTACGATGCTGCAGGTTCGACGGGGCAGGCCGGCATGGTTCCCTACGTGCTCCTCATCGTGCCCGGCCAGGCGCAACAGCAGATCTCGGTGCGCGACGCTGCGCCTGCCGAGGCGGAGCGTCAGCAGCGTCGTTGAGCTCGATGCAAGCCTTGAACGGATCGTCGCGCCGCCCTTCGCGGTCGGTGCGCGCAAGGAGTCGGATGCGATATCTCAGGGTTGCCGCCTGCATACTGGTGGCGTTTTTCGCCGGCCAGGCCGCAGCCGACGATGCCGCACGCCCGGATGGCGCAGTCCTGTTGTCCCGCATGGGCGAGGCGATCCGGAACCTCGACTACCAGGGTTCCTTCACGTACCAGCACGCGGGGCGCACCGACACCCTGCGTGTGTTCCACGCCGGCGGACCACGCGAGCGCGAGCGGCTGGTCAGCCTGAGCGGACCTCGTACCGAGCTCATCCGCGATGGTTTCAACGTCACCTGCGTGCAGGCCGACGGCAGTGCGACGGTCTACACGCGACTCTCGAATCGCGGGTTGCTGCCATTGATTCCCGACGCCGGCGATCGCTCGCTCGCCACCCACTACGAGGTGCGCAACGTCGGCAGTGATCGTGTCGCGGGCTTCGTCGCCGACATCGTCGACGTGGTCGCTCGCGATCGGCTGCGCTACGGGTACCGCCTCTGGCTCGATCAGCAGTCGCATCTGCTGTTGCGTTCCGTCGTCACCGACGCGGATCGTCGTCCCCTCGAGCAATTCATGTTCGTGTCGCTCGAGATCGGCCAGCCCCCCAGCGAGACCGACCTCGCGCCGAGTCGCCGCGAGCTGCAGGTGACGACGGCCACGCCGCAGGAACTCCTGGTGCGCACCGAGCCCACGTGGTCGGTCACCGATCCGCCATCCGGTTTCGAGTTCGTGTCGGCCCGGCGTTCGCCGAAGGACCCCGACGGAACCGAACACCTCGTCTACTCAGACGGACTCGCCAACGTCTCGATCTACGTCGAACCCAAGGGCGACGGGCCCGACGACGACGGCGAGCTCGTGGGACGGGGCACGATGAACATCCATACGCGTGTCCAGGGCGCATGGCGGATCACGGTCGTCGGCGATGTGCCGGCCGAAACCGTCGCGATGATGTCCCGTGCGGTCGCTCGCAGGAGCGAGACTGCGGCGTCGCCGTGAGCGACCGGTGAAACGCCCCCTGAACCGTTCGACGCGTCCGCGGCCCTGCCGGAACTTTGCGGCGGCGCCTGCATCCAACCGCGCGTCATCCTTTCACGCAGGTCCAGCCGAGCACCGGCGGGATCGCGCTATCCACACTGGAACCAGGAGATTCTCCATGAAGTCACCGATGCATCGGGCCGGCGTCACCCTGGCCCTGGCCTGGGCGGCTGCGCTCACGGCCGTCGCGCTGCCTGCCGCAGCTGCCGAGCTGCCCGATTTCGTCTCGCTCGTCGAGCGCAACGGTCCTGCCGTCGTCAACGTGCAGGCGACCACGTCGCGCAACGCGCGAGCCCAGCAGCAGGTTCCCGACGATGCCGACGACGCCGAGGTTCCCGAGATCTTCCGTCGCTTCTTCGGCCCGATTCCCCGCGGTCCGCAGGGCGGCGAGCGCCGCTCGGCCGGTTCGGGATTCGTGATCTCGCAGGACGGCTACATCCTCACCAACAACCATGTCGTCGGCGACGCCGACCAGGTGACGGTGCGCCTGTCGGACCGACGTGAACTCGACGCGAAGGTCGTCGGTACCGATCCGCAGACCGACGTCGCGCTGCTCAAGATCGAGGCCTCGGGCCTGCCCACCGTGAGCATCGGCGACTCGTCCAAGCTCAAGCCCGGCCAGTGGGTCGTCGCGGTGGGCTCGCCGTTCGGCATGGACCATTCGGTCACGCACGGCATTGTCAGCGCGATCGGTCGCGGCTACGACAGCAGCCAGCAGTACGTTCCGTTCATCCAGACCGATGTGCCGATCAATCCCGGCAACTCGGGCGGCCCGCTGTTCAACCTCGATGGCCAGGTTGTCGGCATCAACTCGCAGATCTTCTCCAACACCGGCGGCTACATGGGGGTCTCGTTCGCGATTCCGATCACCGTGGCGATGAACACGGCCGACCAGCTCAAGACCAAGGGCCGCGTCTCGCGCGGCATGATCGGCGTGCGCATCCAGAACGTCGACCGCGAGAATGCCAAGGCGCTCGGCCTGCCGCGCAGCGGCGGTGCGCTCGTCAACAGCATCGAGGCCGCCAGTGCGGCCGAGAAGGCCGGCGTGAAGGTCGGCGACGTGATCCTGGCCTTCAACGGCGTCGACATCATCAGCTCGTCCGATCTGCCGCCGCTCGTCGGGCTGACCACGCCGGGCACGAAGGCCGAGCTGCGCGTCTACCGCGACGGCAAGGAGCTGACGCTGCCGGTGACCGTGGCCGAGCTGCCGCAGGACGCCTCGAGGCCGACCGCCAACGCCGCTGCGCAGCCCGCCGCGACCAACCCGCTCGGCATCGTCGTCGACGACCTGACCGCCGAACAGCGCACCCAGCTCGGCCTGAAGGACGAGGGCGTCGTCGTGGCCCGCATTGCGGGCGAGGCGGCACGTCGCGCGGCGCTCCAGCCGGGTGACATCATCCTCATGGTCGGTCGCACGTCGGTGAAGTCGGCGGCGGCGTTCAACACGGCGGTCAAGGACCTCAAGCCCGACGACTCGGTGATGCTGCTGGTCCGCCGCAACGATGTGACGAGCTTCATCGCGCTGAGCGTGCCGAAGAAGGACGAGCGCTGACGGGACCGCACGCGGTCCGCTGCACGAAGACGGGGCCATTCGGCCCCGTCTTCGCATCCGGGACATGGCGTCGCGGCGTTTGGCGCGGTGCAGCGGAGAACGGCGGATTCTGCGATAATCGGCGACTTTTGCAGCCGCCCGGCCCCAAGCGCACACGATGGACCACATCCGCAATTTCTCGATCATCGCCCACGTCGACCACGGCAAGTCGACCCTCGCCGACCGCATCATCCAGATCTGCGGCGGCCTTCAGGAGCGCGAGATGGAGGCCCAGGTGCTCGACTCGAATCCCATCGAGCGTGAGCGCGGCATCACGATCAAGGCACAGAGCGTCTCGCTGCCGTACACGGCGCGTGACGGCAAGACCTACCAGCTCAACTTCATCGACACGCCGGGCCACGTCGACTTCTCCTACGAAGTCAGCCGTTCGCTCGCCGCGTGCGAGGGTGCACTGCTCGTCGTCGATGCCGCGCAGGGCGTCGAGGCGCAGTCGGTCGCCAACTGCTATACGGCCGTCGAGCAAGGCCTCGAGGTGGTGCCGATCCTCAACAAGATCGACCTGCCGACCGCCGACATCGAGCGCTCCAAGGCCGAGATCGAGGCCGTCATCGGCATCGACGCGACCGACGCGGTGCCGATCAGCGCAAAGACCGGGCAGGGTGTCACCGAGGTGCTCGAGGCGATCGTCGCGCGCATCCCGCCGCCGAAGCCGCGCGACACGGACAAGCTGCAGGCGCTCATCATCGACTCGTGGTTCGACAACTACCTCGGCGTCGTCTCGCTCGTGCGCGTCATGCAGGGCGAGATCAAGCCGAAGGACAAGATCCTCGTCATGTCGACGGGACGCTGGCACGAAGTCGACCAGGTCGGCGTGTTCACGCCCAAGCGCCTCGTCAAGAACAAGCTCGCGGGCGGCGAGGTGGGTTGGGTCACGGCATCGATCAAGGAGGTCAACGGTGCGCCGGTCGGCGACACGCTGACGCTCAACAACGACCCTGCGCCGGCACCGCTGCCGGGCTTCCAGCAGGTGCAGCCGCGCGTGTTCTCGGGTCTGTTCCCGGTCGCCTCGGAGGACTACCCGGCCCTGCGCGAGGCACTCGAGAAGCTCAAGCTCAACGATGCCGCGCTCAACTTCGAGCCCGAAAGCTCCGAGGCGATGGGCTTCGGCTTCCGCTGCGGCTTCCTCGGCCTGCTCCACATGGACATCATCCAGGAGCGGCTCGAGCGCGAGTACGACCTCGACCTCATCACGACCGCGCCGACCGTCGTCTACGAGATCCTCAAGACCGACGGCAGCATCATGCTGCTCGACAATCCGGCCAAGCTGCCGGCGACGCAGTACGTGGAGGAGACGCGCGAGCCGATCATCGTCGCCAACATCCTCACGCCGCCGGATCACATCGGCAACGTGATCAAGTTGTGCGAGGAGAAGCGCGGCGTGCAGCGCTCGATCAACTACCTCGCCAGCCAGGTCCAGATCAGCTACGAGCTGCCGCTCGCCGAAGTGGTCCTCGACTTCTTCGACAAGCTCAAGTCGGTGTCGCGTGGCTACGCGTCGATGGACTACCACTTCGACCGTTTCCAGGCGGGCCCGCTCGTGCGCCTGGACATCCTCATCAACGGTGACCGCGTCGACGCGCTGAGCCTCATCCTGCACCGTTCGGCCGCCGATCGCCGCGGTCGCGAGCTCGTCGAGCGCATGAAGGACCTGATCCCGCGCCAGCAGTTCGATGTCGCGATCCAGGGCGCGATCGGCGCGCAGATCATCGCGCGCTCGACCGTCAAGGCGATGCGCAAGAACGTCCTCGCCAAGTGCTACGGCGGCGACGTGTCGCGCAAGCGCAAGCTGCTCGAGAAGCAGAAGGAAGGCAAGAAGCGCATGAAGCAGGTCGGCCGCGTCGACATCCCGCAGGAGGCGTTCCTCGCCGTGTTGCAGGTCGACTCCAAGTGAACGCGCACGACCGGCCGAACGTACTCCAGGGGATCCGAGGATGAATTTCGATTTCGCATTGTTGCTCGTCGGCCTGACTGCGCTCGCCGGCGTGATCTGGGCGATCGACCGGCTCGCCTTCGCGCCACGCCGATTGCGCAACGCGCGCGAGATCGAACAGATCGGCGCATTGTCGGAAGCCGAGCGCAAGGCGCGCATCCAGGACGCGCTGCGCGAGCCGGTCGTCGCCGAGTACGCGCGCTCGTTCTTCCCGGTGCTGTTCGTGATCCTGCTGCTGCGTTCGTTCGTCGCCGAGCCGTTCAAGATCCCGTCGGGCTCGATGATCCCGACGCTCAAGATCGGCGACTTCATCCTCGTCAACAAGTTCGCCTACGGCTTGCGCGTGCCCGTGCTCAACACGCGTTTCTTCGACATCGGCTCGCCGGAGCGTGGCGACGTGATGGTGTTCCGCTATCCCGGCTTCCCGTGCACGCGCGACGGCGCGACCGTGCGCAGTGCGAACCCCTGCGGGCAACCGTTCGAGCCCGTGCCGCAGCAGAACTACATCAAGCGCGTCGTCGGCCTCCCGGGCGACCGCATCACGTATCGCGACAAGGTGATCTACGTGAACGACCAGGTGGTCGAGCAGCGCTACGTGGGCCCCTACACGGGTCCATCGGAAGAACACACGAACCTGTCCGGAGCACGCGTCAGCGACGAATCCCTCGGCGAAGCGAGCCACCGCATGATGGTTTTGCCGCTCCAGCCGTCGCGCGGCGAGGGCAGCTGGACCGTGCCGCCCGACAGCTTCTTCGTGATGGGCGACAACCGCGACAGCAGCCTCGATAGCCGGTTCTGGGGTTTCGTGCCCGAATCCAACCTCGTCGGCCGCGCGATGATCGTGTGGATGAACTTCGGCGATTTCAGCCGCATCGGCACGTCCGTCCACTGAGTCCAGACCGCCCTTCATGCTGCTCAATTTCGATCTCGCGCTCGTCATCCTGACGGCGCTTTCGGGCCTGCTCTGGCTGTTCGATCGCATCGTCCTGCTGCCGGGCCGACGCCGGCGCGCCGCCTCGATCGCGGGCATCGCGGCGCTGTCCGATCCCGAGCGTGAAGCGCGTGTGCGCGACGCGATGCGCGAGCCCATCGTCACCGACTACGCACGCTCGTTCTTTCCCGTGCTGTTCGTGATCCTGGTGATCCGTTCGTTCATCGCCGAGCCGTTCAAGATCCCGTCCGGGTCGATGATTCCGACCCTGCTCGTCGGCGACTTCATCCTCGTCAGCAAGTTCTCCTACGGCATCCGCCTCCCGGTGCTCAACCTGCGCATCGTCGACACCGGCCTGCCGCAGCGCGGCGACGTCGTCGTGTTCCGCTACCCGGACAACCCGAAGCAGGATTACATCAAGCGCGTCGTCGGCCTGCCGGGTGACGTCGTGGTCTACCGCAACAAGATGATCTACGTGAACGGCGAGGAAGTCCGTCGCACCTACGTCGGCCCCTACAATGGTCCCGCCGAGGCCGGCCGCGACCTGTCGGCCGCCCAGGTCTCGGTGGAGAAACTCGGCGAGCACGAACATCGTATGATGACGATGCCCGGGCCGGGTCGCGAAGGCGAATGGACGGTCCCGGAGGCGAGTTACTTCGTGCTCGGCGACAACCGCGACAACAGCGAGGACAGCCGCTACTGGGGTTTCGTGCCGCAGGACAACCTCGTCGGCAAGGCTTTCGTGGTATGGATGAACTGGCACGACGGCGTCGATTTCGGTCGCATCGGCACCGTCATCCGTTAACCGGAAGGGGAGATCAAGGGCATGCGTCGTCGTTCTCGCGGTATCACGTTCATCGGGTTCCTCATCCTGCTGGCGGTCGTCGGCTTCTTCGCCTACATGGCGATGCGCCTGGTCCCCATGTACGTCGAGTACATGGGCGTCGTGAAGGCCATGGAACAGGTACGCGCCGAACCCGGCGCGGCGTCCAAGAGTGCCGAGGAGATCCGGCGTTCGCTCATCCGCAAGTTCGATGCACAGTACGTCGACGATTCGTTGATCCCACCGCAGGCCATCCAGATCATCCGCCAGGGCAACGCCTCGACACTGCGCATCCGCTACGAGCGCCGTGTGCCGTTCATCTACAACCTCGAGCTGCTCGCGACGTTCGACAAGTCGTTGAGCCTGTCGGGAGGTAGCGCGTATTAAGCCTCAGGCACTCGGCCACGCGTTCGGCGACGCATCGCTGCTCGAGCAGGCACTGACCCATCGCAGCGCCGGTCGTCGCAACAACGAGCGACTCGAGTTCCTCGGTGACGCGCTCGTCAACCTCATCGTGGCCGAGTACGTCTACGAGCAGTATCCGAAGGCCAGCGAAGGCGAGATGACGCGCCTGCGCGCGTCGCTCGTGAGCGGCGCCGCGCTCGCTTCTGTGGCGCGCGACGAAGCCATCGGCGACGCGATCGTGCTCGGTCCCGGCGAGCTCAAGACCGGTGGTTTCCGACGCGAGTCGATCCTCGCGGACACGCTCGAGGCCCTCATTGCTGCGGTGTATCTGGACGCGGGGTGGGCACCATGCCGGGATCTCGTGCGCCGCCTCTTCGAGACCCGGGTCGCCGCCGCCGAAGGCAAGGTCGCCAAGGACCCCAAGACCATGCTGCAGGAACTGCTGCAGGCGCGCGGACACGCGCTGCCCGTCTACGAACTCGTCGCCAGCAGCGGTGACGACCACGCCAAGACCTTCGATGTCGCCTGCGTCATCGAGGCCTTCGACCTACGCGAGCCCGGCCACGGCGCGAGCCGTCGTGCCGCCGAGCAGGCCGCGGCCGAAACCGCACTCGTGCGCGTACGCGAGCGCCTCGCGTCGCGCTGACCACCTCCCACGGACATTCCCATGTCGGATTCCCCTTCCTCCCATCGCTTCGGGCACGTCGCGATCGTCGGCCGCCCCAACGTCGGCAAGTCGACGCTGCTCAATCGCCTCGTCGGCACCCCGCTCAGCATCGTGTCGCCCAAGCCCCAGACCACGCGTCATCGCATCCTGGGCATCGCGACGTTCGAGGGTGCCCAGGTTGCATTCCTCGACACGCCCGGCCTGCACCTCGGCGGCAAGCGTGCGATGAACCGTCAGCTCAACCGCGTCGCGCGGCAGGTGCCCGACGAGGCCGACGTCATCGTGCACGTCATCTCGGCGCCGCGCTGGACCGAGGAGGACGAACAGGTCTGGTCGGTCGTCTCGCGCCAGAAGGTGCCGCGCCTGCTCGCGATCAACAAGACCGATCGCGTCAAGGAGAAGGGCGAGCTGCTGCCGTTCGTGGCCAGGCTCGCCGAAAGCCATCCCTACGACGGCGTGCACTTCCTGCGCGCCACGCACGGCGACGGCCTCGATGCGCTGGTCGCCGATGTCGTCGCACGCCTCCCCGAGGCGCCCCCGCAGTTCGAGCCCGACGAGCTCACCGACCGCAGCGAGCGCTTCCTCGCCGCCGAGATCGTGCGCGAACAGCTCATGCTGCGCCTGTCGGACGAACTCCCTTATGCGACCACCGTCGAGATCGAGAACTTCGAGCAGAAGGGTGACCTCGCGCGCATCGCCGCGGCGATCTGGGTCGAGCGCGAGGGCCAGAAGGCGATCGTGATCGGTGCCGGCGGCGAGCAGCTCAAGGCGATCGGCACGGGTGCGCGCAAGCGCATGGCGCACCTGTTCGGCGGCCGTGTGTTCCTCGAGCTGTGGGTCAAGGTGCGCGAGAACTGGTCCGACGACGAGAGCTCGCTGCGCCAGTTCGGTTACACCGAATAAGCGGCGCGCATGCGCGTCGACGCGCAGCCGGCCTTCATCCTCCACGCGAGGCCGTATCGCGAGACCTCGCTGCTGCTCGAATGCCTCACGCGTGATCACGGCCGCATCGGCCTCGTCGCGCGCGGCGTGCGCCGCGAACGTTCGCGGCTGCCGCGCGGCCTCCTGCAACCCCTGCAGCCCCTCGCGCTGGGCTGGACGGGCGGTGGCGACCTAGCCCCGCAGG
>JASCPI010000003.1 GCA_029959555.1 Lysobacteraceae bacterium PS02065 | reverse complement strand
GGCTGGCGCAGCGCGGCGCGTACGCTGCGCAGCCGCGGCTGGCTGGTCGCCTGCACGCTGCCGCGCGCCGAAGTACGTGCGGCGACGCGGCCCGGCCCGCCCCTGCACGACGAGCAGGCCGTCGCGGTCGCCGCGATCGAGGCCGCGGCGGACACGTTCGCGCCGTTCCTGCTCGAAGGCGTCACCGGCAGCGGCAAGACCGAGGTCTACCTCGGCGCGATCGCGGCCACGATCGCACGTGGCCGCCAGGCGCTCGTGCTCGTGCCCGAGATCGCGCTGACGCCGCAGACGATGCAGCGCTTCCGCGAGCGCCTCGGCATCGACGTCGCGATCCTTCACTCCGGCCTCGGTGACGCCGAGCGCGCCAAGGCCTGGGCCACGGCGGCGCGCGGCGAGGCGAAGGTCGTGCTCGGCACGCGCTCGGCCGTGTTCACGCCGCTGCCCGCGGCGGGCCTCGTCATCGTCGACGAGGAGCACGACGCCTCGTACAAGCAGCAGGACGGCTTCCGCTACCACGCGCGCGATCTCGCCATCGTGCGCGCACGTTCGCTCGGCGTGCCCGCGGTGCTCGGTTCGGCGACGCCGTCGCTCGAGAGCCTCGCCAACGTCGAGGCGGGACGCTACACGCGCCTGCGCCTGTCGCAGCGAGCGGGCGGCGCCCAGCCGCCGTCGCTCAAGGTGCTCGATGTGCGGCGCAAGCGCATGGAGCACGGTCTTGCGGTCGAGACGCTGCAGGCGATCCGTGCCTGCGTCGACGACGGCGGCCAGGTGCTCGTGTTCCGCAACCGTCGCGGCTACGCGCCCGTACTGTTCTGCCAGGGCTGTGGCTGGACGGCGGCGTGCACGCGCTGCGACCGCCCGATGACCGTGCATCGCGGCGCGGCACGCCTGCGCTGCCACCATTGCGGTGCCGAGGAGCGCATGCCCGCGGCCTGTCCCGCGTGCGCGAGTCCGGCGCTCGCGCCGCAGGGGCAGGGCACCGAGCGCCTCGAGGAAACCCTGTCCGAGCGCTTCCCCGACGTGCCCGTCGTGCGCATCGATCGCGACAGCACGCGCAGCCGCAGCGGCCGCGACGCGCTGTTCGGGACGCTGCACGCCCCCGGTGCGCGCATCCTCGTCGGCACCCAGATGCTGGCCAAGGGGCACGACCTCGCCGAGCTCGCGCTGGTCGTCGTGGTCGGCGTCGACGAAGGCCTGTACAGCGTCGATTTCCGTGCACCCGAACGGCTCGGTCAGCTCATCGTGCAGGTGGCCGGCCGCGCCGGCCGCGCGCGCCGAGCCGGTGCCGTGCTGCTGCAGACGCACCATCCGCAGCACCCGCTGCTCGGCGCCCTGATCGAGGGCGGCTACGCGAAACTCGCCGCGGGCCTTCTCGAGGAGCGTCGCGCCGCGGCGCTGCCTCCGTTCGCGCAGGTCGCGCTGCTGCGTGCCGAAGCGACGTCGCTGGCCGAGGCGCGTGCCTTCCTCGAGGCGGCCGTGGCCGCCGCAGCGCCGTATGCCGAAGAAGCACAGGCGCATGGCCCGATGCCGGCACCGATGCCGCGCCGCGCCGGCTACCAGCGCATGCAGGTTCTCGTGGAGGCGCCGAACCGCAGCGCGATGCAGCGCGTCCTGCCCGCGTGGCTCGACGCCGTACGCGCGCTGCCCGGTGCGCGCCGCGTGCGCTGGTCGATCGATGTCGACCCGGTCGAGATGGGCTGAGGCGCACATCTGCGCCTCGCGATCGGCGGCGCGATGGCGCCTCAGCAGCCGTGGCGGGCGTGCACGGCGTTGATCGGCGTGCGCTGGCAGCGTTCGCCGTCGTCGACGGAGTGGCGTGTGCCGGTGCGCAGATGCAGGGCCTCTTCGAGGGCGGCGCGTGACGGCGCGTGGAAGAAGGGGTGCAGGTTGCGCATCGTCGATTCGAAGCTCGGTCGGTAAGCACCGCCGCTGTAATAATGAGCGCCTTCGAACACGCCGAGCATACCGTCGAGCGATCGATTGGGGCGCGGCGAATCCGGAGCAAGCCAGCCTCGCCACGGAACCTCGGAGGGATCCGGCTTGAAGCCAACGTTCGGACATTCCGTTGTCGGAGCGCCGTGAAGGGGATGTACGCCCTCATACTCGGAGTACTCGTCGCATAGTGCGGCCACGAAGTGCCCCATCTCGTGCGAAGGCCCCATGTCGTTCATCCAGCGCCTGTGCAGGCCACTCGGCCAGACCATCACTCCCGGCTGAGTTCTCGCCATGTTCCCACGAGCGTATGGATTGGTCGTCTGATTGACGAGAACTACGACCAGGTCCACATCAGGCAGCGCGGTCAGCGCACGCTGAGTCGCCAACGTCCGATTCAGCTCCATCGTTCTTCTGGGGAGCCTGAGGTTCGCGTCATAACGCGTATCCCGCACCACCGACTGGCGGCCATCCGGCAGCGTGATATCGAAACCAGCTTGGGCGGATGGCTCAAACAACACGTAAGCGTTGAAGGCATCCTCGTGCTCATACCAGAAGTCGGAGCCTAGCAACGACAACATGAAGTCTCGCGCGTTGTCGTGGAACTCCGAGGCTTCTCCGGCATTGTGGTATCCATCACCGTTTATATCGTCGAACGCCTCATTCGCGTAGAACGGGTTGTCTGTGTTGAGCGCAGGAGAATAGGTTGGATAGCCGATTTGGGCGTAGTGGTCGTTGACGATTCCGTCCGCATTTTCGTCGATCCACGAATAACCGTCCCACAAGCGATTTCGGTTCCTGTCGTCGAAAGGTTCCGTTTCCGATGTGTAGCCCTCGGCAAGGAACAGAATGTTGTATCGATGCTCACGATCTCCGTTGCCGTGGATTCTGAGCAGGCCGTCGTCGATGCTATTACCATCGATGATTCGATCGAGCAGCAGTACCGAAGGGTGATCTCGTCCGTCGAACTGGAAGCGCTGTCTGGCGTACAAGCCTCCATTGGCAGGGCTGAAGACAAGCTCGATCATCCATTCGCGTCTGTATGCTATTTCGAAGTTGCCCCGATCCGTAGGGTCATATGATCCGTAGTAGAAATTCTTCAGATTTGGGGCGATGATATTGATGGAGGTGTAGAAAGGCTTCGATGAAATGAGGCGGTCTTCGAAGCGGCCCTTCCAGACCAATTTTCGATCCCACTCTCGGAAATGATGCGACAGTCTTTTGATTGTACCGTTCGACAACTCGACGGCCTTCCATTCGACGTTTTCCCATCCTGGCATTCCCAGGGATATGTCGTAACTTCCGGGGCTCATGTTCATAAAGTAGGTGACCTCGCAGCCTCCATTTACAGGCTGTGGATCCGACCGCGTCATCTGCCCGAAAGTCTCTACGACATACCTGCTTATCCTTGTACCGTCGGCGAGGGTTATGGTGGCCTCGGCAAAATCGATGAAAGGTGGTCGGTAGAGATCACTTTGATTGACGATGGAACATGGCATAATCGCTGCGATCTCTATCGTACCTGACTCTTCATTGGTGAGTAGCATGGGAACTGTCAGGTCCTGATCCACCAGAATCGGGGCAGAAACGTACGGTGCTCTGTAGAAGAGCAGGTTCTGCACTCTCAGTCGATTGCTGTCTGCTTCGAACGTGTAGCGGCCTGTAGGAAGCAGGAAGCTGAAGCTGGCACTTCGCCAATCGGTTTGAACGGACACCACAAAGAGTCCCGTGACCGCGTCGAAAACTCTTATCTCGGCGTTGTTGTTCAAACTCGTTCCGGTAACTCGATGAAGGGCAAGTGCTCCTTTTCCGCTCATTCCAGTTATGACGTATGGTCTGTCGTTAGGGTCAGATGCAATCGTTCCCCGGGTCGGCGTTGGCGCGAGCGGTTTCAAAGTCGGAGAATCCGGCTGCGTAGGCCTTGCTTTGGCGTGAAGCGCGAGCGTGTCGGCTTTCGCAAGAGCGACTTCATCGTGAAGCTCTCGCCCTCGTGCTGTCGCGCTGCTCATTAAAGCCGCGTCGACATCGAGCGCCCATTTCTCAACGCCGTCGACATCCCTTACGACTAGCCGGGATTCGTCGGCGGGAATGGGTACCGCAATCGTGATCTCGACGGCGGTGCCGGGAGTGGTGTGAAACGCGATCGGTGCAGGAAACTCGCGCCGCCAGCTCTCGACACCTTCGCGGTCCACGGCGCTCACCGACCACGAGGCTCCAAACGGTGTCCGAGACGGCGCGACGCGATCTACGGTGGCGATGGACGCGAGGCGGATGTCCGCGCCGACGCTGAGAGTGACGATCAGACCCTTTGGGTCTTCCGGAGCGGCAGAGGCGGCGACGCCTAGCAACGAAAAAATGAGCCAGCACGCGATTGCCGCGATCCCGTGGCGCATGGACCTGTCCCTGGATTTTCCCCTGTTGGGCCGACGTTAACCGCCGTCCGCCTTACCCGGCAACCCGGAAAAGCGACCCGGTGGTTGAAACGGGCGCCGGCTCCCCCCACCTGTCGGGTCACGCCCGAGGCCTCTTCCGCGTGTCATCGTGCGCGGCTAGAATTGGCACTCACATGGCCCGAGTGCTAGCAGCTCGGAAGAATCCGTTCCCCATCAACCTGTTGAAGGAAGCATCATCATGGCACTTCGCCCGTTGCACGACCGCGTGATCATCAAGCGCCTCGAGGCCGAGACCAAGTCGGCCGGCGGCATCGTCATCCCCGACGCCGCGGCCGAGAAGCCGATCAAGGGCGAAGTCGTGGCCGTCGGCACCGGCAAGATCCTCGAGGACGGCAAGGTCCGCCCGCTCGCCGTCAAGGTCGGCGACAAGGTCCTGTTCGGCAAGTACTCGGGCACCGAGGTCAAGGTCGACGGCGACGAGCTGCTCGTCATGCGCGAAGAAGACCTCGTCGCGATCATCGAGTAAGCGCGCCGCGCGCCGGCGCGCCCGTACCGTCGAGCCGCGTGCTCCGGTCTGTCGTCCCGCCGGCGTGATGCACCGCTGATCCACACCCTTTCCGCATCACCTTCCTGGAGCTCCACACATGGCAGCCAAAGACATCCGTTTCTCCGAAGACGCGCGCGCTCGCATCCTGCGCGGCGTCAACACCCTGGCCAACGCGGTCAAGGCCACGCTCGGCCCGAAGGGCCGCAACGTCGTGCTCGAGAAGAGCTTCGGCGCGCCGACGATCACCAAGGACGGCGTGTCCGTCGCCAAGGAGATCGAGCTGGCCGACAAGTTCGAGAACATGGGCGCGCAGATGGTCAAGGAAGTCGCTTCCAAGACCTCCGACGTCGCCGGTGACGGCACCACGACCGCGACCGTTCTCGCGCAGGCGCTGATCCGCGAAGGCCTCAAGGCCGTCGCCGCGGGCATGAACCCGATGGACCTCAAGCGCGGCATCGACAAGGCCGTCATCGCGGCCGTCGAGGAGCTCAAGAAGCTCTCCAAGCCGTCGGCCGATTCGAAGTCGATCGCGCAGGTCGGCACGATCTCGGCGAACGGCGACGAGCTGATCGGCAAGCTCATCGCCGAGGCGATGGACAAGGTCGGCAAGGAAGGCGTCATCACGGTCGAGGAAGGCTCGGGCCTGGACAACGAGCTCGACGTCGTCGAGGGCATGCAGTTCGACCGCGGCTACCTGTCGCCGTACTTCATCAACAACCAGCAGAGCCAGCAGGTCGAGCTGGAAGACCCGTACATCCTCCTGTACGACAAGAAGATCTCGAACGTGCGCGAGCTGCTGCCGGTGCTCGAGGGCGTCGCCAAGGCGGGCAAGCCGCTGCTGATCGTCGCCGAGGAAGTCGAGGGCGAGGCTCTCGCCACGCTCGTCGTCAACACGATCCGCGGCATCGTCAAGGTCGCCGCCGTCAAGGCGCCGGGCTTCGGTGACCGCCGCAAGGCGATGCTCGAGGACATGGCGATCCTGACGGGTGGCCAGGTCATCTCCGAGGAAGTCGGCCTGCAGCTCGAGAAGGCGACGCTGAAGGACCTCGGCCGCGCGAAGAAGGTCGTCATCTCCAAGGAGAACACGACGATCATCGACGGCGCCGGCGAGGCCGCCAACATCCAGTCGCGCATCAAGCAGATCAAGGCGCAGATCGAGGAGACCTCCTCGGACTACGACCGCGAGAAGCTGCAGGAGCGCGTGGCCAAGCTGGCCGGCGGCGTGGCCGTCATCAAGGTCGGCGCGGCGACGGAAGTCGAGATGAAGGAAAAGAAGGCGCGCGTCGAAGACGCCCTGCACGCCACGCGTGCGGCGGTCGAGGAAGGCGTGGTCCCGGGCGGCGGCGTCGCGCTGATCCGCGCGCTGTCGAACATCGGCAAACTCAAGGGCGACAACGAAGACCAGAACCACGGCATCCAGATCGCCAAGCGCTCGATGGAAGCGCCGCTGCGCGAGATCGTCACGAACGCCGGTGAAGAAGCGTCCGTGATCCTCAACAAGGTCGCCGACGGCAAGGGCAACTTCGGCTACAACGCCGCGACGGGCGAGTACGGCGACATGGTCGAGCTCGGCATCCTGGACCCGACCAAGGTCACGCGCACCGCGCTGCAGAACGCCGCGTCGATCGCCGGCCTCGTCATCACGACGGAAGCCATGGTCGCCGAAGCGCCGAAGAAGGAAGAAGCCCACAGCCACGGCCCGGCCGGCGGCGGCATGGGTGGCATGGGCGGCATGGATTTCTGATCCAGCCCCACCGGCTCCACGCGACACGAGAAGCCCCGCAGCGATGCGGGGCTTTTTTCTGGGTGTCCAGGTGACGTGGCGGCTGGCATGATCGCTCCAGGAGCGTCGATGCCGTGCAAGGGGAGCCGTGTGATGCGTCATGTCCTGGCAGCGATGCTGCTTCTTCTGTCCTGGGTAAGCGTCGACGCGCAACCTCCGCTGCCGGCACCCATCGACCCCGATGCGCTCGATTCGATCGGCGAACGGTTCCAGGCCGGGAACAGCGCCTACGCCGACAAGGACTTCAAGACCGCTTCGAGAGCCTTCGATGCGGTGCTGGCGTCACCGGTGTTCGACGCCTTGACCGACGATGCGCGCTACGCCGCGCTGTCACGTGCAGGCTTCGCCGCCATGCAGCTCGACGAGTATCGCAAGGCGCACGCGTTGTTCGTGCGTGCGAGCGCTTTCGAGAACGCCGACGGTTTCGTCTGGCACTCGCGCCTGAACGCCGCGTACATGCTGGATGACGATGTCGATGCGGCGCTGTGCATCGCCGTGATGGGCGAGCGTGCACCGGCCTCGCTCGACAACATTCCGGGTCGTTCGATCGCCCGGATCCACTGGAACCTGGAACGCTCGCGCGCCGACGAAGCCGTACGCTTCCGCCTGCTCGCCTCGCTGTTCGATGCCAACTGGCAGAACGAGCGCGAGGACGCGAGCCACATGTGGCTGGAGTACGTGCAGTTCCTGCTGGAGCGCGACGACATGCCGAGGGCGGTCGACGCCGCCGCACGCATTCTCGACATCGACGCCATCGTGCGCCTGCGCGTGGATCGCCGCTTCGACAGGGTCGTGGCCGCCCGCAAGGACGCCTTCGACGTCGGCAGGTCGCTGGATCGCCAGTGCAAGGCGTCGCGATCCGCCGCCAGGCGGCATGCCGATGCCCTGTGGCCGCGGCTCGACGTCATGCGCTGCCTGCTGCGCTCGCGCAAGCACGAGGACGCGATCGCGCTCGCCGACGACATCATCGCGAAGGTCGCTGCCGAAGGCATGCAGGTCTACACCGACGCCGATTCCAAGTTCAACTGGATCCTCGATGCGAGATCCCAGGCGCTGGGTCGCATGGAGCGCTGGGAGGATGCGATGGCCCAGCTCCGCAAGGCGAGCCGGCTGCCGGAGAGCGGCAACATCAACGTGAGCCAGACGCTCAATCTCGCGAGGCTCTATGCCGACCTGGGCCGTGCGGACGACGCACGCGACGCGGTGGAACTCGTCGGAGCGATGAGCGAGTACGGACGCATGCAGTTGAACTACATCGCCCTGCTCGGCGCGCTGGATCGAAGCGACGACGCACGAGCCAAGGTCCATTTCGACTACCTCGCGACCCATCGCGACGATGCCCCCGACACCTACAGGGCGGCGCTGCTGCAGACGGGGCGTGAAGACGAGGCAGCGAAGGTCGTCATCGAGCGCCTGCGCGACGAGCGGCATCGTGCCGACATGCTCGTCGAGATGCAGGATTACGACGACGTGTCGAGAACCCCACGACGCCGCATCGAGGCCGAGCGCTGGCGCGCGATCGTGCAACGTCCCGACGTGCTGGCTGCCGTCGAGAAGGTCGGGCGCATCGAGCGCATTCCCTACGCGAAGATTCATCTCTGACGCCACCGGCGTGCACGCGGCGTGATCGTCGCGCGGCGTAGCTCGCGAGCGCTTCTGCCGGCATGTCGTGGAGCCGATCTCGCCGGGTGGCGCCACCCGGGAAGCGTCGATCGCCAGAACGTCGGACGCCGATGAGGCGCCTTGGCGCACGTGGTCGGGTTGCGTGGCCCTCACGGTTGCTGCGAAGCTCGAAGCACGTCGGCCGCGCGATGCGCCGCCGCTTCATCCATGCCGCGTGTGCCACGTCGTCGCCGCGCGCATCCGCACGGGGAACGACCTTGCGATTCGATCACGGTTTGCATCACGCGCTTGCCAGCGCGCCACGTTCCATGCGGATGCTGCTTGTCGCCGCCATGGGAGCGAGTACCCTGGCCCACGCGGCCCCACCCGATGTCGAAGCCTACGCCCGTGCCGAACGCGTGCTCGACTACAACCTGCGCGGCAAGGTGCTCAACGCGACGGTATGGCCGCAGTGGCTCGCCGACGGGCGCTTCTGGTACCGGCGGCAGGAGAAGGACGGCGCGTCGTACGTGCTGGTCGATCCGGCGAAGGCTTCGCGTGGCGCACTGTTCGACGCGAAGCGCCTCGCGCGCGCGCTCGGCGACGCACGTGGAAAGGTGGCGATCGATGTCGAATCGGTCGCGAGCGACGCCGATGGCGTGCTGCGCATCCGCGTGCGCGGCGCCGATGGTCGCGCGCGCGATTGCCGTCTGCCGACCTATGCCTGCCGCGTCGTCGTCGCGCTCGCACGCGACCCGAAGGCGCTCGCGTCACCCGATGGCACGCGCGCGATCGTCGTGCGCGACGACAACCTGTGGCTGCGCGAAGCCGGCGTCGATGGCGAACGCGCGCTGACGCGCGACGGCGAGCCCTCGTACGGCTACGGCGTGCTGCCCGATTTCTCGCTGCGCGGCATCCCGTGGCGGGCGGGGCGCATGGTCGTGCCGCCGATCGCGGCGCACTGGTCGCCCGACGGCGCGCGCGTGTTCGGCGTGCGCTACGACGAACGCAAGGTCGAGGCGTATCCCTACCTCGCGACCGCGCCCGAAGGTTCGTTCCGGCCGATCGTGCACACGGTGCGGCTCGGCCTGCTCGGCGATGCGGAGCAGGTGCGCGACAGCTGGTACGTCATCGACGTCGCGAGCGCGACGACGCGCACGATCGCCGTGCCCGAAGGCTGGAGCACGCTGACCGAAGCCGGACTTCTCGGCTGGTCGGCCGATGCACACAAGGCGTACGCCGCGATCGTGCGCTACGACCGCCCTGCGCGCCTGCGCCTCGTCGAGATCGACGTGCGCGACGGCACGCTGCGCACCGTGCGCGAGGAATCCTCGGACACGCGCGTGCAGCTCAACGACTTCACCTACAACCGGCCGGCCGTGCGCATCCTTCAGAAGAGCGCACAGGCGATCTGGTGGACGGACCATGGCGGCTGGGGTCACCTGCATCTCGTCGATCTCGCCGACGGGCGCACGCTGCATTCCGTTACATCGGGCGATTGGCTCGTGCGCGATCTCGTCGGCGTCGACGAGGCGCGGCGCGAGGTGTTCTTCACCGCGGGCGGCAAGGAGCCGGGCGATCCGTACCAGCGACGCCTCTACCGCGTGCCGCTGGACGGCGGCGAGCCCGTGCTGCTGACGCCCGAAGCAGCCGATCACGCGATCGACGGCGGCGCCGGCATGTTCGGCGGCTGGCGCGCCTCGACGCTGCTGTCGCCGGCGATGGACCTCGTCGTCGACAGTTTCTCGACCGTCGACGAGCCGCCCGTGACGGTGCTGCGTTCGACGCGCGACGGCCGCATCGTGATGCCGCTCGAACGCGCCGATGCGGGCGCCGTGCTCGCCGCCGGCTGGAAGGCGCCGACGCGCGAGCGCGTCAAGGCCGCGGACGGCACGACCGATGTCTGGGCAACGCTGTACCTGCCGCCCGGGGACATGTCCGGACGGCGCATTCCGATCGTCGACGGCATGTACGGCGGACCGCATATCATCAACGCGCCGATCGGCTTCGTCGACGCGACTGCGGCGATGAACCCGGTCTCGAAATCGAGCCTCGCCGAACTCGGCTTCGCGGTCGTCGTGATCGACGGACGAGGCACGCCGGGACGCTCGAAGGCGTTCCACGATGCGAGCTTCCTGACTGCATCCGACGTGCAGCTCGAGGACCACGTCGCCGCGATCCGCGAGCTCGCGGCGAGGTATCCGCAGCTCGACCTCGAGCGTGTCGGCATCTACGGGCATTCGTTCGGCGGCTACAGCTCGACGCGCGCGCTGCTGCGCCATCCCGGGTTCTTCAAGGTCGGCGTGTCGTCGGCCGGCAGCCACAGCTTCGAAGGCATGTACGGCGGCGCGATCCACGGCATGGATCGCCTCGTCGGAGGACGGCCCGTGTACGCGGACGGCAGCGCGATCCGCCCGACGCCCGATGCGGTGCCGGACCTGTTCCGCCCGCTCGGCAACATCGCGCTCGTCGACCGCCTCGCCGGCAAGCTCATGCTCGTCTACGGCGACCTCGACGAGAACGCGATGCCGGCGCCGACGCTGCATCTCGTGTCGGCGTTCACGAAGGCCAACAAGGACGTCGACCTGCTCTACCTCGCCAACCAGGACCACGAGCTGTTCCGCAACGACGCCTACTTCACGCGGCGCCTGTGGGACTACTTCGTCCAGCACCTCATGGGTGCGACGCCGCCGGCGTACCGCATCGCGCCGCCGCCGGGGCGCTGACGAGGGTGTACGCGACCATGGCCGGCAACGCGGACCGCCTTCACTCGAGCCCGTCGGCGAACACGAGGTCCGACTGCATGCGCACGACGCCGATGTTGCGGCTTGTCGAGTAGGCGTAGCCGGCGGCGACGGGCTTGCCGGCGACCAGCATCATCGCCTCGGCGCCGTCCTGGCCCGTCGACGTGACCTGCACGCGCACGACGCCGTTGCCGTCGAACGAGGTGTCGAGTGCGCCGTCGCGCATCACGCGCGCGAGGAAGAAGTCCTGCCCGTCTGCGCCGTTCGGATCGATCCAGCCGGCCGCGACGACACGCCCGTCGCTGCGACGCTCCAGGGCGAGAAGACGCGTGCCCTCCTCGCGCGTGAGGTCGCGCAGCCCCGAGCCGGCGTACGTCATGTCGCGCGCACCGTTCGCGCCGAGGCGCACGAGTGCGGCACGGTTCGGCGATCCCGCGTCCCAGTTGCCGACAGCGAGCACGACGGAGCCGTCGGCACCGGGAGCGACGGCACGCGCCGCCCAGCCTCCCTCGTTGGCGCTCGCCAGGTCGGAGAGGGTCACGGCACCTCCCGTGCCGAACGATGTGTCGGCGTTGCCTGACGGCAGGATGCGTACGATGACGGGGCGTGGCGTACCGTTCAGATCCACGCCGGCGAGCACGATGCGGCCGAGGCGGTCCACCTGCATGGCTTCGATACGTGGCTGGCCGGCGACCGGTATCGAGGTCCAGCCGCCGGTGCCGAACGTCGTGTCGATCGTGCCCGCGGCGGTCATGCGCAGCACGAACACGCGGTAGGTATTCGGACAGTTCAGGCAGTAGCCGCCGAACAGCAGCTTGCCGTCGCGCTGCGCGACCACTGCGGACAGGTAGAGCCTTCCGTTCGGCCACGGACTGCCGCCGACGACGATGCGGCCTTCCTCACCGAACGTCGGATCCACGTTGCCCGCGGCGGTCAGCCGCACGATCGCGGGCGGCGAGGACGCGATGACCTCGTCGGCGACTTCGGCGAAGCCGAGCAGCAGCACCTTGCCGTCCGACTGCGGGACGATGCCGTAGAGCTTGTCGTGCCCGAGCGGCACCGCGTCGACGCCGACCGTGCGCAGGCCCTGGAAGCCGAAGCCCGGATCGGGCGAGCCGTCGGGCCTGAGCTTGGCGATCGCGTAATCGAAGTTGTCTTCGGAACGACGGATCGTGCCACCGACGAAGGTATTGCCCCGGTCGTCGGCGGCCACGCGCACATCCTCGATGCTGCCACCCGAGAACGTGACGGTGGTGATGCCGTCGGCGGAGAAGGCGGGATCCGGATCGCCGTCCGCGGCGCGTGCGCCTCCCGTCGCGATCAGGCACGCGACGGCGAGGCCCGCGCCGACCTGATGCGTCATGCGCCGACGCCACGGTGGCGCTGCATCGACGGCGGTGATCGGGTTCGGCGTGATCGTCATGGCGGGTCCGTCTCGAGGAATGCACGAACCTCCACGTCGAGCCGCGATGCGCGGGGCCATGATCCTGCGCGGATGTGGGACCATGTCGCGACATCGTGCGGGTGTGTCCCGCGACAGGCAGGATCCGTGCGCAGGAACGCAGCCGCGAAACCCGATCTCGACGTCTCGGCGGACCATCTGTCGCGCCTGTCGACGCGCGCGCTCGGCGCGCGCTACGCCGAACTGCATGCCGCGGTGTTCGCGTGCTACGAGGAGGAGCCGTCGAAGCACGATCCCGCGGCACGTCGTGCCGCCGCCGAGAAGCGTGCCGCGCCGATGATCGAGGCGGCACGCGTCGTCCACGCCGAGCTCGTGCGGCGGCTTCGTCGGCGTGCACGCATCTGGTGGGGCGTGACCGCATCGCTCACCGTCATCGGCATCGTCGTGGTCGCCTGGGTCGTGATCGCGTCGCGCTGAATGCGCGTGCCTTCGTCATCGTCCGCACGAGCGCTCGCACCGTCGTGGCCGTCGACCTTCCGTGATCATGCCGGCGTGATCCGTCGGGCCTGACCGTCGCTGGCCCCTGCCATCCCCGTGATGCGTGGACAGGGGATCGGAACGATCGGAGCAGTCTCCATGGTGAATCGGAACGTGTCGTGTCGACGCGCGTGCACACGCGCCTTGGCCGTGATGCTCGCCTTGCTGGCGCCGACGCTGCACGCGCAGACCGAGATCTGCATCGAGAGCACGGCGGCCCTGTACGAGGCGATCGCAGGCATCGACGGGGCGAGCACGGGCGCGATCACGCTGAAGCTGCGCGCCGGGACGTACACGATCGGCAGCGACATCGACCTCGGTTACCGCGCAGAGGGCGATCCCGGTGCCAACTACGGCAAGCTCATGCTGCGCGGCGGCTACAACGCCGGATGCACGTCGCGCAACACGTCCCAGGGCGCCACGACGCTCAACGCGAGTGGTGGCCAGCGCAGGATCGACATCGAGCTCATCGACAACGAACTGACGGTCGACTACGTGACCAGCAACGGCATCGACTGGTCGGTGAGCAACTGGGCCAGCTACGACGATGAACCCGGCACGATCCGCTTCGACCATGTGCGCTTCCTCGGCACCAGCGTCGGTCTGGGAGGGAACAACTACGATGTGATGATCGCCAATTCACTGTTCACGGCGCGCAACGGAACGCCCTCCGATGGCGTCGTGCGCTTCGGTGCATACCGGACCGAGGATTCACGCACGAGCCGCTTCGAGGTCGCCAACAGCACTTTTCGCGACGGCGGCCTGCGCGTGGTCTACATGCCGTGGGACCAGAGCCACGAACCTCCTTTCGCGATCGTCCAGCTCGCCGGCAACGCCTTCGACAACGACGGCGCCGAGGTCGTGGTGACCAACGCCGACCTCTCGGTCTCGCACAACCGCTACGACAGCTTGTCGTTCAGTGGCGGCAGCCTGATCACCGACCTCGACAACATCAGTGCGCCGGCGCAGCTGCAGGCCAGTCACGTGCCTGCGAACGGATCGCCCCTCGTGAATGCCGGCACGCGCTTCGTGCCGGGGGGACTGCCGAGCAGGGATCTCGCCGGCCAGCCGCGCCAGGTCGGGGTGAGCCCGGACATCGGAGCCTACGAGACCGCGGTCGACAACTCGGCCTATCTCGACGTGACGAACACGCAGTCGAGCGGCGCGGGCTCGCTCGCCCAGGCCGTCGCGAGCGCGAACGGCGTGAACGGACGGCAGACGATCCGCTTCGCGATATCCGGAGCCTGTCCACGCGTCATCACGCTCGCGCAGACGCTCACGCTGACCGACGACACCGACATCGTCGGCGAGACCCAGCCGGGCACGGTCGCCAACGCGATCACCATCGGCTACAACGGCGCGCCGTGCATCGTCCTGCGCGCGGGAAGCGGCGTCGGCAGCGGTATCGTCTTCGACTCGGCCGAGGCCGGCGACAACCTCAAGCTCAGCCAGATCGCGTTCTCGGGCTTCACGGGCAACGCGGTGCACCTGAGATCGGGCGACGGGCATCTGCTCGCCGGCCTGCAGTTCGGCGGCGTCACGCACGGCACGACGCTCGCCGACGTCGGCACCGCGATCCGCGTCGACGACGGCGCGTTCGACGCACAGATCGGTGGACCGGACATGGACCAGCACAACCTCGTCGGCAACGCCACGACCGGCATCGTGCTCGCGGGCTTCGGACGCAACCAGGTGATCGGCAACGCGATCGGCGATTCGATCTTCGCGCAGCTGCCCAACAGCATCGGCGTCAGCATCGCGTCGTCGTCGAATCTCGTCGAGGACAACTTCATCGCACGCAACGGGCTCGGCATCGTGCTGAACGCGGCAGCGGCTCAGTACAACACCGTGCGCGACAACACCGTGATCTCCTCGAACGTGCACGGCATGCTCATCAGCGGCGAGGCGAGCCGCAACCGCATAGGCCCCGAGAACTACTTCGGCGGCAACGGATCGGACGGGATCTACCTCGCGCAAGGCAGCTGGAACAACCTCTCCGGCAACACCTACGCCAACAACGAAGGCCTCGCGATCGACCTCGGCGCGAACGGCGTCGATGCCAACGACGCCGATCCGTCCTTCGACGGCACGACCAGCGCGAACCGGGGACAGAACCATCCCGAGCTCCAGCGGGCCCGCCGCGTGGTCTCGGGTCCGTTCACCTACCTCGCCCTCGAGGGGCGCCTCTCGTCCACGCGCGGCGTCTACCGCGTCGAGGTCTACCGCAACAGCCAGTGCGATGCCTCGGGGCACGGCGAGGGCGCCAGCTTGATCGGCACCAGCAGCGTGGATCTCGACTGCGCGATCGTCGGCCCCAACGGCCAATGCGGCAAGGCATTCGACCTGCAGATCTTCGCCGATGTCGCCGATGGCCAGTCGATCACCGCGACGGCCACGGATGCCTCGGGGCGCACGTCGGAGTTCTCGGCCTGCAGGCGGGTCGGTGACGACACGATCTTCGCGGACGGCTTCGACTAGCGGCGCACGGCAGGTGCATCGTCGGTTGCCGCGCGGCCGGGCAGGTGTCGACCGTCGTGCAGGGACTCGCTGCCCGGTGCCGGCGTGCGCCGTCGCGACGACGTGGCCTTTCCGGGCAGCGTCATGCGTGGACAGGGCGAACAGGGAGACCCCATGTACTCGATGCTCCGTCTGATCGCCGCCGTCTGGCCATTCGGCCTCTGCATCCTCGCGCCCGCGCACGCGGCGACCTTCGTCGTCACGCGCGGCGACGATCCCGCGCCAGGTGCATGCGTCGTCGGCGATTGTTCGTTGCGCGAGGCCATGCTCGCCGCGCAGGCGACGCCGTCGGCGGACACGATCACGCTCGCGGCCGGCGTCTACAACGTCACGCGGGGCGCGCTCGTCACGGTCGGCGGCGTGACGATCGCCGGCGCAGGGCCCGACGCGACGCACATCGTCACGACCACCGCCGCGAGCCGCTTCGAGGGCAGCGCCGCGCCGGCCCTCGTGCTGCAGGACCTGCGCCTGACGACGGCGTCCGACGCGGTGCGGCTCAGCGCCGGCGCGCTCACGCTGCGCAACGTGACGATGCCGTCGTCGTCGAACGCCGTCGGCATCGACGACGAGGACGGCACCGTGTCGATCACGATCGAGGCGTCGCGCATCGCAGGCATCGTGGGCGGCAACGGCGCCCATGTGGACGTTCGCGTACGCGACAGTACGCTCTCGGTACTCGGTGCCACGGGCGTTACCGGGACGTATGAAGTCGACCATGCCCGCTTCGAGGGACATCCCACGACGCCGGCGATGGTCCTCATCGGCGGCATCCGTGCGCACGTGCGCGACAGCATCGTGTCCGGATACGGCAGGCCGCTCGAGGTGATCGGCGTGTCGAACGCCATCGACGCGCGTTTCACACGCACGCGCTTCTCGGCCAACACGGGGCCGATGATCGGCAGCGGCGGCGGCATGGTGACGTTCGACGACAGCGAGTTCCGCGGCCACGTGGTCGACAACGCGCATCTCCAACAGCCTGCCGTGCTGCGCGTGGACGACGGCGTCGCCTGGCGCTTCAACCGCGTGCTGTTCGCGGGCCATCGCGGTGGCGGCGGTGGCGGAGTCGACGGTGCGGTGATCGGCGTCCTGCCGGGTGGCAACCTCGTGATGACCAACGTGACGTTCGCCGACAACACGTTCCGCAGCGGCGTGTCGGGCGGCGTCGGCCATGTCGTCGGCGTGCGCTCGACCGCGACGGACCCCGCGATCGCATGGATCTTCCACGCGACGATGCGACGAGCGACGTCATTGACCGCTGCGACGCCGGGATCGCTGCTGACCGTCGACGGCGCGGGCTCGAGTGCGCGCCTGTTCAACACGATCCTCGACGGCACCTGTGCGTTCTCGTCGGGTGGCGGCGTGCTGCAAGCGGTCGGCAACCTCGAGTCGACCGGCACCACCTGCGGCCTGGTGGCCGCCGACAACGACACGGGCGTGCCGGCCGCGCAGCTGCGACTCGGCTCGCTGGCCGACGTCGGCGGCTTCGCGCAGGCGTTCCTGCCGGCCACGGGCAGCGTCGCGATCGATGCGGCGCATCCGACCTGGTGCCTGTTCGGCATGGGTCTGGACCAGCGACGCCACCTGCGTCCGTCCGGTGGCGTCGCCTGCGACATCGGTGCGATCGAGACCGGCACGCTCGCGGATGCGATCTTCGCGTCCCTGTTCGACTGACGGCGTCGCACAGGGCGCGCCGATCCGGTTCGCGTTCGACCTCGCGCAGCCCGATGCTGCCGGAGCCGGACGGCGTCAGCCGGGATCGAAGCCGTTGCTGAAGATCGACACGCAGTCGGCCGGCACGTCGGTGGCCGCGGTGCCGTCCGTGATGCTCGCCGGCGATCCCTCGTCGGCGCCGATGCCGAGGCCGCGCCTCGCGAAGGCCTGCCAGACCAGACAGCGGTCCTGTCCGCCATGCAGGGTCTGGTCGGCGAGAAGGATCGCGTCGCGTGCCGTGACGAAGCCGCCCGGGCACGGCATCGTGCGCATCGCTTCGATCACGAGGCGCAGCATGCGGCTCTCGGCACGGTCACCGACGCCGAGGTCGCCCTGCGCTCCGTGCGCGTCGGCCAGGTACAGCGTCAGGTCCCAGAGTGCACTCGCCACGATGGCACCCGTCGCATGCGGCGGCGCGAGTGTCTGGCGCGACGCGTAGCTCCTCGGGTTCATCGTCATGTCCTCGGCGTAGGCCGTGCCGCGGAGTCCGCCGGCTCCCGGTGCCTGGTTCACGAGGTAGGTGCCGAGGCCGCGTGGCGTCGTCGCGGTCACGCCGCGCAGGTCGGTCGTGGCGAGCAGCGCCAGCGTGTCGGCGAATCCCACATGCGGGGTTTCGGTGTGCTGGATGCAGTTCGAGGTCAGGCGGGCGTACGTGAGCACGCCGTAGGCCCAGGTCGTGCCGGACGCGTCGAAGCTGCTCTCGCGGTTCGGCGTCATCGTGTTCCAGACGAACTGGCGCAACGTGGGCGACGAGCCGTCGGCCGCATAGGCGTAGCTGACGTTGTTGAACTGGTTGATCGCGCTGCCGCGCGACACCTCCACGCGCAGCGGATCGCCGCCCATGCCGCCCTGGCCGTAGGTGTTGGCCTGCATGTTGCCGCGTGCCGGCGTGAAGCCGTGGCGCAGCAACATGTCGTGGAGGTGGTTGGTCCAGTAGAACGTGTTGACCGCGAGCGCGTCGTGATAGGCCGAGGGCGACCACGTGGCGTCGTAAGGCGCATCGAACGTCAGTGCCGGGCCGCCGTCGGGGCCGGGGCCGTCGGGCACGCCGTCGGCATTGGTGTCGACGTAGACGTGCACGTTGTTGCCACGCAAGGTCGTGTACTCGGGTCCGGCGACGCCGTCGGTGTCGTGCCAGCCGAACGGCGAGGCGACGGGATCGTGTGGATCGCTGATCCACGCGCGGACGCCATGGTTCGGACTTTCGACCGGAGCAGGCAAGGCGCGGTAACCCGCGGCGGGTGCGGGCGAGGCGGCGAATGCGAGCCCGCAGGCGAGCATGGCGGCCGCGAACGGCGGGAGCGAGGGCAGCGAAGGGAGCGATACGGTCATGGCGGCGACCTCCGGGGGCGATCAACGCCAGAACGCCATTCGATGCCGGATCAGGTCATCGCAGGCGACGCGCTGGGCCGGCTGCATGCGTCTGCGCCGATCGATCCGGTCCCGCGGCAGGCGCGGCGCGTGGCCGATCAGTCGGTGTCGGCGTTCCGCGACGAGGCCCTTGCGGGCGAGCGTGACGCGGATGGTGGTTCAGTCGAAGCCGTCGTCGAGCAAGCCGTCCGCACGCAGCCGCACTACCGCGAACTCGTCCTGGTTGTAGTCGCTGTTGGCCACGCCGGCGGCGGTCAGCACGTCGCCATGCCAGGCGACCGCGTCGAGTTGATCGTGCAGGTTGCCGTTCGTCGATTCCAGGTCGATCGCGACGACGAGGCGGCCGTCACCGCGGTCGCCGAAGCCGCGGTCGAGGCGGCCGTCGGGCCACAGTCGCGCCAACGCCAGATCGCCGGACGCCCCCGGCGCGGCGGTCGATCCCGCGACGACGATGCGCCCGTCGGGCTGCATCGCGATCGCGTGGCAGGCATCGCGCCCCGAGGTCGGTGCGTTGAATGCGATCGAGCGCATGCCGGCCTCGCCGAATCCCGTGTCGAGGTGACCGCCGGCATCGAGCCGCACGACCACCATGTCGGTATCGCCCGGATCGTCCTGCGTCGACGCGGTGCCGCAGATGGCGGACGAGCCGTCCGCGGCGAGGGCGAGGCTCTCGACCTCGAGACGCGGCGCCGTCACGAGGCGCGCGCCGCCGTCGCCGAACGTTGCATCGAGCTGGCCATCCGACAGCAGGCGGGCGACGGCGACCGAGGACGGTGCCTGGAAGCTCGTGTCGTACGGCATGGATCGTCCGCCGACGACGATGCGACCGGATGCGTCGATCGCGAGGCCTGCGACGAACTCGCGCGTCGCTCGGGCCGCGAGAGCGTCGAAACGCGTGACGATCGCCGTGCCATTCGTGGCGAACGACGTGTCGAGGCTGCCGTCGTCGTTCCAGCGCGTGACGGTGACGTTCCAGTCCGGCGTGAACACGGGTGGCGAGGTGGTGGCGGCGACGAGCAGGTGGTCGTTCTGGTCGAGTGCTGCGGCGATCGACGGGGTGGTGTTCCACTGAAGCCCCGGCGGCGGGGGCAGTCGCCTGCAGCCTCGTGTGCCGAAGCCGGTATCGGGAACGCCGTCCGCCGACATGCGGCAGGCGACGATGACGGTGGTTCCGCTGCCGATGCTCGCGACGCCGCTGCCGAGCACGACCACGCGCCCGTCGCTCCGGCGCAGCATCGTGACGGAGCCGCGCAGGTGCGAACCGTCGCCGGGATGCAGCAAGGCCACGCCGCCGTTGCCGAACGCGGTGTCGCGCGTGCCGTCCACTCCGAGCCGTACGACCGACAGCGCTTCCGGCGCCTGGAAGTCGTAGGCCGAGGTTCCGGCGACGAGCACGCGCCCGTCGGGCAGCGCGACGACGGCTCGTGCGGCGTCGATCGAGATCTGCGGCGCCGGCACGACATCGATCAGCGCGACGCCGGGCGCATGGGCGCCGAACGAGGGGTCGGGTACGCCGTCGCGCGCGTGGGCGGCGAGGCCGGTCGCGAGCAGCAGCAAGGCGGGGAGTCTTCGCATGGCCGTGGTTCCTGTCCCGGTAAGGAAGCGGGCCGCCCCTGCGCGATCCCGTCGCGCGGCGTCGGCCGGCGCTGGCGGCTCATACGCGGAATCGCCCCCGATCCCCTCACGTCGACGCAAGAGGGTCCCCGATGGCATGTCCGGGCGCCGTTTTGCGTTCTGTCCTGCAGCGTTGTACACCTTGCACGACATCGGGAGGGAACGGCATGGCGAGGACACCGTGGGTGGGTTTGCTGCGCCGCGCGGCGCGGGTCGCGGCGATCGCGAGGACGACGGGACAGCCGCTCGACGAGATCGTCGCGCGCGAGCGCGAGGCACGCGTCGACCGCGCACGCCGGCGCTTCCTCGGCCAGTCGGCGGTTGCCGGCGCGGCGCTCGCCGCGGCGGCCTGCGCGCGCGCACCCGTCAAGCCACATGGCGATGACGGGATCGTCGTCGTCGGCGCCGGCATCGCCGGGCTCATGTGCGCCTACCGGCTGCGCCAAGCCGGTCAGCGCGTGCGCGTCTACGAGGCGCAGGAACGCGTCGGCGGCCGCATGCTGAGCCTGCGTGGCCATTTCGCCGACGGCCAGGTCTGCGAGCTCGGCGGTGAACTCATCGACACCGGCCATGTGCGCATGCGCGCGCTCGCGGCCGAGCTCGGCCTCGCCCTCGACGATCTCGCCACCGACCCGACCGCATCGCTCGGCGAGGTCTGGTTCTGCGAGGGACGCCGCCACGACGAGGACGAGATCCTGCGCGCATTCGCGCCGATCGCCGACGCGATCGCGCGCGACGCGGCGACGTTGCCCGATGACGACATCACGCTCGACGCACCGGGCGGTGCCGAGGCCCTCGACCGCGAGACGATCAGCGGCTGGCTCGATCGCCACGGCGCCTCGGGCTGGCTGCGCACGCTCATCGAGGTGGCCTACACCACCGAGATGGGACTCGAATGCGGCGAGCAGTCGGCGCTGAACCTGCTCACGTTCATCGATCCGGGCCTCGAGCACTTCCGCATCTTCGGCGAGAGCGACGAGCGCTACCACGTGCGTGGCGGCAACGACCTCGTCGTGAGCACGCTCGGCGAGCGCCTCGGCGGCGCGATCGAACTCGGTCAGGTGCTCGAGTCGGTGCGCGCGGATGCCGACGGCGGCTATACGCTCGGCTTCCTGCGCGGCGGCGCGGCCTCGCAGGTGCGTGCGCGGCGCGTCGTGCTCGCGATCCCGTTCACGACGCTGCGGCGCGTGCGCCTCGACGTCGAACTGCCGCCGGCCAAGCGGCGCGCGATCGCCGAGCTCGGCTACGGCACCAACGCCAAGCTCATGATCGGTTTCAACGAGCGCGTCTGGCGCACCCGTCACGCGAGCGCTGCGAGCACCTTCACCGACCTGCCGCTGCAGACCACGTGGGAGACCAGCCGCCTGCAGGATGGCGCGGCCGGCATCCTCACCAACTTCGTCGGCGGTCGCCACGGCCTCGCCATCGGCGAGGGCTCGCCACGCGAGCAGGCCGACACCGCGGCCGCGCAGCTCGACGCGGTGTTCCCGGGCCTGTCGTCGGCGCGTGCCGGCGCGCGCGAGGCGCGTTTCCATTGGCCGACCCATCCGTGGACGCTCGGCAGCTACGCCTGCTTCCGGCCGGGCCAGTGGACGACGCTGCGTGGCGCGATCCAGGCCTCCGTCGGCGAGCTGCATTTCGCCGGCGAGCACTGTTCGCCCGACAACCAGGGCTTCATGGAGGGCGGCTGCGAATCGGGCGAGGAGACGGCGCGGCGCCTGCTCGGCGGCGACGCCACGACGGCGATGCCGCTCGAGGCGTGGCGCCGCCGCGTGGCCGGCGTGCGCGTCGCGTGAGGCATCGCGCCAGCGCCTGAACCGTGACCGGCCCGTGCCGGGCCGGTGGCTGCCCGGAACACGGGCCGCGCAGTAGCATGCGCGCTACCCCACGGGACGAAGGATCGGGTCGCGGATGAGCTCATCGACAGGACAGCGCGCGCGCTGGCTGCCGTCGCCGGCGCGGCTGCGCGCCCTGCTCGGCGTCGCCGTCGTCGCGCTCGCGCTGGTCGCGCTCGAGCGCGAATTCCGCACCACGAGCTGGAACGAGCTGGTCGGCGAGTTGCGTGCGCTGCCGTGGACCTCGCTGGCCATGAGCCTCGCCGCGGCGCTGTCGAGCTACGCACTGCTGATCGTGTTCGACTGGCAGGGCCTGCGCCTCGTCGAGAAGCACGTCGCGTGGCCACGCCTCGCGACCACCTCGTTCATCGCCAACGCACTCGGCCACAGCCTCGGCATGGCGCCGCTGACCGGCGGCACGGTGCGCCTCAAGGGTTATGGCGACGCCGGCGTCGGCCTCGCCGACATCGGACGCATCGCGTTCCAGGTCAGCCTCGGTTTCGCGCTCGGTGCGTGGACGCTGACCGGTCTCACGCTCGCGTTCGCGCCCGCGCACCTCGGCGACGTGCTGCCCGGGCCGGTGCGCCTGTGGCAAGGCGTCGGCATCGGCGGTCTCGCCGTGCTCGCCGCGGGCCTGCTCGCGTTGCGGGCGCAGCCGCGGCGCCTCGCGCTCGGGCGCTTCTCGCTGCGCCTGCCGACGCGACGCGACGGCTGGCTCGCGCTCGTGGTCAGCGTCGCGGAACTGTCGTGCGCGGCGGCGGCGCTGTACGTGCTGCTGCCGAACGATGCGGACGTGTCGTTCCCGGCGTTCGTCGGCGCCTACGTGCTCGCGATCCTCGCCGGCGTGATCTCGACCGTGCCGGCCGGCCTCGGCGTGTTCGAGTGGACGCTGATCCAGCTGCTGCCGCAGCTCGACAACCACGCGCTGCTCGCGTCGATCGTCGCCTACCGCCTCGTCTACTACGTCGTGCCGCTCGCGATGGCGCTCGCCGCGCTCGGCGCGGTCGCGGTGCGTGGTCCGGCGCGACGTCTCACCTCGATCGCCGGCGCGACCGTGCCGGCGATCGCCGCGGCCGCCGTGTTCGCGGCCGGTGCGTGGCTGCTCGTGGTCGGTTCGCTGCCGGTGCCGCGCGATGCGGTCGCCGCGCCGCTGCCGCTGCTCGAGTTCTCGCACTTGCTCGGCAGCCTGCTCGGCGTGCTGCTGCTGATCCTCGCGATCGGCGTCCAGCGCTGCAGCCGTGGTGCCTGGCTGGTCACGCTCGGCGTGCTCGTGCTCGGCATCGCGACGTCGCTGGTCCGCGGCGACCCGACCCTGCTGACGATCGGCATGGCCGTGCTCGGCGTGCTGCTGGTGCTCGCGCGGCGCCACTTCGCTCGCCCTGCTGCGATCCTCGAATCGCGCTTCAGTCCGTTCTGGTGGCGCAACGTCGCGCTGGTGGTGCTCGGTGCGGGCTGGCTCATGCTGTTCGCGTACCGCAACGTGCCGTACCGCAACCATCTGTGGTGGCAGTTCGAACTCTCCGGCGATGCGCCGCGCGCGCTGCGTGCGTTGCTCGCCGTGGTCGTCGTGCTGATCATCGTCGCGCTGTGGCAGCTGCTGCGACCGGCGCAGCGACGCGACACGCTGCCCGCCGCGAACGACCTCGATGCGCTGCAGCCGCTCGTCGACGCGGCGACGCAGACGCAGGCCAACCTCGTGCATCTCGGCGACAAGGCGATCCTGCGTTCGCCCGATGGGCTCGGTTTCCTCATGTACCGCCGCACAGGCCTGTCGCTCGTCGCGATGGGCGATCCGGTCGGACCGCCGGCGAGCCGCGAGGCCTTGCGCTGGCAGTTCCGCGAACTCGCCGACCAGCGCGACCTGCGCTGCGTGTTCTACCAGGTCGGCCGTACGGATCTCGAGGCCTACCTCGACCTCGGCCTCGCGCTGATCAAGCTCGGCGAGGAAGCGATCGTCGATCTCGCCGCGTTCTCGCTCGAAGGTTCGGCACGCGCGGAGCTGCGTCAGGCACGCAACCGTTCGCTGCGAGACGGCCTGCGCATCGAGCACGTGTCGGCGGATGCCATCGAGCCTTGGCTGCCCGCGCTGCGCGCCATCTCGGACCGCTGGCTCGGCGGCAAGGCCGGCACCGAGAAGGGCTTCTCGCTAGGCTGGTTCGACGAGGACTACCTGCGGCGCTTCCCGGTCTCGATCGTGTTCGACAGGGACGGCCAGCCGCTCGCGTTCGCGAACCTGTGGCTCGCGCCGGCCGGAGGCGAGCTGTCGATCGACCTCATGCGGCACACGCCCGATGCGCCGCGCGGCGTCATGGATTTCCTGTTCATCGAGCTCATGCTGTGGGGTCGCGAGCACGGCTACCGCAGCTTCAACCTCGGCATGGCGCCGTTGTCGGGCATGTCGCGGCACCGCCTCGCCGCGCGTTCGCAGCGCGTGCTCGGATTCGTCGCGGGCCACGGCGAGCGCCTGTATGGTTTCGAGGGCCTGCGCCGCTACAAGAACAAGTTCGCGCCGACCTGGCAGCCGCGCTACCTCGCCTCGCCGGGCGGCATGCACCTGCCCGGCGTGTTCCTCGACCTCACGCGCCTGATCAACCGCGGCCCCGAATCGCGTGTGCCGGCTGGCCTGATCACGCGCACGCTGCGTAAGCTCCGCGCATGGGCATGATCCGTACACGCCACTGGTTGCCGTTGGCCACGCTCGCCGTCGCGTTCATCGTCGTGCTGGCGTGGCCGCGTCACGTCGAGACGCCACCTGCCGCGCCGCCGACCTCGTCGATCGAGCCGCTGCCGCTGCCCGAGCCGGTCGCGGTCGAGGACAAGCGCGGCGACTTCGCGTTCGGGCGCTTCGGCGACCTCGTCGTGCTGATGCCTGCGGGCACGCCGAGCAGCGTCGTGCTGTTCGTCTCGGGTGCGAACGGCTGGGATGCGCAGGCCGAGGCGCTCGCGCGTCCGCTCGCGCAACGCGGTGCACTGGTGGCCGGCATCGATTTCGCGCATTTCAAGCGCGTCGTCGAGTACGACACCGGCCCCTGCGTGTACCTGTCGTCGGACTTCGAGGATCTCGGTCGCGCGATCCAGTCGCACTACAAGCTGCCGAGCTTCCACTCGCCGCTGCTCGCCGGTGTCGGCGACGGTGCCGCGCTGGCCTACGCGATCCTCGTGCAGCAGCCTCCCGGCACGTACGCGGGCGGCGTCGGCGTCGGCTTCATTCCCGAGCTGAACGTCGCGACCTCGCTGTGCCCGGCCTACAGCATGCAGAGCCACGCGATCGAAGGGCGAAAGGGCGTGTTCGCGCTCGAGCCGGCCGATGCGCTCCCGGCGCCCTGGATCGTGTTCCATGCCGACGGCGACCTGCGTGCCGGCATCGACGACGCGAAGGCGTTCATGGCCTCGATGCACGACAGCGAGCGCGTGATCGTGCAGGGCGTCGATGCTTCGTACGCGCTGACGCCGGCATGGGAGCCGGCATGGCTGGCCGCGTTCGCGCGCCTGCGCACGGTGGCGCTGCAGGCCACCGCGCCGGCCGCGCAGCAGTCGCTGGCCGACCTGCAGCTCGTCGAGGTCGCCGCGACGCAGGGCAGCGACGACCGCTTCGCCGTGATCCTGACCGGCGACGGCGGCTGGGCCGGCATCGACCGCGAGATCGCGGCCGAGCTCGCGTCGCGCGGCATCCCGGTGGTCGGCCTGTCGACGCTGCAGTACTTCTGGACCGAGAAGACACCCGAACAGACCGCGAACGACCTCGACCGCATCGTGCGCTACTACCTCGCGCACTGGAACAAGCGCTCGGCCATGATCATCGGCTACTCGTTCGGTGCCGACGTGCTGCCGTTCGCGATCAACCGGCTGCCCGACACGACGCGTGCGCGCATCGACCGCGCCGCCGCGATCGCGCCGGGTACGACGGCCGAGTTCGAGTTCCATCCGGCGAGCTGGGTCTCCGACGGCGACACCGGCCTGCCGATTGCGCCGGAGATCAAGCGCCTGCAGGTGCCGTTCGTGTGCATCCAGGACGACAGTGGCGAGGATGCCTGCGACGAGGCCGACCGCACGAAGCAGCGCGTGCTGCGCCTGCCGGGCGGTCATCATTTCAACGGCGACTACGCGACGCTCGCGCGCACCGTGCTCGAGCCGCTGCCGGGGCGAACGCCATGACCGGTCCGAGGACGCACCGCGCGATGCGGTGTGTCACGACACGGATGCGCTGAGGCATGCGCGCGCTGCGGCGGTTGCTCATCGTCCTCGTCGTCGTCGCGATCGCCTATCTCGCGATCGTGAACGTCGTGCTCAACACGGGCTTCGGTCCGTCGCTCGTCAACCGCAAGCCCGAGAAGTTCACGCTGCACTGGACGCATGGCGTCACGTGGTGGCCCGGTCGCGTGACGCTGTGGGGCGTCGAGGCGCGCGGCCATGTACGCCACGCGCGCTGGCAGGCCCATGCGCGTCGCGCGAGCGGGCAAATCGCCCTGTTCGCGCTGCTGCGGCGCGAGCTGCATGTGCCCGATCTCGACGCCGACGACGTGCACGGCGAGGTCGTGCGGGCCGACACCGACATGCCGCCGCCACCGTCCGAGCCCGGCGGCTGGACCCTGCGCTTCGACCGCATCGCGACGACCTCGCTGACCGCGGCGCGCATCGTCGGCGTGGACCTCGCGATGCATGGCGAGGCGACGTTCGGCTTCGTCAAGCAACTGCGCGGCGGCCCGCTCGAGATCCTGCCGTCGCACGTGCTGCTGCGCGATCTCGAAGCGCGCCATGACGGCACGGCGTGGCTGCAGAGGGGCGAACTCGAGTCGGAGTTCTCGCTGCCGTCGCATCGTCGCGAGGACGCGCCGGGCCTGCAGCGCCTGAAGCTCGCGGACGTCACGCTGCGCCTCGCCGGCGCGGTGCCTGCCCTCGCGGTCGATCTCGATGCGCAAGGCCATCTCGACGGCGTCGTCGTCGCCGGCAGCGACGAGCATGGCACGCTCGACGCAAAGCTCGCCTTGCGCGGCGGCGAGCTCGCCGACGGTGGCGTGCTCGACCTGCGCGTGCCGCTCGCGGCGACGCGTGGCCAGGCGCGCAGCGATGCCGAAGCGATGGCCCATGTCGCGGTCGTGTCCGATGCGATCCGCGTCACCGTCGACCTGCCGCCACCGCCCGAAGGCAAGGGTTCGGTGCGTGCCGACCTGAGCCTCGCGGGACGCGCACTGCCGATCGCGAAGGACGTGACCGAGGTGCTCGCACGCACGCACGGCGAGGTCGCGCTCGACTGGCATTTCGATTCGCTCGAGTGGCTCGGGCCGCTGCTCGTGCGCACGCCGTGGCTCGCGCTGCAGGGCGCCGGCCAGCTCGAGGCACAGCTGCGCGTCGAGCACGGCCGCCTCGTCGCGGGCAGCCGCGCTGCGGTTCCGGCCGTCGAGCTCGTCGCGACCGTCGCCGAACATCGCTTCCACGGCAGCGCGCGCGCCGAGGGGCGCCTCGACGACAAGGGCGACCTCGTGCTCGGCCTCGGCCTCGCCGCGTTCGAGGCGGCGGCGGGCGATGCGCCCGACAAGGCACTGCTGCGCGGCAAGGACCTGCGCATCGACGCGACCGCGCGCGCGGACAAGGGCTTCCGTGACTCGTTGAAGGCGCACATGCGCTTCAGCGGCGCCGAAGTGCCGGACCTGCGTGCGATCAACGCCTACCTGCCGCGCAAGGCCTTCGCGATCCTCGCCGGCAGCGCGCGCCTGGACGGCGACCTGCAACTCGACGCGAGCGGCCGTATCGCGGGTGGCCGCGTCGGCATCGCCGCGCGCGGTGCGCGCGCGTCGTTCGCGGCGATCGAGCTCGGCGGCGATTTCGATCTCGATGCGCGTCTCGGCGGCACCGATCTCGCCGCGCGCCATTTCGATCTCGGCGGCACGACGCTGAAGATGCGCGGCCTGCGCATCGACGGCGACGAGCGCACGGCAGGGCAGCGCTGGTGGGCCAATGTCGCGTTGCCGCGCGGGCGCGTCGAAGGCTTCCGCCCGCTGCAGATCGACGCCGATGCGCGCCTCGAACTCGAGAACCTCGGCCTGCTGCTCGCGCTCTACGCGCGTCACCGCGACTACCCGCGCTGGGCCATGAAGCTCGCCGACGCCGGCGTGCTGCGCGCCGACGGCACGATGCGCGTGCGCGGCGATGCGCTCGTGCTCGATCGCGTCGAGGCGGCCAACGACCGCTTCGCGCTCAAGGCGCGCCTGCGCGTGGCCGATCGCGAACCGAGCGGCGACCTGCTCCTGACCTGGGGCGTACTCGGCATGGGACTCGAACTGCAAGGCGAGGCACACGAGTTCCACTGGGTCGGTGCGCGCAAGTGGTACGAGGCACGTCCGGACCTCATCGCGCGCGGGCGCTGAACGCGGGCTAGACTCGGAGACCCGCGGCCGCGCCGCGGATTCCCGTTGTCCAGCAAGGAGACGCCATGCGCCTGATCCTTCCCGTCGCGCTGCTGTTCGCGACCGGCCTCTGCGAGGCCGCCAAGCCGATCGATGTCGACACCATGTGGTCGCTCAAGCGCCTCGGAGCACCGACCATCGCACCCGACGGCAGCGCCGCGGTCGCCCCGGTCACCACGTTCGACACCAAGGAGAACAAGGGGCGCACCGTGCTGTGGCGGTTCCCGATCCCGGCCGGCGAGGCGCGCGCGCTGACGTCGGAAGGCGTCGATGCGGGCGCGCCGTCGTACAGCCCCGACGGTCGCTGGCTCGCCTTCACGTCCAAGCGCGAGGGCGACGACGTCGGCCAGCTCTACGTGCTGCCGCTCGAGGGCGGTGGCGAGGCGCGTCGCCTCACGCGCGTGCCGACCGGCGTCGGCGGCATCAAGTGGTACCCCGATTCGAGTCGCGTCGCGTTCGTGACGCGCGTGTGGCCGGGCAAGGACTGGAAGGCCGCCGCCGAGGAGCTCAAGAAGCGCAAGGAGACCAAAGTCAGCGCGCGCACCTGGGACAAGGCGCCGATCCGCTACTGGGACCAGTGGCTCGACGACCGCGAAGCGCACGTCTACAGCGTCGGCCTCGACGGCGGCGATCCGGTCGCGCTGACCCTGCCGTCGGGTCGTCCGCTGCCGCCGCAGGATCCCGGCGCGGGTTCGTACGACATCGCGCCGGACGGCAAGTCGATCGCGTTCGTGTCCGACACGGCGCGCAACGGCGTCGATTCGAACCCCGACATCTGGTTGCAGCCGATCGGCAGCGGCGGGCCGGCGCGCAACCTCACGCCCGAGAATCCCGGCAACGACTTCTCGCCGCGCTTCAGCCCGGATGGCCGCTCGCTCGCGTTCGCGCGCCAGACCATCAAGGGCTTCTACGGCGATACCCAGCGCCTGTTCGTGCACGACCTGCGCCGCGGCGCGAACCGCGCGATCGCGGCCGACTGGGACCGTTCCGCAGGCGGCCTGCAGTGGTCGCGCGACGGCAAGTCGCTCGTCGGTGCGATCGACGACGCCGGCACCTCGCGCCTGTACGAGGTCTACCTCGACGGCCGCAAGCCGCGTGCGATCACCGGCAAGGGTGACGTCGGTGCGCCCGACCTCGCGCGCGACGGTTCGATCGTCGCGCTCCAGCAGAGCTTCGTGTCGCCGCCGCGGCTGGTCAGCATCGATCGCCGCAGCGGCAAGGCCAGCGTGCTCGACCGTATCAACGACGACGTGCTCGCCGGCATCGAATGGGGCAGCTACGAGAGTGTCACCGTGAAGGGCGCGCGCGGCGACGACGTGCAGATGTGGATCAACTACCCGCCCCGCTTCGACCGCAGCCGCAAGTACCCGCTGTTCGTGCTGATCCACGGCGGCCCGCACAACGGCATCACCGACGCGTTCGCGTGGCGTTGGAACGCGCAGGTGTTCAGCGCCTGGGGCTATGTCACGGCGTGGCCGAACTTCCATGGCTCGAGCGGCTTCGGCCAGGCTTTCACCGACTCGATCAACCCCGACCAGGACACGCTGCCGTACGAGGACGTCATCAAGGCGACCGAATGGATGGCCGCGCAGCCGTACATCGATTCGAATCGCATGGTCGCCGGCGGCGGCAGCTACGGCGGCTACCTCACCTCGATCATCCTGGGCCGCGAACACCCGTTCAAGGCGCTGGTCGCGCACGCCGCGGTGTACAACTGGTTCACCCAGGTCGCGGCCGACTACGGCGCGAGCAAGCGCCGCGACGGCCAGGAGTTCTGGAAGGCTCCGGAGCTGTTCGCTAAGAGCTCGCCGCATTTCGGAGCAGGGAACTTCAAGACGCCGACGCTGGTGATCCACGGCGAGCAGGATTTCCGCGTGCCCGTGAACCACGGCATCGAGCTGTTCAACACGCTGCAGAACCAGGGCGTCGAGAGTCGGCTCGTGTATTACCCCGACGAGAATCACTGGGTGCTCAAGCCGGCCAATTCGCTGCACTGGTACGGCGAGGTGAAGGCCTGGATCGAGAAGTTCGCGAAGCCTGGCGTGACACCGTAAGTCCCTCGCGCGGCGCCTCGCAGGACGGGGCGCCGTCGGTTCGTCGGCGTATCGATGCGGTGCAGCAAAAACCATGCTGCATTGCCGCGTGGCAAATGCCGCCGAATGATTAAAATGGCGTTAGCGAGCGCACAGTCTCGTGGGGAGGGAGAACCCGCCGCGGCAGCAATGCCCGGCGGGTTTTTTTATTTCACCATGACTCCAGCACCGAAATTCGCTGGACTACGCTACAGCCCGATACAGCAGGTTTATCAATGACTTAAGCGAGTTCAACATATGCCGGTGCTTTCCGAAACCTGACCTGACTTCCGACCGCCTGACTCCTATCCGGCCCTTGGAATCCAGGTCTTTCCAAGGAGTCATCATGGCTAAGATCAAACTCACTAAGTCCGCTGTCGATGCGGCGCAACCCCAGGCAGAGGCCGTCGAACTCCGGGACACGCTGGTCCCCGGCTTCCTGTGCAAGATTACCCCGGCGGGTCGCAAGGTGTTCATGCTCCAGTACCGGACGAACGCTGGCGAGCGCCGCAAGCCCTCGCTAGGACTGTACGGGGAGCTGACCGTCGAACAGGCGCGGTCGCTGGCGCAGGAATGGCTGGCCCAAGTCCGCCGAGGCGGAGATCCCGCCGCAGAGAAGGCGGAGGCGCGCCAGGCACCTACGGTCAAGGAGCTATGCACGAAGTTCATGGAGGACTACTCCAAGAAGCGCAACAAGCTCAGCACCCAAGCCGGCTATCAGGCTGTCATCAATCGCAACATTATTCCGCTGCTGGGACGCAAGAAAGTTCAGGACGTGAAGCGTCCTGAAATCGCCGGACTGATGGAAAAGCTTTCGTACAAGCAGACCGAGGCGAACAAGGTATTCAGCGTCTTGCGCAAGATGTTCAACATGGCCGAGGTATGGGGCTATCGGCCCGACGGTACCAACCCTTGCCGTCACGTCCCGATGTTCCCTGCCGGCAAATCGACTCACCTCATCAGCGACGAAGAAATGGGCAACCTGTTCCGACAGCTCGACAAGATCGAGTCGGAGGGGCTGGAGAACTACGTCATCCCTTTGGGAATCCGCCTGCAGTTCGAGTTCGCCGGCCGCCGCTCGGAAATCATCGCGCTGGAATGGAACTGGGTTGACTTGCAGAACCGGCGCGTCGTCTGGCCTGACAGCAAGACAGGCGGCATGTCTAAGCCCATGAGCGAGGAAGCCTATCGGCTACTCTCGACGGCACCCCGGCAGGAGGGTAGCCGCTATGTGCTGCCTTCTCCTAGCCACGCTGGCAAGCATCTAACCACGGGCGAGTATTACGGTGGCTGGAGCCGTGCGCTCAAGGCGGCTGGCGCTACGCACGTGGGCACGCACGGCATCCGCCACCGTTCGGCGACCGACATTGCCAATTCGGGCATCCCGGTCAAGGTCGGCATGGCGCTAACGGCGCACAAGACCGTCGTCATGTTCATGCGCTACGTCCACACCGAGGATAAGCCGGTGCGAGAGGCGGCCGAACTGGTGGCGAATCGGCGTAAGACGATCACCGGGATGCAGGGAGCCAAGGAGGTGGCCGCATGACCCGGCGCAAGGCATCCGTCTCAGCGCCAGCAGCGCCGCCCGCGCTGCTGGGCGACATCCGGGCACTGATCGAAGCGTCGCGCCAGCGCGTCGCCTCGGCGGTCAATGCCGAGCTGACATTGCTGTTCTGGCGCATTGGCCAGCGCATCCATACGGAAGTGCTTGCCGGGCAGCGGGCCGGGTACGGCGACGAAATCCTGCCGACCCTGGCGGCGCAGCTTGTCCGCGACTACGGACGTAGCTTCGCGGACAAGAACCTGCGCCGGATGGTGCAGTTCGCCGCCACCTTCTCGGACGAGCCAATTGTCGTGACGCTGTCACGACAATTGAGCTGGTCGCATTTCGTGGCGCTGCTGCCGCTAAAAGACCCGCTCCAGCGGGACTACTACGTGCAAATGGCCAGCGCCGAACGCTGGAGCGTGCGGACGCTACGCGAGCGCATCGACTCGATGCTATACGAGCGCACGGCGCTGTCCAAGAAGCCGGACGAGACGATCACGCAAGAGCTGGCGGCGATGCGCGATGCGCAGCGCATGTCGCCGGCGCTGGTCATGCGCGACCCGTACATCCTCGACTTCCTGGGCCTGCGCGATACCTGGCAGGAAGGCGACCTGGAAGCCGCGATCATCCGCGAAATGGAGTCTTTTTTGCTGGAGTTGGGCGCGGGCTTCTCTTTCCTAGCCCGGCAGAAACGCATCCAGATCGACGACGAGGATTTCCACCTGGACCTGCTGTTCTATAACCGCAAGCTGCGGCGGCTGGTGGCGGTGGAGTTGAAGATCGGCGAGTTCAAGGCAGCATACAAGGGGCAGATGGAGCTTTATTTGCGTTGGCTCGACAAGCACGAACGCGAACCGGAGGAAGCCTCGCCGCTGGGCATCATTCTTTGTACCGGCAAGAAGTCAGAGCAGATCGAGTTGCTGGAGCTGGACAAGTCGGGCATCCACGTAGCCGAATACCTGACGACCCTGCCGCCGCGTGCGGTGCTGGGGGAGCGGTTGCAGCAGGCGACCGAACGGGCGCGGTTGCAGATCGAGCAGCGGCAGCCTGGCGAGAAGTCCTGACAGCAGCATCTGTCCAACCGTACACCCAAACCACAGCACGAGCATGTGGCAACGGATCTCTTGCTCTATCGAGGCTCCATGCTAGTGTGGAATCGCCATAGGCCGATAAGGAACTGGCCTGCGGCTCAAGGATGCGCTGGGGCTAGTGGGCGCGAGCGCCCAATCACATGATTATCGCGGGCAGCAGCGCCATGTTCTATGCCGATCGCTGTTTTAATTAAATATCTCAAACTATAAAGTCAGTTAATTTTTTCAAAATATTCACGAATCAAGTCATCATTTTTTAAATACGAATCGAGAATCTGAAACAGAAAAAGATCCCCGCTAATATTTATATCAAACGGGATCATTGAGTTATCTATTTTGAATGTCTTTATTTTTCTATGCCCCTTGATGTTGGCATTGCTCAATCTTTCTTGATAGCTATCCAACGTATATACGATAAATTCGTGATCCAAGTGAGTTATAAAAAAATCATCGCCTTTTGAACTGTATTCAAGATGGATGACTTGCGTTACGACGTCGTCGCCTGCCACCTCAAAGTCCTCCATCAATTCTTCAAAAGTCAAACTTAGCTTCTCTGCGTCATGGTGAATCCATAGATTGTTCTCATATTTATCGGTGGAGTAGAACTTTGACAATCTAGGAAGGGAAGATATTTTCAATCGCAACGGAGCGCCAAACTCCATCTCCTCCATTGCAGGGACATAATCGGAGACGTAATCAATCCTGAATGCTATTTCGGACAGCATTCCTTTTTCAATGAGTTCCTCGATAGAGGTAAGCAGCTTCCTCGGAACTTTTATCCAGAAGTGTCGCCCTATGCGTTCATCGCGTATTGTCTGACTATCCTTGTCGTTGAATATCTGAATATTCTCGTTCAGGCTGACAAGACTATATTTAGAGAACTGAGCATCTTCCTTTCTTATGTCAATTCCAATTTTCTCGTACTCACGTTCAACTACCTTGGAATATTTTAGCTCCAGCATCTCAGCCCTCCCCATGATTGATTGGTGCTTGGAATAAAAAATGCAGCCAATGCGATAATTTGCGTAATTTTCTTTTATGTACGAAACACCATCTTCGTCATGGATATGCTTGTAGGAATTGTTGAGAATTTCTAGCGATCCCGGATACTCGTTGAGATAATTATTTAAGTAGTCCATTAAATGCTGGATTGTCTTTATAGCCAATCGCTTGTCCACTAGATCAAGCTGTGGCCCATAAAACTTGGCTGCGTTTGGATGGTCGCGTTTGGCTTCAAATTCTTTCAGAATGGCCGCCTTTTCATTCATGCAGCCCTCCGTATAAGCACGCATTACGTCTGCCTGAAAGCTCTCATTTGCCAGAGAGGTTTGGATGAGGGGAAGCAATTTCTTGACAAAGATCGGGTCTTTATTAAGAAAGACGTAGCAAAATTTCCCAAAGCTGAATAACGCGATTTTTTCCGAAGAAAATTCATTGATTTCTTCAAAGATATTTTTCATATTTTTTACTCAACTCGCCGTAGTCCAAATAGTAAGCGACGGAACCTTGAGCGTCTCCACTTTGTGGATCGCGCTGCTCCACGTTCGCTATTCGCTCATCCCTGACGGGACTGGCATTCGCCAGCCCTCCACGGCCCGACACTGTGATCCGGGCCTGCGCGCTCCGCTTGCATGTTGAGCTGGCGACAGCAGGGCATGCAGAGCGAGCCGCGCGCAGATGATTCAGCCAAACGCTAAACAAAGCTGTAGGGCATCCCATAGAGAGCGCGGTTGCGCTACTCGTGATTTCTATGGAATTTGATCGTATCCAAAACTGCATGAGGCAAGCTTGCGAGTTACTTGATACTCTTCGCCAGAATACTGGCGAACTCGACCTCGTTCCGAAACAAGGTGCAGGTTCTTCCTTGCCCGCGAACCAATGACATACAGCAATTTCATCGCGCTTTCTTGACCGTTCGGATCATTGAAATGCGGCACCATATCTTCTAATAATGCATAAGCGATCACTGCATCGAACTCGGCTCCCTTGACGCCGTGTATCGTCGAGATGGTGATTCCAGTCCTATGCTGAAATACCTTCCTGAATGTCTCAATATCGCCTATAAATTCGCTACCTTCACTCTTCAATCGATTTACCCGGGCTTGCGAACTATCGAAGAAGGCAACGTGATGCTCTTGAAGCAGCGTGAAAAGGCGAAAGTCGATTGCTAAGTTTGCAAACAGACGCTCGAAAAATGCGCTCAAGTAGGTAAGACCATCTGTTTCATCGATCTTAATTGCATTGCACTCCCTCAACAAGGACCTCCGCGTGAGCTTCGACACGCTAGCCCCGGCCGCCTCTAGGTCATTCAGAATCTCCCCGGCCCACCGCAGTCTGCGCACATACATTCCCGGCGATGCCTGAGTAAGTGCAATCTTAGAAAGCCTGTACCAGAAATTCTCTGTGTCCCGTGCAAAGGGAACCATACCGGGGCCATCGAATGAGTACTCCGGCATGCTGGCGACCAAACGACGTGTCATGCTTGCAAGATGCGTCCACTGTGGCGCGAGAATGCACACCTCGTGAGGTGAGATGCCCATAGTCTCAATGTTGAAACGGATGAGCCGGATGAGCTCAGCGTCCAGATCATTTTTGCTCACTGTGTCGTCGAATGAAATAAGGCTTGGGTACGCCTTGTCCTCGGATGCGGCTTCGATGCGTGTGTTGTGAACGTTGTAGTTTCCGAAGTACTCAATGATGCGCTCAGAAGAACGGTAGTTCCGCGACAGTTCGAGTTCGTCCAAATCGATATTGGCCATCGCCTTGAAATCCTCGAAGGCAATCGGATATCCGCCAAGCGATTGATAAATCGCCTGGTTAGGATCTCCGACAATAAAGGCCTTGGTCGCACCTTGACCAGCTTTCAGAATGGCGGTGATGATCGAATACTGAATTCGTTTGGTGTCCTGATACTCGTCGATCAGCACGAAAGAGAACAACTGTGCCAGAAGAGTGCTGATCGCAGGATGACGTGCGATCAGTTGGTACGCATAGTAAAGAATGAGCTCAAAGTCTAGCTGCCGACTTTCGTGCAGAATCTCAAAATACTTGCCCAATATGACGTGAAGACCCGAATGCTTCCAATCTTGTGGGCAGGAGAGCACATATCCAGTTTCGGTGTAATAAAACTCACAATCCCAGAATGTTATTTTTGGCTTCTGGTAAGGCTTGCACAATGCCTCCAGGATTTTCTCGCGCTCATGCTGATCGATCACACGGAAGCCTCGATCCAACGCTTCGTGATAGATGCCGTACGGTTTCAATATCCATTCAAGACAGAACGAATGTATCGTTCCTATCCATAATCGGGATGTATCCACCCCAAGGCTCTCAATGCGCTCGTGGATTTCGTCGGCGGCACGGTGCGTATAAGTGATGGCAACGACAAACTGCTTGTTCGATTTCAGCCTGGACAACTCATAGGCGATTTTGTAGGTGAGCGTGCGCGTTTTCCCGCTGCCCGGGCAAGCGATGAGAAAGACGCTCCCTGGCTTCAGAATGGCTGCTTCCTGCTCGGGATTCAGATCATCTTTGTTCCACATGAACATGATCAGAACACCGCGAGTACATCGTTGATGCGATCATCTGGGAACGTGGCAAGCATCTCGTTTCGGATGCCGACGAAGTCGATGTCTCCATTTCGGAAGGCCAGCAGCTTGGCCCTAAAGTCGTCGAATACGGCAGACGCAGTGAAGATATCTTCTGCATCGATGTAGTTCACGCGGTAGCTCAGCACGTTAAACCAGACTTCCTTAGTGACCACCGGATGCGCAAAAGCGATGGCGTCCAAGATGTACTTCGGAATGGCGGTCTGCGGATCGATCTTCTTTCCCAGCAAGATGGCAAACCATCCCTTGCCGTAGTTGTCCGCCATGGTCAATGCGCGCTGACCGAACAACGCGATGTCCGCTGATTCGAGCTCCGCCTTGGCCGTCGCGATGGTTGGTGCATCCTTGTAGACATCAGGAAGGATGCCGACCACCTTACGCGCATTGCCGGCGGCAATGAAGTCGACCTCGAAGGTATGGGGGGCAAAGAATGGAGAAACCCACCCGTTATCTTTGAAGGTGTCTTCCAATAACGCTTTCCTGGCGACCCCTTTTTCCTGGGATGCCTGATACTTGCCCTTGCGCCGGAGCAGCCCTTCGGAGTCTCCCGCCGCCGGCGTTGTGTCAATGATGGACTTGTCAAGGTCGGTGACGATGCTGCACCGCTTCCGGATTCGGGCATCATCGAAAAGAACCGCGACGTTCTGAAATCCAGTGCTGCGGATATTAATTAAACTGATGCCGAGTTCATCAAGGCTGACGCCTAGCACGTTCTTGATCAGGATCGGAACGAGAATTTCTTCTGCATCGCCCTCCACTAAGAGGACGCTCTTGGCAAACAACAAGTTGCTACGGACAGCATCCAGGTAGCGTTGAATGTTGCCGATCTCTTCTGGGTTTAGGCCAATTGCAGGCTGGTATGCCTCGCAACGATCACCTTCTCTGCCGAGGATGTTCACGTTCTGAACATTGCTGACCTCAGAGATGTGCGTCGAATGGGTCGAATAAATGATCTGTGTGTCGTCGTATTTGAGCTTGTCGAACAGTGTTTTCTGGATATGTGTGTGAATGTGAGCTTCCGGCTCTTCGATAAGCAGAAAGTTGGCGATCGACTGTTTAGCCTTTTGATACTTGAATTCAAGCAGTTTCAACGTGAGGAATATCAGGTTTGCTCCACCAAGGCTCAGCTCGTGGATCGGTCCTTCGTGGCTCTCCCCCGATTCGCCAACGAACAGCTTGAGCGACTGGAACAACTTGTCAGCTTCGTCTGGCAGATCCGACTTGATAGAAAGAGAAGACGGCGAATACGCCTCACCCGCCGCATCCTTGATGGTGTCTCTGATATCCGTCCGGACGACCTGCACGTCTGGCAACGCTTCGATGGAGTCATTCAATGCCTTTACCCCGTCGGTGATAGCCTGGAACGCCACGGGGTCGATATCGCCGCTCTTGCCCTTCAGAAGCGAAAAGAGCGGATTTGTCCGGTTGTTGTGAAATTCGGAGACGACGTCCCGTAGCGCCTGGACGAAAGTGAACGAAATTTCTTTGGAGACGGACAGCACGTTCGGAATCTTCGCGCCGATAACACGAAATTCAACCTCTTCATTGAATCGAACATTCGCGAAGTCGCCGACCACATCCTTATAGAAGGCCTCGTCGTTGAAGTCGGCTTCACTCCGACCTGTGAAAATCGTTTCATAGTCGTCGATGGTGACCGGGTTCAGGATGGCGTCGAGGCCTGCCTGATCACCATCGTTCAATTGAGAAAGTCGCAGCCTGATTTCCTTCTTCGGACGAAAGATCAGGTTGTAAGTGGCCTTGCCGTTCGCCTCTTCCTCAATTACGCCCGTCCCATGTCGGAAGAGCGCCTGCACTGATTCATCCGCAGAGATTTCCTCAAACTCAAGACTGATGATGATCCAATGTCCCTGCCAGCGCCCTAGGCCGCGATGAAAGTCGGTATGCTCCAGCCGGTAGGCAGAGCGAATCATGTTGTCATCAAGCAGCAATCTGATTGCGCGAAAGAGATTGGTTTTGCCAGATCCATTTTCGCCGATGACAGTGTTGATACCCTTCTGGAACAGCAGCTTCGTGTTGGGAAAGTTCCGGTAGTTGACCAGGCTGAGCTTGGATATATGCATTTGATTCAATCTTGTTGTTGAAATCCACATGCCGATCGGCCGATGGATTGGTTGAACACTGCAGCCATTGATCCCAACTACGGAATGGCCAACTGTCAGTTGGTTTTAGAACGGCACCGTGTCTAAGGTAGGAATCGGTTGGAGCGCATTTTTAATCTCGGTTAGCCTTGCAAGTAGTTCATCGAAAGTCACGATCACGATCTCTGCGAACGCATTTCGAACGAGCTCGAATGACTTTCTTTGCTGATGCTCTTGTGGCGTCATGCCAGCGACAACTATGCAGCGAACCGCATAGCTGTGGAGGTCGTATCGGTTCATGTTATTTTTTATGACGGGTAGTTCACTCTGCAATTTGAAACGCTGATCTAGAATTTGAGCAATCGCTCCACCCAATTCTGTCGATGGGCCAAAAACATCATCTCCACGATAGGGAGATTTTCCTAGCAGTTCGGTTTGCGGCTTTTTTATCTCAATGAGGCCAAGATTGCCCGTGGAAGCGGATGCGTATAGAAAATCTGAAAATTTTCCGCCGGACCCGTTAAGTCGCTTGCCACCTGCATAAGCTTGCCCCTGAACCAGCATGGCTGGAACGGCAAATGCAAGACTAAGTATGAAAGGATTTTCCAGAAAGAAGCTTTGCCACTTGCTTTCCGTCAGTCCTTTTCCAAGCATTTCCTGGTATCGCTCAATCAGTTGATTCAGTGTGATGAGCTCAATATCATTCTTTAATGCCAGCAGCGAGCGCGGCTCAGATTCCGCCAGTGCTTCTATATTGTCTTGAACCATGCGAACAGCGGCGCGCCGATCACGCTTGGAAAGCGTCACATGCTGCCGCCCACCATCGGTCATTTCCGTTAGTGCATCAGGTCTTACGCTCTTCTTTAGAGCGGGAAATTGTGCTGAATCGGCAGCATGTAATAAGGTCTGGTAGACATGAAATTGCTTGTCCTTGCGCGCGTCTCTCTGGTGGCGAGAGGCTATGCGATTTAATTCTTTTCTTAATTCATGAAATCTTCTTATTCCGAGAATAAAGAATGGCGAATCAATTTTCGCGTCATTTCCTTTGTGGACAATGAGTATGCTTACGTTTTCTAAGCTGGCGGCTGTTTCGCAAATTTGCCGATATTCCCACAGAAGCCCCAAACCGAATCGAAAATCTTTGGCAAACCCATCCGGCAACTGCTCAAGAAGCCCAACGACATCGTCAGTAGTCTCTGGCAGTATGTAGGGCTCGATAACAGGCCGAGCGACGACGATGCGTTCAAGGGTGCCGTATTTAGGTTGCAGGTAATCGTCGCGATCTTCTCGAATATTAAGAGGCCAAATGGTCAATCTGTCTGGACACACATTGAGCAGTCTCGCTATTGGCGAATCCGGCTTGCGCTCCGCTGCGGGAATATCAGTGAAGAAAACGTTAATGCCTTCCTCTTCCGGTTCGGCTGCTTCAATGACAAGGAAGGGGCCGCCGTCCAAACGCTCACGTTGATTGAATGCTGAAGGTCTGATAGATGCCATGAACTATTCTTGATCCCTACTGTTCAGAGAAACGATTTGCGGGCCTTGCCTCAGCGCAACCTTATGGTGCCTTCCGATCAGAATCGGACGACACACGATTGATGTCAAAGGGGAGTGCCTTATCTGCCGCGATTCGGGTCAGCAGCATCCGAATCGCATCCGAAATTGATAACCCCATTTCAGCCAGAACAACAGTTGCGGCTTCTTTAATCTGCCCGTCAATCCGGGCACGAACGACGTCGTTACTTGCCATTGTTGCGCTCACAATAGATGTAGCTACATTGTGGCTCATAAGTACTATTGCGTCACTTACATTTTGTTGTGAACAGTAGAGCATCCCGGCGTGCCGCCGTCGGGCTCGCGGGCGTTGCCCCGCGCCTCGTGCCGAGTCGCGGCCATGCGGCTTTGATCCCTGATGCCTCCGGCCGTCTCTTCGCTCCTGGCCTGCGCGCGGCGCTTGCCCTCCAGGGGATCGGCTGGACAGCCCATCCCCGCCGCGCCTTGCTTGGCGCCCCTCGCATGCACCGAACAGGTTGCACCTGATCGACCAACAGCCATCCAGCTAGGCGTGCCGCTGGCACGCAGGGGCGCTCGCCGCGCGGCGTTGGTTTCAGCGCACCCCCTGGCCCATTGGCCGCTGTTCGTCTTTCCCCAAGTTCATCGCTTTTTCCCGCGACCGTAGCCCGCGGTGCCTGGCCGTCAAGGCGCGCAGGGCCGAGTCCTCGCTGCGCTGCGGGCCGCACCAACCCTGCGCTTCTCCCTTGACGGCCAGTCCCTCGCTGGCCCGGTTTTTCGCGGGCGATGAACTCAGGAAAGACGGCGGCAAACAGGACCGGCCCAGGTCTCTGCGCCGAACCAACCGAAGCCACAACGGGCTCCGAATCTTGGAATCCGGTCAGCTTTGAAACCACAGCAACTCATTGGAGAAAACCATGCAACTCGCATCTCGATTCGCTTCCCATTCCCCGACGCTGCGCAGTGACTACCCGCTGTCCGACGACCAAATCCGCCGCGTAGCCCCGTCCATCTTCGCGGAGGCCCCGCACGATAGCCGCTCCGAACGGTACGCCTACATTCCCACCGCCGCCGTGCTGGCGGAACTGCGCAAGGAAGGGTTTGAACCCTTCATGGCAGCGCAAACCCGCGTGCGGCACGACGACCGCCGCGACTACACCAAACACATGATTCGCCTGCGCCATGCCAGTCAGATCAACGGCGCGGAAGCCAATGAAATCGTGCTGCTGAACTCGCACGACGGCACCAGCAGCTATCAGATGCTGGCCGGAATGTTCCGGTTCGTTTGCAGCAATGGCCTTGTGTGCGGCGATACCGTGGCCGATGTGCGCGTGCCGCACAAGGGCGACGTGGCCGGTTCTGTCATCGAAGGCGCTTTCGAGGTGTTGAGCGGCTTCGAACGCGTGAAGGAATCCCGCGACCTGATGCGCGCTATCACGCTGGACGAAGGCGAAGCCGAAGTGTTCGCCCGTTCCGCGCTGGCCCTCAAGTACGACCCCACCGATAACAAGCCCGCGCCCATCACGGAAAGCCAAATCCTGATGCCGCGCCGGTTCGACGACCGCCGCCCGGACTTGTGGAGCGTGTTCAACCGCACCCAAGAAAACCTGACCAAAGGCGGATTGCATGGCCGCAGCGCCAACGGACGCCGCCAGCAGACCCGCCCCGTGCAGGGCATTGATTCCGATGTGCGCCTCAATCGCGCCCTCTGGATGTTGGCCGATGGCCTGCGCCAGTTGAAGGCCTGATTCCCCACGCGGCAGGGGCAGGCAGCAGCCCTTGCCGCTTTCTTCGCTGCTGCATCCCTGAACCGATAGGAGTTATCACCATGAACGCCATTACCCAAACCGAAGCCCGCGCCCTCAACACCGCCGCCGCTATCCCGCTGGAAGCCGCCGACCCGACCAAGAACCTGATTTTGGTTCCGCTGTCGCGGCTGGTGTCGCGTCCTGCTGGCCGCAACGTGCGCAAGACCCCGCGCATGTCCATTCCCGAACTCGCCGCGAGCATTCAGCGTGTCGGCCTGCTGCAAAACCTCATCGTCATTGCCGCCGCCGATGGCGAGCATTACGAAGTCGTGGCCGGTGGCCGCAGGCTGGCCGCGTTGAAGCTGCTGGCGAAGAAGCGCCGCATCAGCAAGGAATGGGAAGTGCCTTGCCTGTTGGTGGCCGATGGCACCGCCCGCACGGCCAGCCTCACCGAGAACGTGCAGCGCGAAGCCATGCACCCCGCCGACCAGTTCGAGGCATTCGCCGCGCTGGTGGCCGAAGGCCGACCCATCGAGGACATAGCCGCCGATTTCAGCGTCACGCCGCTGGTGGTGCAGCGCCGCTTGAAGCTGGCGAACGTCTCGCCCCGGCTGCTGGCCGACTACCGCGCCGAAGCCGTGACGCTCGATCAGTTGATGGCCCTTGCCATCACCGACGACCACGCCGCGCAGGAAACCGCGTTCTACGACGCGCCGACGTGGCAGCGCAACCCTTCCCAATTGCGCGACCGCCTCACCGAGCGCGAGATTGACGCATACCGGCATCCGCTGGTGCGTTTCGTGGGGCTGGATACCTACGGAGCCGCAGGCGGTGGTGTGCGCCGTGACCTGTTCGCGGAAGGTGACGCGGGCGTGTATCTGACCGATGCCGCGCTGCTGGAACGGCTGGCGCAAGACAAGCTGGCAGGTATCGCCGCCGAGGTGAAGGACGAAGGCTGGGCGTGGGTGGATGCCACCCCCGCCGTGACCCATGCCGACCTGCACGCCTTCCAGCGTGCGCCGAGGGAGCGCCGCGAACCGAACAAGCGCGAAGCGCAGCGCATCGAGAAGCTGCAAACCAAGATGCACGAACTGGCCGCCGCCGTGGATGACGCGCTTGATACCGAGGACGAGGAAAAGGCCGATGCCTTGCAGGAAGAAGGCGAAGCCGTGGGCGAGCAGTTGCAGGCGCTGGAAGATGGCTTGCAGGACTACGGCACGACCGTGAAGGCCGCAGCCGGTGCCATCGTCACCATCGACCGCAACGGGCAGGCAGTGATTCATCGCGGGTTGATGCGCGAGGCCGAGGCCAAGGCGCTGCGCACACTGGAACGCCTGCGCCAAGGTTTCGGCAGCGAAAGCGAAGCCGGGAACGACGACGAAGGCGAGGACGACGAGCAGCCCAAGACCGCCGCCATGTCCGACAAGCTGGCGCAGCGGTTGAGCGCCCACCGCACCGCCGCGCTGCAAATCGAAGTCGCCCGGCATCCGCAAGTGGCGCTGGCCGCGCTGGTGCATGGCATGGTGCAGACCGTCTTGCAGGGCAGCCACTACGGCCACGACTTGCCGCTGGGCGTGAGCCTGAAAGCGCAAGACCGGCTGGAAGGCATCGCCCCGGATATACCGGATTCGCCCGCCGCCGTGGCGCTGCGCGAGTTGCAGCAGGTAGCAGGCGAAGGCTTGCCGGAGGACAGCGCCGAACTGTTCGCCGTGCTGCTAGCGAAGTCGCAAGATGAACTGGTGCGGCTGCTGGCGATATCCGTGGCCGTCACGGTGGACGTGGTGACACCCCGCGCCACGCCGCAGCAACCGGGCGCGGAACTGGCGCAGGCTGTCGGCTTGGACATGGCCGCATGGTGGAAGCCCACCAATGAGGGTTATTTCCGGCATGTGCCGAAGGCCGCGATTCTGGAAGCCGTGGAGCAGTACGCCCCGGCGCACGTCACCCGGCTGGCGAAGTTGAAGAAGGCCGACATTGCCAGCGAAGCCGAGCGGCTGGCCGATGGCACCGGCTGGATGCCTGCCATCTTCAAGGCCGAAGGCACCGACGACACCACGGCGCAGGATGCGCCGCAGGCGGTGACGAACGACGAGCCGGAAGCCATCGACAACGACGACGAGCAGCAGGCCCACGCACTCGCCGCCTGACCTTCACCACCACCGAGCGCCCCGGTTTCGGCCGGGGCGCTTCGCTGTTCCATCAGCATCGGCCCCAGGCCGTTCCGCCCTGGTGCCGATGGTCAAAAATCCGGGCGCGGCGGTGGCCGCGCCCGGTTTCCAAGCCCAAAGCCAGAACGCCCCTTCGCCGCCTTCGGGCGGACGGCGAAGGGGCGGCGCACAAGTGACCTTGTGCGCGGGAAACCCTCGAAGCCCATAAGTGCGTCGGCGCACAGCGCCGACGACATTCCGAACGCGCCCCACCGCAATGGACGGGCGTGTGGGGCTACGCCCCGGCTTGCTGCCGCAGGTTGCACGAAAGCGTGCCGTCCTCGACGCTGGCGGTTCGTCGCCTGTACGTCACGAAGGACGGTTCACCGACACGCCGCCCGGCCTTGCAATGGAGCTTCCACGCCACGCCTCACGCAAAGGGCCGCAAGCAGCAGTAGGGACGCTTTCACCTTGTCGCTGGGCATTGTCCTTGCCCGTGTCAGGGCGCAGGCCGGTGAAGCCGTCGCGCGGGGATGCCGAGTCGGCCATGCCTCCATTCGGGAGCGGGCGGCCAGTACGTCCTTGTGTTGTTGTGAATCCTGGCGGTGGCTGGGCTTCATGGCCGCAACCTTCCAGCGAAAACAATTCCCCCTGCGCTGCGCGCATTCCTCGCGGGACAAATTCTTTTCGCTTCCAGGTTCTCCACGGTGTTGCGACCGCTGCGCGGTGCGGCCAGCCCATCCCCCGCCGGACGGATCACAACAAGGACGCACTGGCGCGACCTTGTTCAACCCGAAAGGAGAAATCATCATGGCTAACATCGGCACCTTCACCGCAGAGAAAGACGGCTTCACCGGCCAGCTCCGCACCCTGACCCTCAACTTCAAGGTCAAGCTGGTTCCCAACGACAAGGGCGAGAACGAAAGCGCCCCGGACTTCCGCCTGCAAGCGGCCGGCCACGACTTCGGCGCGGCGTGGAAGAAAACCAGCGAGGCCGGGCGGGATTACCTGTCGGTGGCCATCGACGATCCTTCATTCCCGGCGACGGTCTATGCCCGCCTGATCGAAGGCGAGAATGACACGCACGACCTCATCTGGTCGCGCAGCAAGCCCAAGGCGGCCTGACGGCCGCCCACCGCGCCCCGCCCATTGCGGCGGGGCGCGGTGCTGCTGATCGCAGCATCGCACGCACAGGGTTTCGGCAGTTGCCCCATGTCCCGCATGTCCAAGGCCAGCATTGCATTGGTGATGGTCGAATGGCTCGAAGCCCGTGGCAGTAGGAACAGCATGGCGTGTCGGCGCATTGCGCCGCCGGGCTTTCGGGCTGCGCCCCATGCCGCCAATGGCGTCATGTCCATTCGGCTTCAATCCCTCACGCCTTCGCGCCTGGCGGCGCTGCGCGCTCCGCTTGCGGGCATTCAGACGCGCTAGGGCGCGTCGCGCTCTTTCAGCACGGCCTCGAACTCCTGGCGCACCCGCGCCAGCAGTTCGTCGGCCTTGTGCGTGTCGTCGCCGGCGTAGGCCAGCGTCAACAGCGTCAGCGGATGCACTTCCATGACCTCGCACAGCTCGGTCAGCTTGTGCAGGGTCGGACTTTTCAAGTCGCGCTCCAGCGTACTCATATAGGTGCGGCTGGACACGTCGGAGAACGCTTCCTGGCTCAAGCCTCGCGCCTTCCTGACTGTCCGTATTGCCGTTGCCAATGAGTGTTTCGCTGTCACTAACTTGGTTTCCCCATAAAAACCAAGATGACAGCCCATTGCGCCCTATAGGGCTACAATCTATAGTGTTCATTCATGGCTGAAAGGCCCGCTTTCGTGCTTTTACGGAAATCCGCAGATGCGGATTCCGACAGAACCGGGGAATCGCATCCGTGTCTTTCCGGCTTCCGACAATTCCGCTTCGGCGCTTCTGTTCTTCTACGGATGCGATGGCTTGCACATCGGTGCTTCCACACGAATGCACGGATGCGTTTCGGCAGTTCTGCGCTTCGGCACCAAAGCGCATTCGCGCATCGTCGGTTTCGTGGAGAAGCTGCCCATGACCCTGCCGCTTGTCACCGCTGATGAACGCGCCCGGCTGCTGGCCCACGGCGCGGCGCTCGCCGCTGGTCAGCGGCTCGACCCGCTGCCCGTGGTGCGCTTGTTCACCCCGGACGCGCATGTGACCTGGCTGCTGGTGTCGCTCGACCCGGCGGATGGCGACACGGCCTACGGCCTGATCGACCTCGGTATCGGTATGCCTGAGCTCGGGATGGTCAAGCTGTCCGACCTGGCGGGCATCGTCGGGCCGCGCAAGCTGCCGGTGCGGCGGGATCGGTATTTCCAGGCGGTGCGCCCGTTATCGGAGTACGTCCGGCTGGCGCAGGAGAACGGCGCGATCACGGACTGATGAAAACCAGCGCGGCCTAGCCAGCCGGGGCGCATCGTGACTATTTCAATCTTGATCAAGACCGTGCAGGTCTGAATCCGCATTCTTGCACCGAAGTGGTGCGATCCTGTTGAAAACAGTCCTGATCTTGGGCGCGGGCTGCGGCACGGTGTTCGGTGCTGCGCGTCATTTTCCTGAAGGCGTAGCCGTCGCATTCAGACGATTTCCGCAACACGCAGAGCCAAATGGTCTTGACACCGACAGTTACAGCCTAACCAATTTTGATGACGACCTGATGGCATTTCGATAGTTCCCGCATCGCGGAAATCGTGGCGACGCATCCCAAACAGAGGGAGGTTTCGCCATGACTGATCGCAGCGCCGAACACTGGTATCCGACAGCGGCCTATCTCTACGTTCTGCACCTTGACGGCCCTGCGCTGGCGTGGGAATACCTGCGCCGAAATCCCGACTACCGCCGCGACTGGCTGCGCCGCCGCCGCCGGCCGGACACGGCGCAGGCGTGGGGCCTGCGCCTGCTGGAAGACCCAGCCCTGGATGCGCGCGACGCGCATCCGGCCTGGTTTCCCGATCACGATGCCGTCGTGCAGGTTTACCCGGACGATGACCCGCCACCCGAAGCCCATGCCTTCGAGTTCTGGCGCGTCCCTGGCCGCAAGCAACTGATCCACGACGGCAAGCGCCTGGTGCTGGTGTCGCATTGGCCCGGCTGCTGCCTGCGGCTCGCGCTCGCGCCGGGCCTGGAAGACGGCATGGCCTACCTCTACGCCACCCGCGCCTGCGCCACGCCCTGCGCGCGCTATCGCACGCTCGCGTCCGAGCTGGACGCATTGGCCGTGGCCACGGTTGCCACGCCTGCGGCGGCGGCCCGTTCCAGGCCCACGACGGCCGCGGTGCTGGAACTGCACACCTTGCAGACGCTCGACGCGACCCTGGCGGGCGCGTCATTGCGCGAAGTGGCCGAAGGGCTGTTCGGCGCCGATGCCGTCGCCGCCGACTGGCACAAGGACAGCGCCTTACGTGCCCGCGTGCGGCGGCTGGTACGTCGTGGCGATGCGCTGATGCGTGGCGGCTATCGCCGCCTGGCACAGCTTCCGCCGCCGTTGCAGTAGGGGGGGACGTTTCGCGTCCCCCGTAGATCGTCCCTTAGCAAGCAGCCTCGCTTTCTTGAAAGTGCCTCTAACCGGCCGCGTGGTGTGGCCGGGCTTGATGGAGGTACATCCCATGCGACCCGCTCCCTTGCGGCCTGCCGCCGCTGCTGTCGCTGCGCCTGCGCAGCCCCAACGCTACCTGACCAACGACGAAGCCGCCGAGTACCTGCGCCTGTCGCCACGCACGCTGGAGAAACAGCGCGTGATCGGCGGCGGCCCGAAGTTCCGCAAGTTCGGCCGCCGCGTCATGTACGCGGTGTCCGACCTCGATGCCTGGGCCGACCAGCGCAGCTACGAGGCGACTTCCGACCCGGAATATGCCGAACGCCACGCGGGCGATTACCGTGATGGCCGCTGATCGCTGGCGCGTGGGTGGCCGTCGCCATGTCCAGCCCGCCAGGGCAAGCCTTGCAGCGCGAACAGCTCGACCTGTTCCGCGCGCTGCCGGGCGACATGGCACCCCGCGACAGCCAGGACTTGATGGCCTTTCCGTTCTTCTCGCTGGCGAAGTCGCGGCGTACCGCGCCGATCGACTTCCGCGCCGGCGGCATCACCATCCGCGTGGAGGGTACGCAGGAGCACGGCATCGCAACGATATGGGATGCCGACCTGCTGATTTGGGCCGCCTCGCAGATCGTGGAGGCGCGCGACGCGGGCTTGCGCCCGTCGCGCTGGATACGCGCCACTCCCTACGAGATCCTGCGCTTCATCGGGCGCGGCACGTCTCTCAACGACTACCTGCGCCTGAAAGCCGCGCTCGACCGGCTGCAATCGACCACGGTGGCCACGTCCATCCGCGAAACCACGGGAAGGCGATTGCATCGCTTCTCGTGGATCAACGAGTGGAAGGAACTGGCCGATGCCAGCGGCGTGCCGCTGGGCATCGAACTGATCCTGCCGGACTGGTTCTATGCGGGCGTGCTCGATGCCGCCTTGGTGCTGACCATCGACCCAGCCTATTTCCGCTTGAAGGGCGGGATCGAGCGCTGGCTGTACCGCCTGGTGCGCAAGCACGGCGGCAAGCAGCCGGGCGGCTGGCAATTCGACTTCCGGCACCTGCACCGCAAGTCGGGCAGCGCTGCGCGCTTCTCCGACTTCGCTTACGACCTGCGCGTCCTGGTGGCGCGGCAGTCGCTGCCCGGCTACGTCCTGGGCATCGAGCGAATGCCGGACGACGGACAAGAACTGCTGACCTTCCGGCCCGTGCTGCACACGGCACGGGGATAACTCGTGGAAAAGGTGTGGACGGCCTCGTGCTATCAGGAGTACCGGGTATCGTGCTATCGGGAGTACGCCTATCGTGCTATCAGGAGTACGAAAACGCCGGAAAGCCAATAACGGCGCGGGTTTGCGGCCCCTCTAACTTCCCTAACAAGAAATACATAACTTTTAGTAGAAGCGCGCCGTTTCGGTGGACAACCGAGAAACGGCACGGCGAACAGCGTTTTGCACGGCAGGTAAAGCCCGGCTTTCCAGCAGGGAGGGCCGCGCCATGATCCTCGCTCTGCTCAACCAGAAAGGCGGTGTCGGCAAGACCACGCTCGCCACGCACATCGCGGGCGAACTGGCGATGCGCGGCCAGCATGTCGTCCTGCTCGATGCCGACCCGCAGGGTTCATCCCTGGACTGGACGCAGCGCAGAAGCCAGCAAGGCTTGCCACGGCTGTTCAGCGCCGTGGGCCTCGCACGCGAAACGCTGCATCAGGAAGCGCCAGAACTCGCCAGGCGGGCCGATCACGTCATCATCGACGGGCCGCCGCGCATCGCCGCCTTGGCGCGCTCCGCGCTGCTGGCGGCCGAGCGCGTGCTGATCCCGGTGCAGCCCAGCCCCTACGACCTCTGGGCCAGCTCGGAAATGGTTTCGCTGATCCGCGAGGCGCAGGTGTTCCGGCCGCTGCTCCGCGCGGCCTTCGTCATCAACCGGCGCGTCAGCACCACCATCATCGGGCGCGAGGCGCGGCAATCGCTCGCCGAACAGCCGCTGCCCGCGCTGCGCTCGGAGGTGCATCAGCGCATCGTCTTCGCCGACAGCGTGGCCGCTGGCCGGCTCGCACGCGAGACAGCGCCCGACAGTGCCGCCGCCCGCGAAATCACCGCCCTGGTGGACGAACTGCTGCGGTGGCCGACATGACAGCGCAGCAGCCACCCAACAGCAAACGCACGGGCAAGCGCGTCGGCATCGGCGCACGTCCGCCCGCGAATCCGCACGCCGAGGCGTGGATTCGTCAGGGCGATGCCGACGCGCTGGGCAAAGGCGACCTCTACACGGCCCGCCTCACGCTCGACATCACGCCCGCCATGCGGGCGCGCATCAAGGTGTCGGCCTTCACGCAAGGCGTGACCGTGGCCGACCTGCTGCGCGGCCTGCTGGAGCGGGAGTTTCCGCCGGAGAACACACCATGAACGCATTCGCTTGGCCTGCCGCGAACGCGGCACCGGCTGCGCCGCTGCCTGCGCTTTCGGCACTCGCCGGACAGGCCGGCAATGTGCCGCTGACGCGCGTTTCGCTGGCCTACCTCGAACATCGCTTCAAGCTCTACCTGCGCTTCGGCGAACCGGCGCGCACGCTTCAGCTCGACCGCTGGCGGCGCTGCGCGGTGTTCCTGCCGGGCGCGATGCTCTGCCGCATCCGCTGGCAGGCCAACGACTACGGCACGATCCGCTGGCAACTCATGGTGATGCAGGCTTGCACACCGCTGGACGCGGCGCAGCGCATCCCCGGTGTTCAGCCGGGCGCGCGCTTGCTCCTACACACCGAAGGCGATGCCAACGTGCGCGCCGTGCTGGAGCGCATCGACGGCATCGAGGCGCTGGGCATCGCTGCCATCGACGTGTCGCCGGCGTACTGGCGCACGCTGGGCAACCGTCTTGCGGCTCGCCTTGCGCTGCCCGAATACACCACCGAGCGGCATACCGCCTGGCTGGCCGGGAAGGTGCTGCCATGACCGCCCCGACCACCACACCCAACGCGCCCGACGTGGCGCCGCGTCCTCGCTCACGCCTGCGCGCTCGCATCGTGCTGGCGACACTGGCCGCCATCGGCTTCGCTGCGCTGGCCTGGGCGGCTTTCGTGTCGCCGCTGCCGCGTCTGACCTACAACCCGTCCGACAGCGTGGCGGTCGGCTGGTATCGCATTGACCCGTTCGACCCGCGCACCGCCTCGCTGCCACGTCCGTTGTCCGTGGACAGCATCGTGCTGGTGCCGCTTCCGGCCACGGCTGCCGCGCTCGCTGCGCAGCGCGGCTACCTGCCGACGCGCGTTCCGCTGCTCAAACGTGTGGGCGCGGTCGCGCCGCAACACGTCTGCATCGTCGCCGGTCAGGTACGCATCGACGGCGTGCCTTCGGCCGCCGTACTGCCCGCCGACCGGCTGGGCCGGGCGCTGCCGTCCTTGCAGCTTTGCCGCCGCCTTGAACCGGGCGAACTGCTCCTGTTGAGCGTGACGAATCCAGCATCGTTCGACAGCCGCTATTTCGGCCCGGTCAGCGCATCCGCCGTGATCGGCGTTGCGCATCCGGTGTGGCCGGAGATACGCCCATGATGGCCGCCGATTCGCTGCGCTCTGACGTGCCATCGGGCATGTCGTTCTGCTGGCTGCTTCAGTGTCGCTGCGCCTGTCGTGCCGGTGCATTCGCACCGCACGTCGCGCAGCATCCGGCGCAGCCGTCCAACGTTCAGGCGTCTTGCCTCGAACGCGCCCGGCCTGCGGCCATTGGCGCTTTCGCCGGCGCGCTGTCTGTTCACGCAGCAGCGCCGCCGGGCCGCCGTTGCCTGGAGCGACAGCGAAGGGCAAAGGCGGAAGGCAAGACAAAAGGACGCGGCACCTGGCCGCGTCGAAAGCCAGTCAGCACATGGGGGGAACGCGGCACGGAGCGGCTTCGCCACCGTGCCGCGTTTGGCGCGAGGGTCGCGCCAATGCTGGCATGTCCGCGTGCTTCGCACGACAGGACACGCCCAAGCTTGCGGGGAGCGCAGCCATGACCGACAGCCGCGACGACGACTTTCGCGTGCGCCCCAGCGCCCCGAAGAACCGGGGCAAGGGCCAGGGGCAGAGCTTCGTTTCCAAGGTGCTCAAGCAGGCCGGCAAAGCCAGCAGCGGCAAGTCGGCAGTACGCCGTCCTGGCGCGGCTGGCACCGGCCAGCGGCCCGGCTCTCGGCTCGGACGTGGCCACACGGCGGCGCGCTTCGCCGGGGCGAAGCTAATGCCCATGTCGCGGCGCGTGACCATCAAGACCTTGCTGGTCAATCACCAGCGGGCCAGCCCGCAATCGCTCGCCAAGCACCTGCGCTACATCGAGCGCGACGGCGCGGGTCGCGATGGCGAACCGGGCCGGGGCTACGGGCCACAGGCCGACGAAGCCGATCTGGACGCCTTCAAGGAACGCTGCGCCGACGACCGGCACCATTTCCGCTTCATCGTCTCGCCCGAGGACGGGGCCGAGCTGGACGACCTGCGCACCTACACCCGGCATCTGGTGAGCCGCATGGAAGCCGACCTGGGCACGCGGCTGGATTGGGTGGCGGTGGATCACTGGAACACCGACAACCCGCACACCCACCTGATCGTGCGCGGGCGCGACGACACCGGCAAAGACCTCATCATCGCGGGTGACTACATCGCCCACGGCTTCCGCCATCGCGCCGCCGAGCTGGCGACCGAGTGGCTGGGGCCGCGCACCGAACTGGAGATTCAGCAGACCTTGAGGCGCGAGGTGGAACAGGAGCGGTGGACGAGCCTGGATCGCACCTTGCAGCGCGAGACCGGCGAGGATGGCCGGGTGCATGTCGAACGGCTCAACGAGCCGAGGTTGCAACGCCAGCGCCTGCTGCTGATCGGCCGCCTGCAACGCTTGCAGCGCCTGGGCCTAGCCGACGAGGTGCAGCCCGGCACCTGGGCCATTCATGCCGATGCCGAGAAGACCTTGCGTGCCCTGGGTGAGCGTGGCGACATCATCCGAACGATGCAGCGGGCCATGAGCGGCCAGCCGCGTGAGCTGGCGGTGTTCGAGCCGGGCGACGATGGTCGCAGCCTCATCGGCCGCGTGGCCGCGAAGGGGCTTGCCGATGAGTTGCACGACCGAGGCTATCTGATCATCGACGGCACGGACGGTAAGGCCCACTACGTTGCACTGAACGCCCGCGACGAACTGGCGAACTATCCCACGGGCGCTGTGGTAGAGGTGAAGGGTTCGACTGAGGTGCGCACGGCCGACAAGAACATCGCCTCGCTGGCGAGCGATGGCCTGTACCGCACCGATCATCACCTGGTAATCGAGCAGGGCCGGGCTACGCCCGGACGCGACCCGCAGGAAGTCGTCGCCGCTCATGTCCGGCGGCTGGAAGCCCTGCGCCGGGCTTGCATCGTGGAGCGCGTGGCCGAAGGGCTATGGAAGGTACCGGACGACCTGGCCGAGCGTGGCCGCCAATACGACGCGCAACGGCTGGGCGATGTAGCCGTAGAGCTGAAATCACACCTTCCTATTGAACGGCAGGCCCGCGTCATCGGCGCGACTTGGCTTGACCAGCAACTGATCGGCGGTGGCCGTGGGCTGGGCAACTTGGGCTTTGGCGGTGATACCAAGCAGGCCATACAGCAGCGAGCCGATTTCCTCGAAGAACAGGGGCTGGCACAGCGCCGCGGGCAGCGCGTCATCCTCGCGCGCAACCTGCTGGGCACGCTACGCAATCGGGAACTAGTGCAGGCCGCGAAAGACATTGCGGCGGAAACCGGCCTAGAGCATCGCCCGGTGGCCGACGGGCAGCGCGTAGCCGGTATCTACCGGCGTTCCATTATGCTCGCCAGCGGGCGCTACGCGATGCTCGATGACGGCATGGGGTTCAGCCTTGTGCCGTGGCGGCCGGTAATTGAGCCGCGACTGGGACAACAGCTTGCCGCAAAGGTTATCGGCGGAAGTGCCTCTTGGGAACTTGGACGAAAGCCCAGTATCGGTATCAGTTAGATATCAAGGGAAGCTGAGTACCAGGCGCAGTCTGCTTGGCTGCTGTGATTCTTCTTAGAGATTCAATCAATGCCATAAACTCCTTGGATTGCCTCAGTGCTTCGCCTCCCGCAGTTTGCAGGTCCAAGACATCCGTAGCCTCGATCGTGAAGGCTGTGGGCACGCGCAGCAGCGAATGCCGGATCTTGTCGTCCGGCACGTCGTTCAGACTTACGCTTACTACGTAGATTTCTGCGTCGGCCGCAAAGGGGCTGTCCGCTTGGCCACGGGTGCGGACAATCTCGGAACGCCAGTGTTGCAGGTCGTCGTTAAGCATGGCCAGCGTCACCTGGGTCTCGCGAGCGCCGGCACCGAAGATCAGCGACTCAAGTACTTGCGTCGTGCTGGGAACTCGGTCGCTACTGTCCACTCTCTCGCTCAGTCCTCGTTCGGAGTTCACCGTCACCAACACGAGTCGGCGCAAGCTTCCGGGCTTGACCTCCGAGAAATTGGCGCTCATTGAGCCCGAAGCTACTAGCCGGTCTAGCATCAGACGTACGCCGAGGTTGTCGGAGACACCACCGTCCACGAGGTGGATATAGGGCCGATCGTGCGCATTGAGGTAGCTGTCTATGCCGCTTTGCAGGATGCGTGATCTGTAATTTTGCCCTCTGACAGGCAAAGATCGGAGAGGCGGCGGACAGGTATTGGCGTTGTTTCGCACCGTTACGGGCGACAGCACCAGCGGTACTGCCGACGAGGCCGCCACCGCGAAAGACAGCGGCGTTGCATCGAGGTCGGAACAGATTAGCCGGAATTGCTCGGTGGTGAAATCGAAAGGGGCACCGGTCGTGAGGTCGGTTGCCGTGATCATCAGTTCGGGCGCGCCCGGTCGTCGGCGCACGTCACCAAAGGTGCGGCCTTCAAAAAGTTCGTCCAAGCGTTGAGCCAGGATCTGGCTGCGCCCAAACCAAGGTGAAGTTAGTCTATAAAGACGCTCAGGCCACAGAGCTTCACGTATGAGTCGCCCCTCAAAAGGCACAAGCAGAAAATCCGGCTCGAAACGAGTCAGCGTGGCATCGCCGAAGGCCGCGAAGTGCGCGGCAAGGATGCTGCCCCCCGACACTCCGCTGACCAGGAACACCTGATCCAACAGAGTGGTCTCCTGGCCCTCTAGCGCGAAGCGTGTGGCCTTGAGTTCGCGCAGCACGCCCAGGCCGAAGGCCGCCGCCCGAGCGCCCCCGCCTGACAGTGTCACCGCTACAACCACCGGTTGGTTGACCTCCGACGGCCTGATGCGTTGGTCGTTCTCGGCGAGAGACATTAAGGCGGCGTCGGAAAGTGTCGGGTTGATCCAAGGACGGTAAGTGGAACACCCTGTCAGAACTACCGTTGCCAGCACACCGGCCAAACTCCATCGTGTGAATTTACACACCTCCAGGCGCTTTACCTCTGCAAGCAGCACCACGCAGCGTTTCGAATAGACAAGAACGAGAAACGCCGGCAATTTTGCGACGAAGCAGAGCCACTCCAGAATGCTGCAGACGTTACAAGAACGGCACCCTACGAATCCCCTTGATGAGGCTCCTCGCGATCCGCGCGAAGTTATGGAATAGCAGCTATTCACGAGCCAGCACTTCTCCAAGCGCTATTGATCCGTTCAAGGCAGGTGGTGATTGCAGACTTTGCATGCCCGAGCAGTGTGTAGGAGCCTTTGAAATCCGCGAGAGCGTTGCCGTGCTCGAAGCAGCTAGCAGCAGCCACCCGACGATCTGTTTGTTCATCTACTGCCTCAAACTCCAAACTAGCTCCCCCAGTTGTCACTGGTCCAACAAGCAACGTCGTTAGGGTGTTGACTGCTCTATTGGGCGTCTCAATGGTCGTAATTGCCACACGCACACGTATGCGGCCTGACGATGCGGGAGCTTCGGACTTAGTTTGGAGATGTCGCAGTTCACTGTTGACGTGATCGAGAAGCTCTCGCACTTGCTCAGCTTCAAGCCCACCTATGCGTCCAGTTGCCGTCACTACCTGAGCATCCTCGACTAATATTTCCCGGTAACGACTGGGTTCAAAGCCTGGCGCCTTGAAGAGCAGAACATTTTCGTACTTCGTTTTTCCCAATACATCGTAATCACCAAGAAACCCTGATCGAGTCATTCCGTTTGAAGCACAGCCAGATAAGGTTGCCGTGAGGCCTGCCAGCAGCACAAAATGGATTAATGAAATAGGGCGTTTCATATATATTTTCATTTATCCCATTTTCAGACAGACGATGCCAGCAACAACCAGCGCAATTCCAACCCAACGTATCAAGGAGGCGGTATCGCCGAACACATACACGCCCACGAAAAACGCGCCCAGCGAACCGATGCCGGTCCAGACCGCATAAGCTGTTCCTATGGGGATCTGTTTAAGAGATAACCATAGGAAAAAGCCGCTGGCTGCCATACAGGCAACTGCAATCGCCGGCCCCACGTAGCGCATCGCTGCATTGGCCGCACCCATCTTGAGGCCTAGTGGCCAACCGATTTCGAACAGGCCGGCAATCAGTAGAACCAACCATGGATTCCATGACAACGGGTTCATATATTTCTCCAAATCTATTCAGTGAAAATTGATTATCAAAGCATCAAAGCATCAAAGAATAGGCAGTAGGCGGTCAATTCGCTCTGCTTCTGATTTCTTCTTAAACTCTCTGATGGCGAGAATCTGTCTCCCCGATCTCTCCGGCCACGAGAGAGATCGGGGGAAGCGTGTGGACAGTTACGCTGAGGGATCAGACCGGTTGCACTGGTTGTTGTACCGCCTCGTGACTCCGTTTGCTGCCCGGCCACTTCATTCCGAACAGCACCTCGTAGAGCAACGGAATCAGGCCAAGCGTCACGAGCGTGCCAAGTGCGAGACCACCGATCATGCCGATGGCCATGCCCTTCCACAGCGGCCCCGCAAACAACATCAGGGGCACGAGACCCGCGATACAGGTCACCTTGGTCATCACGATTGGACGCAGCCGCTGCATCGCAGCTCCCACCAGGGCTTCATGTCGGGCGAGACCTTCCGAGAGGCCGTGTTCAATTTGTTCGAGCAGAAGAACGGCGTTGTTGACGATGATTCCGAACAGCGCAAGCACCCCGAATGTCGCCATGAAGCTGAAAGGAGTGCCTGTTGCCTTCAGTGCAATCACGACCCCAATCAACGTGAAGGGAATCGTTGCGAGAATCACGATCAGCTTGCGGAAGGAGTTGAACTGCCAGATGAATAGCAGCAACATCGCCAGAAGAGCGAACGGCATGTAGTGCGTGAGCGATGCATTCGATTCAGCCGATTCCTCAATTTCTCCACCAAGCTCTATGGCATAGCCTGCAGGTAGTTCAATTGCGGCGATCCGAGGTGCGAGGTGATCCACGATCTCTTGCGCGGTGTATGCGGTGTTCTGCCCCTGAACTGTGACTGTACGAATGAGATTGCGGCGCTGGATCACAGACGGCTCGCTAGCGAGCGTGACATCGGCCACTTGCGCCAGGGAAACCGGCTGGCCACCCGACGCTGGATAGATGGTCGTCGAACCAACGTCCGCAGTGCTGCGCCGATCATTGGACGTCCCGCGCATCACGATTGGCACGCTGGTATCGCCATCTCGGATCACAGAGATCGACTGGCCGATGTAGCGGGTGCCAAGCCAGGCAGCTATGTCGTCGGTGGTGACGCCAGCACGTCGCGCACGATCTTGATCGACCCGAACATCGAGACGGCCGACACGGGTATCCCAGTTGTTCTTGATGTTGGCCGTACCTGGCAGCTCCCGTAGCGCGGACTCAATTTTCGCCGCCGCATTCATCAGCACCTCATGATCCGGCCCACTGACCCGGTAGACGGCTGTGCCGGCTTCGGTAGTGCCTAGCGAGAACCGCTGAGGCTCTGCGCGTACATCTCCATGATGCTGCGCGAAGTAAGCCCGAGTTCGGGCAATCACGACGTCAATGTTGGTGCCTGCCTTGACCGTCACGACAAAGTACGCGATGTTCGATGCTGGCAATGGGGGATTGAGCCCAAGGATGAAGCGCGGCCCACCGTCAGCGACGTAGCCAATGTGATCCGTGATTTCGGGGTTGATTTCTTGATCACCGAGCCAGCCGCTCACTTCCTTCACTTTGGCAAGAGTGAGCCGTGAATCCGTTCCAGGGGCGAGCTGCACCGGTATTTGGAATTGAACTCGGTCGGACTTCGGCAAGAAGTCGTATGGCAGTGTCGTGAATCCGTACAGAGCTACGGCCAATGCACCCGTCATCACACCAACGTAGATCGCCTTGTGGTCAAGCACCCACTCAAGCAACTTGCGATAGCCGCGATAGAAGCGTGTGTTGTAGGTTTGCGCGTCATTCGCCGGTTGATGATGCACTTTGGTGAAGTGGTAGCACAGCAGTGGAGTGACGGTCAGACACAACAGCCAAGATCCGAGTAACGTGAGCGCGAGGACAATGACGAGAGAGCGCAGATACTCACTCGTCGCACTCTGGCCGAAGAAGAACGGGGAGAAGGCGATGACGATAACCAATGAGGACGTCAGCAGCGGCAGTGCGAGGGTACGACCCGCTTCGAGACAAGCCTGTTTGCGGTCTTCACCGGCTGCCAAGCGCCGTTCAATGTCTTCGGCAATCACGATGCCGTTGTCTACCAAGAGCCCCAAAGCGATGATGATGGCTGCCATCGAAACACTTTGCAGCTCGATGTTCAGCGCGCGCATCACGATCAGTGCCCCCAGAATGGTAAGCGGCACGATCATCCCGACGATGAATCCTGTGCGCCATCCCAGGAAAAGGACGACGACGCCGAGCACGATGACAATCGTTTCGATCATCACCTGGTTCATCTTGCCCATTTCACGTTTGACGACGTCTGCCTGGAATGTCACATAGGAGAGCTCGAAACCTGCGGGCAGAAGTTTCTCAAGCTCGGCCACACGGGATTTGAGGGCTACGCCGAATTGCTCCACGTTCTGGCCCGAGGTCATGGACACTGCCATCACTACGGCAGGCTGGCCCTTATAGACTGCAGCAGACTCGGGAGGATCTGCAGGTTGTACCTGCACGCGCGCAAGCTCTCCCAGTGAGATTGAAGGAGCAGGCGAAGCACCGCGCGCACCCTGAGCTTGCGCCATCATGATCGGCAACGCGCGCAGCGAAGCGGCGTCGCGAACCTCTCCACTAACAGCCAGCGAAGCGTTGATGCCACCGATGGCGATTTGCCCGCCTGAAAGCACGACGTTTTGTTTAACGAGTTGATCGATCACCCCTTGTGGGGTCAATCCAAGCTGGGCTAGTTTTGGTCGATCAAATTCGAGATAGACGCGCTCTTCCTGCAAGCCGTAGAAGCTGATGCGATCAACGCCGGGAAGCGCGTATAGGCGATCGCGCATCTCTTTCAACGACACACGCATTTCGCCCATGGAGTAGCCCGGCGCGGTCACCGCAATGGAGGCCACGGCAACACGGCCGAAGTCGTCGTTGACAAATGGCCCCAACGTACCCTGTGGAAGCAGAGGCTGAGCATCGGCAACCTTCGCGCGAACGCGCTGCCATATGGGGGCTAGGTCGGTGTACCGCTCCCAGATCGTGACCTGTATGACGGCCCCGCCCGCGCGAACGGTTGTGGTTACACGCTTGACCTCGGCCAGCTCCCGCAAACGCTCCTCGATCGGACGCGCGATCAACTGCTCAACACGTTCGGCTGGCATGCCAGGGTTCAGAACGGCAACAACCGCATCTCGAATCGTGACCGATGGCTCTTCCTGCGAAGGGAAATTGAGAAACGTGGCAATGCCGGCAACAAGAATGATGACCGCGGCAAGGTAGGTGAGTCTGCTGGCGCGCAGCGCCATTTCTGTGATCTTCATAGCGAAGTCTTCCTGTAGCGGGTCAGCGTCCGGCCAATTGGGTCGTGGCCTTGAGTGGGGTGACTTGTTGCTCGTTCGTCAGCCAACTCGCGCCAGCCGCGACTACCATCTCGCCGCGCTTCAGGCCGCCCACAACGCGAACGTTGTCGCCGCCTGGCTCGCTCTGGAATTGCACTTCCCGGCGGTGCACCTTCTTTCCGGTCACGTCATATACAAACACTGCGGCTTGTCCTGCTTTCTCACTGAGCACCAGTGCCGAATAGGGAAGCATCAGACGATCTGGTGAGGCATCCTTCGCTTCCGGTGCCTTCAGCAATACTTGAACGGCAGACCCGGGTCGAAGACTGCGCGCAAGAGTAGCATCTTGAGGAACGAGCACGACAGGTAAAAGTGAGCCATTTTCAGCACGCAAGCCGATGCGTTGTACCGAAGCACGAACGGGACTTGCTGACTCGCTCAGGCGCAGTTCGGCGACCTGCCCAATTTTGATATTTGCCGCCTGGGTCGTCGATGCAGTCGCAAGGACTTCTACGCCGCTGCGTAGTCCATCCACTTGAAGCACCGGCGCTCCGGCTGCAATATCTGTGAACGGCAGAGCGAGTTTCTCCGCGACGACGCCGTCGAATGGCGCATGAATGGCGGCCCCCCTTCGCGCACGCTCGGCAAGGCCGAATGCGGCCTTTGCATTGCGCACCTGGCCTTCAGCTGCAACCAACTGTGCTTTCACACTCTCGAATGCAGCCGGGGAGATTACGTTGCCCTCAAGCAGCCCCCTTTGCTGCGTTGTCTGCACGATTCTGTCTGCCAATGCGGCTTCCGCAGCAGCGAGTGTCGCCCGAGCCTGTTCTAGGCGGAGTTGCTCGGGCTGAACATCCAACTCAGCCAGAAGCTGTCCGCGAGAGAAGCGATCTCCCACGTCCACATGAAGCTTGCTGATACGCCCGCCAGTCTCGAACCCCAAGGTACTCCGCTCACTGGAGCGAGCTAGACCACTCAATTCAATGCGATTGGCCACAGAACCTACATCCCCCACCGTGAGCAGCTTGACCGCTCGCGGTGGATCGGAAGCAGGCTCCTTCTGACTACCACAGCCGGCAAGCGATGCGAGCAGAACAAACGCGAGGCCGACTTTCTGCATTTGCCAGGACTGGGATTTAAAGGGAGTGCAAGACACGGGAAGGCCTTTCATCAGCGTTTATCAATAGGGGTGAGTTCCAGTTCGCCGCGGGCGAGCGCCTGGAGGGTGTGCATGAGTCGAGAAAGGTCTTCGGCAGCAAACGTCGGAAAACCCATCATTTCGGCGAGGAAGACTCCGTCCAAGGCAAATAGAACGATTCCGGCGATATCGGTGCCGCGTGGAGATTTGCTCGCGTTCTCGTACTGCCTGCGGTACCAGCCGCGCACAGGCTCAAGCAGCGTGGGGTCTTCAGCCACGGCCGCCAGCAATGCAGCGCTCATCTTTTGCATCCCGCCGTCAGGCATAGCCGAGACCTGGCTGGATAGCCAAGGGTCTGGATCGCCGACGAATGGCAGCTCTCGCTCTTCCTGCCCGCCATCAAACGCCGAGACCTGGTCATCAATCATCGTGAGGAGCAGATCGCGCTTGGTCTTGAAGTGGTACAGGAACGCACCTTTGCTCATTCCTGCCCGTGCAACGACCGCGTCAAGCGTTAGGTGCCCGGCACCTCCCTCCATGACTACGTCACGCGCAGCTTGAAGGATGCGCTCCCGTGTTTGTTGCGCGTTCTTAGAGATGGAGGGGGCTTCAGCGCCGTTGTCCGCCGAATGCGACTCCTCTGGGCTTGATTTCATACGAGTTGCCATGGTGAAACTCCAAAGATGCTTGATTTTTGAACCGTCTGGACGGTATAGTACACGCCATGAACTATGCCCGTCAAGACGGCCTCCTCAATTCACAACCTAGTGGCTCAACATGTCCGATCCCTACGCCCGCCGCGGCCTTACTGCTGTTGCATTCCTATCGATCACGCTTCTCGCCGCGTGCAGCCACTCGCCTCACAGGGTGGAGACATCACGCGTTGAGGTTCCGGCCAAATTCATGAACGAAGCGGGTCTGGCTGTGCAGCAGGTGCCAGCACAAGCACTCCCGGCCGAGTGGTGGACGGCGTACGGTGATCCGCTGATTGACGCGCTGGTGCGCAACGCGCTGGAGCACAACACCGATCTCGCTATTGCAAGAGCGCGGATTGATGAAGCTGTGGCGATCACCCGACGTACACGCGCTTCAATGTTCCCTAGCTTGGCGCTCACGCCCCAAGCAACGCGCGCGCGCGACTTTTCTTTGGCACCGACCATCAGCAGCGATGCCAGGCTTCCGCTGTCGGCTTCATGGGAAGTTGATCTAGCGGGCCGCCTCTCGCATGCCGCTGATGGCGCACGGATGGACGCAGTTGCTGTCGAACAGAACTGGTTCGCGACACGTTGGCAGATCGCCTTTGAGACAGTGTCCGCTGCACTGCAGCAGCGGCAGGCGGCAGAGCTGGAAGATCTGGCAAAAGAGCGACTTCAAGTCGCCGAGCGCCTTGAGCGTCTGACAGAGCAGAAGTTCAAGGCAGGTCAAGCTACGGGCTTTGACATTGAACGCACGCGTTCCGAGGTCATCGCCCTCCGGGTGGAGCAAGAGCAGTTGCGACGCGTACGCGGCGAAGCAACGCATGCCTTGGATGTGCTCGTTGGCCGGATTCCGGGGGCGCTTGGCAGCGGTCCTGCGCTTGCCTCTCTCACCATGCCCGATTGGACTCCCAGAAGCGTGCCAGGCGAATTGCTGCAGCAGCGCCCCGACGTCAGAGCCGCGCAGGCGCGTCTTGCAGCGGCGACGGCGCGATGGAACGCAGCAGAAGGCGAGCGGTTCCCCAAACTTGTGCTCGATTTGAGTGGTGGGCGCCAACGCTTCGAGAACAACGGAACACGTGTGGCAGGGAACATTTTCTCTCTGGGCTTGGGTGTGACGCTTCCGATCTTTGACGGTGGAGCAATACAAGCGGGAATCGACGAGGGCTCAGCACGCAGTCGCGGCGCACAGGCTGACCTGGAACGCACGGTTTTGCTTGCGCTTCAGGATGTGGAGAACGCTTATCTGGGCTGGCAGACCCAGCGGACTTCTCTGCAGCATCAGGTCGATGGTCTTGTCGTCGCTGATCGACTCCTTGACCGCAGTCGACGCCTCTTTGAGGCGGGACAGGTGGATGCGACCGTTGTTGCAGAAGCGGAGCGTGGCACCTTGTCCCAGCGAGCGGCTCTGGTCCGTGCTCGCGCCGACGCAGCCGTGCAATGGGGTGTTCTCGCTAAAGCGCTTTCTGGTTCGCCAGAGCATGTGAATCTGCAATCTTCACCCTGAGTCCTTGAGTTGGAAGAACGCAGCATGGCAGCGAGTTTTAAATACTGAATAGATCGACGATTAGTAGGGGACGCATGGAAATTCGACATCTACGTTGTTTTATGGCGCTCGCCGAGGAACTTCACTTCGCTCGCGCCGCTGCGAAACTGCATATTGAGCAGTCCCCACTGTCTCGCACGATCAAAGAACTCGAAGAGGAGTTAGGAGCACAGCTCTTTATTCGGAACACGAGAAGCACGCGTTTGACACGAGCTGGGTTGATGCTCATGGAGCACGCACCTCGGGTGTTCGCATCCTTGCAACAGGCGCGGGACTGCGTGAAGGCAGCAAAAAATGGCTTTCATGGACAACTCCGCGTCGCCTTGTCAGACGGCGCAACACTACTGTGCTTACCAGCCCTATTGGCGTTGTGTCGCGAGGAGGAGCCCGAGGTTGAGATTCGCTTTTTTGAGGTGCCACTATCCCAACAAATCAAAGGATTGCACGACGACCTGTATGACGTCGGCTTTGCACAGTCCGACGACGTAGGTGATGGAATCGTCGCACTTCCCGCGTGGACTGACACGCTTATGGTGGCGCTGCCAGCTCGGCATCCGTTGCTGGCTCTTAAGCGAATTCCATTGGATGAACTGCTGCGCTACCCGCTAGTGCTATCTGATCCTCAAGTGTGCGAGGGCCACGCCAAGCACATTGAGCGAGTACTTAGCCGGGCTGAAATGCAGCCTCTAGTTGCCGAGCGGGTTACCACTTTCGACCTGATGATGGCGTTGGTATCTGCCGGTTTTGCACTCGGACTTACAGGGGCTGCACACATTGCAGCCTCCCGAGAGCCAGGAGTCGTGGCGAGGCCGCTTTCGACACGCGTACCACCTTTGACGACCTATCTACTCAGACTTGAAGGCGATCCGTTTGACGAGCTTGCGCGCTTCATTCAGCGAGTACAGGCCATCGAATTGCCAGAGTTTCTCAGGTCAACAAAAAGCCGAAATCCCGATCTTCCGGAGGAATTGATGCCATGAGACTCGCCATCACGCTCGTCGCTGCAATGCTAGTCGCATGCGGTCAATCTGATAAACCGCACAAAGCCACTAGTGCAGAAAAGAAAACCCCGACAGTAGAAGAGCTGGTGGCAGACCCGGAACAGCTCAAGAAGTTGCGCCAGCAATGCAAGACGGATCGGCCTACTTTGGGCGAACTGCTTTGCAACCGGGTAGCGGAGGCAACACGTAAGCGGTTCTACGGTGACGGAAAAACGCCATACACACCGCCCAAAGAATCCCCCAAATTCTGAAATTCAGCAATTCAGCAATTCAGCAATTCAGCAATTCGCTAGTCTGCCTGAATCTTCTGTTCGGCACGCTGATATTCGCCGGCGCTTACGGAGTCACTCCCTGGCTAGACACAGCGCGAATTCATTCTTTCTTATCGACCTTTCTGCCCCAAACGGTCTTTGACCGGCACTAAGCCAGCACCGATCCTGACGCCTGCGGCACATTTCTAAGCCGCGTTTCCCAAGGGAATCAGCGTAGGAGAGATTGGAGGCGGGGCTATGCAAGGTACGAATGTGCTGTTCGGTCAGATAGCCGTGGTATTCGGCATCGTGATCGCGGGTGTGTGGGGCGCCACACAATGGACGGCAGCAGCCCTTGGCTATCAGGTACGCCTTGGCTCCCCCTGGTTTGATTTCCTCGGCACACCGATCTACCTCCCGTGGAAGCTGTTTGAGTGGTGGTTCTTCTTCGATGCCTACGCGCCACGCGTTTTCGACACGGGCGGTGCCATAGCGGGTGGCAGTGGCTTGCTGGCGGTGGTGGTCGCAGTCTGCATGTCGATCTGGCGCTCTCGTCAATCACGCCTAGTCACGACCTATGGCTCGGCACGCTGGGCAAGTACGGAGGACATTCGCAAAGCCGGCCTTACGCAGCCGATCGGCGTGTTCCTCGGTCAGCACGATGGCAAGTACCTTCGGCATGAAGGCCCGGAACACATCCTCACTTTCGCGCCCACGCGCTCAGGCAAAGGCGTCGGCCTTGTGGTGCCGACGCTGCTTTCTTGGCCTGCATCCGCCGTAGTCCACGACATCAAGGGCGAGAATTGGCAGATCACCGCAGGTTGGCGCTCACGCTACTCACACTGCCTGCTGTTCAATCCGACCGATGCGAAGTCGGCGGCCTACAACCCGCTGCTAGAAGTTCGGCGCGGCGCACATGAAGTGCGTGACGTACAGAACATAGCCGACATTCTGGTCGATCCAGAAGGCGCGCTTGAGAAGCGCAACCATTGGGAGAAGACTTCGCACGCGCTGCTGGTCGGGGCCATCCTGCATGTGCTCTACGCGGGCGAGGACAAGACGCTGCGCGGCGTCGCCAATTTCCTCTCCGATCCGGCCAGCCCCTTCGAGCTGACCTTGCACCGGATGATGACCACACAGCACCTCGTGAACGTGGAAGGTGGTGGCCCGCATCCAGTCGTCGCTTCGGCGGCGCGCGAAGTGCTCAACAAGTCGGACAACGAGCGTTCCGGCGTGTTGAGCACCGCCATGTCGTTCCTGGGCCTCTACCGCGACCCCACGGTGGCCGAAGTCACCTCGCGCTGCGACTGGCGTATCGCCGACCTGATCGCGTCCGAGCATCCGGTGTCGCTTTATCTGGTAGTGCCACCTTCGGATATTTCGCGGACGAAACCGCTCATTCGCCTGATCCTCAACCAGATCGGCCGACGGCTCACCGAATCGCTCGACGGCAGCGACGGCATCGAACGCCGCCACAAGCTGCTGCTGATGCTCGATGAGTTCCCGGCGCTGGGCCGCCTGGACTTCTTCGAGACGGCGCTTGCCTTCATGGCGGGCTACGGAATCCGCAGTTTTCTTATCGCCCAATCGCTCAACCAGATCGACAAAGCCTACGGCCAGAACCATTCGATTCTGGATAACTGCCATGTCCGCGTGACGTTCGCCACCAACGATGAACGCACTGCGAAACGGATCTCCGAAACGCTTGGCACCGCTACCGAACTGCGCGCGCAGCGCAACTATGCCGGGCACAGATTGGCACCGTGGCTGGGGCACCTCATGGTGTCGCGGCAGGAGACGGCCCGCCCGCTACTGACGCCCGGTGAAGTGATGCAGCTTCCGACTGAGGAAGCTGTGGTGATGGTGTCCAGCGTGGCACCGATCAAGGCCAAGAAGCTGCGCTACTACGCCGACGCGAATTTCAAGAACCGCGTTTTACCGCCGCCTGTGCTCGCGGCCGGGCAATACGCGGACGCGCCACCGGCCCGGCCCGACGACTGGAGCGGCCTATCGATCCCAGCCGTGTCAACGGTCCGGGCTGCGGGCCTGTCCGGCGATGGCACAGGCACCGCCGATGACGGCGGCCCACGCCGACAGCCGGAGCTATCCGAAGTCAGCGAATACAGCCCCGAACCGCTGCTCGCCGGCCATGACCTGACTCTGCTCGATGACGACGACGACCTGCCGCTGCCGCTTCCCGGCCAGCTCGACCCGGCCATGCAGCGCACGGCCCGGCTGGCTTCCCTCGACCCCAACGACGGAATCGACTTATGAGCCAATACCGCCTCAATCTGTTCATTCAGCCCGAGCACGCCAAGCGTCTCGAAGAACTGGCCGCCAAGAAAGGCGTGTCCAAGTCGTCCATTGTCGCGGCGGCGCTCGCGTCGTGGCTATCGCCCGATGCTGGCGACCAGCGCGAGGCGGCCATCGCCAAGCGGCTCGATCGCCTGTCGCGGCAGGCCGAGCGCATGGAGCGCGACCAGAACATCCAGATCGAAACACTGGCGCTGTTCATCCGCTACTTCCTGACCGTCAGCACCCCGATTCCCGAAGCCCATCAGGACGCAGCTCGCGCCCAAGGCAAAGCGCGTTTCGAGCAATTCGTGGAGCGGCTCGGCCGCCACCTGCTGCGTGGCCGCAGCCTGGTGCGCGACGTTGTGGAAGAACTGCACCCAGACCCGGCGCGAATGGATGACGCGGAGGCACTGGCTGAAGCGCAGGAGCGTGCCTCATGAGCGCCATTCCGCAAACCCCGCCCGAACTCTCATCCGCCGCAACCTCTCTGGATCGCCGTATCCAGATGCTGCGCACGGCAATGGGGCCAGTCATCGCCGCTGCGCTGGCCGACCCCGACGTGGTGGAAATCATGCTCAACCCCGACCGCACCCTATGGGTGGATCGGTTGTCATCGGGCCGCATGCCGCTGGGCGTGGAGCTGTCCCAAGACGATGGCGAACGCATCATCCGGCTGGTGGCTGCGCACGTCGGCGCAGAGGTGCATCGCGGGCGGCCGCTGCTGACCGCCGAGCTGCCCGAAACCGGCGAGCGGTTCGAGGGCATCTTGCCGCCCGCAGCGCCCGGCCCAGCCTTCGCGCTGCGCAAGCGCGCCGTGAGCATCATCGGGCTGGATCGCTATGTGGCCGACGGCATCTTGACCACAGGCCAGGCCGAGTTCCTGCGCCGCGCCGTGCGTGAGCGCCAGAACATCCTGATCGCCGGGGCGACGAGCAGCGGCAAAACCACACTCGCCAATGCCTTGCTTGCGGAGATCGCCGCCACGGGCGACCGCGTGCTTGTGCTCGAAGACACCATCGAGCTGCAATGCGCAGCCCGCGACCATGTGCCGCTGCGCACCCGCGCTGGCGTCGTGTCTATGACCGAGCTGGTGCGGGCCACGATGCGCCTGCGCCCCGACCGCGTGATCGTCGGCGAGGTACGCGGCGGCGAAGCCCTGGACTTGGTTAAGGTGTGGGGCACCGGCCACCCCGGCGGCATCGCCACCATCCACGCCGGTTCCGCGCTGGGCGCGCTGCTGCGCCTCGAACAGTTGATTCTTGAAGTGGCGGTGAACCCACCGCGTGCGCTGATCGCCGAGGCGGTCAACGTCGTGATCCACATCGCCGGGCGTGGCCGCAAGCGCCGCGTCGAAAGCATCGCCCGTGTCGTCGGTTTCGACGGCACCGGCTATCGCCTGGCGGACGCGCTGGAAACACCGTTTCCCGAGCTGATGCCGGTTCCTCTCGCAGCCGATGCCGCTGCGCCTTCCTCGTCCCTTGACCTACCTGGAGAACTGCCATGACGCAGATGCACGTTCACGCTTTCCGTAATTCCGTAAATCCGGTTTCAACCATCGCACGCCTGCGGCGGCTGGCCGGCCCCGCGCACCACGGCCTGCTGCTGGCCGCAGTCATGCTGATGACGGCGGGCACGGCGAAGGCATCCGGCTCCTCGATGCCGTGGGAAGGCCCGCTGCAATCCATTCTGGAGTCGATTCAGGGGCCGGTGGCACGCATCGTCGCGGTCATCATCATCATCGCCACGGGCCTCGCGCTCGCCTTCGGCGACACGTCGGGCGGCTTTCGCAAGCTGATCCAGATCGTGTTCGGTTTGAGCATCGCGTTCGCCGCGTCCTCGTTCTTCCTGTCGTTCTTCAGCTTCTCCGGCGGGGCTGTCGTATGAGTGGCCCGGATAGCTTCGCGGCCGGCTTCGAGGTGCCGCTACATCGCTCGCTGACCGAGCCGCTCTTGATGGGCGGCGCACCGCGCACGGTGGCGATTGCCAACGGCACGCTAGCCGCTGCCGTCGGGCTGGGCCTGCAACTCTGGATTCCTGGCGTAGTGCTCTGGATCGTCGGTCACTCGCTGGCCGTGTGGGGCGCGAGGGTCGATCCGCAGTTCATGCAGGTCTTCGCCCGGCACATCAAGCACAAGCCGCTGCTGGACGTGTAGGAGACGCCGCCATGCTTAACCTTGCCGAATACCGCCAGCGGCCCGCCTTGCTGGCCGACTGGCTTCCCTGGGCTGGGCTGATCGCGCCGGGCGTGGTGCTGAACAAGGATGGCTCGTTTCAGCGCACGGCGCGCTTTCGCGGGCCTGATCTGGACAGCGCCACGCAGGGCGAATTGATCGCCACGACGGCACGGCTAAACAACGCGTTGCGCCGGCTGGGTTCGGGCTGGGCGCTGTTCGTGGAAGCCGAGCGCCAGTCGGCCGCGGACTATCCGCATTCCGACTTTCCCGAACCGCTGTCCTGGCTGGTGGACGAAGAACGCCGCGCTGCCTTTGAGGAATCGGGGAACCACTACGAAAGCAGCTATCACCTGACGCTAGCCTATCTGCCGCCGGAGGAATCCCGCGCTCGTGCAGCCAAGCTGCTCTACGAGCACGCGCCGGGCGATGGTGTGGACTGGCGCGGTCGGCTTGACGCCTTCCTGGCAGAAACGGATCGGGTTTTCGACCTGCTCGATGGCGTGATGCCAGAAATCGTCTGGTTGGACGATGCCGCGACGCTGACTTATCTTCACGCCACGGTGTCCACGCGGCGCTACCGGCTGGCCGTGCCCGAGGTGCCTTTCCACCTCGACGCACTGCTGGCCGATTCCGCCCTAGTCGGCGGCCTTGCGCCCATGCTGGGTGACCAGCATCTGCGCGTGGTGTCGGTGCGGGGCTTTCCGACCTCGACCTGGCCGGGCCTGCTGGACGACCTCAATCGCCTGGGCTTTGCCTATCGCTGGAGTACCCGGTTTCTCTGCCTCGATAAAGCCGAGGCGGAAAAGGAGCTGGGCCGCCTGCGTCGCCAGTGGTTTGCGAAACGGAAGAATGTCATTGCGCTACTGCGCGAAACCATCTTCCAGCAGGAATCGCCGCTGGTGGACACGGATGCCAGCAACAAGGCGGCCGACGCGGATGCCGCCTTGCAAGAGCTTGGCAGCGATCAAGTCGCCTTCGGCTACCTCACCGCCACGGTGACGGTGTTCGATGACGACCCTGCCGTAGCCGACGAAAAGCTGCGCATGGTGGAACGTGTCATCCAAGGACGTGGCTTCGTCACCATCCCCGAAACCTTAAATGCAGTCGATGCGTGGCTGTCGTCCATACCAGGCAATGCCTATGCCAACGTGCGCCAGCCCATCGTCTCGACGCTGAATCTGGCGCACATGATGCCGGTGTCCGCCGTGTGGGCTGGGCCGGAGAAAAACGCCCATCTCGACGGCCCGCCGCTGATCGTCACGCGCACGGATGGCGCGACGCCGTTCCGGCTGGTGACGCACATCGGCGACGTGGGGCATACGCTGGTCGCGGGGCCGACGGGCATGGGAAAATCTGTCCTGCTGGCGATGCTCGCCTTGCAGTTCCGCCGCTATGGCGGCTCGCGCATCTTCGCCTTCGACATGGGGCGATCCATGCGGGCGACGGTGCTGGGCCTGGGCGGCGAACACTACGACCTCGGCGCGGACGGCGCCATTGCCTTTCAGCCCTTGGCCCGTATCGACAGCGAAGGCTATCGCACCTGGGCCGCCGAGTGGATCGAAGGCCGCCTGCTGCATGAAGGCGTGACCGTCGGCCCCGACGAGAAAGCCGCCATTTGGTCGGCGCTCGGCAGCCTCGCTGGTGCGCCGGTGGAGCAGCGCACGATGACCGGGCTTTCGGTGCTGCTGCAATCGAACGCGCTGCGGCAGGCATTGTCGCCGTATGTGCTGGGCGGCGCGCACGGCAAGCTACTGGATGCCGACCGCGACCGGCTCGGCAGCGGCGACGTGCAGGGCTTTGAGATGGAAGAGCTAATGCACAGCCCCGCCGCCGTGCAAGCGGTGCTGCGCTACTTGTTCGCCCGCTTCGATGCACGTTTCGACGGTGCTCCCACGCTGCTGATTCTCGATGAAGCCTGGCTATTCCTTGATGAACCGTCCTTCGCGGCACGCATCCGGCAATGGTTGAAAACTCTGCGCAAGAAAAACGTGTCGGTGATCTTCGCCACGCAGTCGCTTGCCGACATCAAGGATTCGACCATCGCGCCCGCGATCATCGAAAGCTGCGCGAGCCGGATTTTCTTGCCCAACCCGCAGGCGACCGAGCCGCAGATTCGCACGGTCTACGAGGGCTTTGGCCTCAACAGTCGGCAAATCGAAATCGTCGCCACCGCGCAGCCCAAGCGCGACTACTACTACCAATCGCGCCTGGGCAATCGTCTGTTCGACCTCGACCTGGGGCCAGCCGCGCTCGCCTTCTCGGGCGCATCCACACCGCAAGACCAACGCGACATTGACCGAGTGCTGACGCAGGCCGGCGCTCCCGGCTTCGCCGGTGCGTGGCTACGCCATCGCGGCCTCGATTGGGCCGCCGACCTGCTGCCGTCCTCGCCGTCGGCGGCTTCTTTCCTCGCTACTCAACCCCTGGAGATTTCGCCATGAAGACCCGTGTACTTTCCGTTTCGCTCGCCGCCGCGCTGGCCGGCTCGCTGATGCTCGCTCAGCCAGCGGCGGCGCTCACTTTCGTTGATCCCGTCAACTTGGTGCAGAACACGCTGACTGCCATCCGCACGCTGGAGCAGATCAACAACCAGATCAACCAGCTCCAGAACGAAGCGCAGATGTTGATGAACCAGGCGCGCAACCTGGCGAATCTCGACTTCAACATCGTCAACCGGCTGCGCTCGACGCTCGCCACGACTGAACGCCTGATTGCCGAGGCGCAAGGGCTGGCCTACGACGTGCAGAGCATGGATGCCACGTTCTCGCGCCTGTACCCGGAGCAGTACGCCGCCACCATCAGCGGCGACCGCATGGCACAGGACGCACGCGAACGCTGGAAGAACACGCTCGACGGCCTGCACACCGCGATGCGGATGCAGGCGCAGGTGTCGCAGAACCTGACGCAAGACGAAAGCGCGCTGGCCGACCTCGTGAGCCAAAGCCAATCGGCCACGGGTGCGCTGCAAGCGATGCAGGCAACGAACCAGCTTCTCGCCTTGCAGGCCAAGCAGTCCATCCAGGCCCAGCAGCTCCAGATCACACAAGACAGGGCGGCCTCGCTGGAGCTGGCGCGGCAGGCAGCGGCCACCGAGCGCGCCCGCGAAGTGCGGCGGCGCTTCCTGGGCACCGGCACGCCGTACACACCGCAGTCCGTCAACTTCTACAACAACTGACGGGAGGCGGCCATGCGATGCGTTCCTGTCCTGCTGGCCGTGCTGCTGACCGCATGCGGCCAGCAGCCGGCTGAAGACCTGACCGCCACCTTGGCCGCCGATCCCGTGCGGCTCAAGGCGCTGCGCGCCCAATGCGCAGCCGACCGGCAAACCGCAGGCGAAGACACCTGTCGCGCCGCTGCCGAAGCCTTCCGGCGGCGCTTCTTCACCGGCCAGACTGGGCCGGACGAATACCGGACGCTGGCAGAACTGCCGCCGATTCCGGCGAGTTTCGACACGCCAACCGACGACGCGCCGGAAGGTGATGCGTCGCTCGCCGCTGCGGAGGACACGCCATGAACGACGTAACGATCATCGACAGATTCCTCGATACCTTCTCGCGCTACATCGACTCCGGTTTCGGTCTGCTGCAAGGCGAAGTCGCGTTCCTGACGGCCACTCTCATTGTCATCGACATGACCATTGCCGGTCTGTATTGGGCCATGAGCCGTGCGACCGGCCAGGGCGAGGACGTGATCGCCAAGCTGCTGCGCAAGGTGCTTTACGTCGGTGCCTTCGCCTACATCATCGGTAACTTCAATTGGCTGTCGAGCATCGTGTTCCGCTCGTTCGCCGGGCTAGGCATCACCGCCACTGGCTCGGCCATAACGATGGAGAACTTCTTGCAGCCGGGTCGGCTTGCCAAGACCGGCATCGACGCCGCTGCGCCGATCCTCGACCAGATCGGTGACATGGCCGGCTTCCCCGAAGTGTTCGTGAACCTCGACCCCATCGTGGTGCTGTTCATCGCTTGGCTGGTGGTGATCCTCTGTTTCTTCGTGCTCGCGGTTCAGCTTTTCATCACGTTGATCGAGTTCAAGCTGACCACGCTTGCCGGCTTCGTCTTGATCCCGTTTGCGCTCTGGAACAAAACCTCGTTCCTCGCGGAAAAGGTGCTCGGCAATGTCGTTTCGTCAGGCATCAAGGTCTTGGTGCTGGCGGTAATCGTCGGCATCGGCTCGGGCCTGTTCGCGGAGTTCCAGGTTCATCCCGACGAGCCTTCCATCGACCATGCGCTTGTCGTGATGCTGGCTTCGCTTGCCTTGCTGGCGCTGGGCATCTTCGGCCCCGGCATCGCCACGGGCCTTGTGTCCGGTGCGCCGCAGCTCGGCGCGGGTGCGATGGCGGGCGCTGCCGTCGGCGCGGTAGGCACGGGTGTTGCCATCGGTGCCGCCGCGACCGGCGTGGGCGGTGCCGTCATGGCGGGCGCACGCATGGCCCCGGCCGCCGCAAAGCTGGCCGGGAGCGGCGCACGCGCCGCCACGTCGGCGGCCAGCAGCGCCAAGTCCGCATTCCAGGCCGGTTCCGCCGCTGCGGGCGGCGGGGCTAAAGGCGCGGCTGCGGGCCTCGGCAATGTCGCCAAGACCGGCGCGCAAGCGGCAGGCCGCCGAGCTGCATCGGGCGCTTCCGCTGCCGGTCAGAAGGTGGCCGACTCCTTCCGGGCAGGATGGAACGGTGCGGATGTCGGCGCTGCCGGTTCCGGCCAGGCCGCCGCAGGCGAAGGCGCAGCCAGCGCGCCGAAGCAAGAGCAACCCGCCTGGGCAAAGCGGATGCACCGCCGCCAGCAGATCACCCATGCCGCAACCACCGCAGCCCACACGCTGCGCAGTGGCGACGGCGGCGGCTCAGGGCAAGGCCCAAGCCTGCGCCCCGATGCGTGACCCGATACCTGACCACCAAGGAGAACCCTATGCGATTCAAACGCCCGCAGGTGCGCTATGCCGACACGCCGCAGCCTGCCACCCCGTACCAATCCGCCGCGCAGGTGTGGGACGAGCGCATCGGCTCGGCCCGCGTCCAGGCCAAGAACTGGCGTTTTATGGCCTTCGGCTGCCTCACGCTTGCGCTGCTGATGGCCGGTGGCCTGGTGTGGCGCTCGGCGCAGTCCATCGTCACCCCTTACGTCATCGAGGTCGATCAGTCGGGGCAGGTGCGCGCCGTCGGCGAAGCCGCCACGCCGTACCGGCCCGCCGATGCGCAGATCGCGCACCACCTGGCGCGCTTCGTGACGCTGGTGCGCTCGCTGTCTATCGATCCCATCGTGGTGCGGCAAAACTGGCTGGACGCCTACGACTACACCACCGACAAAGGCGCGGCGGTGCTCAACGACTACGCCAGCAAGAACGATCCTTTCGCCCGTGTTGGCCGCGAGTCGGTGACGGTGCAGATCACCAGCGTGGTACGCGCCAGCGATGCCTCGTTCAACGTCCGTTGGACGGAGCAACGGTTCATCAACGGTGCCCCCGCCGGGACCGAGCGATGGAACGCGGTGCTTTCCACCGTCCTGCAAACCCCGCGCACCGAACAGCGCCTGCGCAAGAACCCGCTGGGTATCTACGTCAACGGCCTGTCGTGGAGCCGCGAACTGGATTCTTCTGAAGGAGCCAAGCCATGAACCTGTCTTTCCGCTTATACGCTTTCGCGCTGACCGTGGTGGCCCTGTCGGGCTGCGCTTCGCAGGGCAAGCCGCCTCCGTCCATTTCGCTCGATGAGCCGGTGCAGGCACAGCCGCTGCCGGAGCCGCCTGCTCCAGTGGAAGTCGTCGCCATGCCCGAGCCGCTGGCGCTGCCAGCGCAGTTGAAGCCGCTGCACGAGTTGGACGCGGCCCCGGCTAAGCCGGAGCCGGCCGATGAGAAGGTGCGCGTTTCCCGTGCCAATGCCGAGGCGCGCATCGCGCCCACGCGCGAGGGCTACGTCAATGCGATTCAGGTGTGGCCCTTCACCGATGGTGCGCTCTACCAAGTCTATGCCGCGCCGGGACGCGTGACCGTGGTTTCCTTGCAGCCGGGCGAGGAACTAGTGACGGTCGCAGCCGGCGATACCGTGCGCTGGATCGTCGGTGACACGTCCAGCGGCAGCGGCGACGCGATGCGCATCAATGTGCTGGTCAAGCCCATCCGCTCAGGCCTCAAGACGAATTTGGTCATCACCACCAGTCGCAGAACATACCTGCTGGAACTGACCTCGACGGAAAAGGCATGGATGGCGTCGGTGTCCTGGGACTACCCAAAAGACCGGATGTTGGCCTTGCAGCGCCAGTCGCAGGCGGCTAGCGCCGCCGCACCGGTCGATACCGGACTGTCGCTGGAGAAGATCCGCTTCCGATATTCCGTCTCAGGCAGCAATCCGCCGTGGAAGCCGCTGCGCGCCTTCGACGATGGCGAGAAGGTCTATATCCAGTTCCCGCCGGGAATCGCCCAAGGCGAGCTGCCACCGCTGTTCGTCATCGGCGCGCAGGGCGACGGACAACTGGTGAATTACCGTTTTCGCTCGCCTTACTACATCGTGGATCGGCTGTTCGGCGCGGCCGAACTGCGCCTGGGCGGCGACAAGGGTGACGTGGTGCGTATCGAACGCACGGATGGCTTGGCGCGGAGGAACTGACCATGAGCCAGGACGACACTCCCGACCTCGCCACGCCGCATGCGGGCAAGGTGGCACCCGAGGCAGTTGCGCTGCGCGCCCAACCGCGCCCGGTCACGCGCCTGAACCGGCGCACGCTGGCCATCCTCGTCGGCGGTCTCTCGGTCGCTGTGCTCGGCGCGCTGATGTGGTCGCTGCAACCGCAGCGGCGCGGTGCAGGCGAGCAGACCGAGCTTTACAACGTCGATCGCGTCTCGAAGTCCGAAGGGTTGGACGCGCTGCCGGCGGACTACTCGAAGCTGCCGCCCCCCTTGGCGGCATCCGTGCCGGAGTTGGGGCCGCCGCTGCCAGGCGATCTTGGCCCGGCCATTGTGAAGTCGCAGCAGCCGGTGACGGCCGCCTACGCGGCCCCCGGCAACGACCCCAACGACGCGTTGCGCAAGGAAGCCGAAGCAGCAGCGGCATCGGCGGTGTTCTTCCGCTCTGGTTCGCAGAAGGCCGCGCCGGTGGCGCAGACACAGGTAGCCGCTGCGCCGGGCTTCACCGCCAATGCGGCCTTCGACCCGCTGGCGGCCGGGCCTGCGTCGACGGCGGCCCAGCCCGCCGACCCGACCGCCGTGCAGAACCGGCAAGACCAGAAAGAGGCATTCCAGAAAGCCGGAACCACGGAAGCCCGTGATTCCGGCAACCTGACGCTGCCGGCGTCGCCGTATCAGGTCATGGCCGGAACGGTGGTCGCCGGGGCGCTGGTGACGGGCATCAAGTCGGACTTGCCGGGCGATGTGATCGCCACAGTGACGGAGCCGGTCTATGACACGGCTACCGGCAAGTTCCTGCTGATCCCGCAGGGGTCACGCATCCTGGGCAAATACAACAGCCAGGTCAGCTACGGGCAGAGCCGCGTGCAAGTGGTGTGGAACCGGATCATCCTGCCCGACACGTCTTCGCTCAAGCTCGACAACTTGGCCGGCACCGATCCGGCCGGCTACGCCGGCTTGGAAGATGATGTGGATTGGCATTGGGATCGCGTCTTTGCCGGTGCGGCACTGACGACGCTACTGGGCATCGGTGCCGAACTGGCTGCGCCGGAGAACCGGCAGGACGGTGATCGCGTCATCATCGCCGGCCGCGATAGCGCCCAGGACAGCATCAATCAGGTCGGTCAGGAGATGACCCGGCGCAACCTCAACATCCAGCCCACCTTGACGGAGCGCCCCGGCTTGCCGGTTCGCATCATCGTCAACCGCGATCTGGTGCTGCGGCCGTACCAGCCACTTTTCTTCAACAGGGGGACTTCGCGATGACGACGCGCAAGCTACGGCTCGGGCCGCTGCCGAAAACGGAATCCACGAAGCTGACTTTTGCTTGCCCGGCCAGCCTGAAAGCCGACCTCGACCGCTACGCTACGCTGCACGCGCAGACCTACGGCGAGGCGGTCGATGCCACGGTGCTAATTCCGCACATGCTAGAAGCCTTCATGGTCGGAGATCGGGGATTCAGGAAGGGAGGCGCGGGCAAGGCCGCGCCGCCGAAGCCAAGCTGATGATGCCGGTTTCCGCTGGCGGCCATCCCTCAAACGCGCAGCCCAAGGCTGCGCGTTCTTCATTCTGGAGGACGGCGACCGATTGGGCTATGAAGACCAAACGCGGCTACCGCCTGCAGGCAACCGCCCCCGATGCAGCACGCTCGGGCTTTCTACCGCGAAGCTCCTATGTGGCTCCCAGCCCACAACGCCACAGCCCCGCAAGGCGGCCCGAAGTAGAGCCAAACCCGCACCCCATATAGACTTCCGGCCATCAGGCTGATTTCAACAATCGCTTGACTGCGGACATTTTTTATGCCTGCCGTCCGAGTGACCGGTGCCTCTCGGCCTTCCCCGCGCTCAGGCGTCGGCAGCAGCCTGCGCACGCAGGCGCTCCAGGAAGGGCTGCTCCCGGCAGGCCTGTTCCAATGTCCACAATGTGTTCCAGAGGTCGCCGGCGCCTGTCGCGAGCAGGCCGGCCGATGCCTTCTCCATTGTCGCGAGGGCGGCGCGCACGCGGGCGACTTCGTCGCGCCCCGCGGCGGTCAGCACGATCAGCGTGCGTCGCCCGTCCGCGGGATCGGCTTCCGACGACACGAACGCGAGCCGCGTGAGTTCGCGGATCCACGTGATCACGAGCGGATGCGACTGGTGCAGCAGCGACGCGAGTTCGGTGACGCCGAGCGAACCTTTCTCGTCGAGGGCGAGCAGGGTCGAGATCGTGCGCGGCGGTGCGTCGACACCGGCCTCGGGATACCAGGCCGCGGCACCGTCGACGAGTTCGTCGGCAAGCCGGCGCAGCAGGTGGGCGAGGAAGGCGGGGCCTTGGGCGTGGATGAAGTCGTGCACGTGATCTCGTAGCCATGGAGCGGGATTCGAGAGGCATGTTGCTGGTTGTGGACATATGCGTCAATATTTACGTAAATATTGACGAGATGCCTGTCATGAACCGATACGCACGTGCCATCGCCGTTCTGGCGGCGGTGTTCGCCGGCGCGAACGCGACGGTCGCCGAGGAAGGTCCGACGCCAGCCGTCTCGCGACCGTGCGCGGTCGGCGGCTACGCGATGGCCGACGGGACGGCGTTCGACATCGGTCCGGGCGCGCGGCAAGTCGAACTGCGCTGGCGCCGTCCCGACGGCCGCACCGGTGCGCTCGCGCCCGCTGCGGAAGGAGGCTGGACCAGCACGCTCGGCTGGACCGGCAAGGCTGACGGTATGCACGTCGACACCACGGCGTGTACGAGCGGCCGCATCGTCGTCGACGGCGTGGCCGGCGAGCGCATCGCGCTGCGCGAGGTCGACACGCGCTTCCGCGGCAGCGGCGTCATGCTGCAGGGACGCCTGACCATGCCGCCGGGCGAGGGGCCTGTTCCGATCGTGGTGCTCGTGCACGGTGCCGAGCGCGACTCCGCGCTCGAGCGCTACGCGCTGCAACGCCAGTTCGCGGCGGCCGGCATCGGCGTGTTCGCCTACGACAAGCGCGGCACCGGTCGATCGGAAGGCCGCTACACGCAGGATTACCTCACGCTCGCGATCGACCTCGTCGCGGCGACGCGCGAGGCCCGCCGTCTCGCCGGCGCGCGTGCCGGACGCATCGCCTACCAGGCCGGCAGCCAGGGCGGCTGGGTCGCGCCGCTCGCCGCGCGCATCGCACCGGTCGACGCCGTGATCGTGTCGTTCGGCCTCGCCGTCTCGCCGCTCGACGAGGATCGCGAGGCGATCGCGTTCGACATGCAGCGTGCGGGACATGGTTCCGATGTTCTCGCCAAGGCGATGCAGGTCGCCGATGCGATCGCGGCGATCGTGCGCAGCGGCTTCCGCGAGGGGTACGACACGCTCGCCGGGATCAGGACGCGCTACGGGCACGAGGCGTGGTTCGCCGACGTGCGCGGCAACATCGCGGGCTACATGCTCGCGTCCACCGAGGCGACGATGCGCGCCGAAGGCCCGGTCCTGCTCGCGGGTGTGCCGGCCGACTACGACCCGATGCCCGTGCTCGCGCATCTCGACGTGCCGCAGGTGTGGATCTTCGGCGGGCAGGACCGCGATGCGCCGCCGTTCGAGACGCTGCGCAGGCTGGCCTCGCTGCAGCGCGAAGGACGACCGATCACGACAGCGCTGTTCCCCGATGCCGATCACGGCCTCTACGACTTCGCGATCGACGCCAACGGCGAGCGCGTGTCGACACGCCAGCCCGATGGCTACTTCGACCTCATGGTCGACGCGATCCACGGGCGACCGCTGGCAGCACGCTACGGTGCGGCGCGGATCGATCGCGCCACGTCACGCGAGAGAACTCCGCGAGGAAGGTGAGCGAGGGCGGCGGTTGCGGCGCTGGAGCGGGAAAGGCGCGGCGTGCACAACGGGCGCGCACGCCTGCCGTCACGGCGCGATCGTGGCGCTCCAGTCCTCGGCCTGCGGTGTCAGTGCCGCGTCGATGACGTCGTCGAATTCGCCGCGATAGCGCAGCTGGCCGAGTGCCGTGAGCGCGCGGGCGAGGTCGGTGGTGCCGTCGGTCTCCGACGGGATCATCGTGCGCAGCGCCTCGAGCGTCGCGAAATAGCGGTCGCCGCCGATGCCGGCCGCTTCGAGCAGGATGCTCGGCAGCAGCCACGACGTCGTCTCGGCCGTCATCGTGTTGCGCAGCGGGCGGCCGTTGTCGAGGATCAGCCACGGCACGGGCTGCTGCTTGGCATCGCGGCCGTCCGTGAAGCCGATCTGGTGGTAGACGGGCGGCAGCGCGGGCAGGTGATCGCCGTAGAACAGCAGCAGCGTGCGGCGCTCGCGCTTGAGCAGCGCGTCGGCGAGGCGGCCGAGTTCGTGGTCGGCATCCTCGAGCATGTAGAGGTAGTTGCGCAGCCAGAACTTGCCGCCGTCGTCGAGGCCGGGCGGCACCGGCTGGCCGGCGAGGCGCTTCTCGTCGAGGCCCGGGCGCCAGTCGAACGGGCCATGGTTCTGCATGCTGATCGCGAAGATCATCTGCGGGGGGCCGTCTTCGGCGAGTTCGCCGAGGATGTGGTCGGTCAGTGCCGCGTCGCCCGTGAACAGGCCGACGATGTCGTCCTTCGAGAACGCGCTCTCGTCGATGAAGCGGTCGAAGCCGATCTGCTCGAACGCCTGGTTGCGGTTCCAGAACACGCCCGTGTTCGAATGGATCGCGGTCGTGCGGTAGCCGTGGCGGCCGAGCGTGCGCACGATGCCCGGGATCGGGCGGTCGGCGATCTCGAAGTACGGGTACTGCACGCCCGGGAAGAAGCCCAGCGACAGGCCGGTCAGGACCTCGAACTCGGTGCGGATCGTGCCGCCTGCATAGGTCGGCACCTGCATGTCGCCCGACAGCGAGCGCTTGGCGAGACGGTGGAAGTTCGGCAGGTAGGTCTTCGCATCGGCACCCGTCAGGCGCGCCGGATCGAACAGCGACTCGCTCTGCACGATGACGATGTCGGGCAGCGTGCCGGCCGGCATCGCGATCGGCGAGCTGTTCGGCGCGAGTGTCGTGCGCACGGCGTCGGCGTTGTCGCGCAGCAGCGCGGTCGCGGCGTCGCGGTCCGGCTTGAGCTCCTGGCGGCGTGCGAGTTCCCACTGGTAGAGCACGAGGTTGCCGATCGTGCCGGCACGCGTCGCGCTGTCGACGACCGACCAAGGCTCGAAATGCAGGCGCTCGGCGTTGTAGACCGCGCGCCACGGCGCCCAACCCTGCACGAGGCCGACCGAGAGGACGCCGACACCGAGCGCGACGGCAGGGCCGCGCCAGCTGCGCAGTGCGGCCAGCGCCGGTTCGCGCCAGGCGAGCAGCGCGGTCACGCCGATCACCACGAGCGCGATCGCGATCGTCGTGGCCGAGAGGCCGCCGAGGTAATGACCGAACAGCGGCAGCACGGCGCCGAGGTCGGCGAGGAAACGGAAATCGCCCGGCAGGAGCGGCATCTGCAGCTGCTCGAACTTGGCCGCACTCGACAGGTACGTCGCGACGAGCAGCAGCACACCGATCCAGCTCGCGAGCAGCACGCGCTTGGTCAGCGCGGCGAGCAGCACCACGACGAGCAGGAACGGCAGCGTGTTGATCGCGACGACATTCCAAGCGAGCGGCGTCGCGCCGATCACGGGCCACGCGAGCGCCGGATCGAGCCACGACACGAGCAGAGCCATGCCGAGCGCGAGCACGACGAACCAGGCCAGCGCCGTGGCCAGGGGTCGGGGCGTCGCCGCAGCGGATGTGCGTTCGCGCATGGCAGGGTTCCGTGACAGAGGCATGACAGCCTAGTATGCGCGACTATTGGCGGCCTGCGCTGAGTGGGTCGTGAACCCCCGCCAGGCCGCGCCAGGCCTGGCTTTGCGGCGGCCGCGCGCGCTGCCATGATCGGCCGATGCCCACCGAATCCTGGTCCGGCGACCTCGTCGCCCTCGTCGATGCGCGCGTGGCGCGCCTCGAATCCGCCTGCCGCACCGCAGGCGTTCCGTTCTACGACGATGCGGGCGTCGACCGCGGCCTCGCGCGCGTGCTGCTCGCGAGCGACTACGCTTTCGAATGCCTGCTAGTCGAGCCGCAGTTGCTCGGGCTCGAACTGTCGCGGCTCATGAACGACCCGCGCCACGCCGATGCGCGCGGCGCCGGGCTGTCGGTGATCGTAGACGATGCCGAGTTCCGCGCCGAGCTGCGCCGGTTCCGGCGTCGCGAGTCGCTGCGGCTGATCTGGCGCGACGTCAACGACGTCGACAAGGTCGAGACGACGCTGACCGGCGCGAGCGTGCTCGCCGAAGTCTGCCTCGAGGCCGCGCTGCGCCATGCCGAGCGCACGCTCGCCGGACGCCACGGCGTCGTGCGCGCGCCCGACGGCACGCCGCAGCGCCTCGTCGTGCTCGCGCTCGGCAAGCTCGGCGGCGGCGAACTCAACTTCTCGTCCGACGTCGATCTCGTGCTCGCCTACGACGAACCCGGCACGAGTGACGGCGCGCGCCCGCTCGAGGCCGAGACGTTCTACTCGCGTCTGAGCCAGCATCTCGTCGCACTGCTCGCCGACCGCACACCGGACGGCTACGTCTACCGCGTCGACCTGCGCCTGCGCCCGTTCGGCAATGCCGGGCGCGTCGCGCTGTCGTTCGGCGCGATGGAGCAGTACTACCAGCGCGAGGGGCGCGACTGGGAGCGCTACGCCTGGATCAAGGCGCGTCCCGTCGCCGGCGACAAGGCGGCCGGTGCGCGCCTGCTCGCGACGCTGCGCCCGTTCGTGTTCCGCAAGTACCTCGACTACACCGCGTTCGCGGGCCTGCGCGAGATGAAGGCGCTGATCGATGCCGAGGTCGCGCGCAAGGATCTGGCCGCGCACCTCAAGCTCGGTCCGGGCGGCATCCGCGAGATCGAGTTCATCGTGCAGCTCGTGCAGCTGATCCGCGGCGGGCGCGAGCCCTCGCTGCGCGTGCGCGGCCTGCTCGCCGCGCTGTCGGCGAGCGAGCAACTCGGCCTGATCCCGGCGGCGCGCGCGAAGAAGCTCGCCGAGGCGTACCGGTTCCTGCGTAGGCTCGAGAACCGCGTGCAGATGTTCGCCGACCAGCAGACCCACGACCTGCCCGACGATCCGCTGCAGCGCCGACGCATCGCGCGCGGACTCGGCTTCACCGACTGGGACGCCCTCGTCGCACGCCTCGAGCAGCATCGCGAGGCGGTCAGCGCCGAGTTCGACACGCAGATGGCGCCGGTGCAGCGGCGCGCCGCCGCGCCGAAGCAGGCGTCATGGGCCGAGGCATGGCGACGCTTCGCCGACTCGGGTGTGGAAGCCGACGTGCTCGTCGACGCGGGATTCGTGCCGGTCGAGCCCGTGGTCGCGGCGCTCGAAGGTCTGCTCGGCAGCCCGATCCTGCGCGCCGCATCGGCGCGCTCGCGCGAGCGTCTCGATCGCGTGCTGCCCGCGCTGTTCGCCGCGGCGGCCGGCAGCACGGCGCCGTCGGCCTGCCTCGTGCGCATGATCGGCCTCGTGCAGGCGGTCGCGCGTCGTTCGGCCTACCTCGCCCTGCTCGACGAACAGCCCGTCGCGTTGCGCCGCCTGACCGCCGTGTTCGCCACGAGCGCGCTGCTCGCCGAGCGCATCATCGCGCACCCGTTGCTGCTCGACGAACTTCTCGACGACCGCAATGCCGACGCGCCACCCGACCGCACCTCGGTCGAAGCCGAGATCACGCGTCGCCTCGAGGTACTCGCCGACCACGATCCCGAGCGCGAGATCGACCTGATCCACGAGATCCGCCACGCCGCGCAGTTCCGCGTCGGCCTCGCGTTCCTCGGCCATGCGATCGATGCGGTCACCTGCGCACGAGCCCTGGCCGGCATCGCCGAGGGCGTGCTCGCCGGCGTCCTGCGCCTCGCCGAACGCGACCTCGCGGTCGCGCATGGACGCATCCCGGGTCTCGCGGGCGATACCGCGGGCATGGGCGTGGTCGGCTACGGCAGCCTCGGCGGTGTCGAACTCGGTTTCGGCTCGGACCTCGACCTCGTCTTCCTCTACGACGGCGCCCACACGCAGCACGAGTCGGACGGTCCCAAGCCGCTCGACGGTGCACGCTACTACGCGCGCCTCGCGCAGCGATTCGTGCATCTGCTGACGATGCTGACGCGCTCGGGACGCCTCTACGACGTCGACATCCGCCTGCGGCCCGACGGCGGCAAGGGGCTGCTCGTGACAAGCCTCGAAGCCTACGTGCGCTACCAGAACGAACGCGCGTGGACCTGGGAACACCAGGCGCTCGTGCGCGCGCGTGCGGTCGCCGGCGATGTCGCGCTGGGACGTCGCTACGCCGAGGCGCGTGCGACGGCGCTCGCCCGCGAGGTCGATGCGGCGACGCTGCGCAAGCAGGTGTCCGACATGCGCGTGCGCTGGCGCCAGGAGCGCGACCGCTCCGATGCGCGTCAGCTCGACCTCAAGCAAGGCCCGGGTGCGCTCGTCGACATCGAGTTCCTGCTGCAGGCGCTCGTGCTCGAGCATGGCGCGCGTTGTCCGCGCCTGCTCGCGACGACCAACAGCGCGCAGCTGATCGAGATCGCCCACGTCGCCGGCCTGCTCGACGACGTCCAGGCCGTCACGTTGCGCGAGGCGCACGCGACCCTGCTCGAATGTTCGCTCGCGACCAAGCTCGATGCGCGCCCGCGCGTCGTGCCACGCAGCGACGCGCTCGATGCGACCGTCGCGGGCGTGCAGCGCGTCGCGGTGGAGCTCGGCCTCGCTTTCGGTTGAACCGGGTCAGGCGCGCGCGGCGCGCCATGCGTTCCAGCGTCGCATGACCTCGGCCGCGACGCTGGCGGTCTCGACCAACGCTGGGGCCGGCGTGAAGTCCTGCGAGGCGGCGAGGTCGGCGAGATGGCCTTCGGCGACGAGCGCGTCATGGAAGCGCGTGAGCTTGCCGCGCGCGACCTGCGTGCGCAGCGTGTACACGGGTTTGCCGGTCGCGCAGGCTTCCGACAGCATGTTGACCGAGTCGGGCGTGACGACGAGGCGATCCGCCCACGCGAGCAGGCCCGGATAGGGGTTATCGCCATCGTCCGGGCCCGACCAGAACGTGCCGGGCCACGCCGCGAAGCGTTCGCGCAGGCGCGCGGCGAGCGCGGGGGGCGTGCGGCGTGACGTCGTCACGAGGAAGCTTCCGGGCTGGTCCTCCTGCCAGGCGGCCAGCCGCACGAACAACGCGTCCTGCCACGCCGCATCGAGCGGCTGCACGCGGTGCGGTCCGCCGACCAGCACGGCCGTGCGCGGCGAGGGCAGGGCAGCGAATGACGCGAAGCGTCCGCGCGTCGCCTCGAGCGACGCCGCGTCGACGCCGTGCAGCGCACCGAGCGTGCTCACGACGTTGTCGCCGTGAACGTCGTCATGGCGTGGCGCGACGACGACATCCCAGGCACGCGTGTCGACGCGCGGATCCAGGATCTGCACCGTGAAGCAGCGCCCGTCGCTCCAGCGACGCAGTGCGCGCGTGAACAGCGCGGCGGCACGCCCGCAGCCGATCGCGAGACCGGGCCAGGGCGGTGCGAACGCGCCGCCGTCGCGATCACGCAGCGCGAGACCGGCACCCGCGACGAGGCGCGGCGCGAGCCACGACCACGGCGGCGCGACGTCCAGACGCACGATGCGCGGCACGAGACCCAGAGCCGTCGCGAGCGCGAGGGCCTGGCGTTCGTTGCCGGCGGCGCCGTCGCTGGCGATCCAGCAGGAACTCGGCGGGCCGTCGCGGGTCGGCATCGGGGGCGGGGTGGTCGACATGCGTCTCGGCGATGTGCGTACAGGCGGGTTCGGCGACAATTGTCTCTCGCACGGCACCAATCCGTTGTGCCGCACACCGTTGATCGTCCGTCACGCGTCCCTAGACTGTCCATCGTCGGCGGGGATGCGTTTCACCCCTGCCGCAGGAGATGCCATGACCACCCCGCTCGCCGACGCCGCCCTCGACACGCTCTTCCGCACTGCGCGCACCTACCGCGGTTCCGCCGAGGCCTGGCGCGACGCGCCGGTCGACGATGCCCTGCTGCGCGCGGCGTACGATCTCGCCAAGCTCGCGCCGACCAGCGCGAACTGCCAGCCGATGCGCGTCGTGTTCGTGCGCTCGGCCGAGGCCAAGGCGACACTGCGCAAGGCGTTGTCCGAGGACAACGTCGCGCAGACGATGGCCGCGCCGGTGACCGCGATCGTCGGCGCCGACCACGCCTTCCACGAGTACCTGCCGCGCCTCTACAAGGAAGCCGATGCGGTGCCGTGGTTCGCCGGTCGTCCCGAGGTGATCGCGGCGACCGCGTTCCGCAATTCGAGCCTGCAGGGTGCCTACCTGATCCTCGCACTGCGTGCGCTGGGCCTGGACTGCGGCCCGATGTCGGGTTTCGACAACGCGCGTGTCGACGCCGATTTCTTCGCCGGCACGCAGGTGCGTTCCAATTTCCTCATCAACATCGGATACGGCAATCCGGCCGTTCTGTCACCGCGCGACGACCGCTTCGGTTTCGACGAAGCGTGCCGCATCGCCTGAGCCCCCGCCCCAAGGAGATCCCCATGTTGCGTCGTACCGTCCTCGCCAGCGCGCTCGCGTTCGCCTCCGCCGCGGCCGTCGCCGCGCCCGTCACCTACACGATCGACCCGGGCCACACGCAGACGGTGTTCTCGTGGAGCCACTTCGGCCTCTCCAACCCGACCGCGAACTTCGACAAGATCGAGGGCACGCTCACGTACGACGCCGCCGACCCGACCAAGTCGTCGGTGGACGTCACGATCGCCGTCGACAGCATCAACAGCCACGTCAAGAAGTTCGACGAGCACCTCAAGTCGGACGATTTCTTCGATGCGGCCAAGTTCCCGACCATCACGTTCAAGAGCACGAAGGTCGAGAAGGGCAGCGCCGCCGACACGTTCAAGGTGACCGGTGACGTGACCCTCAAGGGCATCAAGAAGAGCATCACGATCGACGCCAAGCTCAACGGCGCCGGTGAGCACCCGATGAAGAAGGTCCCGGCGATCGGCTTCGACGGCACGCTGCATCTCAAGCGCAGCGACTTCGGCGTCGACAAGTACGTGCCGAACGTCAGCGACGAGGTGCTCGTGCGCATCACGACCGAAGCGACGGTGCCGAAGAAGACCCCGTGATCCCCCGTGCCACGGCCGCGTACGTGCGGCCGTGGCGTTCCCTCCGCGTCACTTCCTCGTCCCGTCATGATCGCCGTCCGCCCCGCCGCCTCGCGTGGCGAGAGTCACGACGCCTGCTCGCGCATGCGCCACACGTTCTCGTTCCGCGACTATTTCGAACCCGCCCACATGGGCTTCGGCGCGCTGCGCGTGCTCAACGACATCGTCGTGGAACCCGGCGCATCGATCGGGACCGGGCGGCTCGCCAACATGGAGCGTCTGACCTGGGTCGTCGCAGGGGCCTTGCGCCTGCGTGTGGGCGACAAGGAGGTCGTGTTGCGCGAGGGCGACGTGCACGTGCTCGGCGCCGGGCGTGGCATCGAGCTCATGGAAACCAACGCCTCGGATTCGGAGCCCGCGCACCTCGTGCAGGCATGGTTGCAGCCCGATCGCGTCAACGCGGCGGTTTCCGAGGGTGTCGTCCTCGCTACATCGGGGCTGGGCGCTGCGCTCGTCGCGACGCCCGATGGTCGCGACGGTTCGCTGGTCGTGCGCCAGGATGCAGGGCTGCACGTGCTGAGGCCTTCCGCAGGCGTGTCGTGCACGCGGACGATCGGCGCCGGTCGGCGCGCATGGCTTCAGGTCGTCGGGGGAGCGGTGCGGGCCAACGGCGTGCGCCTGGAGGCCGGGGACGGGGTGGCGGTGCTGCAGGAGCGCCGCATCGAGATCACGGGATGCGCGGATGCGCAGGTCCTGATGGTCGACCTCGTGGACCGGTGAAACGAAGGTGGAACGGGTGGATCAACCGCGCTTGACGCCCTTGTTCTTCAGCGATTCGAGTCCGGCGAGATCGAGCGAGGTCAGTGCGGCCTTGAGGCGTCCCGCATCGAGCGCGTTGCCGTGGCCCGTGAGCTTCACCGCGAAGCGATCGCCGAGCACGATGCCGAATTCGCCGTGGTGTGCGGCACTGTTCCAGCTCTCGTGGACGAGGCGGCCACCGGACTTGTAGGTCTTCTCGTAACCCGTGTCGGTTTCGCTCTCGGATTCGATGTTGGCGAAGCCGGCCAGCGCCATGATGCCCTTGGCCGTGCCCATGTCGGTGATCTCGAGCTCGAGGCGGCTGCCGGAGCCGTCCTCGTAGCTCGCGCGACCCGTGCTGACCTGCACGCCCATCGCGCCGGTACGCTCGGCGGAAACCGCCGAGCGCTTGAAGCCGTCGAGCCTTTCCGGAAGGAAAGGCTTGATCGCGTCGGGTGACAGCGCCTCCACGCTGTCACCGCCACCGAGCATCGCACCGAGCATCTGGCCCGACGCGGCGGCTTGCGCATCGGCATCGCCGCTGCGCTGTGCCGCCTCGAGCTTTCGGCTCTGCGCTTCCATGCGCTGGTTGAAGGCCTCGACCTTGGCCAGCGGGCTGTCCTGCTCGATCGTGATCGTGCTGCCGGTCTGCTGGATCATCGCCGCGCCGCCCATGCCCGCCGCCGTGATGCCGGCGAGGACGAGGCCGATGATGAACGCGAGGATGAAGCCGATGACGGCGACGACGACGGTGTACAGCACCGATTTCTCGGGCGCGGCGCGCATCGTGTGCGGCAGGCCGAGGTACATGAGGTAGAACCCGTAGAACGTACCGGCAAGGACGATAAGCCAGCCGATGAACGGCACGATCACGGCGATGCTGGCGACCCAGCCGGCCGTGTAGGCATAGGCCGAGGTCTTGAGCGCCTGGACCTGATCCTTCTGGCCGCCGAAGTTCGGTGCGAGCGCGTTGATGATGATGCCGACGAGGTAGACCACGCCGAGGGTCAGCACATAGCCGAGGATCGCGCCGATGATGCCGCTCACGACCGGAGTGCGCACCGTCACGCCGAACACGGTCGTGCCGATCAGGCTGCCCTTGAGGAAATTGAACACGGCCGGGATCGCCGCGAGGATCAGGATGTAGTTCGTGTAGAGCCTGGCGACCGTCTCGGGTTCGGCGGCGATGACCGGCCATTCGGTCTTGGGCTTGAGCAGGATGTTCTGTACGCGCGCGAGAAGCTTGGCGAAATCCATGGTCCGGGGTTCCCCTCTCAGGTGGTGTGGGCGCAACGGCCGTCGATTCTAGGCCGTTCCGGTGGCAGCGGAGTGTCGCCCGGATCGCGGGGGGTGGGCGACCCGGTCGACGCCCGCAGTGTGATCCCCTTGGCACATTCCATGCTGCTAGACTTGCAGGCCGTACCCCTTCCGGAACCCAGCGCATGTCGCTTCGCAACCCGGCCGCGGAAACCCGCGTGCCCGCCAATGCGGAAAACCGCTACCGGGTCACGCCGGCGGACCTGCCGCTGAGCTGCCCGATGCCGGCGATGTCGCTGTGGAATTCGCATCCGAAGGTGTACCTGCCGATCGAACAGCAGGGCGGTCACGCGAAGTGCCCGTACTGTGGCGCCGAGTACGTGCTGGAAGCCTGAAGCCGTCTCAAGGGTCCGGCGCCGCGGGCGCCACCATCGTCAGGATCGTTCGCGCAGGGTACGAATTTGACGCAGCGCCGACTCACCGTCGTCCAGATCCTCCCCGCGCTGCGCGCGGGTGGAGCCGAGCGCTCGACGCTCGAGGTCGGCGAGGCGCTCGTCGAAGCGGGCCACCGTTCCATCGTCGTGTCCGGCGGGGGAGCGCTCGTCGCGCCGCTCGTGGCGGCCGGCAGCGAACACATCGAACTCCCCGTGGGCCGCAAGTCGCTGTGGAGCCTCGCCCTCGTCCCGCGCCTGCGCGCGTTGTTCACCGAGCTGGATGCCGACGTCGTGCACGTGCGCTCGCGCCTGCCGGCCTGGCTAGCGTGGCGGGCGCTGCGGGGGATGCCGGCGCCGGGACCGCACTTCATCACTACCGCGCACGGCCTCAATTCCCCGGGCTGGTACAGCAGCATCATGGCGCGCGGGGAGCGCGTGATCTGCGTGTCCAACATGGTGCGCGACCACATCCTGCGGCATTACCCCGATACCGATCCCGCGCGACTCGTGCTGATCCCGCGCGGCGTCGACGTGCGCGAGTTCCCTTTCGGGCATCAGCCGGACGACGACTGGCGCACGCGTTTCTTCGCCGAGTTCCCGCAGCTCGCCGGTGCTCCGCTGATGACCTTGCCGGGACGCGGCACGCGGCTCAAGGGCCATGCCGACGCGATCGAGCTGCTCGCCGACCTCGGTGCACGCGGCGTCGACGTGCGGCTGCTGCTGCTCGGCGTGATCGAGCCCGGGCGTGAAGCCTACGTGGCCGAGCTCGAGGCGCTCGCGCGTTCGCGTGGCGTCGCCGACCGCGTCGCGATGAGCGTGCCACGCGCCGACGTGGCCGACGTGCTCGCGGTCTCCACGCTCGTGCTGCAGCTCAGCAACCCGCCCGAATCGTTCGGACGCACCGTCATCGAGGCCTTGTCGTTGTGCCGGCCCGTGATCGGCTACGCGCATGGCGGTGTCGACGAACTCCTGACCGACCTCTATCCGGCCGGTCGCGTGCCACCCGGTGATCGCGCGCGGCTCACCGAACGGGCGGCCGAACTGCTGCGTGCCGCGCCGGCCATCGCGCCGCTGACGCGCTACCGCCTCGCCGACATGAAGGCCAACACGCTCGCGCTGTACGAGCAGGTCGCCGGCGCGTGAGCGGACCCGTGATGCGGACGGCCGCGTCGACGCGCGCCGAACGCGCCGCGCTCGTCGTCGTCCTTGCCGTGCTGGTGCTTTTGCCGGTGGGACGCACGTCCGAGCTGCCGATCCTCGTCGGTGCGATCGCCGGCCTTGTCCTGCTCGCGCGCGGCATGCTCGCGGCGTCGATGCGCGACGGGGCCGTGCGTCTCGCGACACTGCTGTTCGCGTGCTACTGGTTGCCGGTCGTCGCATCGGGCATCGCTGCGGTCGACCCCGGCAAGACCTGGAGCACGGCCGCGTCGACGCTGCGCTTCCTGCCGTTCGCGTGGTTCGTCGCGTGGGCGATGCGCAAGCCGTCGACCTCGCCGCCGATGCTGCTCGCGACAGCGGCCGTGGTCGGCCTCTGGCTCGTCGATGCATGGGTCCAGTGGACTTTCGGCTACAGCCTCGGCGGTGCACCCGAGGCCGAGCGGCTGTCGGGCATCTTCGGCGCCGACAACCTCAAGCTCGGTCCCGTGCTCGCCGTACTGTCGCCGTTCGTCTTCGTCGTCGCGCGCAGCCTCGGCGGACGCCTCGGCCTGCTCGGTGCGTTCGCGGTGATGCTCGTGCCGGTGCTGTTGTCGGGATCGCGCGCGGCGTGGCTGTGCTTCGCGCTCGTCGTGGTCGTGTTCGCGTGGCGCGAGACGCGCAATCTGAAGCGCTTCCTTCCGCTCGTGGTGGGCGCGGTCGTCGCCGTGTTGTTCGCCATGGTGACGGCCTGGCGATCGGACGCCGGCTTCGAGGCGCGGATCGACAAGAGCCTGCAGGCCTTGCAGGGCACCGAGCAGGCACTCGACGACGCCTCCGCGGGGCGCATCAGCATCTGGCGCACGTCGGCGACGATGATCGAGGCGCATCCATGGACCGGCGTCGGCGCACGTGGCTATCGCCATGCCTACCTCGCGTTCGCACGAGAAGGCGACCGTTTCGCCTGGGAAGGCGCCGAGGTCGGTGCCTATCATGCGCACCAGATCGTGCTCGAGGTGCTCAGCGAGACCGGCATCGTCGGGCTCGCGTTCTGGATCGCCGGCGTCGTGATCGCCGTGCGTGCGTGGCGACGTGCGGATCCCGCATCGCGCGGCCGCGCGTTCGCACCGGGCCTCGCCCTCGTCGCGATGACGTTCCCGCTCAACACCCATCTCGCGTTCTATTCCGCGTGGTGGGGATTGCTGTTCTGGTGGCTGCTTGCGCTGTTCGTCGCCGCGCTCGGCGATCGCGACGTGGGCGACGCCTAGTCAGTCCTTGCGCCGCGTCGAGCGCAGCAGCGACAGCGACAACCCTGCCACGAGGGCCGCGCCGGCCACGAGTACGATCCACAGCGCGAGCTTTCGCGTGCCGCCGTCGTCGACCGGAGCGGCCTCGAGTGCCCGTTTGCCGCCGGCTTCGACGACGGCACCGGCTGCTGCGAGGGGCGGCTGCCAGTCCGCACCGGAGCGGGCGCGCAGCGTCGCGAGCGCGGCCTCGAGTGGGGCGTCGGTGCGTCGTTCGCGGACGCTGCCGACGGCGAGCCGGTAGGGTGCGGGGCCTTCGGCGAGGAACACGAGGCGCGCCGGTCGGTAGCCGACCTCGAGCGCCGGTGCGGACAGCGACCCCGATGCCGCCTCGAGGCGCAGATCGCGGACGCGTGACGATGCCGGTACCGGGATCTCGCCGCTGTCGACCACGCTGCCGTCGAGGCTCAGGCGGAACGCGACGAAGCGCGCGCGCGTGGACCACGAGGGCTCGGCATGCGCGGGTCTCGTGGTCGCAGTGGACAGGGTCAGGTCGGCCAGTGCGTTGGCCTGTGCGAAGCCGATGCGGACCGCTTCGAACGGCACGGCTGCGGGAAGCGTGTAGTCGACGTGGCGCGAGCCGGCGGCTGGCGTGATCGCTTGTGCGGCGATCCAGTGCATGGCCGGTGGCGGTGCGCCCTTCGTCCGGGCTCGGACCTCGACCGCGAGCCCTTCGAGCGCTGGTCCCGGATCGGCACGCCGCAGGCGCAGGTAGGTCGCACGCAAGGGTTCGAGCGGAATCGTGCGTCGGTCGATGCGCGTGCCCGACTGGTCGAGCAGCACGACCGTCGCGTCGGAACGCAGGCGTCGCCACTGCTGCAGGTCGTCTCCGGCCTCGATCGAGAAGCGCGCGACGACGCCGTCGGTCGGCGCGCTCCACGTGAAGGCGATCGTGTCGATGCCGTCCGGGAATGCGGCGAGATCGACGAGCCATTCGGCTGACGAAGAAGTATCCGCCGGTGTTTCCCCCGGGCCTCCCGAAGCGGGAGCGCGCGTGCCGCCTCTTCCGATGATTGCGCGCTGCGGCATGCCGGCCTCGACGTCGCGTGCCTCGAGGCTGCGCAGCCGGCCTTCCGCATCGCGCTCGACGACGAAGGCAAGGTCGCGCGGCAGCGGACCCGCCGGCGCGCTCGGCAGCATGAGCAGCGGCGCGCGAACGAGCGCGGGTGCAGTCGATGTCGAGGGTGTCGGCGACCACGCCATCGTCGGTACGGGCTGGCCATCGGCATTGACGACGATCACGTCGCGCAACGCCCCGTCGGTCGACCATGCGTAGACCTCGGTACCGAGCTCGACCTGCCAGGCCGCGGAGCGTGCGGCATCCGCGTCCAGCGGCAACGTGACGGCGAAGTCATCGACACCCGCGGCCTGTACGGTGTTCGACGCGGCGAGCATCAGCGTGAACAAGGCGACGGGATGGTTCATGCGGTGGCCTCCACCTCGGGCTCGCGCGGCGGTGCCGGCGCGAGGTAGCCGATCAGCGTGCAGAGCAGGCCGTAGGCGATGAACGAGGCGATGCCGAACAGATTGCCGAGATGCTGGCGGTCGACCAGCAGCAGCTTGAGCAGCACGATGCCCATGAGCACGGCCGCCGCGATCCACAGCGGGCGGCTGCCACGGCGCGAGCCGATCACCCATCCTGCGACGCCGAGCACGCTCCAGACCACCGAGAGACTGGTCTGCGACACGCTCGCCGTGAGCAGGCCGTCGGTCCAGCCGATCCCGGCGATATGGTGCACACCGCGCAGCGTCGCCGACGTGACGAGCACGAAGCCGGCCGCACCGAGCAGCATCGCACGATGCTGCCGGAACGTCGCAGGCGCATCGTCGTCGTGGATCCACAGGACGAGTGCGGCGAGCGCGACGAGTTGGGCGAGCTCGAGCGGATTGAGCAGCGGGATGAAGGCGAGCGGCGTGCTCGCACCGGCGTTGAACACGCTGCCCGCGAGCAGCAGGGCGAGCGCGCCGGCCTGGGTCGCGAGGATCGCCGCACGGTATTCGTGCAGGCGTGCGACGAGCGGCATGCCGACGAGGCGTGGCGCACGCAGCACGAGCAGGAACGCCGCGATCAGCGGCAGCCAGGCGGCCGCCGTGACCCAGCCCGATCCGAGCGTGGCATCGCGCACGACGCGCGCGAGCGCGAGCGCCACGACCGCGGTCCATGTCCACAGCCACACGAGGTGCGCGAACGCGACCGGTTCGCGGACCTGGGTACGCACGCAGGCGAGCGAGCGGGCGCCGAGCACGACGTAGGCGGCCAGCGCGGCGAGGTTCCAGCCCGCGAACGGCTGCACGTCGACGGCGATCGCGATGCCGAGCACGAGCGCGAAGCCATGCAGCACCGCGATCGTCCAAGGCAGCGCGACGTCGGGCAGCCGGCGCGTCGCTTCGCCGAGCACCCACGCGGTGAATGCGACGAGGACGAGCATCGCCGCCATCTGCCATTCGCGCGGCACGAAGCGTTCGATGTCGCCGGCGACCGCGGCCATCCACCACGCGAGACCCCACAGGTACAGCACGAGGGCCCAGCCGATCGGCTTCTGCGCGCGCTTGAACAGCCATGCGCTGGCGAGCGCGGCGGCGGCGATCAGCAGTGCCCCCGCGAACGTGCCGTTGAGGAACACAAGCGTGTCGTCGCGTGCACCGGTCGAGCCGATCACGAAGGCCGCGGCCGCGAGCAGCTGCAGGCCGATGCCGATCCACTGCGGCAGGCGGCGCTCCTGGCGCAGGCCGAGCCACACGAGTGCCGCGCCCTCGAGCGCGAACACGCTCGCGGTCGCGCGCGCCGACAGCGCGAGCGGTACCGCCAGCGTGCCGAAGCCGAGCGCGAGGATCGCGAACGACTCGCCGAGCACGCGCGCGCGGCCGATCACGAAGCGCGCGAGCACGACGTAGAACACGCCGAGGCCGAGCGCACAGGCCGCGAGCGGCATGCGCTCGCCCTCGAGCAGGGCCGCCTGCAGCGCGAAGGCGAACAGCGGGTTGCCGAACACGAGCGTGCCGTCGATCGCGTCACGTGACGACGCGCCGCGACGCCATGCGTAGAGGATCGGGATCGCGACGTAGAGCACGAAGAACAGCACGAGGAACGGCTGCGTCGTCGGCGCGAGCTCGGGGCTGTAGCGCAACACGCCCCAGGCGGTGCCGATCGCGTAGGTAAAGAAGAAGCCGAGCAGGTTGAGTGCGCGCCACGGCCGCACCCAGGCGATCGCGAAGATGCCGACGTTGAGCAGCGCGTAATACGAGAACAGTGCGATGTGGTTGCCGTCGCCGGTCGAGATCAGGATCGGCGCGGCGAAACCGGCGAGGATGCCGAGCACGGCGAGCGCGACGGCATCCTGGAGCACGGCGAGCACGCCGATGCCCGCAACGAGGACCACGAGCAGCGCGAATGCCGCCACAGGCGGCAACAGGCCGTACAGACGGAAGGCGGCGAACACGACGAGCATGAGCAGGCCGATCGCGCCGCCCTGCAGGCTCAGTGCGAACGCACGCCGCTTCTCGCGCTGGCGCCAGCCGAACGCGAGCGCGGCGATCGAGGCGAGCGCGACGCCGGCGAGGCGGAACTCGATCGGCAGCGTGAACCAGCCCTCGTCGGCGGCGTACTTGAGCAGCGCGGCGACGCCCGCGAACAGCACGAGCATGCCGACCTTGACCGGCACGTTGCCTTCCGTGAACCAGCGTTTGACCGCATCGATCGCGCGTTCGACGACGTCGGGTTGCGGCGGTTCTGACGGAGGGAGCGGCGGCAGCGGGCGTGCAGGCAACGGCGCGACGCGTGGCGGAACCGGAGGCGGGGCAGGAGCCAGCGTGGGATCCGGTACGGGAGGGGGCGCGGGTATCGCAACGGAGGCCGTGGCGCCCGCGAACACAGGCGGAGGTGCCGCTACGACGACCGGTTCGTCCACGACTGCCGCGGCGGCCACGCCCGCGCCGGACGCGCGCGCACCTTCGCGCACGACGACGAGGCGCTGCAGGCTCTCGACGCGCGATTCCGCGGTGTCGAGACGCTGGCCGAGGTCGCGCTGGCGCGCCAGAAGCCAGCCGAACAACGCACCGCAGGCGACGGTGATCCAGCCGTCGCTGCCGAACGTCCCCGCGAACATGCCGCCGGCGATCATGCCGACGACGATCCACACGAAGGTCATCTTCCCCCTCCTTGCCGATGATCAGGTGACCGGTGCCTCGCCCGCCGGCCGCGTCTTGAAGCGCTGGTGGATCCAAAGGTACTGCTCGGGTGCCTCGCGCACCATGCGCTCGATCGCGGCATTGACGCGCGCCGTGTCGACGGTCACGTCGTCGCCGGGGAAGTCCTCGAGCGGCGCCTCGAGGCGCAGCGCGTAACCGCCGCCGGGGAGGCGCCGGTGGAAGAACGGCACCACCGCCGCGCCGGACAGGCGGGCGAGATGGTGCGTGGCCGTGATCGTCGACGCGGCGACGCCGAAGAACGGCACGAACACCGCATCCTTGCCGCGCATGTCCTGGTCGGGTGCGTACCAGACGCGCCCGCCGTCGCGCATCCAGCGCACGCAGGCGCGCAACTCGTCCTTGCGGAACATCGTCGCCGCATAGCGCGCGCGGGCACGACGGATCACCCATTCGAACGCGGCATCACCGTGCACGCGGTACATGCCCGCGAGTGCGACGCCGGCGTGTTCGACGAGCAGCCGGCCGGCGAGCTCGAGGTGCGAGAAATGCGCGCCGGTCAGCAGCACGCCACGCCCGGCCGCCTGCGCCGCCTCGAGATGCTCGAGGCCTTCGATCGTGACCGGCACGCGCAGGATCGCGCGCCGCGAACCCATCCACGCGAGGGCGAACTCCACGAGCATGCGTCCGCTGTCGCGCAGGTTGGCGTCGAGAAGGTCGGCACGTTCGGCATCGGACAGGTCCGGGAAGCACAGCGCGAGGTTGCGCGCCGCGATGCGCTTGCGCGATCTCATCGCGCGCGTCGCGATCGCGCCGAACATGCCGCCGATCCGCATCAGCAACCGGTAAGGAACGCGTGCGAGCAGCCAGATCAGCCCTGCGCCGAACCACGCCGGCCAGTGGCGCGGTGCGAGAAAGGTGGCACGGAACGGAGGCAGATCGCGGGTCATCGCCACGATTATGGCGGCGTGACGCCGATCTGCCTACGCACGGACGGGTCGTATACTGCTGCGTCCTGCCCGGCCCGCGCGTTGCGATGCTGCGATTCCTCTACACGTTGACCATGTACCTGCTGACGCCGGTGATCCTGTACCGGCTCGCGGCGCGAGGACTGCGCCAGCGCGGCTACTTCTCGCGCTGGCGCGAGCGCTTCGCGTTCTTCCCCGATCCCGGCATCCGCCGCAGCATCTGGGTGCACGCGGTGTCGATGGGCGAGGTCAATGCGGCCGCACCGCTGATCGAGGCACTGATGCGCGAGTACCCGTACGCGCCGTTCGTCGTCACGACGATGACGCCGACCGGTTCGGAGCGCGTGCGCAAGCTGTTCGGCGATCGCGTGTTCCACGTCTACCTGCCGTACGACCTGCCGGCCTCGGTGCGCCGCTTCTTCGACCGCGTCGATCCGCGCTTCGCGGTGATCCTCGAAACCGAGATCTGGCCGAACCTGTTCATCACGTGCCGCGAGCGCGGCATCCCGATCCTCGTCGCCAACGCGCGCCTTTCCGAGCGCAGCCTGCGCGGCTACGGGCCCGTGCGCGCGCTCGCGAGGCGCGCGATCCGCTGCGCGAACTACGTCGCGGCGCAGTCGCCGATCGATGCCGAGCGCCTGCGCGCGCTCGGGGCCGCGGTATCCCGCCTGTCGGTGGTGGGCAACCTCAAGTTCGACATCGAGCTGCCCGAGGGCCTGCCCGTCATCGGTGCACGCCTGCGCGACAGCTGGGGAGGCAAGCGGCCCGTATGGATCGCCGCGAGTACGCACGAGGGCGAGGAGTTGCCCGTGCTCAAGGCGCATACGGCGATCCTGCAGCGCTTCCCCGACGCGCTGCTCGTCATCGTTCCGCGCCACCCGGAGCGCTTCAAGCCCGTCGCATCGGCGTGTCGTTCGCTCGGCTTCACGACGCGCACGCGCAGCGAGGACGGCAATGCCGACGAGCACTGCCAGTGTTTCGTGGTCGACACGATGGGCGAGTTGCTCGATTTCTACGCGGCGTCCGATCTCGCCTTCGTCGGCGGCAGCCTCGAGCCGATCGGCGGACACAACCTGCTCGAACCGGCCGCGCTCGGCATGCCGATCGTGGTCGGTCCGCACATGTTCAACGCCGAGGAAGTGACCGAGGGCCTGGTCGAGGCCGGTGCCGCCGTGCGCGTGGAAGACGCCGAAGGTCTTGCCGCCGTGGTCGTGAAACTGCTCGCCAACGATGCCGAGCGCATCGCGATGGGCGAGAGCGCGCGTGGCGTGGTCATGCGCGAGCGCGGTGCGGTGCAGCGTACGCTGCAGATCGTCGGGACGATGCTCGAAGCTGCTCCCGCGCGCCCATGAGGGCGCGCGGGGGCGGCGTGGTCACTCGAGCAGCGCGTTGACCGCTTCGAGGTCGCTGACCTGGATCACACCGGCGGACTGCTTGAGCAGCAGGCCGCTCAGCACGAAGTTGTGGCGTGCCTGCGAGTTGCTGCTCTGTGCCTGCAGCAGCTGCTGCTGGCTGATCAGCACGTCCACGATCGTGCGCGTGCCGACTTCGTAACCGGCCTGCGTGGCGTCGAGCGAGCTCTGCGCCGACACGACGGCCTGGCCGGTGGCCTCGACCTGGCTCGCGCCCGCGATCACGGCACGGTAGTTGTTGCGCGTGCTGCGCTCGACGAGGCGACGCTGCAGCTCGAGCTGGTCCTGCGCGAAGTCGCGCTGGTGGATCGACTGGCGCACGCGCGACTGCGTCGCACCGCCCGAGAAGATCGGCACCGTCAGCGAAACACCGATCGTGGTGCCCCAGCGCTCGCTGTTGGTGTGGAGCGAGCCCGTGCGCGACGAGTCCGTGTCGCCCCAGGTCGGCGTCTTGGAGTACAGCACCTGGCCGTCGAGCGTGGGCAGGTGGCCGGCGCGCGCCGTGTTGACGTTCGCGTTGGCGGCATCGAGCTGGTAGGCATACGACTGCAGGGCCGGGTTCTCGCGCGTGGCCACGCCGACCCATTCCTCGGCGTTCTCGGGCGTCGGCTTGTCGAGCGGCAGCTTCTGGCGCAGCTTCTTGAGGTCGCCCGGCTCCTTGCCGGTCAGCTGGCGCAGCGCTTCGCGGTTGTCGTCGAGCGTGTTCTGCGCACTGATCACGTTGGCCACGGCGGTGTCGTGCTGGGCCTTGGCGTCGTTGACGTCGGTGATGGCCGAGAGGCCGACCTCGAAACGCTGCTGGGCCTGTTCCATCTGGCGGTTCAGCGCGCTCTCGTTGGCCTGGGCGAACTTGAGCGCGTCCTGCGCGGTGAGCACGGCGAAGTAGGCGGTCGAGACGCGGATGAAGAGGTCCTGCTGGGCGGCCTCGTAGGTGGAATCACCGGCCTGCGCGTTCGCGCGCGCCGACTTGAGCGAGGTCCAGCGGCTGATGTCGAGGATGCTCTGCTGCAGGTTGCCGCTCAGCGTGCGGGTGTAGTCGGTGCTCGAGCTGTTCACGTTGACGAGGCTCTGGCTGCCGTCGGCATTCGTCACGAACTGCGCGCCACTGTTGTTGCCGCGCGTGCGCTCGAGCGAAAGGCTCGCGCCGAGCTGCGGCAGCAGCGCCGCGCGGGCCTGGTCGACGTTCTCGTCGGTCGCGTACTTGGTCGACTCGGCACCGGCGAGCTGCGGGTCCGACGCACGGGCCTCGTGGTAGATCTGCACGAGGTCGTCGGCGTGCGCGAGCGGGGCGCCTCCCGCGATGGCCAGGGCCAGCGCGAAGGGCAGGGAGCGGGTGCGGGTCATCGGGGTCATCCTCGGAGAAGAAGCGGGTTCCGGGGCAGCGTCGCGTCAGAGCGAGAAGCGTCGTGGCGGCGTCGCGTTGCCCAGGTAGGGAATATCGGTCTCGAACAGGCTCTCGGACTGCCAGCGCGTGTCGTCGAGGCGCGTGTGGAGCATCGCCTGCATCGCCGGCGACTCCCCGCTGATCGCGAAGAGGCGGCCGCCGGGCTTGACCCAGGCACGCACGCGGTCGGGCAATGCATACACCGCGCCAGTCAATACGACGACATCGAAACGCTCGCGGGGTTCATAGGCGAGCAGTGCTTCCGCGGTGTCGACGCGCGCGTTCGCGACGCCGGCCTGCGCGAGCCTTGCGCGCGCGGCGTCGGCGAGGTCCGCATGCTGTTCGACGCTCGTCACCTGGCCGCCGAGGTGCGCGAGGCAGGCGGTCAGGAATCCGGATCCGGTGCCGATTTCGAGCACCGACTGTCCGGATTCGAGCGCCAGAGCCTGCAGGACGCGGCCTTCGATGACGGGCTTCATCATGTATTCGCCGTGGCCGATCGGCAGTTCGATGTCGGCGAAAGCGGTGGCGCGGTAGCGCTCCGGCACGAAATCCTCGCGCCGCACCGTGCCGAGGGTCTCGAGCACGCGCGCGTCGAGCACTTCCCAGGTACGTACCTGGTTCTCGACCATGTTGTTGCGGGCCAGTTCGGGATTCATCGACATCACGGTTCCAGGATCATCGGGCAAAAGGGGCGAAAGCATAGCGCTGGAACGTGTGCCGGCACATCAACCTTCGTCGTCGGCACGTCGCGCATCGAAGTGCCGGAAGTCACCGCCGCGCGCTCACGCCACGGGCTGCAGGCGTCCACCGGCACGCGAGAACGCGGCCGCGGTGCGCGCGAGCTGTGCGCGTACCGCCGCGGTCAGCAGTGCGTCTACACCGGCGAGCGAGGCGAGCGCGTCGCGCGCACGTTCCGCAGCCGCGGTGACGAGCTGCAGCGCGAGCCAGCGCTCGAGCGGTCCGCGGTCGTCCACGGACAGCGCGGACAGTGCCTGCCGTGCCGCCTGGCGACGCCCGGACGCCGCGAAGCGGTCCAGCGCGGCCGGTGCCTCGATGACCTGGGCGAACGCCTGCTGGGCCAGACGCAACGGCCAGTCCGTCGCGGTGTGTGGGGCCGGTACGGCCAGATTCAACGCTGCATCACCCATCATCCACCTCGTCGTTTCCGCCGACCCTCCGGAGATGCCGGAAGGGCGCGCGGGGTTGCCTCAGAATCACGTGAGCAAGGGCCGGGCCAACCCGGTCTTGCGGTCTTCACCCCGCCGCACCTTGAACCACGCCGCGTAAAGTGCGGGCAGGAACAGCAAGGTCAATACGGTCGCGACGGTCAATCCGCCCATGATCGCGACGGCCATCGGCCCGAAGAAGGCGCTGCGCGACAGCGGGATCATCGCCAGCACGGCGGCGAGCGCGGTCAGCACGATCGGGCGGAATCGGCGCACCGTGGCGCCGACCACCGCGTCGTAAGGCGCCACGCCTGCGGCGATGTCGTGGTCCACCTGGTCCACGAGGATCACCGAATTGCGCATGATCATGCCGAACATCGCGATCGTGCCGAGCATCGCGACGAAGCCGAACGGCACCCGGAACACGAGCAGGAAAAGGACCACGCCGATGATGCCGAGCGGCGCCGTGAGCACCACGAGCATGACGCGCTGGAAGCTGCGCAGCTGCAGCATGAGCACGCTCAGCACGACGACGAGGAACAGCGGGATGCCGGCGTTGACGGAGCCCTGCCCCTTGGCCGATTCCTCGACCGCGCCGCCGACCTGCAGCAGGTAGCCGGAAGGAAGATCCGCACGGATCGCGTCGAGCGCGGGCAGGATCTGCGCGGTGACCGTGGCCGGCTGCATGGTGCCGTCGGTGTCGGCACGCACGGTCACGGTCGGCAGGCGGTTGCGGCGCCAGATGATGCCTTCCTCGAAGCCGTACTCGAGCGTCGCGATGTGGGCGAGCGGCACGCTGCGGCCCGAGGCGGTCGGCACCGACAGGTTCGGCAGCAGGCTCAGGCGCGCGCGCTCCTCGGCGGTGCCGCGCAGGACGACGCCGATGAGCTGGTCGCGCTCGCGGTACGTCGTGATCGGCACGCCGGTCAGCGAGCTCTGCATGAAGCCGGAAAGATCCTGCGAGGTGACGCCGAGTGCACGTGCGCGCTCCTGGTCGACGACGAGGCGAACGGTCTTGCTCGGCTCTTCCCAGTCGAGGTTGACGTTGCGTGCGTGCACGTTGCCACGCACGACGTCGGCGACACGTCGTGCCAGCGTGCGGACCGTGGCGAGGTCCTCGCCCGACACGCGGAACTGCACCGGATAGCCGACCGGCGGGCCGTTCTCGAGGCGCACGACGCGCGCGCGCAGCTCGGGGAAGTCGTTCTCGAACAATGCGAGCAGGTCGCTGCGCAGTTTCTCGCGCTCGGGCAGGCTGTGCGTGAGCAGCACGAACTCGGCGAAGCTCGCCTGCGGCAGTTGCTGGTCCAGCGGCAGGTAGAAGCGTGGCGAACCCGAGCCGACGTAGCTGACGTAGTTCTCGAGCTCCCCGCGCTCGGCCAGCCAGGCTTCGAGCTTGCGGACCTGTTCGGCGGTCGCGTCGAGCGAGGCGCCCTCGGCGAGCTTGAGGTCGACGAGCAGCTCGGGGCGTGTCGAGTCGGGGAAGAACTGCTGCTGCACGAAGCGGAATCCGTACACCGAGAGACCGAACAGCACGATCGTGGCCGCGATGACGGTGCGGCGGTGGTCCACGCACCAGCCCACCAGGTCGCCGAATCGGCGGTAGAACGGTGTCGCGTAGGGATCGGCGGCATGCGTCGCATGGGCGGCACCGCCGCCGAGCCATCCCGGCAGGCGCGCACGCAGGCCCGCGAAGCGTGCGGCGAACGATCCGGGAGCGGGTTCGCGTGCGGCGTGCGGGTCGGGCAGCAGGCGATGGCCCAGGTAGGGCACGAACACGACCGCGGCGATCCACGAAAGCAGCAGCGCGATCGTGACGACCTCGAAGATCGCCCGCGTGTACTCGCCGGTGCCCGATTTCGCGGTCGCGATCGGCAGGAAGCCGGCTGCCGTGACCAGCGTGCCGGTCAGCATCGGGAACGCCGTGGAGGTGTAGGCGAACGCGGCCGCGCCGGCGCGGTCCATGCCCTGTTCCATCTTGATGGCCATCATCTCGACCGCGATGATCGCGTCGTCGACGAGCAGGCCCAGCGCGAGCACGAGCGCGCCGAGCGAGATCTTGTGCAGGCCGATGCCGAAGTAGTGCATCGACGCGAACGTCATCGCGAGCACGAGCGGGATCGTGATCGCCACGACGATGCCGCTGCGCAGGCCGAGCGAGAAGAAGCTCACGAGCAGCACGATCGCGACCGCTTCGGCGAGCACCTGCACGAACTCGCGCACCGAGCGCTGCACCGCGGCGGGCTGGTCGGAGACCTTGTGCAGCTCGAGGCCGACCGGCAGCGAGGCGCCGATGCGCGCGGTCGCGGCCTCGAGATCGTGGCCGAGCGCGATGATGTCGCCGCCGCTGCGCATCGACACCGCGATGCCGATGACATCGCCACCCATGAAGCGCATGCGCGGCTGCGGCGGGTCGACGTAGCCGCGCTCGACCGTGGCGATGTCGCCGAGCCGGAACGTGCGGCCGTTCGAGCCGCGGATCGCGAGCTCGCGGATCGCCTCGACCGAATCGAGTGCACCGCTCGTGCGCACGTGGATGCGGTCGGTCGCGGTCTCGAAGCTGCCGGCCGGGATCACCGCGTTCTGTGCCTCGAGCGTGCGCTGCACCTCGGCGAACGTGACGCCGAGCATCGCCAGCTTGGCGTTGGAGACCTCGACGTAGACCTTGGGATCCTGCCGCCCGACGAGTTCGATGCGCGCGACGTTCGGCACGCGCAGCAGCTCCAGGCGCACGCGCTCGGCGTACTCGCGCAAGGCCTCGTCGTCGAAGCCTTCACCGCCGAGTGCGTAGATGTTGCCGTAGGTGTCGCCGAACTCGTCGTTGAAGAACGGGCCGCGGATGTCGGCCGGCAGCTGGTGGCGCATGTCGCCGATCTTCTTGCGCACCTGGTACCAGACCTCGGGCACGCGCGAGGACGGGATCGAGTCGCGCACGATGAAGAAGACCTGCGATTCGCCCGGGCGCGCGTAGCTGCGCAGGTAGTCGAGCTCGGGAAGTTCCTGCAGCTTCTTCTCGATCGCCTCGTTGATCTTGTCGGCGACCTCGGTCGCGGTCGCGCCGGGCCACAGCGTCTGCACGACCATGATCTTGAACGTGAACGGAGGATCCTCGGCCTGGCCGAGCCCGCGGTACGACCACGCGCCGATCGCGCCGAGCAGCACGATCACGTAGAGCACGAGCGCCTTGTTGCGCAGGGCCCAGGCGGAGAGGTTGAAGGCGGACATGCGTCGCGACCGGCTCGTGGGAAAAGGCCTCCCCGCCGTGCCGCCGCCTGGGGGAGGGCGTTGCGGCGACGCAGCGGGGAGGGTTTGACCTCGGGATTCAGAACATCACGGGACGATTGCGCGCATCGACCGGCCGCACGACCTCGCCGTCGCGCAGGCGGTGCACGCCGGCGGTGACGATCCACGCGTCGGAGGTGACGCCGGCGACGATCGCGCCGTGCTCCCCGTAGCTCGCGACCGTGACCGGCACGAGGCCGACCTGGTGCGTCTTCGCGTCGATGCGCCACAAGGCCGGCTTGCCCTCGCGCTCGTGCAGCGCGCTCAGCGGCACGAGCCACTGGTCGGCCTTGGCGTCGCCGCCGAAGTGCACGCGTGCAGTCTGGCCCAGCCGTGGCGGTGCGGCATCGCCTTGGAGGGCGACGCGCACGCGATACGTGCGGGTCGTCGCATCCGCGCCGGGCGCGACTTCGCGCACGCGGCCGCGGCGCGGCTCGCCACGATCGGCCCACAGGTCGACCGTCGCGTCCTGGCCCGGCGCATAGCGCGAGACCTGCTGTTCGGGAACGCTGATCTCGACCTCGTTGGCCCCGTCGTGGGCGAGTTGGACGACCACGTGACCGGCCGCGACCACCTGGCCGGGTTCGGCGCCGACCGCGGTGATGACACCGTCGGCATCGGCGCGCAGTTCCGCGTAGCCGGCCTGATTGCGTGCGACGTCGAACGCGGCTCGCGCTTCGGTCGCGCGGGCCTGCGCCGCGGCCAGCGCGTTGGCCTTGGCGTCGAGCTCGAGCTGGCTCACGAAACGCTTCTCGTGCAGTGCCGCGAACCGCTCGTGCTCGGATTCGGCGAGCTTGAGCGCGGCCAGCGCGGACGCATGTCCGGCAGCGGCGCTGGCACGGCCGAGCTCGAGGTCGCGCGGGTCGAGTTCGGCGAGCAGGTCGCCCTTGGCGACGCGCGAGCCGACATCGGCATGGCGCGTGCGCAGCTTGCCGGCGACCCGGAAACCGAGCCCGCTTTCGTGGCGGGCGCGTACTTCGCCGGGATAGATTGCTACGATCTGTGCGTCGGCCGGTTGCGGCTGGGCTGCCCGCGCCACGCGAGGCGGCGGAGGGGGTTCCGCATGCGAGCTGCAAGCATGGCAGGCGACGGCCAGCAGGGCGGCCAGCGCGCGCGTGACGACCGTCGAGGCATGCATCGTTCGAAATCCCTGACGACAGATGATGAACTGCGTGGTATAGTAATTAAACAGAACCCGTCAGTCCAGTATTTTTTTTAGATGAACGCAGCCATCGCCAGATCGTCCGGCCCGGGTCGTCCCAAGGACCTCGAGAAACGCGCCGCCATCCTCGAGGCCGCCAAGCGGCTGTTTCCCGAGCACGGCTTCGAAGGCACCAGCATGGACGCCATCGCGGCGTCGGCGGGTGTGTCCAAGCTCACCGTGTACAGCCACTTCAAGGACAAGGAGACGCTGTTCGCCGAGGCCGTGCGCATCAAATGTGTCGAGCAGTTGCCGCCGGAGTTGTTCGACGTGCCTGTCGAAGGCTCGCTGCGCAACCAGTTGCATGTCATCGCGCGCGCGTTCTTCGGGCTCATCGTCAGTGAGGAGTCGATCGCGCTGCACCGCCTGCTGACGGCGGGTACCGGCAGCTCGCAGAAGCTCGCGCAGGTGTTCTGGGAGGCGGGTCCGCAGGTCGTCCAGCGTGTCTTCGGCGACCTGCTGCGTCGCGAGATCGCGGCCGGGCATCTCGAGATCCCGGACGTCGAGCGGGCCTCGTCGCAGTTCTTCTGCCTGCTCAAGGGCGAGCTGCACGCCCGCCTTCTGTGCGGTTGCTGCGGCGGGCCATTCGGCGAAGCCGAGATCGAAGCGCATCTCGGCGCCACGGTGGAGATGTTCCTGCGGGCCTACGCGACGCGCGCCTGAGGCCGCGTCGAGGCGGTCAGTCGGCGAGATCGCCGAGCCAGGACTCGACCACCATGCGGTCGCGTGGCGCGATGTCGATGAACTGGAAGCCTATCCAGTACTGGCCCGGCACGTTCGCGGGTTCGCTCCACTGTTCGTGCACGCCGACCTCGAGGGCGTGCGGCCGGCCGTCGGCGTCGGTGAGCTCGAACGTGAGCTGGAACAGCGCGTTGTCCATGACGGCGCGGTTGCACACGAGCAGCATGCCGTCGGCCGACAGGTTGCCGATGCGGCCGAACGGTTCCTCGGTCATCGCATTGGTGACGGGTATCGTCACGTAGGCGGTCTTGCGCGGCGAGCGGCGGTGTTCGTTCATCGCGCGGGCCTCATGCCGGCATCGCGTTGCCGGGATGCCCGGCGAACTGCTGCAGCGTGCCCATGATGGCCTTCCATGCACGGTCGATCATGCTCTCGCCCTCGGCGTTGTAGAGCTTCACCTGGCCGCGCACGAGATCGCGTGCGAGCTGGTCCATCGAGCGCTCCTCGGCGCGCGCGCCACGCTGGTTGACGAACAGGCAGCGCCCGGTGACGGTCGAGAACCAGGCGAGCTTGCGGCGCACCGTCGTGCCCTGCTGGTTGGTGACGAACTCGAACCACGTCCCGAACGGCAGCGAGCGGATGCGTTGCAGCATGCGCTGCTCGTCGTTCGTGAGCGGCGCGGCAACGGCCTTCTCCGCGGGTTCGGCGTGCTCCTGCGCGGCACCGTCCACGCCGAGGCGGGGCTTGCTCTTGAGCGTGAACGCGAGTTCGGTGTGGCTGGTCTTCTTCTCGCCGGTCGCACCGCCCGTGTCGAACAGCTTGCCGACCACGCCGTCGACTTCCTCGGCGTGCAGCCCGACCTGCACGAGGCCGTTGCGTACCTCGTCGCGCAACGCGGCGTCGACGCGCGACGCGGCGTCGCCTTCGCCGAGCTTGAGCAACTGGTCGGCGACGGCGAGGCGCCGCCGGTACGCCTGGCTCTCCTCGCCCTGGCGCAGCAGCGTCAGCGCGAGGACGTCGGTCCACGCCTGTTCGAGCACGGCGCGCACCATCGGCGGGACCTTGCCGGAGCGCGACAGCAGGCGCGTGATCGCACTGTTCGCACGTTCGCGGGCGAGATCGAGCTTTTCGCGACCCTTCGCGGCGTCGATGTGGCGGCGCTCGGCCATCTCGGCGCGGCGCGTGAGCTGGGCGACGTGTCGCCCCAGGTCGCCGACGAGGTTCTCGATCAGCGACACGTCGCCGTCGAACTCGTTCGTCACGCGGTCGACGAGCGAGGTCATCTTGTCGGCGAAGCCACGGTCGCCGTCGTCGTCGCCCATCCACAGCGTGCCGGCCTCGGCGACGCTGTTGAGGAGGACGCGTGCGGGATGCTCGCGGTTGGTGAAGAACGTCTTGTCGCCGAGCGCGGTGCGCAGGACCGGCACCTGCAGGCGCGACATCAGCGACTGCGCGGCGGCACCCTGTGTGCCAAGGCTCTGCGCGATGTAGTCGAACAGCATGCCGACGAGATCGATCGTGTCGGAATCCTCCTCGGCCAGGACCGGTGCGCGGCCTTGCGGACTGTGTGCGCGCAACTGGTTGAGGAGATCGTGCTTGAGATGGCCGGGTGCCTTCCCGCGCGGATCGCCGATCGAGCCGGCGGGGCGCTTCTGCAGCGTGTCAAGCACGCTGTGCAGGTCGTCGCGCGTGGCCAGGTAGGACGCGGCGGGCGCGGCGTGGGCCACGCCGAGGCTGCGACGACGTTCGGCCAGCAATTGGCGCAAGGTCGAGAAGAGGACCGCATCGCGCTGGGCGGCGAGGTCCGCAGTACCGGAAGGTGGTGGCGACGGCGCCGGATCAAGCGTGGGCGCCGATGCCGGCGCCGTGTCTCGCGGGCTCTCCGGCCTTGCGCTCGGGGCGCCATTCCTCTCGTCACCGGGCGCTTCAGGTTTCGCCTTCGCCGCGGCAGCGTCGTCGGGTGCCGCCGCCGTCGCCTCGGACGTCTTCGGTTCGGGCTTGGCGTGCGGGTCGGCCGGCTTCGCGGGCACGTGTCGCTGCACGCGTGGCTGCAGGTTCGCGAGGACGCGCTGGTCGGCGAGGTACTGGTTGCAGGCTTCGTAGAACGTGCCGACCTGGCCCATCACGACGCGGTCGAAGGCCTGGAACACGAGGATGCGGTCGTTGACGCCGATGTCGACCGCCTCGATCGCGTAGCGCATCGCCTCGACGAGTGCGAACGGCGCCAGCGGCATGTCCTCGGCGTCGAGCGCGGGGCGGCCCGCCATCACGCCGAGGCGGTGGCCGAGCATGTGCAGTGCCTGGGTGTGGCGGATCTCGCTCTTGCTCGCGATGTCCTGCATCGCGAGCGAGACTTCGAGCTCGCTCGAGTCGACGAGCTCGAGCTTGGTCGGCGACGACGCACGGGCGCCTGGTGAAGGGGTACGCTGAGAGGCGATCTCGTCGAGCTGCGCGAGGCGCGTCTCGAGGTGCACGAGGAAGCGCGGCATGATGTCGGCCTTGCCACGCTTGATCGCGCGGATCGACTCGAACATGCGGGCCTGCTGTTCGTTGGTGTGGGCGCGATCGGCCTGCTTGAACAGGTGCTGCTCGATCTCGTCGAACAGCAGCGACAGTGCGGTGTCGAAGAAGGCCGTTCGTGCGAGCAGTCCCTCGAGCAGCGCGCGCACCCGGCGCGGGAACGCGCGCTCGGCCACGCGCACGACGCGCAGCGCGCCATCCTGCGATCCCGTCCCTCTGGCCATCCGGTCCACGGCGTCTCCCCGTCCGCGTGCCATCGCATTCTGGCACGCTCGCGCGGGAGCGAACAGGCCCGTCCCGCCGCGCCTCGCGGCGCGACGGGACGGTGGATCACTTCGCCGGCGACCAGGTCACTTCGACGAAGCCCGTGCGGCCCGGCGTGTTGTAGCCGTAGGCGAGCTCGTAATCGCGATCGGTCACGTTCTCGACGCGCGCGGCGAGCGTCCAGTCCGCGGCGAGGCGCCAGCTCGTGCGCAGGTTGAGTAGGGTATAGCTCGGCAGGCCGATGCCGCCGACGTCGTCGCGCGTGCCGGCGTACAGCACTTCCGCGCCGACCGTGCCGGTGTCGCCGAGGCGGTAGTCGGCCACCACCGAGGCCTTCTGCTTCGCGCGGCGCAGCAGCAACGTGTCGGTGTCCTCGTTGCGGGGATCCTGCCAGGTGAACGTCGCGCCGAGGTTCCAGTCGCCGAAGCGGCCGTCGTAGGCGAGTTCGCTGCCGCGGATCTTCGCGCGCGCGACGTTCTCTGCCTGGGAGGCCACGCCCGTGAAGCTGATCAGGTTCCTCACGCGGTTCGAGAACACGTTGACCTTGAAGCGCTGTCCCTCGACCGGCGTGAACTCGACGCCGACCTCGGCATTGCGCGACTTCTCGGGATCGAGCTCGGGATTGCCGGCATAGAAGCCGCCGAAGCCCGGTGAGAACTGCTCGTTGAGCGTCGGTGCACGGAAGCCCTGGCCGTAGCTCGCGTAGGCGCGCGCCGTGTCGCCGAAGCGCCAGCCGAGCGCACCCGATCCCGTCGTCGCGGTGCCGAACTCGCTGTTGTCGTCGTGGCGTACGGAAAGGTCGGTGTCGATCGCGCCGAAGCTGCCGATCCAGCCGAGGTGCAGGCCCGTGTTGTCGCGCTTCTCGACGTAGCTGCCGCGGTTGTCGCCTTCCTCACGGACGTGGTCGACGCCGGCGACGATGCGCTGGTTGTCGGCGATCGCGACGTCGTGGCGCCAGCCGATGCTGTCGCGGCGGCTGCGGTACAGCGAAAAGTAGGCCGGCGTCTCGTAGTCCTCGCGCGTGTTGCCGAGCTGCAGGCGATGCTGCCACTGTGCGCCGAGCGCACCCTCGAGCACGCCGCTGATCACCTGTTGCGTGAAGCTCGAGTCGCCGCCGGCGAACTCGACGTCGCCTTCGCTGCGCGTGATCGAGCCCGACAGCGTCTGCGTGCCGACGCGCGCATCGCCGCTGAGTGTCGCGTAGTGGTTCTCGAAGCCGTGGTCCTTCGGCTCGTAGCCGAAACCGTTCTCGTTCTGGCTCGGGAAGCCGTCGGTCGCGCGCCAGCCGAGCTGCACGGCGAAACCGCCGGCGTCGCCACGCGCGCCGTACCCGGCGGTCGCCTTGCGGTCGTTGTCGCTGCCGTAGCCGAGGCTCACGCGTGCGCCGTCGAGCTTGCGCGTGAAGATCTGGATCACGCCGCCGATCGCGTCGGAGCCCCAGTAGCTCGCACGCGGGCCGCGCACGATCTCGATGCGCTCGATCGTGTCGAGCGGCAGCGTCTCCCAGGTGAACGCGCCCGTGCCGAGCGCGGCGGCGCGCACGCCGTCGACGAGCACGAGCACGTGGTTGCTGTTGGTGCCACGCAGGAACACCGAGGTCTGGCTGCCCGGGCCGCCGGTGCGCGCGATGTCCACACCGGCCTGCAGGCGCAGCAGGTCGCTGGTGTCGCGCGCGACGCTGGCGTCGATGTCCTGGCGCGTGATGATGCTGACGTCGGCGAGCACGCTGTCGACGGTCTGCGACACGCCCGAGGCGGTCACGACGACGTCGGGCTGCTCGGCGATGTCGAGGGCCGAGGCGGGCGCCGCGAACGCGGCGAGGATCGAAACGGAAAGCAGGGAAGGACGGAACATGGGTTTCTCCGGTACGCGCACCCGCGACACCAGGCGCGCACGGAGGAACGGGCGGACGAAGCCGGGCTTCGAGCCATCCGGTCCGTCGCCCGCCGCGACGCCTGGAACTGTGGACGTCGTCGACGTCCGCCACGGGCCGGTCTCCGGGCTTGCAAGCGATGCCTTGGGCATCGACCCGGTCGCCTTCCCGTGCTCGGCACAGTGGCGTTTCGACCAGGCTTGGCTTGCCTACCGTTGCGGGGGCAGCGCCGGAATGGAAGGAGTGGGCAATCGTCGCCCGAGGTACCCTTCGCACCGGCTTCCCGTTTCACCCCGACGTCATGGACGGCAGGGCACCTGCGGCGGCGCGGAGTGTAGGTGCCGCCCGGAGTACCCGCAAGCGAGGCGGGATCCAAGGCGCGTCATCGCGCCGCAGGCCGTCAGTCGCTGTCGCGGCGCGTCGACACGCCGACCAGCTCCTCGTCGTCGCCGACCTGCACGTGCACCTCGATCGGGCGGCAGCAGATCGCGCAGTCCTCGACGTAGGCCTGCGAGCCGGCCGAGCAGTCGACGCTGGTCTCGAAGCCTTCTCCGCAGTACGGGCAGTGCACGACGACGAACTCAAGCATGCTCGCGCTCCGGCAGGAACAGGCCGATCACGTCGTTGAGCAGGCGCTGGCCTTCATCGGTCGTGCGCAGGACGGTCTCGTCACGCGCGATCCAGCCGCGTGAAGTCGCTTCGCCGAGCGCGTCGGCGAGGGTCGTGTCGTCGAGTCCGGTGCGTGCGGCGAAATCCGCGCGCGGTACGCCGTCAACGAGGCGCAGCGCGTTCATCATGTACTCGAACGGCAGATCGGCCGAAGCGAGTGACGTGTCGCTGGCGATCCGTCGCGCCGTCGTCGCGTGTTCCAGGTAGGCACGCGGCGTGCGCTGCTTGGCGCGTCGCGTGATCGTGCCGCCTGCGGCATCGGTGAGCTTGCCGTGCGCGCCCGCGCCGATGCCGAGGTAGTCGCCGAAGCGCCAGTAGTTGAGGTTGTGCGCGGCGCGCCGGCCCGGGCGTGCATAGGCCGAGACCTCGTACTGCGCGTAGCCCGCCTCGGCGAGTCGTTGCTGGCAGTGCTCCTGCATGTCCCAGGCGGCGTCGCTGTCGGGGAGTGGCGGCGGTCGCGACGCGAACAGCGTATTCGGCTCGAGCGTGAGCTGGTAGTGCGAAAGGTGCTCGGGCGCGAGCGCGAGCGCGCGCTCGACGTCGGCGAGGGCCCCGTCGAGGTCCTGCGCCGGCAGCGCGTACATGAGGTCGAGGTTGAGGTTGTCGATGCCGGCGTCGCGCGCCTCGCCGATCGCGCGGGCGGCGTCTTCGGCCGAATGGATGCGGCCGAGCCGGCGCAGCTTGTCGTCGTCGAAGCTCTGCACGCCGAAGCTCACGCGATTGACGCCAGCGCTGCGGTAGCCGTCGAAGCGGCCGTGCTCGATCGTGCCGGGGTTGGCCTCGAGCGTGATCTCGATGCCGGGCGCGAAGCCGAGGCGCCGTTCGGCGCCGTCGAGGATGCGGCCTATCGAGGCCGGCGAGAACAGGCTCGGCGTGCCGCCGCCGAAGAACACGCTCGCGAGCGGGCGCCCCTGCGATGCCGCGCCGAAATCCGCGAGGTCGCCGTCGAGGTCGGCCAGCAGCGCGTCAACATAGGCGTCCTGCGGGACGCCGTCGCGCACCGCGTGCGAGTTGAAATCGCAGTAAGGGCACTTCTTCACGCACCACGGGATGTGCACGTAGAGCGACAGCGGGGGGGCGGTCAGCGGCATGGGATCACAGCATGGTGGCGCGTCGGCGGCCCGGCAAGGCGCGCGTTGGCGTCAGGCGAGCCGCCCGTCCGCGGGCCAGAGGGCGCGCAGCCGTTGCAGCGCCTGGCCGCGGTGACTGATCGCGTTCTTGTCGGCGGGGTCGAGTTCGGCCGCGCTGAGGCCGCTGGCCGTGTCGAGGAATACCGGATCGTAGCCGTGGCCGCCGGCGCCGCGCGGGGCGTCGAGGATCGCGCCGCGCCAGCGCCCTTCGGCGACCAGCGGGGCCGGATCGTCGGCGCTGCGCAGCAGGGCCAGCACGCAGTGGAAGTGCGCGCCGCGCCGGTCGTCGGAAACGCCGTGCAGCGCGATCAGCAGCTTGGCGATGTTGGCGGCGTTGTCGCCGTGGCCGCCGGCGTAGCGTGCGGACAGCAGGCCCGGGGCGCCATCGAGCGCGTCCACGCACAGTCCCGAATCGTCGGCGAGCGCGGGCAGGCCGCTCAGGGCGGCCGCGTGACGTGCCTTGAGGATCGCGTTTTCGACGAACGTGAGGCCGGCCTCCTCGGCATCGCCGATGCCGAGCTCGGACTGCGCGACGAGCGTGATGCCGGTGTCGGCGAGGATGTCGCGGATTTCGGCGAGCTTCCCGGCGTTGCTGCTGGCCAGCACGATGCGTGTCATCGGATCCTCCGCGTCGGGAGGCGGTGCGCCGTCGTCGGCGCGCCGCGTCAGCCGGCCGCGAGCGCCTCGCGCTGCAGGCGGCACAGTTCGGCGATGCCGCTCGAGGCGAGGCCGAGCAGGGCATCGAGCTCCTCGCGCCGGAACGCGTGCCCTTCGGCCGTGCCCTGCAGCTCGATGAAGCCGCCGCCGTCGTTCATGACGACGTTCATGTCGGTGTCGCAGGTCGAATCCTCGGCGTAGTCGAGGTCGAGCACGGGCATGCCCTGCCAGACGCCGACCGACACCGCGGCGATCGCGCCGACGATCGGGTCGCGCTTGAACGCGTTGCGCGCCTTGAGGCCGGCGATCGCGTCGACGAGGGCCACGTAGGCGCCGGTGATCGCGGCCGTGCGCGTGCCGCCGTCGGCCTGCAGCACGTCGCAGTCGAACGTGATCGTGCGCTCGCCGAGCGCGCCGCGGTCCACGCAGGCACGCAGGCTGCGCCCGATCAGGCGCTGGATCTCCATCGTGCGACCGCCCTGGCCGCCACGGGCGGCCTCGCGCTGGGTGCGGTCCTTGGTGGCGCGCGGCAGCATGCCGTACTCGGCGGTGAGCCAGCCCTCGCCCTTGCCGCGCAGGAACGGTGGCACCTTGTCCTCGACACTGGCCGTGCAGAGCACGCGCGTGTCGCCGAACGAGACGAGGACGGAGCCTTCGGCGTGGCGCGTATAGCGCCTTTCGAAGGTGACGGGGCGCAACTGGTCGGGCGCGCGGCCGCTGGGGCGCTGCAAGGACATGCGGGAGGGGGTGCTTTGGCAATCCGGCCGCGCAGTTTACCATTGCCGGCCTTTCCCCGATGGCCGGCGCCCCATGATCCGCAGCATGACCGCTTTCGCGAGCGCAGAACGCGAGACGGCGCACGGCAACCTCGGCATCGAGTTGCGCTCGGTGAACCACCGTTACCTCGAGCTGAGCCCGCGCCTGCCCGACGACCTGCGCAGCTTCGAGCCGCAGCTGCGCGACACGCTCAACGCGCGCCTGTCGCGCGGCAAGGTCGACGTGACCGTGCGCTTCAAGCCAGCATCGACGCGCGCGGCCGCGCTCGTGGTCGACCAGGAGGTCGTCGATCGCCTCGCCGACACGGCGTCGGCGCTGACCTCACGCTTCCCGTCGATGCGCGTGAACTTCACCGACGTGCTCGGCTGGCCTGGCGTACTGCGCGACACCTCGCCCGACGCCGACAGCCTGCGCGAGCAGGCGCAGTCGCTGCTCGACGAGGCCCTCGGCGAATTCATCGCCACGCGCGAGCGCGAGGGCGAGCGCCTCGCCGGCTTCGTGCGCGAGCGGCTCGACGGCATCGAGGCGATCGTCGCCGGCGTGCGCGAGCACCTGCCGGAAGTGCGTGCCGCCGCACGCGCGCGGCTCGACCTGCGCCTCGCCGAGATCAAGCAGCCGGTCGATCCGGGACGCATCGAGCAGGAGATCGTCATGCAGCTGCAGCGCCTGGACGTCGACGAGGAGCTCGATCGCCTGAGCTCGCACATCGTCGAGGCGCGCCGCATCCTCGGCCTGCGCGAAGTGGTCGGCCGTCGCCTCGACTTCCTCATGCAGGAGTTCAACCGCGAGGCCAACACGCTGGGCTCCAAGGCCGCCGATCCGCGCACCACCAAGGCCGCCGTGGAGCTCAAGGTGCTCATCGAGCAGATGCGCGAGCAGATCCAGAACCTGGAGTGACCGTGTCCGGCACGCTCTACATCGTCGCCGCGCCGTCGGGCGCAGGGAAGACCAGCCTCGTCAAGGCGCTGCTCGAGCGCGAGCCGTCGATCGCGCTGTCGGTCTCGTACACGTCACGCCCGCCGCGTCCCGGCGAGGTCGACGGCCAGCACTACCACTTCGTCTCGCGCGAGGTGTTCGAGCACATGGCGCAGGCCGGCGCGTTCTTCGAGTACGCCAACGTGCACGGCGACTACAAGGGAACCGCGCGCGCCGCGGTCGAGCCGCTGCTCGCCGAAGGCCGCGACGTGCTGCTCGAGATCGACTGGCAGGGCGCGCGCCAGGTGCGCGAGAAATGGGAGGAGGCGCTCAGCATCTTCATCCTGCCGCCATCGCGCGCGGAGCTCGAGCGGCGCCTGCGCACGCGCGCGTCCGACAGCGCCGAGCAGATCGCGCGGCGCATCGCCGACTCGCGCGTCGAGATCGGGCGTGCGGTCGATTTCGACTACGTCGTGATCAACGACGAGTTCGGCCAGGCACTCGCGGACCTGCGTGCGATCTTCATCGCGCGGCGCCTGCGCCGCGACGTGCAGCTCGTGCGCAACGCGGTGCTGCTCGACGACCTGTTGAAGCCCGAATGACGACGACGCGCGACGTTTCCGCGACGACGCCCGCCGCCTCGGCCGTCGAGGTGCGCGGCCTGCGCACCGTGCTCAACGGCAAGGTGATCTTCGACGGCATCGACCTCGACATCGCGCGCGGTCGCGTGACCGCGATCATGGGGCCGAGCGGCACCGGCAAGACGACCCTGTTGCGCCACGTCACCGGCCAGCTCGCGCCCGATGCGGGCAGCGTGCGCGTCGACGGCGAGAACGTCCCGACGCTGTCGCGCGCGAAGCTTTTCGCGCTGCGCGAGAAGATCGGTTACCTGTTCCAGAATTCGGCGCTGCTCACCGACTTCACGGTGTTCGAGAACGTCGCGTTCCCGCTGCGCCAGCACCTGCGCCTGCCCGAGGAGCTCGTGCGCACGATCGTGCTCACGCGCCTGCAGGCGGTCGGTTTGCGCGGTGCGGCGCACCTCATGCCGGCGGAACTCTCGGGCGGCATGGCGCGGCGTGTCGCGCTCGCTCGCGCCATCGTGCGCGACCCGAGCCTCATGATCTACGACGAGCCGTTCGTCGGCCTCGACCCGATCGCGCTCAACCAGGTGCTCAAGCTGATCCGCACGCTCAACGACACGCTCGGCATCACGAGCATCCTCGTCGCCCACGAGTTCGCCGCGGTGCGTCGCGTCGCCGACCATGTCTACCTCATCGCCGGCGGCAAGGTCGCCGCGCAAGGCCATCCCGACGAACTCGCCGAACGCGACTCGCCGTGGACGCGCCAGTTCTTCGGTGGCGAGGCCGACGGCCCGGTGCCGTTCCAGTACCCGGCACGCGATTACGCGACCGACCTCGGCTTCCCGGAGGCGCGCCGATGAGCCTGCCCCGTCGTCCTTCCGTCGTCGCCGAGTCGCTCGCCCAGCTCGGCTCGGCCGGACTGTTCCTGTTCGGCATCCTCGCCGCGATCCCGCGCAGCCTTCGCCATTTCCAGGAAACGGTGCGCCAGGTCTGGTTCGTCGGCGCGATGAGCCTCGTCATCGTCATGACCTGCGGCCTGTTCGTCGGCATGGTGCTGTCGCTGCAGCTCTATTACACGCTGTCGATCTTCGGTGGCACCGCGGCACTCGGCACGGTCGTGGCGCTGTCGCTGTTCCGCGAGCTCGGGCCGGTCGTCACCGCGCTGCTGTTCGCGGGCCGCGCCGGCACCTCGGTCACGGCCGAGATCGGCCTCATGCGCGCGACCGACCAGCTCTCGGCGATGGAGATGATGGCGGTCGACCCGATGGCCTACGTCGTCGCGCCTCGTTTCATCGCCGGCATCCTCGCGATGCCGCTGCTCGTGTGCGTCTTCAATGCGCTCGGCATCCTCGGTGCGCACCTCGTCGGCGTGAGCTGGCTCGGCCTCGACAACGGTACCTTCTGGGGCAACATGACCGCGAGCGTCGACGTCTGGAAGGACGTCGTCAACGGCGTGGTCAAGAGCACCGTGTTCGGCGCGGTGATCGCCCTCATCGCCACGTTCCAGGGTTACACGACGCCGCCGACCAGCGAGGGCGTCGCCTACGCGACGACGCGCACGGTCGTGTCGTCGTCGATCGTCGTGCTCGCGCTCGACTTCGTGATGACCGCCTTCCTGATGTGACCGGACCCGCCATGACCCAATCCAAACGTTCGTTCCAGATCGGCAGCGGCCTGTTCATCCTGCTGGGCTTCGCCGCGTTGGCCTACCTCGCGACGCAGACGACGTCGCTGGCCAATTACCGTCAGGGCGACACCTACGTCGTCAAGGCGCGCTTCTCCAACATCGGTCAGCTCAAGCTGCGTGCGCCGATCAAGATCGCCGGCGTGCGCATCGGCTCGGTGCAGTCGATCGCGCTCGACGACAAGGCGCTGGACGCCGTCGTCGAGCTCGCCATCGACACGCGTTTCGCGGCACTGCCCGACGACTCCGCGGCCGCGATATTCACCAGCGGTTTACTGGGTGATCAGTACGTTGGCATTCAGCCGGGCGGTTCGCCCGACGTGCTCAAGAACGGCGACGAAATCGTGTTGACCCAATCCTCGATGCAGCTCGAGGACCTCATCGGCAAGTTCCTCGTCGGCGGCGACAGCAAGACGCCCGCCAAGACCGACGGTGCCGAGGCGTCGCCCCAGCCATGACCTCGATCAGGAGATCCACCATGCAGCGTGTGCTCGGATGGGCCGCGGCCCTCGCCCTCGTGTTCGTGCTCGCCGTGCCCTCCGCGCAGGCGCAGGACACGCTCGCGCCCGTGCAGGTCGTGCAGAAGATCGCCGACGACCTCGCCACGACGATCGGTGCGCGCCGCGAGGAGCTGCGCAAGGACCACGACAAGCTGATCCAGGAGATCGACGGCATCCTGCTGCCGCACTTCGACATCGACTACGCGTCGCTGCTCGTGCTCGGCCAGTCGGCGCGCACCTCGTCGCCCGAGCAGCGTTCGCGCTTCGCCAAGGCGTTCTACAACTCGATCGCGCACCGCTACGCCGAAGGCCTGCTCAACTACACGCGCGGCAACGTGCGCGTGCTGCCGTTCAACGCCGAACTCAACGACAAGCGCACGATCGTGCGCACCCAGGTCGTGCTCGACGACGGCAAGACGGTCGCGGTGGACTACGCGTTCCGCAAGTCGTCCGCGGGCGACTGGAAGGCCTACGACGTGATCATCGAAGGCATTTCCTACATCACCAACTACCGCAACCAGGTCGCTGCCGAGATCAAGGCCTCGAGCCTGGATTCGCTGATCCAGCGCCTCGAGACGCAGGGCGAGAAGGCGCTCGAGGGCATGGAGAAGCGCCAGCAGGGCGGCGCGTGAGCGCGACGGCCCTCTCGATCACGCCGGCCGAGGCCGGCGTGCGCGTCGCCGGCGCGATCGATGTCGGCAACGCACCGCGCGTGCTGCGCGAAGGCGACGCCGCGATCGCCGCGGCGAAGCAACCTGTCGTGGATGTTTCGGCGCTCGCGAGCGCCGACAGCGTGACGCTCGCGGTGCTCGTCGCGTGGTCGGCGCACGCCGCGAAGGCGGGACGCCCCGTCTCGTTCCGCGGCCTTCCGGAGCGCCTGCGTGCGCTGGCCCACCTCAGCGACGCCGAAGGCCTGCTCGGCCTCGCCTGACGCCGTGCTCTACGCTCAGGGCGACGTGCCGCCGCCCTTGTCCTTCTCGTAGCGCTGCTGCTCCTCGAGCAGCGAGTCGATGTCGTCGTCGTCGATGCCCTGCATCTCCTGGATCGCGTCGATCGGCGGTTCGCCGTCGTAGATCAGGTAGAGGCGGCGCTGGCGATACGCGTCGCGGTAGAACACATACGGATCGTAGGTGCCCTGCAGCAGGTTCTCGGCGTCGATCGCCCCCGCGCGCAGCGTGACGAGGAACAGCATGTTGGGCCAGTGCTGCTGCTTGTACGGATGATCGTGACGTCGCGCATAGCGCGACATCGGATCGAAGTAGTAACTGTCGACCGGCATGCGCCAGATGTCGCGCGCGGTGGACGATCCGACGAACGGCAGCACGAGGTAAGGACCTTCGCCGACACCCCATTTGGCCAGGGTCACGCCGAAGTCGGTTTCCTGCTTCGGCAGGCGCAGCTGGCTGGCCGGATCGAAGAAGCCGAGGAAGCCCGCCGTGCTGTTGACGACGAAGCGCCCCGTGCCGCGCGCCGCGTCCTTGACCTCGCCCTGCAGCAGGTCGTTGGCGATCGTGACCGGCATGCGCAGGTTGGCGAAGAAGTTGCTGATCAGGCGCCGGGCGTTGGGCGTCGTGACCTTGCGGTAGCCGACCGCAACCGGTCGGATGACCGCGCGGTCCATCGTGTCGTTGAACGCGTAGACCTTGCGGTTGAATTTCTCCCACGGATCGTCCGTTCGCGGCTTGGCGACAGCGCAGCCGGAGACAGCGGCGGCCATCGCGAGCGCGGTGACGAGGCGGGACGGGGCGCGGAAACGTGCGTGGAACGACACCATCAGGGAATCCTTGCGTCTCCGCGCACGTGGCGGAGGTCGGCGACCGAAGTCCAGACCGGGAAGCGTATGCGAAACGGCCCCCGTACGTCATGCGCCACGCTTCGCGCGGCGCGCCCGTGGCAGATGCGGGCGGGTAGGGCGCCGGGCAAGGGCAGGCGGGCCTGTTTGCACCGCACAAACGCCCACCGGTACACTACACGCCAAACACCCGTCGCCGGACGACGGGCTTATCCCTCTTTTCCATAGGCTCCAGACGATGGCGCGCATCACCGTGGAAGACTGCCTGCAGGTGGTCGACAACCGTTTCGAACTCGTCCTGATGGCGACCAAGCGCGCTCGCCAGCTCGCCAAGGGCGCGGAGCCGGCGGTCAACGCGTTCAACGACAAGCCGACCGTCGTGTCGCTGCGCGAGATCGCCGCGCGCAAGGTCGACCAGGGCATGATCGACGAGATCGACCGCCAGGCCCGCGAGAAGGCCGAACGCGAAGCCCTCGAGTGGGCCGCGGCCGAAGTCGACGACGACCTCTCCAAGGGCGGCGACGACATCTGATCCACGCTACGCCACGCGGAGGCGCCGATCGCGCTCCGCGCTGATCGCCCACGCACGCCGAGGTGGTGATGAAGGCAGCCGTCGAGTCGCATGACGCCAAGGCGGGCAAGCCTCCCGCCTACGTCGTCGCGCTCGAGGATCGGCTGTCCTACCTCCCCGTGGCGCAGCTCGCGCTCGTGCGCCGCGCCTACGAGGTCGGCGCGCGTGCGCATGACGGCCAGACCCGCAAGAGCGGCGAGCCGTACATCACGCACCCGATCGCGGTCGCCGGCATCCTTGCCGACCTCGGCATGGACGTCGAGACGATCATCGCGGCGATCCTGCACGACACGCTCGAGGACACCCCGCTCAGTCCGGACGAACTGACCACCGAGTTCGGTGCGACGGTCACCGAACTCGTCGACGGCGTCACCAAGCTCGACAAGCTGCACTTCAAGAATCGCCAGGAAGCGGCCGCCGAGAGCTTCCGCAAGATGCTCCTCGCGATGGCGCGCGACTTGCGCGTCATCCTGATCAAGCTCGCCGACCGCCTGCACAACATGCGCACGCTGGGCTCGATGGAAGTCGGCGCGCGCCGCCGCATCGCGCGCGAGACGCTCGAGATCTACGCGCCGATCGCGCAGCGCCTCGGCATGAATCGCTTCAAGGCCGAGCTGCAGGACCTCGGTTTCCGCGCGCTGTACCCCGATCGCCACCGCGTCATCGCGGCGCGCATCCGCACCGTGCTCGGCAACCGTCGCGAGGCGATGGGCAAGATCGAGGCGTCGCTCGAGGCGCGCCTGACCGCGGAAGGCATCACGCATCGCATCGTCAGCCGCATCAAGTCGCCCTACAGCATCTACACGAAGATGCGTGGCGAGCAGAAATCGTTCGCGCAGGTCATGGACGTGTACGGTTTCCGCGTCGTCGTCGATTCCGTCATGCAGTGCTATCACGCCCTCGGCGCCGTGCACGCGCTGTTCAAGCCGCTCGACGGGCGTTTCCGCGACTTCATCGCGATCCCGAAGGCGAACGGCTACCAGTCGCTGCACACGGTGCTGTTCGGCTCGTTCGGTGCGCCGATCGAGATCCAGATCCGCACGGCCGACATGGACGCCGTGGCCGATCGCGGCGTGGCCGCGCACTGGTCGTACAAGGATGGCTCGGGTCCCGGCAACAGCGCGCAGCACCGCGCGCGCGAGTGGCTGTCGGGGCTCGTCGACGACCAGACGCGTACCGCGTCGTCGCTCGAGTTCATCGAGAACGTCAAGATCGACCTGTTTCCGGACGAAATCTACCTGTTCACGCCGCGCGGGCGCATCCTGTCGCTGCCGCGCAACTCGACCGCGCTCGACTTCGCATACGCGGTGCACACCGACGTCGGCAGCCACGCGGTGGCGGCGCGCGTCGACAAGAAGCTCGCCCCGCTGCGCGCGCCGCTGACCAGCGGCCAGACCGTCGAGATCATCACCGCGCCGTCGGCCGTGCCGAGCACGCAGTGGCTCGAGTGGGTCGTCAGCGCGAAGGCACGCACCGCGATCCGCCACTTCCTCAAGCGCCTGCAGCACGAGGACGCGATCGAACTCGGCCACCGCATGCTCGACCGCGCGATGGATGCGCTCGGTGCCTCGCTCGAGGTATTGCCGCCCGACGCGCTGACGCGCTACCTCGAGGAGAACAAGCTGCGCGCGCTCGAGGACCTGCTCGCCGACATCGCGCTCGGCAACCGCGTCGCCGACCAGGTCGCGCGCGCGCTGATGCACATGCAGGAAGGCTTCGCGGCGTCGTTCCGCCCGCATGCTGCCGAAAAGATCCTCATCACGGGCACCGAGCGCGGCGTGCTCACGTTCGGCAACTGCTGCCACCCTGTGCCGGGCGACGAGATCATGGGTTACCTGTCGACCGGCAAGGGCATCGTCGTGCACCGCATCGAGTGCCCGAACGTCGCCGAATACCGCGCGTTCCCCGAGCGCTTCATCGAGATGGCCTGGGATCGCGACGTCAGCGGCGACTACCGCGTCGAGCTGCGCATCATCGTCGCCAACAAGCCCGGCGTGCTCGCCCAGGTCGCCGCCGCCGTGGCCAATGCGAGCTCGAACATCGAGAATGTCGAGTACAAGGAACGCGACCTCATGACCGCGACCCTGCTGTTCACGATCGAGGTGTCGGGACGCAAGCATCTCGCCGACGTCATGCGCGGCGTGCGTCGCCTCGCCGTCGTCAATGCGGTCTACCGTCATCCCATCTGAACTCGGAGTTCCACGCATGGCTTCGCGCAGCATCACCCAGACCGCCGACGCGCCGCAGGCGATCGGCCCGTACTCGCAGGCCGTGCGCGCGGGCCAGACCCTTTACCTGTCGGGGCAGATCCCGCTCGATCCGGCCAGCGGCCAGCTCGTCGACGGCGACATCACCGCGCAGGCCGAACGCGTGTTCGCGAACCTCGCCGCCGTGCTCGGCGCGGCCGGCGCGACGTTCGCCGACGTCGTGCGCGTGGGCATCTACCTCACCGATCTCGGCGACTTCGCCGCGGTCAACGCGGTCATGGCGCGTCACTTCGAGGCACCGTTCCCGGCACGCTCGACGATCGAGGTATCGGCCCTGCCGCGTGGCGCCGCCGTCGAAGTCGACCTCGTCGCCGTGCTGGACGACTGACGCGCGTCCCGTGCGCGGCTAGGCTAGGCGGATGCCCCGAGCGCCCGCGCCCGCCGACACCTCCCTCGATCCCGCCCTCGCGCCGGTCACGTCGCTCGCCGGCGTGGGCCCCGCGCTCGCCGAAGCGCTTGCGCGTCTCGGCATCGTGCGCGTGCAGGACCTGTGGTTCCACCTGCCGCTGCGCTACGAGGACCGCACGCGCATCACCGCGATCCGCGACCTGCAGCCCGGCGCTCACGCGCAGGTCGAAGGGCGCGTCGCCGCGGTCGAGCGAGGGTTCCGTTTCCGCCCACAACTGCGCGTGGCCATCGAGGACGACAGCGGTGCGACGCTGACGCTGCGCTTCTTCCACTTCCGCAAGACCCAGGTCGACCAGCTTGCGCCGGGCACGCGCCTGCGCTGCTACGGCGAGGTGCGCGTCGGTCACCAGGGTGCCGAGATCGTGCATCCGCAGTACCAGCGCGTCGAGGCGACCGGCCTGCCCGTCGAGGAGCGGCTGACACCGGTGTATCCGGTCACCGAGGGGCTGAGCCAGAAGCGCTTCGCGACACTGACCGGACTCGCGCTCCGCCACCTGCCGGACGAAGCCGCGCTCGAGCTCGTGCCGATCGGCCTGCGCGGCGGACTCGCCTTGCCGTCACTGCGCACGGCGCTGCAGCTCGTGCACCGACCGCCGGCGGATGCCGACGTCGCAGCGCTGCTGCGTGGCGGGCACCCGGCGCAGCGTCGCCTCGCGCTCGAAGAGCTGTTGAGCCATCACCTGAGCCTCAAGCGCCTGCGCGCGCAGGTGCGCGAGCATCGCGCGCCGGCCCTTCGCGGTGACGGGCGCCTGCGCGAGGCGTTCGCGTCGCGGCTGCCGTTCGCGATGACGGGCGCGCAGCAGCGCGTCAGCGTCGAGATCGAGGCCGACATCGGGGCGTCGTCGCCGATGTTGCGCCTCGTGCAGGGCGATGTCGGCTCGGGCAAGACCGTCGTCGCGGCACGTGCGGCGCTCGCCGCGATCGAGGCCGGCCACCAGGTCGCGCTCATGGCGCCGACCGAACTGCTCGCCGAACAGCACCTGCGCAACCTGCGCACATGGCTCGAGCCGCTCGGCATCGCGCCGCTCTGGCTGGCCGGCAAGGTCCAGGGCAGGGCGCGCCGCAGCGTGCTCGAGGCGATCGCGGGCGACGGGGCGCTCGTCGTCGGTACCCATGCGCTCATGCAGGAGGGCGTCGTGTTCCGGCGCCTCGGCCTCGCGATCATCGACGAGCAGCACCGCTTCGGCGTGCATCAGCGCCTCGCGCTGCGCGACAAGGGGCGTGAAGGCGACAGCGTTCCGCACCAGCTCGTGCTGACCGCCACGCCGATCCCGCGCACGCTCGCGATGACGGCGTATGCCGACCTCGACGTGTCGGTCATCGACGAATTGCCGCCCGGGCGCACGCCCGTGCAGACCGTGGTCGTGTCGGCGGCGCGTCGCGGCGAGGTCGTCGAGCGCATCCGCGCAGCGTGTGCGGAAGGCCGCCAGGCCTACTGGGTCTGCACGCTGATCGAGGAATCGGACCTGCTGCAGGCGCAGGCTGCCGAAGTCGCGCTGGCCGAACTCACCGCCGCGTTGCCGGGCCTGCGCGTCGGCCTCGTGCACGGCCGCATGAAGGCGGCCGAGAAGGCCGAGGTCATGCAGGCGTTCCGCGACGGCGCGATCGCACTGCTGGTCGCGACGACGGTGATCGAAGTCGGCGTGGACGTGCCCAATGCGAGCCTCATGGTGATCGAGAATCCCGAGCGTCTCGGCCTCGCCCAGCTGCACCAGCTGCGCGGCCGCGTCGGTCGCGGCCAGGTCGCCTCGAGCTGCGTGCTGCTGTACCAGGGGCCTCTGTCGGCGCTCGCGCGCGCGCGCCTCGAGGCGATGCGCGAGAGCAACGACGGTTTCTTCATCGCCGAGAAGGACCTCGAGCTGCGCGGTCCGGGCGAGCTGCTCGGCACGCGCCAGACCGGCCAGCTCGCGTTCCGCGTCGCCGACCTCGCCCGCGACGCGGATCTCCTGCCCGAAGTGCAGCGCATCGGCGCGGCGATGCTCGAGCAGCATGCGGAGCTCGCCGAGCGGCTGGTTGCGCGCTGGATCGGAGGTGCGACACGCTACGCCGGCGCGTGAAGCGCGAATGCACGCACGGATGCCCGCATGCCCCGCTGGAATACCTGGCTCGATCCACCTCCCGTCCTGGCCGACCGTCTGGGGCGGGGCCCCGACAATGTCCGCCTGCTGCGCCACGTCGCGGCGGCGATGGTCGTCGTCGGGCATTCCCCCGGTCTTGCCTGGCAGGCTTCGGGGTTCGACCTGCTCGCCGTGTTGCTGCCGGGGTTCTACACGGGCAGCGTCGCCGTCTGCGTGTTCTTCGCGCTGAGTGGCTGCCTGCTCATGCACAGCTGGCGGCGACATTCCTCGTGGCCGCGTTTCGCGCTCGCGCGGGTCAGGCGCGTCTATCCGGCCTACCTGGCCTGCCTGATCTTCGGTGTCGCACTCGGCGCGGCGTTCACGTCGCTCGACCTGCAGGCCTACGTCGCGGCACCGGAGTTGCGCGAGCATCTCTGGCGCAATCTCGATCTCGCCGGCCTGTCCTATACGCTGCCCGGTGTGTTCGAACACAACCGCGCGCCGGGTGTCATCAACGGCTCGCTGTGGTCGCTCGCGCTCGAGGTGCGGTTGTACGTGATCCTCGTCGTGCTTGCCGCGATCGGCATGCTGTCGAGGCGGCGCCTGCTCGTCGCCGTCGTGCTCGCGTGGATGTTGTGGACAATGGCCGGCTGGTGGCGCGAGGCACCGGGCCACCAGGACAGCGACGCGCTGACCGCGCTGTTCTTCGCCGGGGTGGTTGCTGCGGCATTCCCCGAGCGCGTCTGGCTGTCGACGCGCCTGCTCGTCGTGCTGGGTGTCGTCGCATTCGCGGCGCAGGGAACCGTGACTGCCGTGCCGGCGACGATGCTCGGCATCGGCTACGCCGCGTTCTGGCTCGCGTGGCGCGTGCCGCCGCTGCCCCTGCCATGGCGCGGCGACTACTCGTACGGCGTGTTCCTGTACGGGTTCCCGGTCCAGCAGGCGATCGCCGCACTATGGCCCTCGCTGCCGTCCTGGGGCTTGTCGCTCGTCGCGCTGCCCGTGGCACTGCTGCTCGCCGCGATCTCGTGGCATGCACTGGAAAGCCGGGTCCTCGCAGTGGAACAATCCCCGGTTTCCCCGAAGGTTCCTGCACGATGACGATTCCCCTGCTGATCGACACCGATCCCGGCGTCGACGACGCACTCGCGATCCTCATGGCGTACGCCGAGCCGTCGGTCGAGGTCGTCGCGCTGACCGTCACGGCCGGCAACGTAGGACTCGCACACACGAGCGCGAACGCGCTCAAGCTCGTCGACCTCGTCGGTGCCGACACGCCTGTGCACGCCGGCTGCGCGACGCCGCTCGTGCGCCCGGCCGAGGACGCCGCCTACGTGCACGGCAACGACGGCTTCGGCGACACGGGCTACGAGCGTTCCACGCGCGAACTGGCGGCCAGCCACGCCGCGCAGGCGATCCTCGAGGCCTCGCACGCGCACACCGGGCGCCTCATGATCGTCGCGCTCGGGCCGCTGACCAACCTCGCGCTCGCATTGCGCCTCGACCCGACCCTGCCGCAACGCGTCGCGCGGCTCGTCGTCATGGGCGGCGCGGTGACGGGGCGCGGCAACACCCATCTCGTGCCGGCCGAGTTCAACATCGGCTTCGATCCCGAGGCCGCGCACGTCGTGTTCTCGGGCTGGCCGTCGTTCGACCTCGTCGACTGGGAGGCGACCGTGCGGCAGGGCCTCGCGTTCGAAGACGTCGAGCGCTGGCTCGCGGCCGATGACGCACGCGCGCGCTTCTACGCATCGATCTCGCAGCGCACGCGCGACTGGACGCGCGAACGCGGGCGTGGCGGCATGCTCGTCGCCGACGCACTGGCCATGGCGGCTGCGCTCGAACCCGCGGCGTGCACGCGTGTGGAAACCCGCCATGTCGCGATCGAGCTCGACGGCGCGCTCACGCGCGGTGCCACCGTGGTCGACTGGGAGGGCCGCATGGGACGGCCGGCCAACGCGCGCATCGTGCTCGAAGTGGCGCAGGCGCGCTTCGAGGCCCGCGTGGCCGCGGCGCTCGGCGCGGCCTGAGGGCTTGCGGCAGGCGATTCCGGCCCGCTATACTCGCGCTCTTTTCTTTCCGCCCGATTCCGGATCCGACCCATGAAGCCCGATACGCACCCGAAGTACAAGGAAGTCGTCTTCCAGGATCTGTCCAGCGACTTCTCGTTCCTCACCCGTTCGACCATGTCCAGCAAGGACACGATCAAGTGGGAAGACGGCAACGAGTACCCGCTGATCAAGATGGAAATCACGAGCCACTCGCACCCGTTCTACACGGGCAAGCACAAGATCCTCGACACGGGTGGCCGCGTCGACAAGTTCCGTCGCCGCTACGCGAAGTAATCGCGCGGCACCCGGCCGCCACGGCGCCGGGCGACACGCTCCACGAAGACGCCGGCCCCGTGCCGGCGTCTTTCGTTTGCGCGCTTGTCAATAGGACCCTCGTTACCTGCCGGCGGCGTGGTGCTATGCAATAATCCGCGGCATACGGTCGCGCATGTGCACGCACGTGGGCGGTCGCGAAGCCGGTGGATCTCCCGCCGCGCCAACCCCTTCCAAGCCCGCCCGCGGCGCATGCGCCCGCGCGGCGTGTCCAGCCCCGAGGAGTCCGCCGTGTCCGACAAGTCCGTCCAGCTCACCGACGCCGCCAACGACCGCAGCACGTCGCTGCCCGTCGTCACCGGCACGCTCGGTGACCCCGCGCTCGATATCGCCAAGCTCAACAAGGACACCGGGTACTTCACCTACGACCCGGGCTTCGTCTCGACGGCGAGCACGCGCAGCGCGATCACGTTCATCGACGGCGACAAGGGCGTGCTGCTGTACCGCGGCTACCCGATCGAGCAGCTCGCCAAGCAGTCCACGTTCCTCGAGACCTCGTACCTGCTCATCAACGGCGAGCTGCCGAACAAGCAGCAGTTCGACGCGTTCGAGCACGAGGTCACGCATCACACGATGATGCACGAGGCGCAGAAGAACTTCCTCAACGGCTTCCACTACGACGCGCATCCGATGGCCGTGCTGTGCGCCTCGATCGCGTCGCTGTCGGCGTTCTACCACGACACGCTCGACATCAACGATCCCGAGCAGCGCCGCCTCGCCGCGATCCGCCTGCTGGCCAAGATGCCGACGATCGCCGCGGCCGCCTACCGCTCGTCGATCGGCTGGCCGATCCGCTACCCGCGCAACAACCTCGAGTACGTCACGCGCTTCCTGCACATGATGTTCGAGGTGCCGAGCGAGCCGCTCGAGATCAACCCGGTCGTGGCCAAGGCGCTCGACCTGCTGTTCATCCTGCACGCCGACCACGAGCAGAACGCGTCGACGTCGACCGTGCGCCTGGTCGGCTCCACCGGCGCGAACCCGTACGCCTGCGTCGCGGCCGGCATCGCCGCGCTGTGGGGCCCGGCGCACGGCGGCGCCAACGAGGCCGTGCTCGAGATGCTGCAGGACATCGGTGACGCGAAGAACGTCGCCATTGCCGTCGCCAAGGCCAAGGACAAGAACTCGGGCTTCCGCCTCATGGGCTTCGGCCACCGCGTGTACAAGAACTTCGATCCGCGCGCGACGATCATCCGCGAGATGACTCACAAGGTGCTGGCCGACCTCAACGTCAGCGATCCGTTGCTCGACGTCGCCGTCGCGCTCGAGGAGGTCGCGCTCAAGGATTCGTACTTCGTCGAGCGCAAGCTGTACCCGAACGTCGATTTCTACTCGGGCATCATCTACAAGGCGCTCAAGATCCCGACCGAGATGTTCACGGTCATGTTCGCGATCGCGCGCACGGCCGGCTGGGTCGCGCACTGGCTCGAGCAGCAGGTCACGCCGGATGCGAAGATCGGCCGTCCGCGCCAGGTCTACACGGGTGCCACGACGCGCGACTACGTCGCGCTCGACAAGCGCGGCTGATACGGCCGCCTGACCGGCCGCGGTGGCGCAACGCCCCGCGGTCCCGGACGACGCCTCAGCCCGCGGGCGGGGCGTCGCCTTCCGAAGCCAGCAAGGCCTGCAGCGCGGCGAGCGTCATGCGTCGCATCGGCTGACCGCTGACGCGATCGAGCGGCGCATGCGCGAGGCGCTCGGGTGGCAGGATGGTCAGATCCACGTCGACATCGCCCGCCGACAGTACGAGTACGGCGTGGTCCTCGGTGTGGTCGTGCGCGGTGCGCAGGCGGCGCGTGCGTTCCTCGAACGGGATGCGGTGATCCTCGAGGAACATCAGCACCTCGCCAGGGTCGTCGCGGAACAGGTGCAAGGTCACGCTCGAATGGGCATCCGCCGTGCCTTCGGCGACCGGCCCGACGAGGCGCGGTTCGAAGCGCGCGAGGAAGCGCATCGCCTCGACGGCCGCCTCGCGCAGGCGGCGCAGCTGGGCCGGTTGCGACCCCGACTGGAACAGACGCTGGTGTTCGCGCAGCGCCTCTTCGATCTCGGTGTTGCGCGGCAGGGCGTCGTCGTCGTGGATGCCGAGCCTGCGCGCCGCCTTGAGCTTGGCGTCGTGGTAGTCACGCAGGCCCTGCTCGGCGATGAGACGCGCGGCTTCGACCGCGATGCGGCGTCGTGTGGCCGATCCGCCGTCGCGCGGGGTACGCGTCGGTCCGCGCGCCATCAGAACACGTCGTAGGCTTCGCGCTGCTCTTCCGACGGCTGGTCGGGGCGGGTCGCGAGCCGGGCGACGTCCTCGGTCTTGAAGAACTCGCTGATCGCGTCGGGATCGCCGGCCGGCGCGAGCAGGCCGCTCTCGCGGTCCACGCGCGCGGTCGTGATGCCGGGCGGCATGTCGAACGGGCGCTCCTCGACGTCGCGCAGTGCTTCGCGCATGAAATCGATCCAGACAGGCAAGGCGGCCCTGGCGCCGAACTCGCCGCGACCGAGCGAACTGAAGTCGTCGAAGCCGACCCAGGCGCTCGCGACCATGCTCGCGTTGAAGCCCGAGAACCACGTGTCGCGGTGGTCGTTGGTGGTGCCGGTCTTGCCGGCGAGGTCGCCGCGCTTGAGCACGAGTGCGGCGGAGCCGGTGCCCCGGCGGATCACGTCGCGCATGAGCGAGGTCACGAGGAACGCGTTGCGGGCATCGATGACGCGCGGCGCGAGGCGCGGCTCGCCCGCCGCGCGCGCGGGCTGGGGCGTCGCGGCGTTCGCGGTGCTGATCGGGCTCCAACCCGATGCCGCAGGCGTCGAGCCCGGCGACGGCGCCGCGCCGAGGCGTTCGCGCTCGTCCTCGAGCAGGCGTTGCGGGCAATCACGGCATGCGCGCACGGGATCGGCCGTGTAGACGATCCTGCCGTCGCGATCGGCGATCTCGGTGATGAAGTAGGGGTCGATCAGGAACCCGCCGTTGGCGAACACGGCGTAGCTGCGCGCCATCGCGAGCGGTGGCACGGCGGCGGTGCCGAGCGACATCGACAGGCTCTCGGGTACCTGCTGCGGCGACAGGCCGAAGCGCGTCACGTACTCGTGTGCGTAGCGCACGCCGATCGCGTCGAGCAGGCGCACCGAGACGAGGTTCTTCGAACGCACGAGCGCCTCGCGAAGGCGGATCGGACCATCGAACTTGCCGTCGTCGTTGGAAGGAGCCCAGATTCCGTCGGGACGCGACACGTCGGGAAACACGAGCGGCGCATCGTTGACGACGGATGCCGGCGTGAAGCCGTGGTCGAAGGCGGCCGAGTAGATGAAGGGCTTGAAGCTCGAGCCGGGCTGGCGGTTCGACTGGGTCGCGCGGTTGAACTTGCTGCGGGCGAAGCTGAAGCCGCCGACCAGCGAACGGATCGCACCGTCGTCCGGATCGAGTCCGGCCAGTGCGCCCTGCACGCCGGGCAGTTGGGCCAGCGTCCACGCGCCCTCGTCGTCGCGCGACAGGCGCACGATGTCGCCGGCCTTGACGACCTCGTCGACACGCTTCGGTGCCGCGCCGCGCCGGCTTTCGTCGAGGTACGGCCGTGCCCACTCGACGGCCTTAAGGTCGAGGCCGACATCCTGGCCGTCCGACAGCAGGATCTGTGCTTCCTTCGCGTCGGACACGACCACGACGCCGGGGAGCAGGCCGGCGACCGCCCGGTAGCCTTCCAGATGCTTGACCTGCTCCTCGGGCGGGGCGCTCGCGTCGAGCTCGACCCTGGCTTCCGCACCGCGGTACCCGTGGCGACGGTCGTAGGCGATGAGGGCGTCGCGCAGCGCGCGGTTGGCCGCATCCTGCATGCGCGAGTCGACCGTGGTGCGGATCACGTAGCCGTCGTTGAGCGCCTCGTTGCCGAGCCGCTCGATGGCCTGCTGGCGCACCATCTCGGCGACGTACGAGGCTTCGATCTCGATCGGCGGTTCGTGTGCGAACGAAAGATCGGGCTCCTTCGTCGCCACGTCGTGCGTGGCCTGGTCGATGTAGCGCAGGTCGAGCATGCGCCGCAGCACGTAGGCGCGGCGCAGCAGTGCGCGCGGGCGGTTGTTGATCGGGTTGCCGGTCGACGGGAACTTCGGCAGAGAAGCCAGCATGGCCGACTCGGCGAGGGTCAGCTGGTCCAGCGTCTTGCCGTAGTAGAACTCGGCGGCTGCGGCGATGCCGTAGGCGCGGTTTCCGAAGAAGTTCTTGTTGAGGTAGAGCTCGAGGATCTCGTCCTTGCTCAGCGCACTCTCGATGCGAAAGGCCAGGAACCATTCGGACAGCTTGCGTGTGTAGGTGACCTCGGGGCTCAGGAAGAACTGGCGCGCGACCTGCTGGGTGATCGTGCTGCCGCCGGCGACGTGCTTGCTGCCGGTGGTCGCGACCAGCCAGACCGCGCGCACGATGCCGCCGATGTCGATGCCGCTGTGGCTGTAGAAGTCGGCGTCCTCGGCCGCCAGCACGGCCTGCTTGAGGCGGTCGGGCACGTCCTTCATGCGGATCGGGATCCGTCGCGTCTCCCCGAACGTCGCCATCAGCTTGCCATCTGCTGAGAAGACCCTGAGCGGCACCTGGAGGCGCACGTCCTTGAGGGTCTCCACCGCGGGCAGGCGCGGCGAGATGAGCCAGTAGGCGATGCCGATCGCGGCGGCACCGGTGACGACGCCGGCGAGCCCGAGGTAGAGCGCGTAGCGCGCGAGGCGTAGGAGGATTCTCATGCCGCGGACAGGACTTGTGATGTCAGTCAAAGTTAGTGACGCAAGCCCCGGAGTATAGAGCTATTGCCGTTTCCGGGACGCGGGGAAAGCTGTCCGGAAGAGGGCGAAACGGGGGCAAAACGCGGATTTGGAGACGGGGTCGACGTCTTTGACGGCCCCCTGTTGATAATTGGTTAAAGTTTGGATTTAATGTTGTGGCGCATCTTTCGCTCGTAAGAGCGCGTGGGAAGGGGAAAAAGTTGTGGGACTCTTCACTCCTAAAGCTCCGCCGCTGATCGGTGTGGACATCAGCTCCACGGCCGTCAAGCTGCTTCAGCTTGGCCAGGCTGGCGGGCGCTACCGCGTCGAGCACTATGCCGTCGAGCCGCTGCCGCCGAACGCCGTCGTCGAGAAGAACATCGTCGAGGTCGAGGCCGTCGGCGACGCGATCCGTCGCGCGCTGAACCGCTCCGGCGCCAAGACCAAGTACGCCGCGGCGGCCGTGGCCGGCTCGGCCGTGATCACCAAGATCGTGCCGATGCCCGCCGACCTGTCCGAGGAGGACATGGAGGCGCAGATCCAGATCGAGGCCAACCAGTACATCCCGTACCCGATCGAGGAAGTCAGCCTCGATTTCGAGGTGCTCGGCCCGGTCAAGGACAATCCGGACATGGTCAACGTCCTGCTCGCCGCGTCGCGCACCGAGAACGTCGACCTGCGCGTCGCCGCGCTCGACCTCGGCGGCCTCGGCGCGAAGACGATGGACGTCGAGGCGTTCGCGATGGAGAACGCATTCAAGCTCATCTCCGACCAGCTCTCGGTGCCCAAGGAGGCCGTCGTCGCCGTCGTCGACGTCGGTGCCACGATGACCACCCTCATCGTGCTGCGCAACCAGCGCACCATCTACTCGCGCGAGCAGGTCTTCGGCGGCAAGCAGCTGACCGACGAGGTCATGCGCCGCTACGGCCTCAGCTACGAGGAGGCCGGTCTCGCCAAGCGCCAGGGCGGTCTGCCCGAATCCTACGAGATCGAGGTGCTGGAGCCGTTCAAGGAGGCGATGGTCCAGCAGATCAGCCGCCTGCTGCAGTTCTTCTTCGCCGGCAGCGAGTACAGCCGCGTCGACCAGGTCGTCCTCGCCGGCGGGTGCGCCTCGATCCCGGGCGTCGCCGACATGGTCGAGGAACAGCTCGGCGTGCCCTGCGCGGTCGCCAACCCGCTCGCGAACATGTCGCTGTCCAACCGCGTCCAGGCCCAGACCCTCGCCCAGGACGCGCCGGCGCTCATGATCGCCTGCGGCCTCGCCATGAGGAGTTTCGACTGATGGCAAGAATCAATCTATTGCCGTGGCGCGCGGAGCGGCGCAAGCAGCGCGAGCGCGAGTTCTACATGGCGCTCGGCGCGTCGGCGGTCGGCGCCATCCTGGTCGTGATGGCGGCGTCGTACTGGATGGGTCTGCGGATCGACTCGCAGAACCAGCGGAACGCGTACCTGAAAGACCAGATCGCCCAGCTCGAGACGAAGATCCAGCGGATCAAGGATCTCGAGAAGACGCGGGATCAGCTGCTCGCGCGCAAGCAGATCATCGAGGATCTGCAGTCGAACCGCTCGCAGATGGTCCACATGTTCAACGAGCTCGCGCAGACGATTCCCGACGGGTCTAAGCTCACCTCGCTCAAGCAGGCAGGGCAGGTGCTGACGCTCGAAGGCGTGTCGGAATCCAACACGCGTGTGGCGACGTACATGCGCAACCTCGAGAGGTCGCCCAATCTCGGTCGCTCCGATCTTTCCAAGATCGAGAACATGACCGGCAAGCCGAACGTGGACCGTCGCATGCCGTACGAGTTCTCGTTGGCGATCAACCTCAAGAAGCCGAGCGACACCGAGACGGAGCTGCCGATCCCCGGGACACCTGAAGCCGCCGCGCAAGCCGGCGCCAATCCTGGTGGCCTCGGCAATCAGGTCGGTGCCGCCGCGACGCAACTGATGAACGCGCCGCCGGCCGCTCCCGCGGCCCCGGCCCCAACGGCTCCGGCCACGAGCGGGGAGAAGAAGCCGTGAGTTTCTTCGACGACATCCGCAACCTCGATCGCAACAACATCGGTGGCTGGCCACAGCGCGTCAAGACGTTCTTCGCCGTGCTCGTGATCCTCGTCATCCTGGTCATCGGCGGCATCTACTACGTCAAGCCGAAGCAGGAAGAGCTGGAATCCGCCCAGGCCCAGGAAGAGACGCTCAAGGCCGATTTTTCCAAGAAGCAGGCCCAGGTGGTCAACCTCGATGCCTACGAGAAGCAACTGCAGGACATGAAGGAAGAGCTGCGTCAGCTCATCGGTCAGCTTCCGAGCAAGACGGAAATGCCCGAGCTGATCCTCGCGATTTCCCAGGCCGCGTTGCGTTCGGGCATCGAAACGGAGCTTTTCCAGCCGGGTCCCGAGGCAAGCAAGGAAGGCTTCTATGCCGAGAAGCCGATCCAGCTCCGCATGGTGGGCACGTACCACCAGTTCGGTGCCTTCATCAGCACGGTCGCATCGCTCGAGCGCGTCGTGATCCTCACGATGCACGATGTCGCGCTCCGGCCCGACGCGATCGCGGCGCGTGGCGCAGCGCGCCCGGCGGCGAGCGCGGCGCCTGCAGCGGCCGGCGTGCTGACGCTCGAGGGTACCGTCAAGACCTACCGCTACCTGGACGAGGACGAGGTGGCCCAGTACGAAGCCGAAGCCGCGGCCAAAGCTGCCGCCGGAGGTAAGTGACGTGCGAGTCAGACTCGAAACCATTGCTCGTGCCGCCTTCCTCGCCGGAATCGGCCTGACCCTCGCGGCCTGCGATTCCGGTCGCGGGAGTGTCGAGGACTGGGTGGCGCAGGAGAAGGCGAAGAAGGGCGCGCCATTGCAGCCTCCGCCTGTCATCAAGACCTTCGAGACGGTCGAGTACACCGCGCAGCGACGTGGTCTGCGTGATCCGTTCGAAGGTGGCACCAATGAAGAGGAAGTCGCCGCGACCAGTGGCCCGAGGCCCGACGAGAACCGTCCCAAGGAACCGCTCGAGGCATTCGCGCTCGACGGCCTCCGCATGGTCGGAACGCTCGGTGCACCGACGTCGCCCGAGGCGCTCGTCAAGGATCCTGAGGGCGTGATCCACCGGGTGCGCGCCGGCGCCTACCTCGGCCAGAACTACGGGCGCGTCACCGCTGTTGCCGAAGATCACATCGAGCTCGTCGAACTGGTGCCGAACGGCACCGGTGGCTGGATGGAACGTCAAACCACGATTGCGTTGGCGGATGCCAACCCGAAATGACCGACCCGTTGGGGGTAACGATGATGTTTACGACAGCTGACTTCCATGGGCGTGGCCGGAACGCGGCGCGGACAGGCCGATCGCGCCTGGCAGCGTTGCTCGTCCTGCTGGGGCTCGCCGGCACTCCGGCGCTCGCTCAGGCGCAGAACGTCCTCGAGGACATGACCTACGTGGCCCAGCCCGGTGGTCGCGTCGAAGTGACGTTGCGCTTCGCCGAGCCGGTCAGCGATCCGCAGGCGTTCACGACCGAGACGCCTCCGCGCATCGCGCTGGACCTCGCGGGCACCCGCAACGGGCTCGCACAGCGTCGCATCGACATCAACGCCGGCGCGACGTCGGGCGTATCGGCCGTCGAGGCCGGTGGCCGAACCCGTGTCGTCGTCGACCTGTTCCGTCCCGCCTCGTACGAGACGCGCATCGAGGGCAAGACGCTCGTCGTGTCGGTCGCCTCGAACCTCGGCGGCACGTCGCCCGAGGCCAAGGTGCTCGCGAGTGCCGACCCGACCAAGTCGCTCGGCGCCAGCGAGGTGCAGCTCAGCAACATCGACTTCCGTCGCGGCAAGGCGGGCGAAGGCCGCATCGTCGTCAATTTCTCCGCCCCCGGCGCCGCAGCCGACCTGCGTCGCGAAGGCGACCGCGTGCTGCTCGACATCACCAACGTCAAGCTCGCTCCCGAAGCTGCTAAGCGCCTCGACGTGCTCGATTTCGCCACGCCCGTGCAGTTCATCGAGACACGCGGTCGCGGTCGCGGCGCGCGCATCGAGATCTCGGCCAAGCCGCCGTTCGAGCAGCTGGCCTACCAGACCGGCAACGAGTACGTCGTCGAGATCGCGCCCAAGCGCGAGGAGAAGCCCAAGGACAAGAACGCCGAGCCCGTGTTCAGCGGCAGCCGCGTGACGTTCAACTTCCAAGACATCCCGACGCGTTCGGTGCTGCAGCTCATCGCCGACGTGTCCGACCTCAACATCGTCGTCGCCGACAGCGTGCAGGGCAATGTCACGCTGCGCCTCATCAACGTGCCGTGGGACCAGGCGCTGCACATCGTCCTTCAGGCCAAGGGTCTCGACCAGCGCCGCCAGGGCAACGTGATCTGGGTCGCTCCGCAGAAGGAGATCGCGGACCGCGAGCAGGCGCTCGCCGACGCGCGCCTCAAGATGGAGGACAAGGTCGAGCTGATCTCGGACTACATCCCGATCAGCTACGGCAACGCCAAGGACATCGCCGCACTTCTGACGCAGGAGAGCAAGGGCAACCAGCAGTCCTCGGCCGGCGCTGAAGGCGCCAGCATGCAGCGCGGTTTCCTCTCGCAGCGCGGCACCGTCAGCTACGACGACCGCACCAACACGCTGCTGGTCAGCGATACGCCGCAGAAGGTCCAGGAGATCCGCGCCCTCATCGCCGTGCTCGACCGCCCGGTGCAGCAGGTGCTCATCGAATCGCGCATCGTGATCGCGACCGATTCCTTCGCCCGCGAGCTCGGCGTCAAGTTCGGCATCAGCGGTGGCTACGAGGACCGCAACGGCAACGTCGTCTCGACCGCGGGCACCGCGGTGGGCACCGACCGCATGAGCAACCTCGCACTCAACAACCGCTTCGGCGGAGGCCGTGGCCTCCCGGTGTTCAATCCCGCGCCGCGTCCGACCAACGATGTCGGCGGCGGCATCGCGGTCCCGAGCCTCAACGATCGCCTCAACGTCAACCTTCCCGCAACGACGCCGGCCGGCAGTTTCGGCCTCGCGATCCTCGGCGCCGACTACCTGCTGGACCTCGAGCTCTCGGCTGCGCAGACCGAGGGCCGCGGCGAAGTCGTGTCGAGCCCGCGCGTGGTCACCGCGAACCAGCGCGAGGCCGTCATCAAGCAAGGCTCGGAAGTCGGCTACGTGACCTTCCAGTCTTCCGGCGGCGGCGCCGGGCAGGGCACGGCGACCGTGCAGTTCAAGGAAATCGTCCTCGAGCTGAAGGTCACGCCGACGATCACGGCCGACGACCGCGTCGTCCTCAACCTCGGCGTCAAGAAGGACGCACTCGCCGGCTACATCGACAATCCCGGTGGTGGCCAGGTGCCGCAGATCGACAAGCGCGAGATCAACACCTCGGTGCTCGTCGACAACGGCCAGACCGTCGTGCTCGGTGGCGTCTACGAGGTCGAGAAGCGCGACGACATGACGAAGGTGCCCGTCCTTGGAGACGTGCCCCTGCTCGGCAACCTGTTCAAGAAGCGCGGTCGTACCGACACGAAGGCGGAACTGTTGATCTTCGTGACCCCGCGCATCCTCAGCGAGAGCCTTAGATGATGGCGTCCAGGGGCGAGGCCAGCCGCATGCGGTGCACCTCGAGTGACGACAAGCTTCGATAGACCACGATTCGATCCTGGAGAATTCAGATGAGACTTCCTTTCAAGGCCCTCGGGCTGCTCGTCGCGAGCCTGGCGCTCGCGAGCTGCGGCGGTGGCGGTGGTGACGGTGGCGGTGCGACATCGCCGCCGGCCAACGGCACGATCACGCTGGCGGCAACGCGCACGACGCTTCCGCTGAACCCCGGCAATGTGCTCCCGTATCCGGGTTCGCCGTACATGGCCGAGGTCTCGTTCACGTACCGCAACGCGAACGGCCAGATCACGGCGCTGACCAGCGACGCCACGTTCACGATCAGCTCGCCCAGCATCGCGAGCATCTCGCCTCCCGATGATCCGGAAACGGACGACATCAACGAGATGGCGTTGCGCATGGTGTCGTTCCCGGCGACGACGAACAACGGCTCGTACGTGATGTTCGTCACCTCGTACGACGTGGCCGGATCCACGACCCTGACCGCCTCGGCGGTCGATCCGACGACCGGTCGCACGGTCTCGTCGACGCTCAACTTCTCGGTCGCCGGTTCGACGCCGCTTCCGGCTTCGGTGACGCCGGTGGCGTCGCCGTCCGTCGTGTACGTCGGCGGTACGGGCGGCGCGACGAGCTCCGTGATCCGCGCGCAGGTGCTGGACGGTGCGAACCAGCCCGTGCCGGATCCGGGCAGCGCCGACAACGTGCGCTACGAGATCATCGGTGACGCCGGTGGCGGCATCCTGTCGTCCAACTCGGGCAGTGGTGCGAGCGTGACTGCGAAGACCACCAACGGCATCGCGAGCGTCTCGTTCCAGGCCGGCACGACGCTTCCCCCGAACAACCCGGTCCAGATCCGCGTCACGGTCGACCGCGCGGACAACAACGTCAGCAACGGCGTCGCCGATCCGGTGACCGCCACGGTGGGAATCGCGGTCTCCGACGGCAAGCTGTTCTCGCTCGCGATCACGTCGCCTGACGTCGAGGCGATCACCCAGAACCTCGTCTACAGCGGCGTCGTCGACGAGGATGGCAACCCCATCGGTTCGCTGGACGGCACCTACAGCTTCACGATCAGCGCACTCGCGACCGATCGTCAGGGCAATCCCGTCGCGCCGGGCACCACCATCCAGTTCGGTGTCATCGACGCGCCGATCACGGGCTTCCCGGGCCAGGGTGGCGGCACGTTCCAGATCGCAGGCGGCGACGGCAACCCGCTCGAAGGGGGCAGCACGTTCTCCGCGCCGACGGGCCAGTTCCGCACGGCCGGCGGTGGCGCAGGCCCGGGCGACACGGTACTCGTCTTCGGTCAGCTCGTGACCGGCAATGCCGATCTCGAGAACATCCGTTTCGTGCAGTCGGTGCCGAGCCAGACCTCGCTGACGACGACGACGCCCTTCAACCGGAACGACACGACCGGCAGCCTCGTCGACTACGGTCCGGTTCTTCCGTACGTGATCGGCCGCGCAACCGAAGTCAACGTGACGGCGAGTGCGACGACCAATGCGATCGGCGTCGCGACGACCAAGATCAACTACCCCGTGTCGCGCCTCGGCAAGCAGGTCATCGTGTGGGCGCAGGGCAACGTGCAGACGTCGCCGACGGTCAAGACGGTGGGCGACATCGCTCCGATGCGTCTCCCCGGCGTGGCGCCGGCGACGCTGACCATCAGCCCGACGCCGATCGCGGGCAACACGACCACGCAGGTGACGGCGTGCCTGTACGACGCGTTCCAGTCGCCGATCCTCGGTGCCTACATCGGCTTCAGCTTCAGTGGCCTCGGCGTGGGGACCGGCTCGATCGACGGCACGAGCACGTCGGGCGTACTCGCCGCTCCGACCGGTATCGACGGCTGCACGACGGGCGTGCTCACGACGGCAGGCCTCGCGTCCTCCAACGAAGATGCCTCCGTGGCCTTCACGGCTGGCGGCGAACCCGTCGAAGTCGACATCGTCACGGGCACCGAGCTGGTACTCCAGGCTTACCCGTCGACGGTCGTCGCAGGCTCCGGCACGGCGAACGTGAACCTGCGCCTGACCGACGGTTCCGGCAACGGCGTGCCGAGCACGCAGCTCTCGGGCACGTGCACGGCGGGTGCCTCGATCTCGGGTCCGATCGCGCCCACGAACGCGACCGGCAACACGACCGCGCTCCTGACAGGCCTCGGCCTCGGGGTGACGTGTCCGGGCGAGGATCGCGACTCCGCGACCTGCACGTTCCGTACGCCGGTCACCGGTGGCCCGACGGCAATCGTCACCGTGCTCGGCACGGTGTCGGGTGACACCTGCTTCAGCCCCGACACCTGCACCTGCCCGCTCGACTGACCGGCAGGTCGGTGACACGGAAAAGGGCCGCGCAAGCGGCCCTTTTTCTTTGTGGAAGTCGGGTAGCATCACGGACAGGGCGTCGCCACCGACGCGCCGAACTGCGAGTGGCCGGGGAGATCGGTATGGTTGCAGACCGCTTGCGCATCGCCGCGGGAGCGACCGTGTTCGCCGAGGGTGATCCGCCGACGACCGCGTTCCTGATCGAATCGGGCCGCGTACGTGTCGGCACGCATCAGTTCGGCGAGGAGCGCGTGCTCGGCGAGCTCGGCGCCGGCGCACTGCTCGGCGAGATGGCCGTCATCGACGATTCGCCGCGTTCGGCGACCGCCACCGCGATCGAGGACTGCATCCTCACGCCGATCGACCGGCACCAGTTCGCCGAGCGTCTCGAGGTGGCCGATCCGATCGTGCGGGCGTTGCTGCTGAGCCAGGTGTCGCGATACCGATCCGCGCTGGCCACGTTGACCGGTGACGGCGAGAGCGGTTCGGTCGCGCCACGGCCATCGGGCGAGGCCGACGCGTTCGACAAGATCCGGCTCGAGAGCGAGTTGCGTGGTGCACTCGAGCGCGCCGAGCTGCAGGTGTTCCTGCAGCCACTGTTCGACCTGACCCTGGAGCGGGTCGCCGGCTACGAGGCACTCGTGCGCTGGCACCATCCCGAGCGTGGCGCGGTGTCGCCGGCAGAATTCATCCGTCTGGCTGAGGAGACTTCGCTGATCGTGCCGGTCGGAGAGTACGTGCTGGCGCGCGTCTGCGACATGCTCGCCGAGCTCCGTCGGCGCGGTCGCGAGCCCCTGCCATTCATCGCACTCAACGTGTCGGCTCGCCAGATCGAGGACGAGTCCCTGGTCGACCGCATGCTCGCGCGGCTCGCCGCGCACGATCTGCCCCCCGACCGGCTCGAGGTCGAGATCACCGAGAGCCTGGTGCTCGACAGTCCCCGCGTCGCCGCCCTGATCGGGCGCTGCCACGCCGCCGGCATGCATGTCGCCCTCGACGACTTCGGTACCGGATACTCCAACCTCGCACCGCTGCTCAAGCTCGACGTCGACCGCATCAAGCTCGATCAGGCCTTCGTGCGCGCACTCGACACTCCCCGCGGGGCGGCTCTCGCGGCCGCGATCGTCGGCATGGCGCATGCGCTCGACTGCGAGGTCGTCGCCGAAGGTGTCGAAACGGTCGAACAGCGCGAATCCCTGCGCACGATGGGCTGCCGCTACGCCCAGGGCTGGCTGATAGGACGTCCGACGTCGCTCGACGACGTACTCGCGTCAGGCTGATCCGTCCGCAACCGTCGCACTTCTGCGTCTCTTCTCCGGCAACTTCCTGCCTTCGACGCGGTCGGAGCCTGTCTCCCTCCCGCGTGCCATCATTCCGGACCCCGTCGCCGATCCCATGGACATGCCCGAACCGACCACGGCTGCGGCCGCTTTCGCCGACCTGCGCCAGGAACTGTCCCGTTGCATCCTCGGGCAGGCGGCCCTCGTCGACCGCCTGCTCGTCGCGTTGCTCGCCGACGGACACTTGCTGGTCGAAGGAGCACCGGGCCTCGCCAAGACCACGGCGATCAAGGAACTCGCCGCGCGTCTGGAGGCCGATTTCCACCGCGTGCAGTTCACTCCCGACCTGCTGCCCGCCGATCTCACCGGTACCGAGATCTACCGCCCGCAGACGGGGCTGTTCGAGTTCCAGCGAGGTCCCCTGTTCCACAACCTGATCCTTGCCGACGAGATCAACCGCGCGCCGGCCAAGGTCCAGTCCGCGCTGCTCGAGGCGATGGGCGAGCGCCAGATCACGGTCGGCCAGACGACCTACGCGCTGCCACCGCTGTTCCTCGTCATGGCGACCCAGAATCCGATCGAGCAGGAAGGCACATACCCGTTGCCCGAGGCCCAGCTCGATCGTTTCCTGTTGCACGTGCGCATCGGCTACCCGGGGGCCGACGCCGAGGCCGCGATCCTGCGCCTCGCGCGCGAAAGGGCACGTGCAGGCCAGGTCAGCGGCACGACGCCCGAGTGCCGCGTCACCCAGGCGCAGGTGTTCGCGGCGCGAGCGGAAGTGCTCGACCTGCATCTCGCACCCGCGCTCGAGACGTATCTCGTCCAGCTCGTCCTCGCGACGCGCGAGCCGTCGACCTACGGTGCCGAGCTGGCGCGCTGGATCGCCTACGGCGCGAGCCCGCGCGGCACGATCGCGCTCGATCGCTGTGCGCGGGCGCATGCCTGGCTCGCGGGCCGTGACTACGTCACGCCCGAGGACATCCACGCCGTCGCGCCGGATGTACTGCGTCATCGCGTGCTGCTGAGCTACGAAGCCGAGGCCGAGGGCGTCGATGCCGACCGCGTGCTCGGCCTGCTGCTCGAACGCGTGCCGCTGCCCTGAGCGGCGGATCGCGGTCCGCTCCCGATGACGACCCATGACGCGCCCGGCCCAGGCGTCCGTGTCGCGCTCGACGAACTGCTGGCGCTCGTCGCGCACGCGCGCGGCACGCGGCTCGCCGAGGTGCGCAGTGCCGCGCAGCGGAGTGGACCCCACGGCTCGCGCTGGCGCGGTCGTGGCGTCGATTTCCGCGAATCGCGCATCTACCAGGCCGGCGACGACATTCGCCACATGGACTGGCGCGTCACCGCGCGCAGCGGGCGACCGCACACGAAACTGTTCGAGGAAGAGCGCGAACACGGCCTGCTGGTGCTGGTCGACCTCAATCCCGGCATGCGTTTCGGAACGCGCACGCGTTTCAAGAGCGTACAGGCCGCGCGCGCCGCGGCGCTGCTCGCGTGGATCGCCACCGCGGGCGGTGATCGCGTGGGCGCTATCGGCTTCGGCGGCGGCATCCGCGGCGAGGTCAAGCCCGCCGGTGGACGACGTGGCGCGTTGCACGTGCTTCGCGCACTGCGCGACTGGGACGCCGCTGCGATCGGTGTCGCCGAGCCGCTCTCGGCCGCGCTCGAACGCACGCGTCGCCTGCTGCGTCCCGGCATGCGCCTCGTCGTCGTGAGCGACGGTTTCAGTGCCGATGTGGCAGCCTCCGCGGTACTCGCGAGGCTCGGAGCACGCCACGAGCTCGGCATGGTGCTCGTCGCCGATCCGCTCGAGCTCGCTCCGCCCCCTCCGGGGCGCTATGCCTTGAGCCTCGGCGGTGCGCGTCGGCTGCTCGATTTCGGCGAGCGTCGATTGCGCGACGCTTGGCCCCATCCGTTCGCGGCGATCCGCGAGCGCCTGCGCGAGGACGTCGTGCGTGCGCGGGGCCGCGTCGTCGATGTCACCACCGATGGCGACGTGCGCCGTGCGATCGCGCCGCTCACGGCACGTCCCGTCGCGCCGAAGGATTCGTCGGCATGAATGGCGACGCGCCCGTCCTGCGCGACATTCACCTGCCGCCCGATCCGTCATGGTGGCCACCCGCGCCGGGCTGGTGGATCGTTGCCGTGATCGTGGTCGCCGGCATCGCGATCGGCGTGCGCGCGCTTCACGGCATGCGCAGGCGGCGTCGCTGGACGCTCGCCCTGCACGCACAGGTCGATCGGCTGGACGCGCTCGATGCGCGCGACGGCAGTGTGCTGGCCTCGGAGATCTCGCAGCTGCTGCGGCGCGCCACGCTCCTCGTGGATGCGAACGCCTCCGCGCTGTCCGGCGTGGCGTGGCTGCGCTTCCTCGACGCACGCCTCGGCGGAGATGCGTTCGAGAACGGGGCAGGTCGTGCGCTGCTCGACGCGCCATGGCGGCGCGGTGCCGACGTCGATGCTCCTGCCCTCGTCGCCCTTGCCCGGCGCTGGATCACCACCGTACTCGCGGAGCCTCCACGTCATGCTTGAGCTCGCCTGGGCGTGGTGGCTCGCCGCATGGCCATTGCCGTTCCTCGCCGCATGGCTGCTGCCGCGCGTGCACGACACGCCGGGCGCCGCGCTGCGGCTTCCGCATGCCGGTGTGGCCCTGCCGGATTCCGCTTCGCATGCCGGTGCTCCACGCGCCCGCCGCGTGTTCGCGATGCTCGCATGGACGATGCTCGTGGTCGCCGCGTCTCGCCCGCAGTGGCTGGGCGAGCCCGAGGACGTGCCGCGCAGCGGTCGTGACCTGCTCCTCGCGGTCGACACCTCGGGCAGCATGAGCATCCAGGACATGCAGCTCGGTGCCGCGGAGGCCGACCGCTTCTCGACCGTGCAGGCGATCGCGACCGATTTCGTCGAGCGCCGTCACGGCGACCGCGTCGGCCTGATCCTGTTCGGCTCGCGGGCCTACCTGCTCACGCCCCTGACGTTCGATCTCCAGACCGTCGCGCGCCAGCTCGACGACGCGACGATCGGCCTCGCGGGACGCGAGACCGCGATCGGCGACGCCCTCGGGCTTGCCGTCAAGCGCCTGCGCGACCGACCCGAGAACCATCGCGTGGTCGTGCTGCTGACCGACGGCGTCAACAACGCAGGCGAGCTCGATCCGCGCAAGGCGATCGATCTCGCGGTCGCGAACAAGGTGCGCGTCTACACCGTGGGCATCGGTGCCGACTCGGTGCGTGTCGACAGCCTGTTCGGCAGCCGCACGTTCAATCCATCCGCCGAACTCGACGTCGCGTTGCTCACGTCGATGGCGGAGAAGACCGGTGGCCGCTTCTTCCGCGCGCGCGATACGGCCGAGCTCGCCGGCATCTATCGCGAGATCGACGGCCTCGAGCCGGTCGACGCCGATGCCGAGGCGTTGCGCCCCGTCGCCGAGCTCTACATGGTACCGCTCGCGCTCGGCGCACTCTCGGCTCTGCTCGCATTCGCGCCGGCATGGCGACGTCGCACGTTCGACGCACGGAGTCCCGCATGAGCGGTGGTCTTGCGGAGTTCCATTTCCTGCGCCCGCTGTGGCTGCTCGCGCTCCTGGGTGTGCCGCTGCTCGCCTTCGCGTGGCGACGTGCACGCACCGCGACCGCCGCGTGGCGCGGTGTGGTCGACGCCCATCTGTTGCCGCACCTGGTCGACCGCGATGCAGCGACGCCCGGTGCGCGAGGGGCGTGGATCGCGATCTCGCTGTGGGTCGTCACGACGCTCGCGCTCGCGGGGCCCGCATGGGAGCGGGAGGCGTTGCCGCTTCACCGCAACGAAGCCGCGCGCGTCATCGCGATCGAACTCGCACCGACCATGCTCGCAGCCGATCTCAAGCCGAATCGCCTGGCGCGTGCGCGCTTCAAGATCAACGACATCCTGCGTGCGAGCCGGGACATGCAGACGGCGCTGATCGGATACGCCGGCGACGCCTACGTGGCCGCGCCGTTGACCGACGACGTCAACACGGTCGCCAATCTCGTCGACGCACTCGACCCGTCGGTCATGCCGGTCGCCGGCAATGCGGCGGCGAGTGCGATCCGCGAAGCCTGGAAGCTCGTCGAGCAGGCAGGCCGCAAGCGTGGCGAGCTGATCCTGCTCGCCGATGCCGTGGACGGTGCCGCGATCGATGCGGCGCGGGACGCGCACGCCCGCGGGCTTGCGATCTCGGTCATCGGCGTCGGTACGCCGTCCGGTGCCCCGGTCGCGCTGCCGCAGGGCGGTTTCCTGCAGGATGCCGCGGGCAACATCGTCGTGCCGCGTCTCGACGAGGGGGCATTGCGCGCGCTCGCCGAGGCCGGCGGTGGTCGTTACGCCGGGCTGTCCACCGATCGCAGCGATCTCGACATCGTGCTGGGACGTGACGTCGAGGCCTCGATGTCACCCCGCGATGGCGATGCCGGTGCGGCCACGAGCGAGCGCTTCCGCGATCGTGGTCCCTGGTTCGTCCTCGCGCTGCTGCCGCTCGCGCTGCTCGCGTTCCGGCGAGGCTGGCTCATGGCGTTCTCGCTCGTGCTCGTGCTGCCTGCCGGGCGCGCGCACGCGTTTTCGTTCACCGACCTGTGGCTGCGTCCCGATCAGCAGGCCGCGCGTGCGCTCGCCGACGGCGACGCGAAGCGTGCGCACGAGCTCGCCCGCGATCCCGCACTGCAAGGTGGTGCCGCGTATCGCGCCGGCGATTTCAAGGCGGCCGAAGAGGCGTACACGCGCGCAGGTGGCGCCGATGCCGACTACAACCGCGGCAACGCCCTGGCGCGGCAAGGCGATTACGAGGGCGCCCTCGAGGCTTATCGGAAGGCCGTGGAAGCGCAGCCCGGCCACGAGGACGCGCGCGCGAACGAACAGTCGGTGCGCGAGTGGCTCGAGAAGCAGGCGTCGCAATCGCCCGACCAGCAGGGCGACAACAGCGACGAGAGCGGCAAGGGCAAGAACGATCCGTCGAAGGGGGGCGAGGGCGAGCGCAAGCCGTCCGACGAACAGCAGCCCAACGAGGGCGCTTCGGCGCAGGATGGCGAGGACGGCGACAAGGACGAGCAGCGCTCCGAACAGAAGAAGCCCGAGCAGGGCGACGACGAGGCGACCGGCAAGGACGCGCAAGGCGATGCGTCGGAGGAGGGCGAGGCGCAGGCGCGCGAGAAACAGCGCGAAGGCCAGCAGCAGCTCTCGCAGGCGATCGACGAGGCGATGAAGGACGCACCGCCGCAGGAGGATGCCCAGCCCGTCGCGGCCGATCCGCAGCAGGAGGCCGCGCGCGAGCAGGACCAGGCGCTCAACCAGTGGCTGCAGCGCGTGCCCGACGATCCGGGCGGGTTGCTGCGGCGCAAGTTCCTGCTCGAACACGAAAGACGACAGCGCGGTGGAGGTGGACGATGAAGCGATGGCTCTGGACGCTGCTGATCGTCGCACTCGGTGTGGTCACGTGGCCCGCGATCGCGACGGCGCAGGCCGCGCGCGCGTGGCTCGACCGCGATTCGATGCAGCTCGGCGAGACGGTCACGCTCAATGTGGAAGTGGACGGCAACGCCGGCATCGAGCCCGACATCTCGGCGCTCGGCAACGACTTCAACCTGCTCGGCACGCAGTCGAGCCGACAGTTCAGCCTCGTCAACGGACAGAGCACCGCCAAGACGGTGTGGGCCGTCGGCCTCGAGCCGAAGCACGCCGGCACGCTCGCGATCCCCGCACTGACGATCGGCAGCACGTCGACCGCCGCGATCACGCTGACCGTGCTGCCGGCGCCCGTCGGTGCGCAGGGCAAGCCCGGCGACAACGTGTTCGTCGAGGTGACCGCCGATCCCGTGTCGCCCTATGTGCAGCAGCAGGTGCGCTATACGGTCAAGCTGCATTACGCGATCGACCTCACCGAGGGTGCCCTCAACGAGCCGACCGCACCCGGCGTCGTCGTGCAGAAGCTGGGGCGTGACCGCCAGTACGTCGCCACGCTCGGCGAGCGCCGTTACAACGTGCTCGAGCGCCGTTATGCGCTGCTGCCCGAGCAGAGCGGGACACTCACGCTGCCCGCGCTGGCGTTCCGCGGCAGCACGCCCGACACGTCCGACCCGACAGGGTTCTTCCGCCGCGGTCGAGCGGTCGGCGCGCGATCCGACGCGGTCACGCTCGAGGTGCGCGCCAAGCCGGCCACATGGGGCACGGCGCCGTGGCTGCCGGCGGTCTCGCTCACGCTCACCGACGACAACGCGATTCCTCCCGAGGTGCCGGTCGGCGAGCCGATCACGCGCAGCGTGCGGCTGCGCGCGCAAGGCCTCGGCTACGAGCAGTTGCCGGAGCTGCGTTTCGACACGCCTGACGGTACCGAGGTCTATCCCGACAAGGCCGAGACGCAGACGCGTGACGACGGCGCCTGGTTGTATGGCGAGGTCTCGCGGAAATTCGCGGTCGTGCCGACGCGGCCCGGCAAGCTCGTGCTGCCGGCGATCGAGGTCCAGTGGTGGGATACCGCGCACGAGCGCATGACGAAAGCCGTGCTCGCCGCGCACGAGGTCAACGTGGTGCCGGCCGTCGGTGCCGCCGCGAACGCCACGACGCCTGCGCCGGTACCAGCGAGTCCGCCGTTCGTGATGCCGGGCGGTGACGTCATCGGCCCCGCGGTCGCCAGTGACACGCACCTGCGTGCCTGGCGCACGGCGGCGATCGGGCTCGGCGTGCTCTGGCTCGCCACGCTGCTGCTGTGGTGGCGCTCGCGTCGTCGCGCAGTCGTCACGCCGGCGCTCTCCGAAGCACCACGCGGCGGCGACGCACGCGCGGCTTTCCTGCGCATGTGCGCACTCGGCGATCTCGCGGGCGCGGAGCGCGCACTCGTCGCATGGGCGCGTGCCGAGCGTCCGGGCGTGCACAACGCGGGGGATCTCGCCTCGCTGCTGGACGACACGGTGCAGCGCGACGCGATCGCCGACCTGCAGCGCGCTCGTTATGCCGATGGCGTGCATGAAGGCCTCGGTTCACGCCTCGAGACGGCGTTCCGCGGCGGTTTCGCATGGATCCGTGTCGCCGCGTCCACGGCGGTGCCGGACCCCTTGCCGGATCTGTACGGCCGTCGACGCTGAGCCGTGGCCGCGCGGTTTGGCGACCGCGGAGGCATGCGGCACACTAGCCGCCTGACCGTCGAGCGTGGGGAATCCGGGTGAAGTGCAGCGAGACAGGGCGACACGCCGTGACCACGGGGCTTCTCCGCCGGACGGAGCACGCCGCATGAACACGACCGGCGGCATGCCGCTGCACACCAAGATGCTCATCGGCTTCGTCGCGGGCCTCGCGATCGGCCTCGTCGTGCACGCGACCGCAGACGGCGGCAAGGCCGAGTGGGTGCAACTGCTCACGACCTGGGTCACGCAGCCGATCGGCCAGCTGTTCCTGCGTCTGCTGTTCATGCTCGTGATCCCGCTGCTGTTCTCGGCGCTCGTCGTCGGCATTGCCGAGATGGGCGACATCCGCTCGCTCGGCCGCGTCGGCTGGAAGACGCTCGGCTACACGGTGATCGTGTCCTCGATCGCGGTGATCATCGGCCTCGTGCTCGTCAACCTGTTCCGTCCCGGCGACGGTGTCGATCCCGCCGTGGCGCAGAGCCTGCTCGCCGACGCGAGCGAGGGTGCGCAGAAGATCGTCGCGGGCAGCGCGCTGCAGGGCTCGGGTCCGAGCCTCGTGCTCAACATCGTGCCCACCAACGTGATCCGCGCGGCCGCCGACAACGACATCCTCGCCGTGATGTTCTTCGCGCTCATGTTCGGCATCGGCATCGTGCTGACGCGCTCGCCGCTCGCACAGCGCACCAAGGAGGTCGTCGAAGGCGTCTTCGAGATCGCGATGAGCCTCATCCACCTCGTGATCCGCTTCGCGCCGTACGCGGTCGCCTGCCTCGTGTTCAACCTCGCCGCGCAGTTCGGCTGGGAGCTCATCTTCAAGCTCGCGGGCTTCGTCGGCGTCGCCGTGCTCGCGATGGCGATCCACTTCTTCGTCGTCTACTCGGCAAGCGTGCGCCTGCTCGGCGGCATGTCGCCGGTGCGCTTCTTCAAGGGCTCGCAGGAAGCGATCGTCATGGCGTTCTCGACCGCGTCGAGCAATGCGACCCTGCCGACCGCGCTCAAGGTCGCCGAGGAGGACCTCAAGCTGCCGCGCAAGGTGTCGCGCTTCGTGCTCACGATCGGCGCGACCGCGAACCAGAACGGCACCGCGCTGTTCGAGGGCATCACGGTGCTGTTCCTCGCGCAGTTCTTCAACATCGAGCTGAGCCTCGGCCAGCAGATCGTCGTCATGCTCGTGTGCATCCTCGGCGGCATCGGCACGGCTGGCGTGCCGGCGGGATCGCTGCCGGTGATCGCGATGATCTGCGGCATGGTCGGCGTGCCGCCCGAAGGCATCGGCCTGATCCTCGGCGTCGACCGTTTCCTCGACATGTGCCGCACGACGCTCAACGTCACCGGCGACCTCGCCGCCGCGGTGGTCGTCTCGAACGGCGTCGTCGAGGATCCGGCGGAGCCGTCGTCCACGGGCTAGTCACGCGCGGAGAGGGGGCATGGCGGAACGTGGTCGTCGCGCGGTCATCGGATGCATCGCGTTCGCGTCGCTCGGTGGCGCGTGCGAGGCCGCGGCGCTGCCATGGGAGGTCTGGTCGTCGCCGCTGCGCCTCGCTTCGCTCGAGGGCGACGACATCGTCGTCACGCATTCGAGCCGGTGCCCCGATGGTTGCCGCTACGACCGCAGCCTGCGCGGGCCCGAATCCGGTCAGGTCAATCCGTTCCCGCTGCGCTGGCTGTACCGCGACGGTGACGAAGCCGTGCTGTTCGAGGAACGTGGTCCCGGCGCGCTGACGCGCCTGTGGATGACGACCGGCGACGGCATCTCGCGCTGCATCGATCCGGCGATCCGCGTGCGCTTCCGCTTCGACGGCGAGGCCGTGCCATCGATCGACCTGCCGCTCGCTTCGCTCTTCGACGGCTCGACGCCGCCGTTCACGCCGCCGCTCGTCGCCGATCGGCTCGCTTCGAGCGGTGGCTACACGATGCACGTACCGATGCCGTATGCACAGTCGCTGCGCGTGAGCCTGCTCGGTGCCGAGACGCCCTCGACCGTCTGCGATCCGAGCGGCTGGGGATTGCTGTGGTATCAGTTCACGGCGCACCGCCTGCGTGCCGGAACGCCGGTCACGTCGTTCCCGGCATCGCCCGATGCAGCGGCGTGGCGCGATTTCCTCGGCCATGCCGGCGACGACCCCTGGCACGGCATGCTCGCGCCACGGTCGTTCTCGGGTGTGCTCGCCGCGGGCGAGACCCGCGTGCTCGTCGACCACGCGGGTGAAGGCGTGCTGCGCGGACTGCGACTCGACATCGCCGCCGCGTCGCATGCCGATGTCGCGTTGCGCATCGACATCGACGGTACGACGATGGTGGATCTGCCGCTCGAGGCGTTCTTCGCCACGTGGTCCGATGCGCCGCTCCTCGCGCGCAACGCGCTGTTCGGCGAGGACGCCGGCGGGCGACTCTATTCGTGGTGGCCGATGCCTTACACGCAGTCGCTGCGCGTCGCGCTCGTGGCCGCGGCCTCGCGTCCGCCACCGGGCACGTTCGCAGGCGACGTGTCGATCGCCGAGATGGCGGTTCCGCCGGACGTCGGTCGCTATCGAGCCAGGCGCAGCGAGGCCTGTGTCGCCGGCGGCGACATCGAGCTCGTGAAGCTGCACGGCGCCGGCCGCATCGTCGCGCTCTCGACGCGTCTGCGCGCCGAGGGCGCTTCGACGCTGGCCTACCTCGAAGGCGACGAGCGCATCGTCGTCGACGGCGCACGCGCGCCGTGGTGGCACGGCACCGGCGTCGAGGATCTCTACTCGGGTGGCTTCTACTTCGATCAGGGCGCGTTCGCCGGCCCGCTCGGCGGTGCGACGCGCGTCGACCCCGACGGCAGCGGCACGTCAGCCGCGCATCGGATCATGGCCACCGATGCGCCCGTGTGGTCGAGTGCGCTGCGCATGACGCTCGAAGCAGGCCTGTCTCCGACGGAACCGGTGCCGATGTGCGCGCAGCATGTCGTCCACGCGTACGTGCGCGAGCGCGCGACCAGCGTTCCGCGTGGCGGGTTCGACGTCGGCACCCCGGCGGCGCTCTCGCACGACTACGCGCCACCTCCGGGTGCGGTCTGCGAGGCGCGCACGGGACGTTTCTCCGATGAACCGCCGACCCTGCGCAGCGCGACCGTGTGCCGGTTCGCCGCCGGCACGAGCCGCTTCACGTTCACGCTGCGCGAACCCGCGCAGGGCTTGCGTCTGCGCCGCACGATCGACGTCGCCGCCGGTGAACCCGGACGCATCGCCGGAGCACCCGCGGCGCTTGTGCGCATCGACGGTGTCGAGGTCGGGCGTTTCCCGCCCGCTGCGGCGAATCCGGCGCGGCGCTGGGACGAGCAGGAGATCCTGCTCGCCGGCCAGTACGACGCGGGCGAACTCGCCTTCGACATCATGCCCGAGCACGGCGTACATGCCGCGATGCACAGCGAGTCGAGCTGGTCGTTGTACAGCGCATGGATCGACACGATCCATCGCGACGGATTCGACGGAGAGGAGCGGCGATGAGCCTGCGCGACGATGCTGCACGCATCCAGGCCTTGTTCGGCGAGGTGCGCGACTTGCCCGCGACGGCGCGCCACCGCCGCCTCGCCGAGCTCGGTGCCGACACTGCCGCCATCGCGCAGGTCGAGGCCCTGCTGGCGGCGGACGACGAGACCTCGGCGGTCGGCGCCGGCAGCGAAGAGTCGGGCAGCGAATGGCGCGCCGGCGACCTGCTCGGCGCCTGGCGCCTGCTTGGCGAGATCGGTCGTGGCGGCATGGGCGTCGTGCATCTCGCCGAGCGCGCCGACGGGCATTTCGAGCAGCGTGCCGCGATCAAGCTCATGCGCGGCATTCCCGACGCACAGACGTTCGTGCACTTCGCACGCGAGCGGCAGATCCTCGCGACACTGCAGCACCCGGGCATCGCGCGCCTGCTCGACGGTGGTGCGACGCCGGGTCATCAGCCCTACCTCGTCATGGAGCATGTCGAGGGCGAGCCGATCGATGCCTACTGCGGGCGCCTGGGTCTCGGGCTCGCGGCGCGCCTGCGCCTGTTCCAGAAGGTCTGCGAGGCCGTGCAGTTCGCGCACCGGCGCTTCGTCGTGCACTGTGATCTCAAGCCGTCGAACGTGCTCGTGCGCGAGGATGGCACGCCGGTCCTGCTCGACTTCGGCATCGCGCGCGCGCTCGACAAGACCGCCGGTGCCGGTGACCGCGCCGCGGCCGCGTGGATCACGCCGCGCTACGCGAGCCCGGAACAGCTGCGCGGCGAGATCGTGACCACGGCGAGCGACGTGTTCTCACTGGGACTGATCCTGTTCGAGTTGCTCGCGGGCCGCAGCGCGCGCCTCGATGCCGACGATCACACGATCACGCTGCTCGGCCGTGCCGCGGTGCGGCCGAGCGACCTCGCCGCGTCGATGCCGTGGCGGCAGCGCCTGCGTGGCGACCTCGATGCCATCGTGCAGCACGCGACGGCGTCGGAACCCCAGAAGCGCTATGCGTCGGTCGACGCGCTCGCCGCCGACATCGACCGCCACCTCGCGTTGCGTCCGGTGCACGCACGCGGCGACGACCGTGCCTACCGTGCGGCGCGTTTCGCACGCCGCCACTGGATCGCGCTGTCTGCCGCCGCACTCGCCTGCGTGTTCACCGGCGTCTCGATGTGGCGCATCGCCGCCGAACGCGACCGCGCCCTGGTGGCCGAGCGCGAGTCGGCGATCCAGGCCGGTACCGCCAACGAGGTCAGTGCGTTCCTCGTCTCGGTGTTCAACGTGTCCAATCCGCGTCTCGCGACGACGCGCGGGCTGAGCGCGCGCGATGTGCTCGATCAGGGTGCGACGCGCATCGGCAGCGAGCTCGGCGACCAGCCGCGCGTCAAGGCGAAACTGCTCGATGTCCTCGGCACCGCATATCGTCACATCGGCGAACCCGCGCGTGCGGCCGAGTTGCTGCGCCAGGCCGCCGAGCTCTATCGGTCGCCGGCCGTCGACGAGCCGCTCGCGGCCGGAGCGGCACTGAGCCAACTCGCGGTGATCCTGAGCGGTTTGCGCACGCCGGGCGGCGAACCCGATCGCATCGCTCGGGATTCGCTGGACCTGCGCGAGAGGTACGCCGCGCCGGATTCCGCCGACATGGCCGATGCGCTCAATACGCTCGGGGTGGTCGCCGAGTCCGCCGGTCGCCTGGACGAGGCCGATGGCTTCCTGCTCAAGGCGCTGGCGATCCGTCGCGCCCTGCCGCCCGGGCAGGCTGGATCGCTCGGGTCGACATTGCACAACCTCGGGCTCGTCGCGCGGCAGCGCGATGATCATGCCGCCGCGGAACGCTGGTTCGAGGAGGCCCTCGCGTTCAAGCGCGAGCGCTCGGGCGAGCGCAGCGCCGATGCGTTGAGCACGCTCGAATCCTACGCGCTCGAAGTGGGCAGGAACGGCGATCGTCCGAGGGCGATCGCACTGTTGCGCGAAAGCCTCGCCCTCAATACGGAGATCTACGGTCCGGGCAGTCGCGACGTCGCGTCCGCACACAACGAGCTCGGCTCTGCGCTGCACGACGATGGACGTTTCGCGGAAGCGGCATCGGAGTACCGCGCGGCGCTCGAGCTGTCCCGCGCGCTGCCGGACTCAGGCGAGCAGGCCTCGCTGTATCCGCTCAACAACCTTGCGTCGGCCTACGAGGACATGGGGGACTACGCCAAGGCGATCCCGCTGTTTACCGAGTCGCTGGAGGGTCGTCGTCGACTCAACGGCAACGACGACATGGCCGTGCTGCGCTCCGAGTACAACCTCGCGCGCGTGCTCACGCGTGCTGGCAGGCTCGCCGAGGCGAGGTCCATGCTCGATCTCGCGCATGCCCGCTATGCCGTGAGGATGGGGCCCGAGCATTCGAACGCCACCAAGGCGATCCTGCTCGAAGCGGAATGGCTCGTGCGATCGGGCAAGCCCGGCGATGCCGCACGCGTATTCGCGACGTTGCGGCCGTCGAAGGATCCGGCATTGCTTGCGCGAAGCCACGCGATCGCCTCGCGCATCGCGCTCGCACAGGGGCGTGGTGGCGACGCCACGCGCGAGGCCGAAGCTTCCGTCGAATCCGCGCGCAAGGCCTACGGCGAGGATCATCCACTCACTGCCGAGTATCGTCTCGCGCAGGCGTCCGTGGAGGCGCGTGTCGGCGAATCCGCCCAGGCCAGGGACATCGCCTCGAAGGTCGCCAGGCGCATCGAGGCCTCGTTCGCGCCGTCGTCACCGCAGCGTGCGGATCTCAATGCGTTGCTCGCGTCGCCCGATATGGCGCGGCGCTGAGGCACAAAAAAGCCGGCCTGCTTTCGCAGGCCGGCGGCAAACGGCAGACAAGCCTGTGGTCGCCGTTGGAGTGCCCTTAGAAGCGTGCCTCGGCACTGACCGAGACGAGATCGGTCTTGAGGTCCAGCCTGTTCTTGTCGACCTTGTAGTAGTCGTAGTTCAGGCCCACGCTGAAGTTGTTGCTGAAGTCGTAACCGAAGCCCGCGCCGGCGTACCAGCTGTTCTTCTTGTCGTCACCGCTGACCGGCAGACCCGCGACGAGATAGTCGCCCTTCGCGTCGGCGCGGAAGATGCCCGTGCGACCACTCAGGTACCAGTTGTCGGTGACGTTGAAGTGACCGTTGACGCCCGCGTTCCAGCCCTTCAGTTCGGCCTTGCGCAGGAACTCGCCGCTCGGCAGTGCGCCGACCGTGCCCGACTTCGGCGAGAACGTGCCGAGGTCCGTGTAGCCGCCTTCGACACCGAGGGCCACGTTGGGGTTCAACGCCCAGCGGTAACCGAGATTGACGCCGTAACCGGTGTCGTCGTCGTCGTACACACCACGGTCGAGGTTGGCCTGGCCGGCGTTGCCGTTGACGAAGAAGCCGCCCTTGTCCTGACCCTGCGCATGCGCAGCGGACGAAACGGCGACGAGACCCGCACTGGCGAGGGCAACCGCAAGCATCGTGTTTTTCATGATCGTACTGCTCCAGCTTGTTTCGGGGGACGCTCGCGGCGGGGCGCCGCAGGCATCGCGAACTTCGACGACGGAAGTGCTCTGGCGTTCCCGTCGTGGTCGCGAGTCCTAAGCTGGTGTTCATGCCTCCGCATTTCAATACCGATGAGTTTAGATATTGTTCATGGACGTGAATTCCTGATTTTAATCAGTGGCATGTGCGTCGATCGGCGCATCGCCTCGAACGCTTTCCGAACGTTCATTCCACGCGATCTGCACGGTTTCTCTTCGATCCCGGAGCGACGCGACAGGGTTTCCGCGTTGCGCGGCGGTCCAGCTTCCGTGCGCCACCGCGGGGGACAAGCCGGGACGGATCGGCGACAATGCGCGCCCCTCGCGGCCGGCCGTCGGGCACGCCGCTTCCCTCCGAGTCGAGTCGATCAATGCCGAGCCGTACTGAACTCGCCAACGCGATCCGCGCGCTGGCCATGGACGCGGTCGAAGCCGCGAAATCCGGTCACCCCGGCATGCCGATGGGCATGGCCGACCTCGCCGAGGTGCTCTGGAACGACGCGTTGCGCCACAACCCGGCCAACCCGAAGTGGGCCAACCGCGACCGCTTCGTGCTGTCGAACGGCCACGGCTCGATGCTCATCTACGCGCTGCTGCACCTGACCGGCTACGACCTGCCGATCGACGAGCTCAGGCGCTTCCGCCAGCTGCATTCGAAGACCGCCGGCCATCCCGAATACGCCGAGACGCCCGGCGTCGAGACGACCACGGGTCCGCTCGGCCAGGGTCTCGCCAATGCGGTCGGCATGGCGCTCGCCGAGAAGGTCCTCGCCGCGCGCTTCAACCGCGACGGCTTCGACGTCGTCGACCACCGCACGTTCGTGTTCCTCGGCGACGGCTGCCTCATGGAAGGCATCTCGCACGAGGCCGCGTCGCTGGCCGGCACGCTGCGCCTCGGCAAGCTCGTCGCGGTGTGGGACGACAACGGCATCTCGATCGACGGCGAGGTGCACGGCTGGTTCACCGACGACACGCCGGCGCGCTTCGAGGCCTACGGCTGGAACGTCGTGCGCGGCGTCGACGGTCACGATCCCGACGCGATCGCGAAGGCGCTCGCCTCGACCGCCGCTGCCGACCGTCCGACGCTGATCTGCGCGAAGACCATCATCGGCTTCGGCGCCCCGAACAAGCAGGGCAAGGAAGCGAGCCACGGCGCGCCGCTCGGCAAGGACGAGATCGCCGGTGCGCGCGAGCGCCTCGGCTGGTCGCATGCGCCGTTCGAGATCCCCGCCGACATCTACGGTGCCTGGAACGCGCGCGAGCGCGGTGCGCAGCGCGAAGCCGAGTGGAACACGCTGTTCGCGGGCTACCGCGCAGCGCATCCGGAACTCGCCGCCGAGTTCGAGCGCCGCCAGGCCGGCGTGCTGCCCGAAGGTTTCGGTGCCGCGGCCGATGCCTGGATCGCGAAGCTGCAGGCCGAAGGCCCGGTCGTCGCGTCGCGCAAGGCCTCGCAGATGGCGCTCGATGCCTATGGCCCGCTGCTGCCCGAACTGATCGGCGGCTCGGCCGACCTCGCAGGCTCCAACCTCACGATCTGGAAGGGCTCCAGGGACGTCAACTCGTCCGACGCGTCGGCCAACTACGTCTACTACGGCGTGCGCGAGTTCGGCATGAGCGCGATCGCGAACGGCCTCGCGCTGCACGGCGGCTTCATCCCGTACGACGCGACGTTCCTCGTGTTCTCCGACTACGCGCGCAACGCGGTGCGCATGAGCGCGCTGATCCCGACGCGTGCGATCCACGTCTACACGCACGATTCGATCGGCCTCGGCGAGGACGGCCCGACCCATCAGCCGATCGAGCACCTCGCGAGCCTGCGCGTCATTCCGAACAACCACGTCTGGCGCCCGGCCGATGCGGTCGAGTCGGCGGTCGCGTGGAAGGCCGCGATCGAGCGCAGCAATGGCCCGTCCTGCCTCGTGTTCTCGCGCCAGAACCTCGCCCACCAGGCGCGCACGCCCGAGCAGGTCGGCGACATCGCGCGTGGCGGCTACGTGCTGTCGGATCCGGCCGAAGCGCGCTTCGACGTGATCCTCATCGCGACGGGTTCGGAGGTCGAAGTGGCCATGCAGGCGATGCGCATCCTCGCCGACCGCGGCGTCGCCGCGCGCGTCGTGTCGATGCCGTGCACGAACGTGTTCGATGCGCAGTCGCCCGAGTACCGCGAGGGCGTGCTGCCGTCGTGGTGCCGCAAGCGCGTCGCGATCGAAGCCGCCGTGACCGACTTCTGGCGCAAGTACGTCGGCCTCGACGGCGAGGTCGTCGGCCTCGACACGTTCGGTGCCTCGGCACCGGCCGACGCGTTGTACCGACACTTCGGCGTCACCGCCGAGCGCACGGCCGACGTCGCCGCCGCGCTGCGTTGATCGCAGGCCGCGCCCCGTCCGCGGGGCGCGGCCGCATGTCGCGTGTCGCCCATGCGGCGCGCCGACACGGCACAATGCGCGGGTCCGTCGCCTGCGACCGGACCCGATGCGCATCGCGAACCCGCCGGTCCGCGCAATGCCACGCCAGCGTCACCGTGCCGCAGCCTCTCGGCCCGGATCGCCAGCCCTTCTTGATCTACGCCAAGGCGCCACGGCGCCGGGCTTTCGACCATGCGGATCCCGACGGCGCGCCCGCGCCGCGATCCTCCGACAGGTGACAACGTGGCAGCCTTCAACACCGAGCACGTGCTGAGCGTGCGGCACTGGAACGATTTCCTCTTCAGCTTCACGACGACGCGTGATGCCGGCCTGCGTTTCGAGAACGGCCAGTTCATCATGATCGGCTTGCCGGTCGAAGGCCGTCCGCTGCTGCGCGCGTACAGCATCGCGAGCGCGAACTACGAGGAGCAGCTCGAGTTCTTCAGCATCAAGGTGCCGAACGGCCCGCTCACCTCGCGCCTGCAGCACCTCAAGGTCGGCGACGAGATCCTGATCGGCAGCAAGCCGACCGGCACGCTGCTGCTGCACGACCTCAAGCCCGCGAAGCACCTCTACCTGCTGTCGACCGGCACCGGCCTCGCGCCGTTCCTCGCGCTCGTGCGCGACCCCGAGACCTGGGAACGCTTCGACAAGGTGATCCTCACGCACGGCGTGCGCACGGTCGCCGATCTCGCCTACCGCGACTATTTCGAGCACGAGCTGCCGAACCACGAGTACTTCGGCGAGGCCGTGCGCGAGAAGTTCATCTACTACCCGACCGTCACGCGCGAAGCCTTCCGCAACACGGGCCGCCTCGACGAGCTGCTCGACAGCGGCAAGCTCTGCGCCGACATCGGCCTGCCGCCGCTCGATCCCGCCAACGACCGCGCGATGATCTGCGGCAGTCCCGCGATGCTCGCCTCGATATCGGCGCTGCTCGACCGCCGCGGCTTCGTCGTTTCGCCGCGCATCGGCACGCCGGGCGATTACGTGATCGAGCGCGCGTTCGTCGAGCGCTGAGCCGGGGCGCCGTCACGGCGCGGGCGAAGGTTCCGAGCGCATGAAGGGCGTTGACGACACCGGTGCGACGGACGCTTGACTTCATCGTTTACGAATGTAATCGTCGATCATCGATTACGGATGTAAACGAAATGCAGATCAGTGACGCCGAGAGCATCGTGATGGACGCGCTGTGGGGGCGCTCGCCGCTCAGCGCCGAGGAGATCGTCGCGCTCACGGCCGACGCGCAAGGCTGGCAGGAGGCGACGGTCAAGACCCTGCTCAACCGCCTGCTGACCAAGAAGGCGATCGCGGCCGAGCGCGACGGACGGCGCTACCTGTACCGGCCGCTCGTGCCGCGCAGCGACTACGTCGATGCCGAGAGCACGTCACTGCTCGATCGGCTCTTCGGTGGCCGCGTCGCGCCGCTCGTCGCGCATTTCTCCGAGCAGCGCAAGCTCACGAAGAAGGACATCGCCGAACTCAAGCGCCTCATCGCGGAGATAGACGATGGCGAATGACGCCCTGCAGATGCTCGTGGTGGCGGCGATCGCGAACATCGTCGCGGTCGGCGTGGTGATCGCGTTGCGACCCTTCGTGCGACGCCTGTCCGGGGCGCGCGTGACCTACGCGATGTGGCTGCTCGTGCCGTTCGCGGTGATCGCGACTCTGCTTCCGGCCCCGCAGGCTTCGGAGTCGTCGCCGCCGATCGTTGCGTACACCGTCGGCGATACGCCGGTCGGGGTGCATGTCCCCGATGCGACGCCGGCGGGCATCACGATGCCCGCCGGAGCCTGGCTCTTGCTGTGGGGTGCCGGTGCACTCGCGAGCGTCATGCTTGCGTTCGCGCGGCAGCGCCGGGCGGTACGCGCGCTGGGCATGCTCGACGATCTTGGCGACGGTGTGCATGCCTCGCGCCGCAGGGATGTTGGGCCGATGCTCGTCGGCGTCTTCGCGCCACGCATCATCGTGCCCTCCGACTTCGACCTGCGCTTCACGCCGCGCGAGCGCGCTCTGGTCCTCGCCCACGAGCGCCATCATCGCGACTGCGGCGATCCGGTCGTGAACCTGATCGCGTCGGCCTGGCGCGGCCTGTTCTGGTTCGATCCGGTCACGTGGTGGGCGGCTTCACGCCTGCGCGTCGACCAGGAGCTGTCCTGCGACGCCGCGGTACTCGACGCCTATCCCGGCGAGCGCCACGCCTATGCCGAGGCGCTGCTCAAGGCCCAGGCACCTGTCGATGTCGCGCCGTTCGCATGCGCCTGGACGAGACATCCGCTGCACGCGCGCATCCGGGCGATAGGCACGAAGCGGCCCGTCGAACGTCGGCGTCGCATCGGCGCAACGTGCGTCGCCATCATAACGGGCGTCGCGGCCTGCCTGTCCTGGGCAGCGCAGCCCGCACGCACGGCGGCCGTCGGTGAGGGTGCTGGCGGCGAGGCGATCGAGGTGGCGCTGCAGGTGCTCATCGACGGGCGCACGTCGGACGACGCGACCGTGGAGCGCGCACGCGTACTCGCGCCGTCCGCCGGCAGGCCCGCGCGCTTCCTCGTACAGCCCGGCGAGGCGATCGGCTTGTCCATCGGCACAGGCGACCAGCGTCGCGTCGTATCGGCGCGCTTCTGGAGAGAGAACGACACGATCACGATGCGCGCGCGGCTGACGCGCGCGGGCGCCCTCGTCGGCGAACCGTTCCTCGAGTTCGCGCCCGGCCGTACCGGCTCGGTCGCCGTCGCGGCCTCGACCGACGACGCGTGGAAGATCGAGGTGACCGCATGGCCGGCCCGCGACGATGCTGCACCGTCGAAGGTGATCGAACCGCGCGCCATGCGGCTCGAGCTGGTCGTGGACATCGATGCGCAAGGGCGCGTCGTCGATGCCCGGCTCGGTCGTATCGTGTCGTCGAGCGGAGGCGAGTGGACGACCGAACAGCGCGACACCCTGGTGGCGGCCGCGCTGAAGGCCGTGCGCCAGTGGATCTGGCCGCCACCCGACGCGGCCGACATGCCGCCATCCGGGATCATCGAGCGCGTCGTGCCGATGGTGATGGCGGGCGACGACGCCGATCGTGGATGACGCCGTCGATCAGGGCGCCAGCGTGCGATCCAGCAGCGCGGCGAGGCGCGTCGCCGCTTCACGCACGCGGCGCTCGGCCAGCGGCCGCATCGTCACCGGATACGACGACTCGAGCTTGTGCCCGCGCGGATAGACGCCGTCGTCGCGCGTGATGCGGCACGATTCTTCGGCCCAGTCGCGCGGCGTGCCGGCAACCTTCGGGCGCGGCTCCTTCGCGAGCCGCTCGGCGTAGTCGCTCCAGCCGATGCGGCGGCTGCCGAGGATGCGCGAGTCCCACACCGTGTGCAGGTTGGTGCCCTTGCCGTCGAGCTGCACCTGGTAGTCGTTGCCGCCACGATCGGTGCGGTAACCCGCGTGCAGCGGCTGGTGCGCGTCGCCGACGAAGTGCACGACGAAACTCAGCGCATCGGCGCGCTCGGCATCGGGCTTCGAGCGGTCGCCGAGGATCGCGGCATAGGTCGCGACACCGCCGACCACGCACTGCCCGCCGGCGCAGTCGCGTGCGGCGTCGTAGCGGCAGGTCGAATCCGCGAAATTGATGAAGTGCAGGCGCGACGTCGCCTTCGACAGCGCGCGCTGCTTCGGATCGTCGCGCAGCTCGTCGGGCCAGGTGGCGACGTCGGCGAGGTGCGCCGCGCCGCGCACGGCGAGCAGGCGCTGCGCTTCGGCGCGCGCGGTCGGCGAGAGCTGGCGCTCGGCGAGCTCGGCGATCATGCGATGGCCGGCACCGCTCCACGCGAACGCCGTCGTCGACAACAGGACGGAAAAGGCGAGCGCGGCACACGCGGCGATCGAGCGAAGGGGGGCGCGGCGTGCGCGTGGTGTGGTCGAAGGAGGGCTCGGCATCGGCCTAGTGTCCGCGATCGCACGTGACGCTTCGACCGTCGTTCGGCACATGGGCGCGGCCGGCGCGCCTGCGGCACGGTGACGCGGCGACGCGTCGTGGAACCTCTCCGGTGTCGATCCGGCCTGTTCCGGGCGTATGGCGAGGTCCGGGCGATTGGCCCCATCGGAGTGGCTCCGTGCGACGCAAGGGCAGGGCCGCTAGAATGCCGGTCCCCTTTTCCGTCGCCCTTCGAGGAGTGTTCCCATGGCAGTCAAGGTCGCCATCAATGGCTATGGCCGCATCGGCCGCAACGTCCTGCGCGCGCTGTACGAAGCCAAGCGCAACGGCGAGATCCAGATCGTCGCGGTCAACGACCTCGGCAACGCCGAGACGAACGCGCACCTGACCCAGTACGACACCGCACACGGCCGCTTCCCGGGCGAGGTGGCGGTGGAAGGTGGCGACCTCGTCGTCAACGGCGACCGCATCAAGGTGTTCGCCGAGCGCGATCCGGCCAAGCTGCCGTGGGGCGACCTCGGCGTCGACGTCGTGCTCGAGTGCACGGGCCTGTTCACGAGCAAGGCCAAGGCCGGTGCGCACCTCGCCGGTGGTGCGAAGAAGGTCATCATCTCGGCGCCGGGCGACAAGGACGTGGACGGCACGTTCGTCTACGGCGTCAACCACGACGGCCTCAAGGCCTCGCACGACGTCATCTCGAACGCGTCGTGCACGACCAACTGCCTCGCCCCGCTGGCCAAGGCGCTGCACGAGAAGATCGGCATCGTCCACGGCCTCATGACGACGATCCACGCCTACACGAACGACCAGGTGCTGACCGACGTCTACCACTCCGACCTGCGCCGTGCGCGATCGGCCACGCAGTCGCAGATCCCGACCAAGACCGGCGCCGCCGCGGCGGTCGGTCTCGTGCTGCCCGAGCTCAACGGCAAGCTCGACGGTTTCGCGATGCGCGTGCCGACGATCAACGTCTCGGTCGTCGACCTCGTGTTCACGGCCGCGCGTGCGACCACCAAGGACGAGATCGACGCGATCGTGAAGGCGGCCGCCGAAGGTCCGCTCAAGGGCGTGCTCGGCATCAACGAGAAGCCGCTCGTCTCGATCGACTTCAACCACAATCCGCTGTCGTCGATCTACGACGCGACGCAGACGCGCGTCATGGACGGCACGCTGGTCAAGGTGCTGAGCTGGTACGACAACGAGTGGGGTTTCTCCAACCGCATGCTTGACATGACGCTGGCGCTCGTCGCCGCGAAGTAAGTGTCACGTTGGTGGACCACGAAAGAGGCGCGCTTCGGCGCGCCTCTTTCGTTGCGGCATCGCGTGTGCTCAGTGCGCGACCAGCAGCGGGATGTCGCTGTGCTGGAACAGGTGGCGCGTGGCGCCGCCGAGCACGAGTTCGGCGATGCGCGACTGGCCCCAGGCGCCGGTGACGAGCAGGTCGGCCGCGTGCGTACGCGCGGCCTCGAGCACGGCAGGACCGTGCGGACCTCCGGGGCGGAACGCGTGGAAACGCGCATCGATGCCGCGCCGGACGAGCCAGGCGCGCAGATCGAATGCGGGCAGCGCATTCGGCATCGCGGGGTGCGGCGGCAGGCCGTCGAGCACGTCCACGGACGCCGCGAGCCGCAGCAGCGGCAGCGCGCCACGGATCGCGAGCATCGCCTCGCGGCTGCCGTTCCACGCGATCACGATGCGTTCGCCGATCGAGGCGACGCGCGCGACGTCGGGCACCACGACGACCGGCGTCGCCGCATCGAACACGGTGCGCGAGACGATGCCCCAGCCCACCGGCGCATCGGGATTGCTCACCGGACGCTCGGCGACGACGAGATCGCACCAGCGTGCCGCGTGGCACAGCGCATCGACGGGATCGCCCTGCACGACCTGGAAGGCACCTTCGACGCCGAAGCGCGCGAGCTGCGCATCCCACCAGGGTTCGCGCGCGCGCGCTTCGTCACTGAGGTGGTCGGCCTCGTTGACGTGGACCGCCACGGCTTCCGGCGAGACGAATGCGGCGGGCGGGATCGCGACGACGTGCAATCCGAGCGCGTGCGCGCCGAGTCGCGCGGCGAGGCGCAGGCCCGCTTCGGCGGCGATCGGTTCGCCTTCGCAGCGGCGCAGGTGGATGACGAGGTCGACGTCGGACATGGTGTGGCATCGGCGATCGGCAGACCGCGAGCATACGCCGCCCCGATGTGCCCGCGCGATGAACGCGGCCCAACCGCGAGGGTCGTCCCCGATTGTGCGCGACATGCGCCGCTGCGCAGAATGGCGATCCGTCATGCAGGAGGGATCGCCATGTCCAGGTCATTCGTACTCGCCGCCGCGCTGGTGTTCGCCGGCACCGCGACGTCGGCATCGGCCGCCAAGCTCGATTGCGAGATGACGTTCTCGATGGCGGGCTGGTCGGCGTTCTACAAGACCGCGTCCGGCAACGGCACCGTGCGGTGCAGCAACGGCACGTCGATGAAGGTCAAGATCAGCGCGAAGGGCGGTGGCGTGTCGTTCGGCAAGTCCGAGATCGACGACGGCATCGGCAAGTTCTCCGAGGTCTACGACATCGAGGACATCATCGGCGGCTATGCGACCGCCGAAGCACACGCGGGCGCCGTGAAGTCGACGAGCGCGCGGGTCGTCACCAAGGGGCCGATCTCGCTCGCGCTGAGCGGCAAGGGCCGCGGCTGGGATCTCGGCGTCGCCTTCGGCAGCTTCATCATCGAGAAGCGTTGAGGCCGCGCGTCGCCTGAGTCATGCTGGAGGCCCGTCGCGAGACGGGCCCTGGCGCAACAGACGAGGTGGTCGCGATGGCCCCTGCCGGAACACTCGATCCCCGCATCACGCTCCGAGACGAGCTCGCCTCGACGGCCATACACGGCCTCGGCATCGTCCTCAGCATCGCCGGCCTCGCGGTGCTCGTCGCGTTCGCGAGCCTCTACGGCAACGCCTGGCACATCACTGCGAGTGCCGTGTACGGGACCACGCTGATCCTGCTCTACACGGCGTCGACGCTCTACCACGGCATCCCGAATGCCGGCGCCAAGCCGGTGCTGCAACTCATCGACCATGTCGCGATCTTCCTGCTCATCGCGGGCACCTACACGCCGTTCACGCTGATCGGTCTGGGCGGCGTCTGGGGCTGGGCGCTGTTCGCGGCCGTGTGGACGCTCGCGGCCCTCGGCATCGCGATGAAGCTCGCGCGCGTGCGACGCCACGGCATCGTCGTCGCGCTGTATCTGGGCATGGGCTGGATCGGCATGCTCGCGGCGGTGCCGCTGTCCGAACGCCTCGGTGCGGGCGGCATGGCGCTGCTGATAGCGGGCGGCGTCAGTTACACGCTCGGCGTGCCGTTCTACCTGCGCGAACGCATGCCCTACCACCACGCGATCTGGCACGTGTTCGTGCTGCTCGGCAGCGTGCTGCACTTCTTCGCGATCCTGTTCCACGTGCTGCCGGACGCGCCTGGCAGCCGTTGACCGCCGCATCGCTCGCCTAGATCAGCAGCGCGAGCACGAAGATGCCGAGCATCGTGAAGCACAGCGCGATCTTGGCCAGCGTGCCGAACACGAAGCCGAGCCAGGCGCCGACGCCGACGATCGCCGAACGGCGCAGCGTGCCGCCGGCGATCAGTTCGCCCGCGACTGCGCCCACGAACGGCCCGAACAGCAGGCCCGGGATGCCGAAGAACAGGCCGACGAACGTGCCGAGTCCGGCACCGAACAGGGCCCAGCCGCTCGCGCCGACGCGCTTGGCGCCGAGCACCCCGGCGACGAAGTCGACGATGATCGAAAGGATGCACAGCACGCCGAGCAGGGTCAGCGTCGGCCAGCCGATCAACGCGAAGTCACCGGCCCATGCGGCCACGAGCATGCCGACGAACACCAGCGGCACGCCGGGCAGGGCCGGGAGGATCGTTCCGGCGATGCCGACCAGCACGAGCACGGCGGCGAGCACGTAGAGCAGGATCGTGACGGTCATCGGCGGCGGGGTCGGGGCGGGTCGCGCAGTCTAGGGCAAGTCGGGTATCCGGCATCCGGGAGGCCGTGCCGCCCGAGATGTAAAGATGTGAGATGGCGCACTGCATGATGCGCCTGGCCCGTGGTCATGCCCGATAATGCGCGCCGCATGAACACCGAACTGCTCAAGGCCGACGCCCTCGGCCGCATCGAGACCTGCCGCGACGGCGAGCGCATCTGGATCCGCCGCGACACGCGTGCGGCGCACCTGGGCGTGCGCTGGATCGCGCGTGCCGCCGCCGCGCGCGAGGCGCGCGTGCTGGGGGCGCTGAAAGGCGTCGACGCGGTCCCTGCGCTGCTCGGTTGGCAGGCCGGCGTGCTCGAGCGCAGCTTCATGCCCGGCATCCCGATGCAGCAGGCGAAACCGCGCGATCCTTCGTACTACCGTGCGGCGCATCGGCTGCTCAAGGCGCTGCGTGCGCGCGGCGTGGTCCACAACGACCTCGCCAAGGAGCCGAACTGGCTCCAGCGCGTCGACGGCTCGCCGGCCGTGGTCGATTTCCAGATCGCGTGGTATCGCCCGCGCCGCGGGCGACTGTTCCGCCTGCTCGCGCGTGAGGACCTGCGCCACCTGCTCAAGCACAAGCGCACGTATTGCCCGCAGCACCTTACGCCGACGGAGCGCCGGGTACTCGCGCGCCGCTCGTGGATCGCCGAGGCCTGGCGCGCCACCGGCAAGCGCGCCTACAAGTTCGTCGCGCGCAAGCTGTTCGGCTACTGGGACAACGAAGGCAACGGCCGCGTCCGCCCGTAGTCGGCACGCAAACTGAATGCGTGGCCGCGGTGCGGCCCAAAACGCCACTCCTCAGGGCGCGTCTGTCGCAACATGCGACGCCTCCGTACGGCTCGCCGTTTCGGATGCATCCTTTCAAGTCCCTGATTTGCATGGATGGATCCCGGTTCTCGGGCGCCTTTCCGTCCGTTTTGTAGATAGGTATACAAGTTGCATCTTCCTCGCGTCCCCTCGTGCGCGGCCTTCGCCGACGCCGGTGAAGGGAGGAAGCCCATGGCCACCGACACCCCTGACTGCATCGAATCGGCATCGCCCCGCAGCGTCGCGCGACGCCTGCCGCTCGAGTTCGGCCTGCTCATCGTCTTCGCCGCCGTCGCCGCCGTGCTGACCTCGACCGTCCTCGAGATCCAGGCCGGCGCGACCGCCTACATCGTCGGCGAGAGCCACTGGTCCAAGGGCCAGCAGGACGCCGTGCGCGAGCTCTACCAGTACGCCGAGAACCGCCGGCACGAGGATCTCGTCCTCGCACGCGAGGCGCTCGCCGTGCCGCTCGGCGACCTGCGGGCGCGCCTCGCGCTGGACCTCGATCCACCTGACCTCGCGGCCGCGCGTGAAGGCTTCCTGCAAGGCGGCAACGCGCCGCAGGAAGTGCCGCGCCTCATCCGCATGTACCGCTATTTCCAGGATGCGCCGTACTTCCGCGAATCGATCGCGCGATGGCGTGAGGCCGACGGCCATATCCTCCAGCTCGCCGCGCTCGCCGACGAGATGGAGCAGCGCATCGGCACGGGGTCGATCACTGTGGCGGAAGGCAATGCCTTCCAGGATCGCATCGTCGAGTTCGACGAGCGCATGCGACCGCTCGAGCTCGCATTCTCGGCGTCGCTCGTGCACGGCGCGCGCGCGCTCAATGCCGTGCTCATCGCGAGCAGCGTCGCGCTGTTCGCCGCGATCGCGTGGCTCGCACTGCGCATCCTGCGCTCGACGCTGCGTCGCATCGCCGAAAGCGAAGGCATCTATCGCGCGGCCTTCCACCAGGCTACGGTCGGCATGCTCAAGATGGACCGGCAGGGTCGCTTCATCGAGGTCAACGATGCGATCGGGCGCATCCTCGGCTGGCCGGCCGCGGCGCTGCGCGGCAAGTGCCTCGACGACATCGCGCATCCCGAAGAACTCGACGAGTTGCGTGCCGGGCTCGTCGAGCCGTCGGGCGACCGCCATGCGCCTCCCGTGGATCATCGCTTCCTGCACCGCGACGGCGGCACGCGCCTGCTGCGATGGAGCACGTCGCACGTGCAGGTGGCGGGTGGCCGCGAGCCGCGCGTGTTCGCGCTCGCCGAAGACGTCTCCGAGGCGCGCGAACTCGCCGGCGAGATGGCGTGGCAGGCCAGCCACGACGCGTTGACCGGGCTGATCAACCGCCGCGAGATCGAGCGACGCCTCGAGCGCGCCACGGCGAGCGCGCGTGCGAACGGCGTCAACCACACGCTGTGCTTCATCGACCTCGACCAGTTCAAGATCTTCAACGACACCTGCGGACATGCTGCGGGCGACCAGCTCCTGCGCGAGCTCGCGGCGTTGCTGCAGAGCCACCTGCGTGCGAGCGACTGGGTCGGCCGACTGGGCGGCGACGAGTTCGCGGTGCTGTTCGAGCGCACCGCGATCGACGAAGCCGAGCGTGTCGCCGAGCGCCTCGGTCGCGCGATGGCCGACGCCGCGTTCGTGTGGGAGGGGCGCAATTTCGGCGTCACCGGCAGCATCGGGCTCGTCGAGATCGACGGACGCACGCGTGACGTCGGCGATCTGCTGCGTGCCGCGGACCGCGCCTGCTACGTGGCCAAGGACCAGGGGCGCAACTGCATCCGCACGTATCGCGACACCGACGAGGCGATCTCGCGGCGTCGCGACGCGATGGCCTGGGTCGGCGGCATCCGCAAGGCCGTGCAGGACCGCCAGATCCTGCTTTACGCGCAGCGCATCCAGACGCTCGGTGCGCCGGACATGCTCGGCTACGAGATCCTGCTGCGCCTGCGTGACGACACGGGACGCCTCTACATGCCCGGAGAGTTCCTGCCGGCAGCCGAAACCTACGGCGAGATCGTGGCGCTCGATCGCCTCGTCGTCGCCTCGACGCTCGAACGCCTCGCGGAGGCGCCGCAGCACCTCGCGCGCCTCGACACCTGCCACGTCAACGTGTCCGCGCAGTCGATCGTGCAACCGGCGTTCCGCGCCCATGTGAGTGCACTGCTCGAGCGCTTTCCGGCCGTCGCGCGCAAGCTCTGCTTCGAGATCACCGAGACCGCCGTCATCGCCGACCTCGTGCAGGCTCGCGCGTTCATCGACGACGTGCGCGCGCACGGTTGCCGCGTGGCGCTGGACGATTTCGGCAGCGGCATGTCGTCGTTCGCCTACCTCAAGAATCTGCCGGTCGACATCCTCAAGATCGACGGTGCCTTCATCCGCGACCTCGCGCGCAACGAGGTGGATCCGGTGCTCGTGCGTTCGATGTGCGAGATCGCGCGCTGCCTCAACCTGCGCACGGTCGCCGAGTCGGTCGAGAGTTCGCGCGTGCTCGCCAGCCTGCGCGAGCTCGGCGTCGACGCCGTCCAGGGCTTCGCGATCCACATGGCCGAACCGCTCGAGCAGCTCATCGCCGACTCGATCGTCGAGCCGGCGGTCCAGGAAGGGCCGCACGCCGAGTTCGCGTTCGCCGTGCGCCCCGCGTTCGCCTGAGGCGTCAGCCACGCTCGATCGAGAACGCGATCGGCACCAGGCCCCACGCCGGTCGCGCCACGCCGTCGACCATGACGGGACGGAAGCGCGACTTCTGCACGGCGTCACGTGCGGCGCGATCCAGGCGCTGTGAGCCGCTGCTGCGCGCGACCTCGATCGTGTCGACGCGTCCCTCGGCGTCGACGAGCACGCGCAGCAGCACGGTCCCTTGTTCGCCCTTCCTGCGCGAGGCATCCGGGTAGCTCGGCTGCACGAGTGCGGCGTAGGCCAGCGTCACGTTGGCGCCGGTCGGCGTTCCCGGCCCCGGTTCGGTGACCGGTGCGTCGACGACCGCCGGACCTTCGTCGATCACGTCGGCGACGGGCGGCACCGGCATCGACGCGGTCGCCTCGGCGACGATCGGCACGGGCTGCGGTCGCGCGACGGGAACCGGTTCGCGGCGCGGGCGCGGCATGGGCTGAGGTTCCGGAGGTGGCGGCAGCACCACGGGTTCGGGAGGCGTGTCGTGCATCGTGATGGTCGTCGCGACCACGTTGCGCACCGCCGCCACCGGCGCGGTGCCGGGCAGGGCGAGCATCGCCACCGCGGCGACGTGCACCGCGAACGTGCCGGCCATGCCGGCGATCCTCTGTGCGCTCCAGCGCGTGTCGTGCCTCGTCGATGCCTGCGTCGCCATGTGCGTCCCCTCGGGCCAGTGACGCACGATCCAACGCGGCACGTGGCGCGGCGGGGTTACGACGTCAGTCGAGGCGTTTGCGGAAGCGCCGCACGGCGATCGAGAGCACGATCGTGATGAAGGCGGCGAGAGCGGCGAGCGAAGGCCAGAGCTCGTCGAGGCTTGCGCCGCGCAGCATGATGCCGCGGATCAGGCGCAGGAAATGCGTGAGCGGGAACACCTCGGCCAGCCATTGCGCGGCGCGCGGCATGCCGTCGTAAGGGAACATGAAGCCCGACAGCAGGATCTGCGGCAGGAACAGGAAGAACGCCATCTGCATGGCCTGGAACTGTGTCTTCGCGAGCGTCGAGACGAGCACGCCGAGCGCGAGTGCAGCGCTGATGTAGGCGAGCGCGGCGACGTAGACGTCGACGAGCCCGCCGCGGATCGGCACGTCGAACACGGCAATGCCGAGCAGCAGGATCAGCGTGACCTGGATCAGGCCGATGCCGATGTACGGCAGCACCTTGCCGAGCGTGAGCTCGAACGACGACAGCGGCGTCGCGATGAGCATCTCCATGTTGCCGCGCTCGCGCTCGCGCACGATGGCCATCGCGGTGAACACGACCATCGTCATCGTCAGGATCACGCCGATCAGGCCCGGCACGGTGTTGACCGGTGCACGTCGCTGCGGGTTGTAGAGGTTGACGATCTCGACGGCCGGTGGCGTCGCCTTGGTGCCTGCGCGCAGCGAGGCTGTCGGGAACGCCGCGAGCTGGCGCGCGGCGGCCTGCACGGACTGGTCGGCGCCGTCGACGACGAGCTGCCACGCCGGTTCGCCACCGGTCTCGAGACGATGCTCGAGATCGCGCGGGATCACCACGACGGCGCCGACCTCACCGCGCCGCAGCAGCTCGTCGGCCTGCTGCGGTACGGCCAGGCGATGGCGGAAGTCGAGCACCTGCGACGAGGCGAGTTCGGCGACGAGTTCGCGCGAGCGCCACGTGCCGGCTTCGTCGAGCACGGCCGCCGGCAGATGGCGCACGTCGAGGTTGATCGCGAAGCCGAACAGCAGCAGCTGGAGCGTCGGGATGCCGACGATCATGCCGAACGTGAGGCGGTCGCGACGCAGCTGGCGCAGCTCCTTGGCGACGACGGCGAGCAGGCGCGAGAGCTTCACGGCGACGCCTCGCGCGCGCGCGTCGCCGCGACGAACACGTCCTCGAGGTTGGGCGGCGTGTCGTCGACGTTCGCCTCGAGGCCACGCTCGTGCAGCGTCGAGGCGAGCCAGGCGACGCCGTCGTCGCGACGGTCGGTGAGCACGCGCAGGCTCGCGCCGATCTGTGCGACGCCGATCACGTGCGGCTCGCGCGCGAGCGCCTGCTGCAGGCGTCGCGGAGTCGGCGTGTCGACACGCACCGTGCTGCCGGGCAGCGCGGCCATGAGGTCGTGCGGCGTGCCGTCGGCGACGAGGCGGCCGCGGTCGAGGATGGCGAGCCGGTGGCAGCGCTCGGCCTCGTCCATGTAATGCGTCGACACGAGCAGCGTCGTGCCGGCGTCGGCGAGGTCGAACAGCGCGTCCCAGAAGTCGCGCCGGGACTGCGGATCGACCGCACTGGTCGGCTCGTCGAGCAGCAGCAGCTCGGGATCGTGCAGCACCGCGCCGGCGAGCGCGAGGCGTTGCTTCTGGCCGCCCGACATCGCGCCTGCGAGGCGTCCGTGCAGCACGCCGAGGTGATAGCGCTCGAGCAGTTCGCCGATGCGCGCGCGACCCTTGGCGCCGGCGAGGCCGTGCACGGCGGCGAGGAACTCGAGGTTCTCGCCGACCGTGAGGTCCTCGTAGAGCGAGAAGCGTTGCGTCATGTAGCCGATGCGCCGCTTGACCGCCTCGGCGTCGTCGGGCAGCTCGTGGCCGAGCACGCACACGCTGCCTTCGCTCGCGCCGAGCAGGCCGCAGAGCATGCGGATCGTCGTCGACTTGCCACAGCCGTTCGGGCCGAGGAAGCCGTAGACCTCGGCGCGCCGCACGGTGAGGTCGAGATGATCGACCGCGACCACGTCGCCGAAGCGCCGGGTCAGGCCGCGCGCGACGATGACGGCGTCGCCGCCGGGTTCGCGTGCTTCGGCTTCGCGTGCGGCGGTCGCGCTCACGGCGTCGCGCCCGCTTCCCTGCGTGCGCAGTCGGCCTGCACGGGCAGGCCGGCGGGCAGGCGCACTGCCGCGACGTCGTCGAGCACGATCTCGGCACGGTAGGCGAGGCGGCTCGCGTCGTCACCCGACAGCGCGTAGTACGGCGTGAACGCGGGATCGGCGCGCAGGCTGCGCAGGTGTGCGCCGTAAGGCGCAGAGATGCCTTCGACGACGACCTGACAGCGCGCCTGGAGGTCGAGGCCGGCGCGCAGGCTCGCCGGCACGTAGACGCGTGCGTACGGCGCCTCGCCCGCGAGCAGGCTCACCGCGGTCGCGCCGAGCGGCGGCTGGTCGCCGAGCTTGAAGGGCAGGGCATCGACACGCGCATCGCGCGGTGCGCGCACCTCGAGGCGTTCGCGCACGAGCACGAGGCGATCGCGTGCCGCGCGCGCGGCGTCGAGCGCGGCTTCGGCCTGGTCGAGATCCTCGATGCGCGCGCCGTTGCCGAGTTCGCGCAGGTTCGCGCGCGAGCTGCCGGCCTGGGCTTGTGCGGTGCGCAGCGTCGTCTCGGCGCGGTCGAGGTCGGCCTGGGCGACGAGCCCGCGTGCGCGCAGGTCGGCGAGGCGGTCGCGTTCGCGGCGCGCGTTGGACGCTGCGGCGTCGGCGCCCGACAGCGTCGCGCGGGCCGCATCGAGCGTCTCGCGTCGCGTGCCGTGGCGCAGTTCGTCGAATGCGGCTTCGGCACGCCGCACCTCGGCTTCGGCCTGGGCGAGTTGCGCGTCGGTGCGGCGCGTGTCGAACGCGAGCAGTGGCGCACCGGCCTTGACGTCGTCGCCTTCGGCGACGTCGATGCGGACGATCGGCTCCGAGGCCTCGACGGCGACGCTGATGCGTTCCCGTTCGAGCGTGCCCATGAGCGGCAACGGAGCTTCGCGACGGCAGCCCGCGGCGAGCGCGAGAGGCACGAGGACGGCGATGGTCGATATCCCGGGACGTTTCATCGTGGCGGCTCCAGGGCACGCTCGAGGAGGGCGATGGTGTGTTCGGCGAGCATCGTGGAGGTCACGTCGCCGGCCTCGAGCAGCGGGCGCCAGACCGGCGCGGCCGCGTGCGGGAACAGCGTCAGCGAGATCAACGACACGACGAGCAGGCGCGGGTCGAGGCGCGCGTCGATGACGCCTTCGGCCTGCGCGCGTGCGAAGCGATCGCGCAGGCCACGCGCGACCGGCGTCGCGAACGTGCCGACGAGGCGATCGCGCAGCAGGCCGCCTTCGCTGAGCACCTCGCGCAGCCACAGGGGCGGAAACCACGGGTGGGCGGTGACGCCTTCGGACATCGCGCGCACGAACACGCGCACGATGTCGCGCGGCGCATCGGGCGCCGCCGCGACCGCGGCACCGATCGCGCCGATCGCGGGCGCGATGCGCTCCTCGACGAGCGTATCGACGAGGCGGTCGCGGTCACCGAAGTAGTAGTGGAGCAGGGCGGGCGCCACGTGAGCCGCCCGCGTGATCTGCGACATCGAGGTCGCCGCGATGCCGTGACGGCTGAACAGCTCGATGGCGACATCGAGGATGCGGGCGCGGCGGTCGGCGTCGTCGGCGGCACCTGGGCGGCCGCGTGCGCGAGGGGGCGTGCTGCGTGTCATGCGTTCGATATTAAATTGAATGACAATTCAATTTCAAGCGCGGCGGGTCGGAGCGGGAGCGGCCGTCGCGGGGCTCGGCTCGACGCTGTCCGCGAGCCTGGACGGCGCGCATGTGGATCTCGTCGTCCTCCGGCCCCTATCCCGCGAGGGTAGAGGGAGGAGCGCACCTTCAGCAGCCCGATGCGGGGAGATGCGGCGGCATTCCACTTGGAAGCGGGCACGACTTCAGCGCCGCCACGCCGCCGGATGTCACGGCTTCAGCATCGCGACGTGATGCGCCGTGCGCCGGCGACGGGCATGACGTGGTGTGCACCATCTATCGGACAACCGCGAATCGCCGCGGAGGCGTCCGCAGGCTCAGGCCAGCACGACCTGACGAAACGCTTGCCTCCCCTCTCCCCTCGCGGGAGGGGGGGCCGGGGGAGAGGGGGCGGACGGGCGACACGCGCTCATGCATGCGTCGTCGAGGCTTCGGCACATCGTCCCACCCGCACTTCGCGACGGGGCGTCGGGCCCGACACATGGGGCCCCGTCAGCGCGGTTCCACGTCGCAGCGCATGACCGGGTAGAGGTTGTACTGCTCGTCCCAGGAGCTGTGGCGGCGCGCGAAGAACTCGAGGCGTGCGGCAGGGTTGCGCGCGAACGCCTCGTCGGTCGCGAGGCGTTCGTTGAAGGCCTTTGCGACCGCGGGATCGTCACGCAGCATCGTGCGGGCGACGTCCTCGGCGACGTACTCTTCCATGTACTCCTTGCGCTCGAACGCGGTGTTGAAGCCGCCCCAGGCCGCGATCGAGTCGGGTGCCTGCGGTTCGAGGATCGCGACGACGAGGCGTGCCTTCGGCTGCGCGATCGGCACGTACAGCGCGCCGGCCTGGACGTCGCGTGGCTCGCGCTGCCAACTGCCCTCGAGCGCCAGGCGCTGGTGGCCTTCGACGGTGCCCGTGCCGAACGTCGCCTGGGTCGCGCGGAACACCTCGACGTCGGCGCTCGGCCGTGCGGCGCCGAGCGTGCGGAACGTGATGCCGTGGCGCGTGAGCCATGCCGACACGAGGGCGGCATGCGCGGGCGGGACGATGTAGCCGCCGCGGGGTGCGGTCACCTGCAGGTGCGGTTGCACGTCGTCGCGCAGCGGGATGTTCCAGACCTGCGGCGTGCGTTCGTCGTAGCGCGTCATGAGCGCGCCCGACACTTCCGACGGGGTGCGCGTGTAGGCGTAGCCGCGGAACGCGATCGTGCGCACCTTGTCGGTGGCCTTGTAGTCGAGCGGCACCGTGGTGCCGCCGAGCTTCGCCGCATCGGCATCGGCTTTCGTGGCGAGCGCACGCCAGCGTGCACCGTCCTTCGCCGTGTGCTCGACGAGCGCGACGATCGTGTTGCGCGTGATGCGCACGCGCGTGGGATAGTCCTTCCACGAATGCGTCTCGACGAGCACGCCGAAGCGGTTGCGCAGCGGGAAATAGCCGTGCGAGAAGCGCGGTGTGGCGACGTTGTCCTCGAATCCCGACGCGGGATTGTCGTACTCGACGAACGACGGATAGAACGGCAGCGGCAGCGAGCCCTGGCGTGCGAGGTCGGCGAGCAGCGCGTCGCGCAGCGCGACGCCGGCCTTGCGCAGGCCTGCGTCACCCGAATGCGACGGCTCGAGGTTGATCGAGATGTCGTGCTCGAACTGCGCGCCGTCGGTCACGTGCAGGTCGGTGTAGGCGATCGGATCCCAGGCCTCGACGAGGCGCAGCATCGCCTGCATCTCGGGTGCGTCGGCCTTCACGTAGTCGCGGTTGAGGTTGAGGTTCTGCGCAGTGGTGCGCCAGCCCATCTCCTCGGGGCCGCGCTGGTTGGGGCGGTTCCAGCGCCCCATGCGCTCGTGGCCGTCGACGTTGAAGACCGGCACGAACACCACGACGACACGCTCCAGTGCGTCTTTCGCGGCGGTGCCTTCGAGCATCTCGCGCAAGGCCAGGAAGCCGGCGTCCTTGCCGTCGATCTCGCCGGCGTGGATGCCGCCCTGCACGAGCAGGACCGGTGTGCCGCGCCTGCGCGCGTCGGCCGCCGTCAGCGCACCGCTGCGCGAGGCGACGAGGGCGAGCATCGGTCGCCCTTCGGGTGTGCGGCCGAACGTTTCGCAACGCACCGCTTCGGGCCAGTGCTGCGCGTAGGCCGTGCACAGCGACTCGACCTCGGCGTGACGACCGGTCTGGGTGAAGCCGGATCGCTCCGCATGGGTCGTCAGCGGTGCACCAGCAGCGGCGGACGACGCCAGGGTGAACAACGTGGCGAGCAGGCGACGTCGCATGGGAATCTCCTCCAGGGCCCGGGATGGTAACGCCGGGCGTGCATCGCGAGGATGCCGTTGCCTGCGTCACGACGGCGGTGCCTGAAGCAGGTTGCGCTGCTCGAGGGGTGATCGAGCGGCGTGGAGGCCTGAACGACGACGGGATGCCCGAAGGCATCCCGTCGCGTCCACGTACTGCGGTCCGTGATCAGGACGTTCGGCGCATCGCTCGGTGGCCGACGAAGCCGAGGCCCAGGGCGAGTGCCAGGAGGCCCCACAGGTTCGTGCTCGGCAGCGGGACCGAGGCGATCGGATCGCCGCCGCCCGGACCGCCGCCGCCGCCCGGCGCCGTGCAGTCGTAGCACTGGATCGTCAGCGTGCTCGGTTCCAGGAAGTTCGCGTCACCGCTGCCGGCGTTGTCGACGTAGGTTTCGCAGAACTCGACCGTGAGGATGCCGTCCGCACCGAGCTGGATGTTCGGCAGGTTGTTGTCCGAGAGGTCGAGCGGTGGATCGACATTGAACGGCGACCCGCCAGCAGGCGTCGACGAGCCCTGGGCGGACAGGAAGCGCAGGCGGACCGTCTCTTCGGGATTGGATCCGAAGAACTGCAGGCCGGCCTCGCTGGCCCAGCTGCCGCCGATCGTCTCGAGCGTGCCGGTGCCGCCGAAGCCCGTCACGACCGCGTTGGGGCCCAGGTCGACGGCAATCGTCGTGTTGGCGGGATTCGGCGCCGCGAAGTCGCAGGCCGCGAAGGTGGTGGTGCCGCCGATCGGTACCGAGACGGTCAGCGTCGGCGTGCCATTCGGATTGCCGGGCGCGCGCGCGGCAGCGGAGGTGGCGAAGACGCCGTCACCCGGAACCTTCTGGGCGAGTGCGGAGCCCGAGACGAGCAGGGTGGACAGCGCAACGGCAACAAGATTGATCTTCAAAACAGAAATCCCCGGTGTGTTCAGGAACATGGACCGTAGGTGAATGAAAGTTCGATGTCAAAACATTCGGCCTCGTCCGCGTGGTACACGCGCGTCGCGCCACACCGAAGATCGTGCACATTCTTTCCACGACCTTCGGGAATCTTTACTCGAGGCGTGACTCACAGCACCTCGCGAAAACGCCATGATCCGTGGATCATTCGCGCCCCGGAGCGTGCCTCGGCCCGCTCCGTCGCCATGCGCCGGCAGGTCGACACCTCGCCGGCACCGTAGCCCAGATGAAAGGAATGCAGCGCATGTCGCGCGGAAAGTGGATCGGTATCGCCGTCGTGGCGCTCGTCGCGGTGGTCGTGGGCTCGAGGTTCGTTGGTCGCGAAGGCCAGAAGCACGGTCCGCACGAGGGGCGCGACGACGCGCCCGTGCCGGTGACCGCGGTCGCCGCGGAGGCGCGCGACGTGCCCCTGTTCCTGACCGCGCTCGGCACCGTGCAGGCGCTCAACACGGTCACCGTGGCGGCGCAGGTCGGGGGTCAGCTGCAGGCCGTGCATTTCCGCGAAGGCCAGGAAGTGCGCAAGGGCGACCTCATCGCCGAGATCGACCCGCGCACCTACCAGGCCGCGCTCGACCAGGCGCTGGCCAAGAAGAAGCAGGACGAGGCCCAGCTCGCCGCGTCGCGCAGCACGCTCAAGCGCTACGAGGAACTGATCGGCCAGAAGTTCGTCTCGGCGCAGGACCTCGAGAACCAGCGCCAGGCCGTGCGCCAGCAGGAGGCGCTGATCGCCTCCGACGATGCCGCGATCAGCAACGCGCGCACCCAGCTCGGCTTCACGCGCATCGTCGCGCCGATCGACGGCCTCGCCGGCATCCGCCAGGTCGATGTCGGCAACCTCGTCACCGCCAACGGCAGCGGCATCGTCGTGCTCACCCAGGTGCAGCCGCTCAACATCGTGTTCAACCTGCCGCAGCAGGACATGGCCAAGGTGCGCGAGGCCGACGCGACGCCGCTCAAGGTGCTCGCGCTGTCGCGTGCGGATGCGAAGACGATCGCCGAGGGCGAGCTCGTCGTGATCGACAACACGATCGACACGAGCACCGCGACGTTCAAGCTCAAGTCCGAGTTCGCCAACGCCGACCGCAAGCTGTGGCCGGGTGAGTTCGTCAACGTGCGCCTGCAGGTGCGCACGGTGCGGGGCGGCGTGGTCGTGCCGGCGACGGGCGTGCAGCAGGGCCCGGAAGGCGAGTACGCGTGGCTCGTGCAGGGCGACGACACCGTGAAGATGCACAAGCTCGTGACCGGCGGCACGCTCGACGGCGGTGACGTGCTCGTCACCGAGGGCCTCGCGGTCGGCGACCGCATCGTCACCGAGGGACAGTTCCGCCTCAAGGCCGGCACCAAGGTCAAGCCGATGGCGCCGGGCGAAGTCGCCGCGCCGACACCGCCGTCGGCACCGGTCGACGGCAAGCCGGTCCCGGCCGGCTGATCCGGACGCCTCGCCTTCCCGAAGCCGCGGCCGACCGCCGCGGCGCCACGCTCCAGCAGGAATCCTGACCCGTGGGCTTCTCCACTCTGTTCATCCGCCGCCCGGTCGCGACCTCGCTGCTCATGGCGGGCCTGCTGCTGCTCGGCTTCATCGGCTACCGCCAGTTGCCGGTGTCGGCATTGCCCGATATCGACGCGCCGTCGATCCAGGTCACGACGCAATACCCGGGCGCGAGTCCGACGACGATGGCGGCACTCGTCACGACGCCGCTCGAGCGCCAGTTCGGCCAGATCTCGGGCCTGTCGGTGATGACCTCGGATTCGTCGGCCGGCCTGTCGACGATCCTGCTCACGTTCGCGATGGATCGTGACATCGACGCGGCCGCGCAGGACGTGCAGTCGGCGATCAACGCCGCGCGCGGCACGCTGCCGAACAACCTGCCGTACCCGCCCGTCTACAACAAGGTCAACCCGGCCGATGCGCCGATCCTGACCCTGGTCATGCAGTCCGACGCGCTGCCGCTGCGCGAGGTCAACAACTACGCCGATTCGATCCTGTCGCAGAAGCTCTCGCAGGTCGCCGGTGTCGGCCTCGTCAGCATCGCCGGCAACGTGCGCCCGGCCGTGCGCATCCAGGTCGATCCGGCCGCGATCGCGAACCAGGGCCTCACGATCGAGGACGTGCGCTCGGCGCTCACGCAGGCCAACGTCAACGGTCCCAAGGGCACGATCGACGGCGCCGCGCAGTCGTTCACGATCGGCGCGAACGACCAGATCTCGAGCGCCGACGAGTACCGCAGCACGATCGTGAGCTACAAGGGCGGCGCGCCCGTGCGCCTCGGCGACGTCGCGCGCGTCGTCGACGGCGTCGAGAACGACCAGCTCGCCGCATGGGCGAACGGCAAGCCGGCCGTGCTGCTCGACGTGCGCCGCCAGCCCGGCGCGAACATCGTGCAGACCGTCGATGCGATCAAGGCGATGCTGCCCGAGCTGCGCCAGGTGCTGCCGGCCAACGTGCACCTGGACGTGTTCGCCGACCGCACCGTGACCATCCGCGCCTCGGTCGAGGACGTCGAGTTCACGCTCATGCTGACCGTGTGCCTCGTCATCGCGGTGATCTTCGTGTTCCTGCGTCGCCTGTGGGCGACCGTGATCCCGAGCGTCGCGGTGCCGCTGTCGATCATGGGCACCTTCGCGCTCATGGCGTTCGCGAGCTTCTCGCTCGACAACCTCTCGCTGATGGCGCTGACCGTCGCGACCGGCTTCGTCGTCGACGACGCGATCGTCATGATCGAGAACATCGTGCGCTACCTCGAGAAGGGGCGCTCGCCGAAGGAGGCCGCCGAGGAAGGTGCGCGCGAGATCGGCTTCACGGTGCTGTCGCTGACCGTGTCGCTGATCGCGGTGTTCCTGCCGCTGCTGCTGATGCCCGGCGTGACCGGGCGTCTGTTCAAGGAATTCGCGGTCGTGCTGTCGATCGCGGTCGCGCTGTCGATGGTGGTGTCGCTGACGCTGACGCCGATGATGTGCGCCTACCTGCTGCGCCGCGAGAACGCGCCGAAGGAAGATGCCGAGGACGACCACACGCATCCGCCCAGGCGCGGCGCGACCTGGTGGGATCGCCTCGTGCACGCCTACGCGCGCAGCCTCGACTGGGTGTTCGAGCACCGCGCGCTGACCATGCTCGTGCTGACCGCGACGGTCGCGCTGACCGTCGCGCTGTTCGTGCTCATGCCCAAGGGCCTGCTGCCCGACCAGGACACCGGCATGGTCACCGGCGTCGTGCAGGCCGACGAGACGATCGCGTTCGAGGCGATGCTCGAACGCACGCAGCGCGTTGCCGAAGCCCTGCGCGCCGATCCCGCGGTCAGTGGCGTCGCCGCGTTCATCGGCGCGGGTTCGATCAACCCGACCCTCAACCAGGGCCAGCTCAGCATCGTGCTCAAGCCGCGCGCCGAGCGTGGCGGCCTCGCCGAGGTGCTGCCGCGCCTGCAGCGCACGGCCGCCGACATCCCGGGCATCGCGCTGTTCCTCAAGCCCGTGCAGGACATCGCGCTCGACAACCGCATCGCGCCGACCGAGTACCAGTACGCGCTCACCGACGTGAACGCCGAGGAGCTCAACGCGTTCGCCGAGAAGATGACGGCCGCGCTGCAGCAGCGCCCCGAGCTCGCCGACGTCGACAACAATCTCGCCGCGAACGGCCTGCAGCTGCAGCTCACGATCAACCGCGACCAGGCCAGCCGCCTCGGCGTGCCGATCCAGACCATCGACGACACGCTGTACTCGGCGTTCGGCCAGCGCCAGATCTCGACGATCTTCACCCAGATCAACCAGTACCGCGTCGTGCTCGAGGTCGATCCGCAGTACCGCACGAGCGCCGACCTGCTCAACCGCCTCGCCGTGCGTGGCAGCGGCAACGGCGCGCTGACCGGCAGCAACGCGACGACGCTCGGCCAGGTCACCTCGAGCAACTCGGCCACGCCGAGCGGCATCGGTGCGCAGGGCAACACGGGCATCTCGCTCGGCGGTGGCGGCACGATCCCGATGGCGTCGCTGGTCGAGGCCAGGGTGATCAACGCGCCGCTCGTGATCAGCCACCAGAACCAGCTGCCCGCGGTGACGATCTCGTTCAACCTCGCGCCGGGCTACTCGCTGTCCGACGCGGTGCGCGCGATCGAGGACATCGAGGGCACGATCGGCATGCCGCCGCAGGTGCGCGGCAACTTCATCGGCAAGGCCGCGCAGTTCTCGGCCTCGATGACCGACGAGGTGCTGCTGATCCTCGCCTCGCTGATCGTCATCTACATCGTGCTCGGCGTGCTCTACGAGAGCTACATCCATCCGATCACGATCATCTCGACGCTGCCGCCGGCCGGCGTCGGCGCGTTGCTCGCGCTCGCGGTGTGCGGCTTCAGCCTGTCGATCGACGGCATCGTCGGCATCATCCTGCTGATCGGCATCGTCAAGAAGAACGCGATCATGATGATCGACTTCGCGATCGACGCGCAGCGCGAGGGCATGGCCGCGCACGACGCGATCCGCCGCGCCGCGCTGCTGCGCTTCCGGCCGATCCTCATGACCACGGCCGCGGCGCTGTTCGGCGCGCTGCCGCTCGCGCTCGGCACCGGCATCGGCTCGGAGCTGCGCCGCCCGCTCGGCGTGTCGATCGTCGGCGGCCTGCTGCTGTCGCAGCTCATCACCCTGTACACGACGCCCGTGCTGTACCTCTACATGGAGCGCGTGTCGGACTGGCTGAAGGCGCGCCGCGAGCGCCGTGCGCTCGCCCACGCGGGGAGGGCGGCGTGAGCACGCCGTCGCCCAGCGTCGCGCGTTCTGGCGGGGTGCGCCCGTGAACATCGCCGCACCGTTCATCCGCCGCCCGATCGGCACGATCCTGCTCGCGCTCGGCGTGTTCGTGGGCGGCCTCATCGCCTACTTCCAGCTCGGCGTGGCCGCGCTGCCGAACATCGAGTTCCCGGTCATCTTCGTCGTCGCCAACCAGCCCGGCGCCGATGCCGAGAACATGGCCTCGACGGTCGCCGCGCCGCTCGAGCGCCACATGGGGCGCGTGTCGGGCGTCGACCAGATGAGCTCGAACAGCCGCCAGGGCACCGCCGTGGTGATCCTGTTCTTCAAGCTCGACAAGAACATCGACGCCGCCGCGCGCGACGTGCAGGCCGCGATCAACGCTTCGATGGCCGACCTGCCGGCCGGATTGCGCACCGCGCCGATCTACCGCAAGGCCAACCCGAACAACGATCCCGTGCTGCTGCTGTCGCTGACGTCGAAGACGCACACCACGGCCGACCTCTACAACATGGCCGATTCGCTGCTCTCGCAGCGCGTGCGCCAGCTGCCCGGCGTCGCCGACGTCAACATCACCGGCGGCGCGACGCCGGCCGTGCGCGTCGACGTCGACCTGCGCAAGCTGTCCTCGATGGGCCTCTCGGCCGACCAGGTGCGCAACGCGATCTCGGCCGCCAACGTGACCTCACCGCAGGGCTTCCTGAGCAACGGCACGTCGATGATGACGATCGCCGCGAACGACGCGCTGCGCGACGGCGCCGACTTCGCCGACATCGTCATCGCCGTGCGCGACGGCGTGCCGATCCGCCTGCGCGACGTGGCCGAAGTTGGCGACGGCCAGGAGAACAAGAACCAGGCGGCGTGGTTCAACGGCGAGCGCGCGATCCTCATGGTGATCAGCAAGCAGGCCGACGCCAACGTCATCAAGACCGTCGACAGCATCTACGACCAGCTGCCGCTCATGCGCAGCTGGCTGCCCGAGGGTGTCGAGCTCACGCCGTTCAACGACCGCACCGCGACGATCCGGGCGTCGGTCATGGAAGTGCAGATCACGCTGCTGATCAGTGTCGCGCTCGTCATCATGACGATGCTGCTGTTCCTGCGCCGCGTCGCGCCGACCGTGATCGCGGGCCTGTCGGTACCGCTGTCGCTGGCCAGCGCGTTCATCGTCATGTACGCGTTCGGCTTCACGCTCGACAACCTCACGCTGATGGCGCTGGTCATTTCGATCGGCTTCGTCGTCGACGATGCGATCGTCGTGATCGAGAACATCGTGCGCCACATGGACATGGGCAAGCCGCGCCTGCAGGCCGCCCTCGACGGCGCCAAGGAAATCGGCTTCACGATCGTCTCGATCACCGCGTCGCTGATCGCGGTGTTCCTGCCGCTGCTCTTCATGGGCGGCTTCATCGGCATGTTCCTGCACTCGTTCGCGGTGACGATCTCGGCCGCGATCGCGATGTCGGCCGTCGTGTCGCTGACGCTGACGGCGGCATTGTGCGGTCGCTACCTGCAGCCGCACGAGGAGCGCCCGCCGACCTGGCTCGGCACGCGCATCGACGCGATGCACGCCGGCATGCTCGCGGCCTACCGCAGCGCGCTCGACTGGTCGCTGCGCCACCCGCGCTTCATGAGCCTGCAGCCGCTGCTGCTCATCATCGTCACGGTCTGGCTGACAACGTTCCTGCGGTTCGGCTCGGTGCCGCAGCAGGACACCGGCATGATGCAGGGCACGACGGTCGCGAGCGCGACCGTGTCCTACGAGACGATGGTGACCCTGCAGCGCACCGTCGCGGATGTGGTCATGGCCGATCCGGCCGTGGTCAGCGTGGGCTCGTCGCTCGGCAGCGGCGGCGGTCCGAACGCGAGTGCGAACCGTGGCCAGCTCTTCATCAACCTCAAGCCGCTCGGCGACGGGCGTGAGGAATCGACGTTCGCCGTCATGGATCGCCTCACGAAGAAGACGTCCGACATCGCCGGCATCCAGCTGCGCCTGCGCAGCGTGCAGGATCTCGGCGGTGGTGGCGGCGGACCGCGCGGCGGCGACTCGCAGTTCAGCTATTCGCTCAAGGGCAGCAATTACCAGGAGCTGCTCGAGTGGGGGCCGCGCCTCGCCGACGAGATGAAGAAGCTGCCGCAGCTGACCAGCGTCGGCACCTCGCTCGACGACGGCGGCATCGAGCAGAACCTCGTCATCGACCGCGACACCGCGGCGCGCCTCGGCGTGTCGATCGGTGCGATCTCGAGCGTGCTCTACAACGCGTTCGGCCAGCGCCAGATCTCGACGATCTACTCCGACCTCAACCAGTACCGCGTCGTCCTCAACGCGATCACCGGCGAGACGCCAGGCGTCGACACGCTCAAGCGCCTCTACGTGCGTGCCAACAGCGGCGCGATGGTGCCGCTCGATGCGCTCACGCGCATCGAGCCGAGCCGTGCGCCGCTGACGATCCAGCACGATTTCCAGTTCCCCGTGTTCGACCTCACCTTCAACATGGCGAAGGACGTCAGCATGGACCAGGTCATCCCGCTGATCGACCAGACCATGCGCAACCTGCGCATGCCCGGCAGCATCAGCGGCGAGTTCGGTGGCGAGCTGCGCCGCTTCCAGCAGCAGCAGTCGAGCCAGGGTTTCCTGCTCATCGCCGCGATCATCGCGGTCTACCTCGTGCTCGGCATCCTCTACGAGAGCCTGATCCACCCGGTCACGATCCTGTCGACGCTGCCGTCGGCCGGCATGGGCTGCCTGCTCGCGATGATCGCGACCGACACCGAGCTCACGCTGATCTCGATCATCGCGATCGTGCTGCTGATCGGCATCGTCAAGAAGAACGCGATCATGATGGTCGACTTCGCGCTCAGCGCGGAGCGCGCCGGCGCGACACCGTTCGAGGCGATCCGCGAGGCCTGCCTCGTGCGCTTCCGCCCGATCATCATGACCTCGATGGTCGCGATCCTCGGCGCGGTGCCGCTCGCGATCGGCTTCGGCGTCGGCTCCGAGCTGCGCCAGCCGCTCGGCGTCGCGATGATCGGCGGCCTGCTCGTGTCGCAGACGCTGACACTGCTGTCGACGCCGGCGCTGTATCTCGTGTTCGCGCGCATCGCCCTGCGTCGCCGCGAGAAGCGTCGCGCGCGTCGCGAGGCACGTGCGCTGGCCCGCGCCGCATCGTGAGGCTGCCGCGAGTCATCGGGGATTAATCCCCGCACGGCCCAATCCTTGCACCATCCTTTCCACTGACCCTGTGGCGATCCGCCGCGCCGGGTCGTTCTCCCGAGGAATCGTCATGCCATCACGTCACCCCACGCGCGCGCGCTGCGCGCCGCTCGCCCTTTCCGTCGCCGTCGTCGCCGCACTTGGCGCGGGTGATGCGATGGCGAGCGCGTTCCAGCTCAAGGAAAACAGCGCGCAAGGCCTCGGCCGTGCGTTCGCCGGCAACGGCGCGGCGCCCGGCGACTACGCCGTCGTCGTCAACAATCCCGCGGCGATGTCCGAGCTCGAGCGCTCCGGCTTCCAGGCCGACCTCACCGGCATCAACGTCAGCATGAAGTTTCATGGCGAAGGAACCGATGCGCTCGGCCGTCCGCTCACAGGCAGCAACCGGCAGGACGCCGGCGCCACCAAGCCCGTGCCCGCGATGTACTACGCGACGCCGGTCGGTGATCGCTGGGCCTTCGGTGTCGGCGTGAGCGCGCCGTACGGCTTCGTGTCCGAATATGACGCGGGTTGGGTCGGTCGTTACCACGCGCTGAAGTCCGAGCTGCAGTCGATCGCGACCACGTTCTCGGCCTCGTACAGGCTCAGCGACAGCTTCTCGATCGGTGGCAGCGTGATCGCGCAGCACACGAGTGCGGATCTCTCCAAGGCGATCGATTTCGGCGCGATCCTCGCCGGCCCGACCGGCGGCGCGGTGCTGCCGCAGGGTGCCGACGGCAAGGTGCGCATCGAGGGTGACGACTGGGGCTACGGCTGGCAGCTCGGCCTGCTGTGGAAGCCGACCGACCGCGATCGCATCGGCCTCAATTACCACTCCAAGATCGACCACGCCATCCAGGGCGACGCGACGTTCACGGTGCCGCAGGCGATCGCGCCGCTGCTCGGCCCGACCTTCCAGAGCACCGGCGGCAACGCCGATTTCACGACGCCCGCGTCCGCCGAGCTGAGCTGGTGGCATACCCACGACGAGCGCCTGAGCTACGGCGCGACGTACGGCTGGACGCGCTGGTCGACGTTCAAGGACCTCACGGTCACGTTCGACAACCCGGCCCAGCCCGACAGCAGCGAGATCTTCCGCTGGCGCAACTCGACGTTCGGCTCGGTCGGCGCCGAGTACAAGCTCAGCGACGCGCTGGTGCTGCGCGGTGGCCTCGCGGTCGACGGCTCGCCGACCTACGAAGGCACGCGCTCCCCGCGCGTGCCCGATGCGACACGCCGCTGGGTCGCGCTCGGCCTCGGTTACGCGCCGAGCGACGCGATGCGCTTCGACCTCGGCTACGCGCACCTGTTCGTGAATGATTCGCACGTCGACGTGCGCGGCGAGACCGGCGATCACGTCGTCGCGCGCTACGAGAACTACGGCAACCTGCTCGCCGTGTCGGGGCAGTTCCGGTTCTGAGCCCGCTCCGCCGCCCTCCCGTGCGGAGGGCGGCGGATGTTGCAACGTTGTGCGGCGCGCTCGTGCAGACGGCGCCATCGAGATGGGCGACGCGTGCGCGAGTCCACGTCGCGAACGTCGACCGCGTCACGTCCGGGTCCTCGACGCGGCCGCGAGGTTCCCTTGTCACGCCAAACAAGGCACGCTTGGGGGCCCAGGAAGGAGGAATCCCATGAAGCGTTCCCGCACCGTCGCCCTGCTCGTCATGGGCACCGCGCCGTTGTTCCTCGCTGCGTGCAGCAAGGAGTCGGAAGTCGAGGGTCTCTACACCTCGCTGGAATCCTGCGTCGCGCAGACCAACGACAGCTACACCTGCGGCGAGGCGTTCAAGAACGCCAAGCAGGAAGCCGAGGCGACCGCACCGCGCTACGCCTCGCGCGAGGAATGCGTGGCCGCGCACGGCGAAGGCCAGTGCGAGGCGCGCCAGGCCGGCAGCCAGTCCTATTTCATGCCGCTCATGACGGGCTTCCTGCTCGGGCAGATGCTGCGCGGTGGCCAGACCGCCGGCTTCACGAGCAGCCCCGCGTTCAAGGACCGCAACGGAAACTGGCAGCGTCCCGCGCCGGGCGCCGGTGCCGGCGGCGTCTACCGTCCCGGTGCCGCCACGGCGATGGCGCCGGTCGCGCAGCAGCCCGACCGTGCGCCGACCGCGTCGCGAGGCGGCTTCGGCGACCGCAGCGGCGACCGCGGCGCGGCGACCTGATGCGTCGACTCGCGATGCCCGAGCGCGTCAACTGGCGCGCGCGTGCGGCCGACAGCGGGTTCGTGTTCCACACGATCGACGGCGAGCCGTACTGGGACGAGAGCGCCTGCTACGCGTTCACGATGCGCGAGATCGAGGAAGGCCTCGAGGCGCCCACCGAGGAACTGCACGGCATGGCGCTCGACCTCGTCGGCGACATCGTGGCGAGCGAGGCGCGCATGCGCGAGCTCGACATCCCCGAGCCGTTCTGGGACTGGATCGCGCGCAGCTGGAAGAACGGCGATCCGCACCTGTACGGGCGCATGGATTTCGCCTGGGACGGCCACGGTCCGGCCAAGCTGCTCGAGCTCAACTACGACACGCCGACCTCGCTGTTCGAGTCGGCGTTCTTCCAGTGGCAGTGGCTCGACGACCAGCAGTCCTCGGGCCGCCTGCCCGCTGCGGCCGACCAGTACAACTCGATCTACGAAAGCCTCGTCGAGGCCTTCGGCGCGATCGCACGCCGGCTGCCGCGTCCGTTCCTGTTCGCGGCCGTGCGCAACTCGGCCGAGGACCAGGGCACGATCGACTACCTGCGCGACTGCGCGGTGCAGGCCGGCATCGAATGCGGCTCGATCGCGATCGAGGACATCGGCCTGACCGCCGACCACCGCTACACCGACCTCGACGACAACGTGATCGGAACGTTGTTCAAGCTGTATCCGCTCGAGGACCTGTTCCGCGAGCCGTTCGGCGCGCACCTGCCGAACGCGGGCACGCTGCTGATCGAGCCGCCGTGGAAGGCCGTGCTCAGCAACAAGGGCATCCTGCCGCTGCTGTGGGATCGCCACCGCGGCCACCCGAACCTGTTGCCTGCGTTCTTCGACGACGGCCGCGACGCGCTGCCACCCGGCTGGGTGCGCAAGCCGCTGCACTCGCGCGAGGGCGCGAACATCCAGATGCACCTGCCGCACGGCGAGCACCTCGCGTCGACGGGTCCGTATGGCGGGCCGTTCGTGCGCCAGCAGTTCCACGCGCTCGCCGCGCACGACGGCCGTCACGCGCTGCTCGGCAGCTGGGTCGTCGGCGACCGCGCCTGCGGCCTCGGCGTGCGCGAGGACGCCTCCGCGATCACGCGCGACGGCGCACGTTTCGTCCCGCACGTGATCCTCGAGGAAGACGGCGGCGTGCTCGAGGCGTGAGCGTCGTATACCTTCTCCCTCCGGGAGAAGGTGGCCCGAAGGGCCGGATGAGGATGCGGTAGAGGGTCGAGGCAGAGGTCTCGGCGCATCCTGTATGCCCGCGCAACCCGCGCGTTGCAGCGTTGCATGGGGTGACCTCACGGTGCGATGACGACGAAACCGAGCTTCGCGGACTCCTTCGTCATCTCCCATCGCATGCGTCGACCCTTACGGGTCGACGCCGTCGATCAACGCGGCGACAGTTCCAGCGACGGCGGCAGCAGGCTGCCGCGCGAGGCTTCGCGACGCGTGTCCTCGCTGACCTGCGCGACCGACACGAAACGCGCGGCGTTCGAGTCGACCGTCGCGGGCTCGGCGTGTGCGATCACGCGCACGGTCGGCAGCGTCGTCGTCGCGAGCAGGTCGGCATCGGCGCTCACCGATACGACCGGCAGCAGCGTCGTCGGC
>JASCPI010000039.1 GCA_029959555.1 Lysobacteraceae bacterium PS02065 | reverse complement strand
CGCTGCCGCCTGCTGGGCTTCCTTGTCGGCGGCGGCCTGCATCTTGGTTGCCATCGCGTTCTGCTGCGCGATCAGCAGGCCGACGCCGACCTTGAGGCCCGGCAGCAGGCGGCGCACGCCGCTTCGACGGAATCGCGGATCGGGAAAACGGCAAGCCCGAAAAACTGGCTCGAACTGACCCGCTGACCAGGGAGGCTGACACCATGAAACCGACGATGCTGCTTGCCGGCCTCGTGGTGGCGCTGCTGGCCGGCTGCGACAGCAAGCCGGCCACCCAGGCCATGCCCGAGGTCAATGACGCGAACTGCCAGATCGAGAAGATCAAAAAGATCGAGGACAAGGCGACGCGCGAAACTTTCGCCGGGCTGTGCTCGCGCCGGTCGCGGACCGGCGGCGGCATCGCCCCGACCGAGAAGCCGATGAACTGGCTGGAACTGGCCGACCCGAAAGACTCGAAGGGGCAGGAGGCGAAGCCATGAAAGCACTGCACAAGGCGGCGCTGATCGGCGTCGCGCTCGCGCTCTACTCCACAGCCGCGTCGGCCCAGCTCACCAACCAGGGGATGCTTGACCAAGTGGTAACGGAGTTCGCCACGCGGGCCACGGCCTGGCAGACGGTGGTGATGAATGCCGCGACGTTCTTGTTCTGGACGCTGGGCACGATCTCGCTGGTCATCACCTTCGGCTTCATGGCGCTGCGCAAGGCTGACATTGGTGAGTTCTTCGCCGAGTTCATCAGGTTCATCCTGTTCTTCGGCTTCTTCCTCTGGTTGCTGCGCAATGGGCCGAACTTTGCCAACTCGATCATCCAGTCGCTGTCCAGGATTGGCGAGCAGGCTTCCGGTATCTCCTCGATCACGCCGTCGGGCATCGTCGATGTGGGCTTCCTGATCTGGAAGCAGGCCATCAACAACCTGTCGGCCTGGTCGCCCATCGACAGCTTTGTGGGCGTGGTCTTGAGCGCCGGCATCCTGCTTCTGCTGGCTGTCATCGCCGTGAACATGTTGCTGCTGCTCGTGTCAGCCTGGCTGCTGTCCTATGCCGGCATCTTCTTCCTCGGCTTCGGCGGATCGCGTTGGACTTCCGACATGGCGATCAACTACTACAAGACCGTGCTGGGCGTCGCCGTGCAGATCATGACGATGGTGCTGCTTGTTGGCATCGGGAATGATCTGCTGTCCAGCTTCTACGCCAAGATGAGCAAGGGCACACTGAACTTCGAGGAGCTGGGCGTGATGCTGGTGTTCTGCCTGGCGTTGCTGCTGCTGGTCAATCGCGTGCCGCCGCTGGTCGCCGGCGTGATTTCCGGTACGGGCGTTGGGAACGTCGGTGGCATCGGCAACTTCGGTGCGGGCGCTGCTGTTGGTGCCGCGATGGGGGCTGCCAGTGTTGCGGCCGGCGCTGCAAGCATGGCCGGCGCTGCCGTGATGAGTGGCGCGGCCAACCTCGCCGGCGGGGCTTCGGCCGTCAAAGCCGCCTTCGAGAAGGCCCAAGGCAGCGCGACCGGCGATGCCGGCGCGGGCATGGACATGATGGCGAGCGTGGGGGGCGCGGGTGCTTCGGGCGGTCAGGACTCAGCCGGCGCAGGGGGATCGCCCTTCGCGCAGGCTGCGGGCTTCGGGGGCTCGTCGTCGGGTGGCGGCAGCAGCTCGGCCGGCTTGAAGGGGGGTGACAAGGGCGGCGCCGGCGACAAGGGCAGCAGTTCGACCACCAGCACCGGCGACGGTGCCGACAAGTCGGCCAAGAGTGAACCCAAGCCCTCAGCCGGCGGTGTTGGGCAGGGGCAGCAGGCCGCACCAGGCAGCACTGGCCGCAGTGGCCTGACTCGTGCCGCAGCATTGGCTGCGGGCACCGCCGGCGAGCTGGCGAAGGGTGCGGGTGCCGTGCTCAGGGGCAAGGCGGTGCAACTTGCGGAGGGCTTCCACGAACGCATGGACCAAACGATCGGCGGCCAAGTGGCAACGGCGATCCGAGCCAGCACTGCGGCAGAGGCTCCTGCCTTCGATGGCGACAGCTTGGCCGGCGAGCAGGCCGGTAATCAGGCGGCCGATCCCTATGATGAAGTCGCTGCTTTCGTGAATCGCCCGACGCCGGCGTGAAAGGCGCGTCGGCCGGCGTGGGGCCGGCCGACACTTCCATTAACCCACCTGATGGAGAGGTGAATCATGGCAACTTTGAATCCTACCAACGCAACTCAGGCAGTGCATCATGCGGCCGTGCAGCTCGCGGCCCTAGACTGGATTGACCAGGATGCAGCCCGGCAGCTCGGGCCGCTGGCCGAAGCAGTCGCCAATGCCTTCATGGTCGTCTTCTACCAGGCCGAGACGGGCCGAGCGACGCCGGCGGACTTCCGTGAGGCACTGAATGCCGTGCGCCAGTCGCTTCACCCAGCGTAAGCCACATACTAGGAACAACAAGGGCAGCCAATGGCTGCCCTTGTTGTCTCCGGGCCTGCATCGTCGGAAGTGGCGATGCGCGCCGGCGCTCGAGCATCGCCAGATGGGGCGATGACGCCCCGCCTTACTCTTCCCCTTGGCGTGGATCTCGCATCGTCATTTCCGGCGATGAGATCCAACTGCAGCACCGCCAGGAATGGCGATGCTGGCCAGCTCGCTCACGACGCGATGCCGTGCATGGTTCGCGCACGTGCCGCGACCTGGTGCGCGTGCTCGATATAAGCCGGGTCGGCCGTGGCCTCGGCGTCCGCCAAGAATGCGGCCACGGCTTCGGCGGTGGTCAGGTCTTCGGCCGGGTCAAAGGGCGTTAGGGATTCTAGGTCCGCATCGACGCGGCGGGCCAGTTCGATAGCTTGGGCGATGTCGGCCAGACGGGTGCGCACCTGGTCAGCGGTAACGGCGCGGCCTGGGTCGGCCTTCAACGCATCGTAGGCTGGGCCGATCCGTTCATGTAGCCAATGTTCCATATCCACTTTCTCTGTTTCCTCTTTGCCCATCGCACGCCTTACGCTGATATTGCTCAGCCCGTCTCATCCAGATGAGGCCACAGGCTACTACGTTGCCTGCTTTCCTTGGAAAAAGACACGCCGTCCACCTTCTTGGCGTAATCCATTTACGACCTGGCGGCCAAAGCACATGGCGTTGCCGTCAAGCTGGTGTGGCGAACTTGCCGCAGGGCGGAGCGCCGGCCGAATCTGTGGCTTCGCCACATGAGATTCCGGGTTCATTCGGGCAGCTCAAATGGTAAACTTGGCCAAACTTTGGAAGACTTCGCCGCGCGACACCAAGCGAGCCGCCTGAAATGAACCAACCCGATAGCGAAATTCTCACGCTGGATGAAGTGGCGGTCTACCTCAAGGCAGGGAAGAAGACCGTATACCGGCTGGCCCAGCAGGGGGAGATACCGGGATTCAAGCTGGGCGGCACCTGGCGGTTTCGTCGCAGCGAGTTGGATCGCTGGATTGCCGCGCAGATAGCCGAGAAGACGCAGGACAAGACATGAGCGCCCCGCAAAACGATAGCAACTTGGCGGCCTCGCCCCTAGGGGGGGCTGCACGCCGATGAATGCCGTAGAAATCGAACAAGCCATCACCGACCTCGCGGAGCAGCCCTTCGACCGTGCAGAGTTCCCCTACGCCTTCCTTGAAGCCTTTGGCAACAAGGCGACGACAATCAAGCGCCTGCGTGCGGGGGCGTCGAACAAATCCGACCTCGGCGGTGTTCTCCAGACCAGCAACATCCACATTCTGACCAGCGACGCTGGGCGGGTGACGCAGACGCTGGCCGCTCTCAAGGCCAGCCCTGCGACGGCCAAGGCCAAGGCGAAGTTCATCCTTGCTACGGACGGCGCGGACTTCGAGGCCGAAGACCTGACCAGCGGCGAGACCGTCGCCTGCGCCTTCAAGGACTTTCCCGATCACTTCGGCTTCTTCCTGCCGCTGGCGGGCATCAGCACCGTCCGCCAGATCAGTGAAAACGCTTTCGACATCCGGGCCACCAGTCGGCTGAACCGGCTGTACGTTGAATTGTTGAAAGACAACCCGGCCTGGGGCACAGCGGAGCGCCGCCACGACATGAACAAGCTCATGGCGCGGCTGATCTTCTGCTTCTTCGCCGAGGACACCGATATCTTTGGCGGCAGGGGCAAGTTCACCGAGACCGTCGCGCGGATGAGTGCGGGGGATTCGACCAATACGCACGAGGTCATCGCCACGCTGTTCCGCACCATGAATACCAAGCGTGAAGACCGGGCGGCCGCCGGGCTGCCCCGGTGGGCCAATATCGACGATTTCCCCTACGTCAACGGGCAGTTGTTCTCTGGCGGCGACGAAGTGCCGCGATTCAGCAAGATCGCCCGGTCCTACCTGCTGCACGTCGGCGGGCTGGACTGGACCAAGATCAACCCGGACATCTTCGGATCGATGATCCAGGCCGTCGCCGAGGACGAGGAGCGCGGCGAGCTGGGGATGCACTACACCAGTGTTCCCAACATCCTGAAGGTGCTGAACCCGCTGTTTCTCGACGACCTGCGTGCAAAGCTAGAAGAGGCGGGTGACAACCCGCGCACCTTGCTCAACCTGCGCAAGCGCATCGCCAAGATCCGAGTTTTCGACCCGGCCTGCGGCTCGGGTAACTTCCTTGTTATCGCCTACAAAGAGATGCGTGCCATCGAGGCAGAGATCAACAAGCGGCGCGGCGAACCAGATCGCGCGTCTGACATCCCGCTCACCAACTTTCGCGGGATTGAGCTGCGCGACTTCCCGGCGGAGATCGCCCGCCTTGCGCTGGTCATCGCCGAGTACCAGTGCGACGTGCTGTACCGAGGGCAGAAGCTGGCCCTGGCCGAGTTCTTGCCCCTGCGCAATGAGAACTGGATTACCTGCGGCAACGCGCTGCGTCTTGATTGGTTGAGCGTTTGCCCGCCGACTGGAACGGGGGTGAAGTTGCAGGCGGACGACCTGTTCAGCTCGCCGTTGGACCAAGCCCAGATCGACTTCGAGAACGAAGGGGGCGAAACATATATTTGTGGCAACCCGCCGTATCTGGGAAGCAAGTGGCAGTCAGACGAACAGAAGGGCGAGCTTAAGGCGATCTTCGAACGCATTGGTGTCGCGTGGAAATCTCTGGACTACGTTGCCGGGTGGTTCATGAAGGCTGCAGCATATGGCGAGCGCACTAATGCGGCCACTGCCTTCGTTTCCACCAACTCAATCTGCCAAGGCTTGCAGGTTCCTATTTTGTGGCCTGCAATTTTTAACACCGGACACCAGATCGTATTCGCGCACACATCCTTCAAGTGGACCAATCTCGCAAGCAATAACGCTGGTGTGACTGTGGCCATCGTGGGTATTTCATCCACGCCACAACCTATTAAAAGGTTGTTCTCCGTGAGTGAGGATGGCTCCGTGCAGGAGCGGCAAGTTGACTATATCAATGCCTACCTTGTGCCGGGGCGCGTCAACTCGGTGGAGCAGGAGCGTCGACCGATTTCATCTGTATCGCCCATGCTGTTTGGCAACATGCCGCGTGATGGTGGTGCATTTGTTTTGGACGGCGAGGAACGAGCACGTGTGCTGATGCAGCACCCCGAACTCGAACGCTTCGTTCGCCCGTACATGGGCTCTGAACAGATGATCCAGGGAAAACCTCGGTGGTGCCTGTGGATTGAGGACGACGATGCGCCTTATGCGCAGCAACACCCCTACCTGAAGACGGTGTTGGACCAAGTACGGGATTTTCGCCTATCAAGTGCTGCCAGTTCTACCCGCGACTTCGCGGCACGGCCTCATCGCTTCGTCCAAATTGCCGGTACCGCTAAGCAGCATTCGCTTGTCGTGGCGAAAGTCTCGTCCGAGCGCCGACCATACCTGCCTGTGGACCTTTTAGACGGCAGCGTGATCGTTAGCGATCTCTTGTTCGCGCTGTATGACGCGCCGCTATGGAACTTGGCGGTGTTGGCGTCACGACTTCATCTCGTGTGGATTGCAACCGTGTGCGGAAAAATGAAAACCGACTTCCGGTATTCGAACACCATCGGCTGGAATACCTTCCCACTGCCTAAGTTGACAGAGAAGAATATCGATGACCTCACCAGATGCGCACAAGAGATCCTGCTAGCGCGTGAGCGCCACTACCCGCAGACTCTTGCCGAACTCTATGCGCCTGACGCAATGCCGACCGATCTACTTCGCGCACATGAGCGTAACGATGAAGTTGTGGAGAGAATCTATATAGGTCGCTTATTCAAGAATGACACGGAGCGCCTTGAAAAACTCTTTGAGCTCTATTCACGCATGTCCGGTCAAGCGGGTGCCGGGCAGCGCCGAGTCAAACGAGCGTAATTGGGGGGCATCTTGAATCTTTCGACTTTCCTACACCGCGACGCGAATGCACCGACCACGATATCGGAGATCCGACGCATCCATGAAGAGATCGCGGCCACCGACTTCCTTGGGCTGTACGCCTATGCGACCCAGTCTGGCGCCGCCTTGTTCGATTTGACGTTTGCCGGAAATTTCTGGGCAGATACACCTTCGCGATGGCTCTTTGGCATTGACTATGGTCGCACTCAGCCGCAAGCCCTTCGATTGTTGTGTTCGCGACCGAACGTGGACGTCAGGATTCACGATGGGATGTATGTTTTAGACCAAAGCGGTTTTGTCCCCCGGCGCGATTTTCACGCCAAGATGGCCATGCTGCTGAACCAAGAGGCCGAGCGGTCTGGTGCAGTTGTTGGTTCCGGAAACTTTTCGTCGAATGGCCTTCGCAAGAGCGTCGAAGCCGGTGCCTCCGTTATCACGCATGGCATCAACGAGTTCGACGTAGTGCTCCGTCCCACCCTCGTAGCAGCCGAACTTCTATGGGAACAGGCCACACCTGTTGCCGATATCTTGGATGTTTACGAGGAGCGATGGAGTACCTCCTTTTTTCGGCGAGTCGTTGAGAACCAGCCCAACGTCGAAGTCGACCATGCTGCGACACCTGTCTTCTGGATCGAAGCAGGGTATGTCACCAAGAATCGCGGGCCTCACCGCCCAGGTAACCAGATCGACTTTCCTCGGGGAATGTCCAGATATTTTGGGTTTAACCCTCCGGCCGACCTGCCAGCCAACTCCGTCATCGGGCAGGTTGTCTTCGAAACTCCGACTGGCGAACCCGTAGCGAATAACCTCCGTCTAGGGAACAACATGATGGAGAAGATCTCGCTGCCTATCCCGGAAACGCATGGTTTCGACATCTACGATGGCAAGGTCCTTTTGTTCCAACGAGCCGAAGGCCGATTCGTCATGAGGGCATTGGAGGCGGACGATTTCGAAACATCTTTCGGTGACCGTCTGGCGGAGGTTCGTGTCATGAACAGCGGCAGGCGTTATGGCCATATCACATGACAGCAAAGCCGGCACAACGCAGCACCGAAGCGAGACCTTCCTCATGAACAACATCAAACCTCGGAGCGTCCCCTCCGTATCTGTTACGTATGCGCGTAACGGTGCATCAACCAAGGCTAATGCGCTCGGTATGCGTCCGATGCAGGAGCGGGCCTATGACAAGCGGGGCGAGCAGTACCTGCTCATCAAGTCGCCGCCCGCTTCGGGTAAGAGTCGCGCCCTGATGTTCGTGGCGCTCGACAAATTGCAGAACCAGGGCTTGAGGCAAGCCATCATCGTCGTGCCCGAGAAGTCCATCGGGGCCAGCTTCAACGATGAGCCGCTGTCAAAGTACGGCTTCTGGGCTGATTGGCACGTCGAGCCAAAGTGGAACTTGTGCAATGCGCCAGGCAACGACAACGGCGGTAAGGTCAAGTCCCTCGGCGCGTTCCTCGAAGGCGACGACAAGGTGCTGGTCTGCACGCACGCCACTTTCCGATTCGCGGTCGATGCCTATGGCATCGAGGCGTTCGACGACCGTCTGATCGCCGTCGATGAGTTTCATCACGTTTCGGCCAACCCCGACAACAAGCTGGGCACGCACCTGGGCCAGTTCATCGCGCGAGACAAGACGCACATCGTCGCCATGACCGGCTCCTACTTCCGGGGCGACGCGGAGGCCGTCCTCGCTCCGCACGACGAGTCGAAATTCGATACCGTTACCTACACCTACTACGAACAGCTCAACGGCTACGAGTACCTCAAGCAACTCGACATCGGCTATTTCTTCTACAGCGGGCCTTATGTCGATGACATTCTCAATGTCCTCGACCCTGTTGAGAAGACCATCATCCACATCCCCAACGTCAATTCGCGCGAAAGCACGAAGGACAAAATGCGCGAGGTGGAGCACATCATCGAGGCGCTGGGGGAGTGGCATGGCATCGACGCCACCACAGGGTTCCAGCTCGTTAAGCTCCCCGATGACCGCGTGTTGCGCATCGCTGATCTGGTCGATGACGATGCCTCGAAGCGCGACCGAGTGTCCGCCGCGTTGAAAGACCCGGCTCAGAAGAACAATCGCGACCATGTGGACATCATCATCGCGCTGGGTATGGCGAAGGAAGGCTTCGACTGGATTTGGTGCGAACACGCGCTGACCGTGGGCTACCGTGCCAGCTTGACCGAGATCGTTCAGATCATTGGTCGTGCCACCCGAGATGCGCCTGGAAAGACTCGCGCGAGGTTCACCAACCTTATCGCCGAGCCGGACGCGACCGAGGAAGCGGTCACCGAGGCCATTAACGATACGTTGAAGGCCATCGCGGCGAGTCTGCTGATGGAGCAGGTTCTCGCTCCGCGCTTCGAGTTCAAGCCCAAGAATCCCGACAGCGGCCCGACGCCAGGCTTTAATTATGGCGAGGGTGGCTATGACCCGGACCGCTGCAACATCGGTGTCAATGAGCAGACAGGGGCCTACCAGATCGAGATCAAGGGCCTCGCCGAACCCAAGAGCAAAGAGGCAGCGCGCATCTGCCAGGAAGACTTGAACGAAGTGATCGCGGCTTTCGTGCAGGACAAGCACACCATCGAGCGTGGCTTGTTCGACGAAGAGCTGGTTCCCGAGGAGCTCACGCAGGTTCGCATGGGCAAGATCATCAAGGACAAATATCCCGAGCTTGACGCTGAAGATCAGGAGGCGGTACGCCAGCACGCCATCGCCGCCCTCAACCTTACGCAGCAGGCCAAGCGGCTTGTCACCGAAGGCGAGAGCGACGGATCGCCCAACACCGCCCTGATCGATGGCGTGCGCCGCTTTGCGATGGACGTGCGCGAGCTGGACATTGACCTCATCGACCGCATCAACCCCTTTGGCGAAGCCTATGCCATCCTCGCCAAGACAATGAGCGAGGACAGCTTGAAGCAGGTCGCGGCGGCCATCTCGGCCAAACGCACCTCTATCACGCCTGAAGATGCCAAAGTGATCGCCAAGCGCGCGGTTGAGTTCAAACGCGAACGTGGGAGGGCTCCATCGGTTACCTCGCAGGACGCCTGGGAAAAGCACCTTGCCGAAGGTGCGGCCGCCTTCATGCGGTTCAGGGCGGAGGGACGCTATGAGTAACTCCGATCTTGACGACCTGGCGGCAGAGCTGGCCGAGTTCGCGCCGCCTGAGAAGAAAAATGGCCGCCCAGCCAGCGAGGAGCGTGTCATTGCCGGCTTCGAGGAAATCCAACGCTTCACAGAGCAGCACGGGCGTGCGCCTCAGCATGGCGAAGACCGCGACATATTCGAGCGCCTATATGCCGTGCGGCTCGACCGTCTACGCGCGCTACCGGATTGCCGCACCTTGATTGAGCCGCTGGACCATCAGGGCTTGCTTGCTGGGGCATCGACCGTTGCCGCTTCAGCGGACGAAACTATCGACATCGACGACCTGGCTGCCGAACTAGCGGATGTTGCCGGCGCGGACGACATCACGGTCTTGCGCCATGTCCGTACCAGCGCCGAAAAGCGCGCCGCCGAGGAGGTCGCGGATCGCAAGCCCTGCGAGGACTTCGAAACCTTCCGGCCCTTGTTCGAGCGCGTGCAAGCGGAAGTCAAGACCGGTATGCGCCAGTCCCAGCCCATCGAAGCGGGTCGCCGTGCGATTGAAGCCGGGGACTTTTTCGTTCTCGATGGCCTTACTCTCTACGTTGCCGAGGTCGGCGAGCCGTTGAAAACCACCGCCGGGGAGGTGGACCGCCGCCTGCGCCTCATCTTCTCCAACGGCACCGAAAGCAATTTGCTGCTGCGCTCGCTCCAGCGTGCGTTCTACAACGACCCTGCCGCGCGGCGGCTGGCCTCGCCCGAGAGCGGGCAACTCTCCTTTGGCGGCGAGCTTGAGGCGGATGATGTGGAAAGCGGCACGATCTACGTCCTGCGCTCCCTGTCCGATCATCCCTACGTCGCCCAGCACCGCGACATCATCCACAAGATGGGCGTGACGGGCGGCAGGGTTGAAACGCGCATCGCCAACGCCGAGAACGAAGCGACATATCTGCTGGCAAAGGTCGAGGTCGTTGCGACCTACAAGCTCGCGGGGATCAATCGCATTCGGATGGAGAACCTGTTCCACAGGCTGTTCGCGACCGCACGGTTGAACATCACTATCAATGACCGCTTCGGTCACCCCGTGCAGCCCGAGGAGTGGTTTCTTGTTCCGCTGTTCGTTATCGACGAGGCCGTCGCGCGCATCAAGGATGGCAGCATCACCGGCTACATCTACGATCCCAAGGCTGCGAAGCTGGTGAAGGCATAGGGCAGTGCAAATGCATGAATAGCCCTGGCCGTAGGCCAGGATGAACGCCAGGAGGAAGCAGCATGACGAAGACTCATCAGGAAGAACAGGCTGAGCCGTTCTTCATCACCGAGGAAGTCGAGGCCGAATTGATCGCGGCCGGCTACGAATTCGAACCGCCTGGCCACGCGAGGACCGCAAGCATCTCCGAGCTGTTCGGCTGGCGGCCTGGTGAGACGCTGTCGGAAGCCGTGAGCAGGCGCTTGGCGAGCACTGGCACAGCTAGCGAGTGCGAACCGCGAGGCAAAGGTCTATGACGACGGAAGCAGAGGCGCTCGCCAACATCCTTGCGTGGTCTGCTGATAGTCCCGGCTGGCAGCGCGACGCACTGCGCCGACTTGCAACGCAAGCGGCTCTGGAGCCGGCCGAGATCGACGAGCTGGCTTCCATCTGCAAGGGCGACAATCCGGCGGTCCCGCTGGAAGCTGGGCACCTTCGCGGCCCGAACCGCGATCAGGGGGAAGTCTATCTGCGGCAGGTGCATGGAGTCCGGCATGTCAACGCCCTGGCTCCCGACCAACGGCTGACACTCCACCGCGTCGGTTTGACGATCATCTATGGCGACAACGGATCGGGAAAATCCGGCTACGCGCGGATTCTCAAGAAGGTATGTCGCGCCCGTATGTCTGGCCGAGCCGAGGAAATCGCCCCCGACATCTATGACGCTGCGCCAGGCACGCCGAGCGCCACTATTGAATACGCGATCAGCGGCCAGAACCGCACTTGCGCTTGGCAGCTTGGTCAGGCTGCCGACAACGCGCTTTCAGGCATCAGCGTGTTCGATTCCCGTACCGCGAACGTCCACGTGGACGATACGAATGACGTGGCTTACACGCCGTTTCCGCTCAAGCTGCTAGGTGCGCTGGCGCAGCTCTGCAAGTCGGTCAAGGATAAGCTGGCAGCCGAGATCGCGCAGATAAAGGCGCAAACGCCCGAAGCGATCAGGACCCCGGCATGCAGCCGGGACACAGCGGTCGGCAAGCTCATGGCCCGAATCACCGCCAACACTGCGCCGGCGACGGTCGAAGCGTTGGCAGCGCTCACGCAAGCAGAGCAAGACCGATTGGCGCAGCTCACGGCGGACCTGGCAGGTGATCCGGCTCGCGCGGCGCGTCAGCTTGCGGCGATGAAGGCCAAGGTTGACGGGCACATTGCGCGCCTGGATCGGCTATTTGCTTCAATCAGCGACGATTCCGCCAATAACCTGCGCCGCCTTGCCGTTGATAGCGATGCCGCACGCCGGGCGGCAGAAGCTGCTTCCAGTGCGCTTTTCCGCGACGAACCGTTGCCGCAGATTGGGTCGGAGGTTTGGCAGGCGCTATGGGCCAGTGCCCGAGCATTTTCTGACGCGGAAGCCTATCCCGAACGGCGATTCCCCGTCACAGACCCCGGCAGCGTATGCGTGCTTTGCCAGCAGGAATTGACGCCCGTCGCCGCTGATCGGCTCAATCGCTTCGAGGCTTTTGTGCGCGACGACAGCCAGCAACGTGCCGACGCTGCGCGCGTCGCATACGACAGGGCGCTGGCAACGTTCAAGGGTGAGGCTGTTTCGTTGGCCGAGCTGGCGAACATTGTGGCAACCGTCCGCGACGAACTGCGCCAGGATGCCTTGGCGATGGAGATCAGGGGCGCGACCCTTCGCGCCCTGTGGCGTCATCGCCAGATCAGGCGACGCCACGCAAATCCAAGCGCCGCTATTGACGTGCCCGTTACGGAATATTCGCGTCAGGCACTGGTCGATCAAGCAGCGGGCATCGAGACTCGGGCGAACGCCCTTGCCGCGGAGGCTGGCTCTCCAGCTCGCGCCGCCTTGCTTACCGAAAAGGCCGAGCTTGTGGATCGGCAATGGCTTGGTGGCATCAAAGCCGATGTTCTCGCCGAAATCGAACGACAGAAGAAAATCGCACTGCTTGAGACGGCCCAGCGGGACACTGCTACCAACCGCGTCACCACCAAGAGCACCGAGATCGCTCAGGCTTTGGTGACGGACGCGCTACGCGCGCAATTTGCTCGCGAGGTGGCGAGCTTCGAGATTGCTGGCCTCGCTGTGGAGCTTCGACAGCAAAACAGCGTTCAGGGCATCCCTCGCTTCAAGGTCGCACTTACACGGAAGCCCACGGCTGCGGTGGGACAGGTTTTGAGCGAGGGCGAGCATCGCTGTGTTGCCTTGGCCGCGTTCATGGCCGAACTCGCCACCACCGAAAACAAGTCTGGCATCGTCTTTGACGATCCCGTTTCCTCGCTCGACCACATGCACCGGGAGGCCGTAGCTAAACGCCTGGTTGCTGAGGCCGCTCATCGCCAGGTCATCGTCTTCACCCATGATCTTGCGTTTCTGTTCGAGCTGAACCGCGCGGCTGACGATGCGCAGCCAAAGCCGCCGGTTGCGATTAGCTCCATCAGCCGAGGTGCTGACAAGGCAGGCTTCTGCCGCAGCGAGCCGCCATTCAAAGCGCGTCGGGTCAGTGACATCACCACAAGTCTGAGCAATCAGCTTGCCGGTGAACGCTACCATTTCGAGCAAGGCAATCAAGACGAGTGGCGAAAGTCCGTCAAATCCATCGCCGCGACGTTGCGCGATACGTGGGAGATCGCGGTTGAAGAAGCTGTCGGGCACGTCATCCGGCGGCTGTCCAACGAAGTGAAGACGCCTGGCTTGGTCAAGCTGACCGCGATCACGGTTCCCGACTGCGAGGCCATGCGTGACGGCTTTGGCCGCTGTTCCGAGCTGCTGCACAGCGCCGCCGCTGCGTTGAACCGCCCGCTGCCGAGGCCAGAGACACTGACAGCGGAGATTGATACCTTGGCGGCCTGGGCGGACAGCCTTCGGCAGCGTCAGGGCGCTGCGAGGTTGCCCTGAAGCCTTGGCGTCATCCAAGTGCTGTGGAGCTGAGCGTGGTATTGTTCATGGCACTTATAGAGATGCCTTTGGTAAGGCGTTGATTTATATGGTTGTTTTTTGACTATTTATGATCGAGTGGGAGTGACTCTGCAGTCTTTGCCGCGGCATTAAACTTGTCCCAAGGCTTTCAGGACGGCGATCCCTAGGCTTGAGAGTGTGGTGCAATTTTCCTCTTAGGGTTGAAGTTTCTTGTCAGAAGTCTTGTTGCATGGCAAGTGCTTGTTCTGAATGCTTATAAACCTCCAATTCGTTGGACGATTTTTCCTTCGAAAGCTACCAGATTGCAGTCCAAGCCTAGAAGAAAGCTCTCAACCTGTTCACGGTCTTCGCTGGTTGCAAAGATAACTTGTTGCCCGCTGCTCATTGCGTTGACGGCACGTTTGAAGAGATGCTCAACACTGGCCTTCTTGGTCTCTTGCTGTCTTGGTTCATCAAAAAAAAGTACGCCTGGGTGGTTTGTCTTCTGCGTCCTATCAAGCTCTAGGAGAGCTAGCTGATATGCCCATTTGAGGCGGATCGCATCACTTGCAGAAAGCTCAAAGCCAATCTCAAAGCCCTGCTTTTCCGGCCTAAAAGAATCCTCGGCAATGTCAATCTCGAAGGCTGGAAAAGTGGTGAACCCATAAGCTACTGCTTGTTGCCGTATTAGTTCAGTCAACGCTTTCATTTTACTTCGATCTTCCTCTGAAAAACGATCTTTCGGCAAAAGTTCTTTCTCGTTTAAGAGAGTCTTGTGTTGCTCCGAAATAACTTGCAGACCAAGCTTAACCTCGCCCAGTCTCAACTGGACATCCTGAAGATTTACAAGTCTAGTCTCTAGTCGGATGCGCTGCTCAATGGCTGAAGTAGACGCTGCATTGGCAGGGGCAGTTATGTCCGCGCGTAGCGCCCTCAAGCGAAAACCTAAAGCGTTGAGTTCTTCGGTTCGTATTGCCAAAGCCCGCTCGGATTCTTGAATGGACAACTCTGACTGAGCAAGAGCCTGCTGAAAAATGATTTTTTGAGCTTTAATATATTCGATATTGTCTTCAACAGGCATCACCGAGGCGCCGATCACCTGAGGTAGTAAAGTGTCGGCAAGCGGTTGTTCGCATGTGGGACATTGATGTAAGACAAGAGTTTCGCTGAGAAGTGAGCCGAAGTTCCTAATCTTTTGAGCATCTTGATTTTTCTTCAAATCTTCATCGAGCGCTTTTATGCGTACTTCAGATGCCTTCTTCTGAGATAGTTCGATTTGAACGAAACGAAAAATTCTATTTCGATCATTATTAATGGCTGTGATTTTTTCATTGAGATTATTAATTTCTTTCATGAGTTCGGGGGCTACGTCTGCCACCGATGGCACACTAGCTTCGGCGATATCCAGAAGCAGGTTTCGAACTACATGAATTTCCTGATCTAGCGTGCGCCACTCCTGATTGTCCGGAAGAAGCAGAGAGGCTCTCTCCAACTCCGCAATCGAAAGCATGGGGTTTGGAGAAATTCCGTCTAATCTCCCTCCTATGAGGCGAGCTAGTGAAATCGCTTCGTCTCGCTTAATAATCCACTCGGCTTTGTTCGCTGAAATATCAAGCTCAAGCTGTTGCTTCTTTAGTTCAAGCTCGTGAGTATCCAAGCCCATAATGAACTCGACGGCTCGCCGTCCGACCTCGCGGATCTGAAAGTAAGTAGGAAACGCGGCCGGTATCGCTGACCACCCGGCTTTCTGCTCAACATAAAAGAGTGGAAAAAGAGTTTCTAGATAGAGCGTGGTTTCGCCGCCATCATATTTTTTTACTTTAGGTAATTTCCAGCCTAGAAAATCCATAAACATCTTATGAAAGCCTGCATCTCGCTGTGCAGCGCCTGGATCCGAGACGAAGAAATCTTTTTGGTTGTAGTGCTCCGACGGAGTAGTTAAGGCTGGCCCTAGGTACACATTTATGAGCTTAGAATCTGTTTCAGATTTAACTGCACGACGAATCGTTATAATTTCGCCGGCACTATTTTCAAGCTCCAGAAATGCCGAGGACTCCAATACACTATGCTTCTCGCCAGTGCTAGGATCATCAAGATGACTGGTCATAACGTAAGTCAGCGGTATCTCACGACGCGGACCTAACATCCGTTCCATGCCTAATACGTATAATACGGCTTGAAGGCACGTAGATTTTCCCATTGTGTTGTCTGCCCAAAGCACGTTTAGGCCGGGTTTGAAAGGGATGTCGGCTCCATAGGTGCCTGCCATTGTCTCGATGCGAAGTCGCAAGTGACGAAGTTTAAATGACATACTATGGGCTCTCCATGCGAAGCAATCGGGCGACAGCCGCCTCGGTGGCTTGTTTACTTATTTCCTTGAGAAAAGATTTTTCTTCGGAAAATAGATGTCCTTCTTTGCTTATTATTTCATGCATGGCCACGCCCAGAGCGGTAAGTGCTGCTACTTTACCTTTCGGTAGAGAGATCAGACTTTTCGCGGCTGCCAGCGTCAACGCTCTGTTGAGCCATGGTTCGATTCGTATTGCTAGGTAAGATGCCGGTCTGTCTCCAGTAAAGACCAGTCGCGTCTCATATCTTGATTCTGGAGTGCGTGCAGCATGCGCCAAGAAGTGAAGCTTTTGTATGGACGCCTTGTTAGCCTTTGAGTGACCCAACAGAAGGATGACGAAGGCGAGCCCCCAGCTTAGTCGCAAATCGCCGGGCACTGGCTCGGGTTGACTGGTGAGCTTGAAAGGACCATCAAGAAGTTGATCCAAAAAAATGTGAGTCGGTGTTAGACATACGGCGGGAAATCCAGTGGGCACCTAAGGAGCCATTCGGCGAGAGCGCCTATTGTGATGATGTGTATGTTTTCTTCGGAAAGAGTAGGAGCGACCTTCCTCAGTTCGGATTTCAGTCCGTCAAATTCTGACCTAAGAAACAAGTCAGCAGGAGTAGCTGTCGGGGGACCAGCGAATTTTAGAATTTCAAGGCGTTGAGATATTGCGCTGGAAACTTGATCGTATACAAAAGGAGCTTTGCCTCGAAGAGTTTCTAAAAGGTTTTGTCCGGTTAAGAACCAGCCGATGGTTTCGTCTATTCCTTCATCGATTGATCCGGTTGCGGGTACGCGCTTCGCTAGCTTAAATTGTAGATTCTTGACCAGCGAAATTTGGTTGGCAGCCCAAGATCTCCGTTCGTCCGAGGTTGCTTGTTGGCCAATAACTCTCTGTACAAGACGGCGAGCCTCGGCAGCTCTAACCGAATCGGGAGTAAAACTTTTAGGGCATTGAATAAGGGCTTGAAAATTGGCGGATGTGTACGGTAAATTTGAAGATCTTACGTCGGCCGCTTTTTTTGTAAGGTGTACGTTGACGGAAACGCTATCGTGAATTGGCACAATCAACGCCCATCGATCGATGACCGTTTCTCCGAACAGTGCGGATAATTTTTTCCTGTTGTTGCAGAACTTAGCTAGGTCACCTGTAATTTTTGATATTTGCTTTGATGCGCGATCCGAGACGGTGCATGGCTCTTGAACGGCATAGCACTGATAGGCCGCGCCTGCAGAAAGGCTGTAGTAGTCCACACCCCAGTCGCCTTTGTGCCGAGCTGGTACTGGCTGTACTTCAAGTGGACCATGCCTGTCGGACAGCAAACTGTGGACATGCTCTTCCCATTCGTTTGGGTCCCAACTGTCAAGCGATTCCATCGCTGCCTCCTCAGCCGTCCCTATAAAATGCCACATTTTTATGGTGCGGCGTCAAGTGCTTCGGTGTGGGATTGATTGGGTTAGTTTGCTGTTGGCGACAACACCTCACTCAAAGACACCATCTCCCTCCCCAACAATGTATCCACTTCCCCACAGAGAACTGCGGTGCGAAGAGTGGCACCGCGAACACGACGTGTTCGTCGTTTCAGCACGTAGACGAGTTGCAGGCGTGCGAGGGAGCGAAGGAGCATCTCGGCTTCGAGGGTGATGCCGGCGTTGTCGAAGTTGGCGAGCAGGCTGACGAGGGTGATCGGGGCGGTTTCGCTTCGCGTGGCGTGGAAAGCCTGAGCGACGCGGTAGAAGAGGATGCGGTCGATCTGGCGCGCGACGGGATCGGGGCTGAGGCGGGCCGGGCCGACGATGGCATCGGCATCACCGCGTTAGCTCGCTTGGTGCGAGCGTACAGGCCTGAAAGGTCACTCTGAGTGATCTTTCCAAGCCAATCTCAAACCAGTTGGGCTTTGTGCTCCGGTTTAAGAATCTGCTATTTTGCACTCCATGAGTGCTCGAAATTCAGGAAAGCTGAACCGTCTGCTGGCCGAATTGGGTGACACGCGTCTTGTCTCCAGCCGCTGGCTGCGGGCGCATGACTACTCCAATAGCCTCGTTGCGCGCTATGTGGGCAGCGGTTGGCTGGTCTCGCCAGCGCGTGGGGTCTACATGCGCGCAGGTGGGCGGCTGCAGTGGGACGGCGTGGTCCGCAGCCTGCAGGTCGGCGAGGGTTTGCCGCTGCATGTCGGGGGGCGTTCTGCATTGGCTCTTCAGGGGCACGAGCACTACTTGCGTCTGGGCGATGCCGGGGCGATCACGCTGTACGGGCCGCAGTCACCGCCTGGATGGCTGGGCAAGTTGCCGCTCGAGCAAGGCTTCGAGTTCATGGGCAAGGGGCCGTTCGATCTGCCGGCCGTGCCAGCGGCGGAAGCCTCCGAGAAGGTGTTGTCGGAGGTTGGGCTGACATGGCACTCCGTCGCCTCCGGGCTCGATGCTCTGGTGTGTTCGACGCCCGAGCGGGCCATGCTGGAACTCTGCGACGGCGTATCGGACGCGGCAGGCGTCTACGAGGCTGATGCGCTGATGCAGGCGATGACCACGCTGAGGCCGCAGCGAGTCGCCCTGATGCTGCACCACTGTCGCAGCATCAAGGCCAAGCGGTTGTTCCTGGCGCTGGCGGATCGCCATCGGCATGCGTGGTTGCCGCGCGTGCCGCTCGAGGATGTGGATCTGGGCCGGGGAAAGCGTGCGCTGGTTCCCGGCGGGCGCCTGCATCCGACCTACCAGATCACCTTGCCAGGAGATCTCGATGAGCACTTGGCTTGATCGTTGGGACAGGCGCTACACGGACCGCGTGAGGCTGCTCGTCGAGGTGCTGCCCATTCTCGCGCAGGAGCCACGCTTCGCGCTCAAGGGCGGTACGGCCATCAACCTCTTCGAGCACGATCTTCCGCGCTTGTCGGTGGACATCGATCTGACGTGGCTGCCCGTGCATGACTACGCCGAGGACGCAGCGTCGATCGCCGAAGCGCTTCGACGGTTGGCCGACGTACTTCGCGCGCGGCCGCTGAAGTTGCAGGTGCAGGTCTCGGCGGGTGAGCGCGGTGTGATCAATCGCCTGATCGCCAGCCGCGGTCGTGCGCGTGTGCAGATCGAAACCACGCCGGTCATGCGCGGCGCGGTGCATGCGGTGCGGACCATGGTGGTGCGGCCACGGGTGGAGGAGGCCTTCGGCTTTGCCGAGGCGCAGGTGCTGGATTTCGCCGACCTCTACGCCGGCAAGCTCGCGGCTGCGCTGTCACGGCAGCATCCGCGTGATCTTTTCGATGTGGGTTTGCTGCTGGAGGACGATCGAACGGATGCCGACCTGTGGCGCACGTTTCTCGTGTACCTGACCTGCAGTCCCAAGCCGGCATCGGAGATGCTCGCACCGCGCATGCCTGCGGATTTCGAGGCCACGTTCGAGGCCCAGTTCAAGGGCATGACGGCCGAGCCGATCGAGGCTGCAGCCTTGCTGGAAAGCCGCGAGCGACTGCTCTCGCGCGTGGCGACATGGCTGGATGCGCCGTCGCGCGCTTTCCTGCGATCCATCGAGGATGAGCAGCCGGATTTCGGCGTGATCGGACGTGCCCATGCGGCCGAGCTGCCCGGCGTTCGACGCAAGCTGCACAACCTGGCGCAACGCACGAGTGCGAAGCGCGAGGCGGATCGTCAGCAGCTCGAAGAGACGCTGGCGCGAATCGCGGGTGCTGGATAAGCCTCGACGAGCTGCGTGCTCTGCCTACGCGTTCCGCCGGAATGGCGCGCACGGCATCGGTGTCGAAACAGGGAGCATGGGTGACTCGCAGGGGCGTGGGACTCAACCGTCCTGCCCACGCAACGCATCCCCCAGCGACGCAAGCTCCCTCCCCAACAACGCATCCACTTCTCCCGCATGGAACTGCGAGGCGAACAGCGGCACCGCGAACACGACGTGTTCGCCGTCGTTCTCGCGCTTGAGCACGTAGGCGAGCTGCAGGCGGGCGAGGGAGCGGCGGAGCATCTCGGCTTCGAGGGCGATGCCGGCGGTGTCGAAGTCGGCGAGCAGGCTGGCGAGGGTGATCGGGGCGGCGTCGCTTCGCGCGGCGTGGAAGGCCTGGGCGACGCGGTAGACGAGGATGCGGTCGATCTGGCACGCGACGGGATCGGGGCTGAGGCGGGCCCAGCCGGCGAGCGCGTCGGCCATCGCTTCGGACTGCAGGGCCTGGTGCAGGCGGCGCGGGTCGACGAGGCGCTGGTGGCGTTCGAGGTGTTCGAGCACCTGTTGGCAGGCGATCGCGACGAGGTTGGCGCGCTGGCCGCAGGTGGTGGCGAGAAACTCGGGTAGCGTCGCGTCGGTGAAGCGTACGCCGAGGCGCGCGAGCGGTTCGGTGGCGAGCGCCACGCAGGCGTCGCGCTCGAGGCCGCCGAGGTGGATGATCTCGCCGAAGTTGCGGATCGGCGAGGCGTAGTCGAGCATCGCGGCCTCGTACAGATCCCAGAAGCCGGCCAGCATGAAGTGGCAGCGGCCTTCCTCGCTCAGCGCGCGCAAGGCGTTGAGCTGCGCGTACTGGTGCTGCGCCTCGTGGCGCATGAAGAGATCGGTCTCGTCGATCAGCAGCAACAGGCGGCGGCCGCCGGCGCGTTCGGCGAGCGCGTCGACCAGGGCATCGATCGGCGTGTCGGCGGGCAGGCGCAGGTCGGCGGCGATGCGCTCGAACAGGCGATGGTCGCGCAGCGACAGGTAGTGGCAGCATACGCGCGGATGGCCTTCGAAGCGGCGCTCGATCGCCTTCATGAGGCTGGTCTTGCCGAGCTGGCGTCCGCCGACGAGCAGGTAGTTGCCGGGCTCGCGATGCAGCACGCGCGCGAGCAGCGATTCGCGGCCGAAGAACGCCGACGGTCGCGTGACGCCGCCACGCGTCTGGTACGGCGAGATGCGCGTGACGCGCAGCTGCCGCGCGAGCAGGTTGACCAACACGTCGGTCGCCGAAGGCTGCAGCAGCCATTCGGTCTGCGTGGCCTGGTCCGCGCACACGCAGAGGTTGGCCGGATCGTTCGCGAATGCGCGCAGGGCCGTGTCGTGATCGACCGAGGGGCTCAGCACGAGCACGACATCCTGGCCGTTCGGCAGCTCGCGCAGGCGGCGCACGATGTCCTCGGCGGGCAGCGTCGGATCGGGCTGGTACAGCCACAGGCGCTCGAGCGCGACCGGCAGCGAGGCGGGCAGGGTCCAGGCATGGACGTGGCCGGGCAAGGCCCAGTCCTTGGCGCGGATCGAACGTGCCTCGATGCGCGTGGCGAGGCGTGTCGCGCGGTGCTCGGCATCGTCGGCGACGTGGCGCAAGGCCTCGCGCCAGCGGATCGTCGGCACGCCGGCGGCGAGCAGCAGCTGGCTGCGATGGCGCAGCCAACCGAGGTGGCGATCGAGCGTGGGCAGGCCCTCGAGCGGATGGCGAAGCACGCGCTGCGGATCGCGGATCGAGAGGATCGCCGCGGGACGCGCGACGAACACGAGCACGGCCACGCCGGCCATCGCGACGAACGCGAGCACGAGCACGAGCGTGAGGACATCCACGAGTGTCCACGGTTGGGATACGCGGCAGTCCATCGGTGTGAGGCTGGCCGGAGGTGCGGGTGTGCCGGGGCGACAACTCCAGACCTGCGTCTGCGGATCGATGCGCAGGATCAGCGCGGTGCCGCGCAGGCCCGAGTGTGCGGGGAAAAGATCCGTGTAACGGAAGCGCACCTCAAATTCGGCGGGCACGTCGATCGTCCACACGGCCTCGGCGGGATCGTGCACGCCCGGCACACGCGCCTCCTTGGGCCAGCGCTTCTCGATGAGCCAGTCGGAATGCGCTTCCTCGCGCGCGAGCATGAGGTCGATGTGCGCGCGCTGCAGCAGCATGATGGTCTCGCCGTCGCGCTGCATCTTCCACGTGAGCCATGGGTTGAGCCACGGCGCGAACAGCGCGCTGCCGACGAACCAGGTGACCGCGGCGATGAGCACGGGGCGCAGCCAGCGCCACGCGCGCGAACGGGAATCGGTGCTCATGCCTGCGCGTCGTCGAGGCTGCGCGCGATCAGCAGGCCGGCTTCGCGGATCGCCGCGCAGCGCCATTCGAGCCACAGGCCATCGGCATGGCGACGCGCCACGAGCAGGTTGTGCCAGTACAGGCTGCGCAGCAGCGGATCGAGCAGGTACGGGCGCGCCGGCGCGAGCCGCGGTTTGGCCAGCCACTCGCGGATCGGCGTGCGGTGCGCGGGCGTTTCGAGCAGCGGCAGGAAGGCCTGCCAAAGCGGCGGATGGCTGGCGAGCTGTTCGACGAGGGCGTCATCGCTCTCGCTCGGGGATTCGTGCAGCAGCGTGAGCCCGGCACTCGCGAGCAGCGGATGCCCGCCCGACAGGCGCAGCGCGCGATCGGCGGTCGCGGGGTCGACGGCTTGCGGGAGCGCCATGCGCTGCACGTCGGCGACGGTGAGCTCGGGCCAGCTTTCGCTCGCGGCGATGTTGAGCAGCGACAGGTCACCGCCCTGGTACTTGAGGTCGGCCAGCGCGGCGCCGCCGCAGATCAGCACGTGCAGCTGGCCGCTGAACATCTCGCTCAGGCTGCGCAGGATGCCGGCGAGCAGGTCGCGCTGTGCCGGTGCGCCTTGCTCGAAACGGCTGACGAGGCAGAACAGCGGCCCGGGATGGCGCAGCAGGCGCGCGAGTTCGGCTTCGAACGCGTGATCGGTATCGACGCCGGTGAAACCGCACTGGTGGGCGAGGGCGGCGAAGTAGGTGTCGGCTGCAGGCTCGGCACTGAAAGGCGGCTGCAGATGCAGCACGCGCGAGCTCCCGTAGCGCGCCTCGGCCTCGGCCAGCATCGCCGCACGCTCGGGCGGCTGGCCCCAGTGCGCCTGGGTCAGCAGCAGCGCGACCGGATACGGGCGCAGCTGCTGCAGGCGATCGAAGAGTGCCGATACGGCTGCAGGTGTCGCGGGCCGGCTCGTGGTGGTCGCGGCCGGCGTGCGCGTCGCCTCGACCGGGAACTCCGCCTCGAAGCCCGCGGAGGCGAGCAGCTGGTTGGTCTCCACCTCGGTCAGGCGCAGGTAGTTCGCGCAGGCCAGCACCTTGTCGCGGTGCTTGCGGTTCGGCAGCGACTGGCCTTGCCGCCAGTTGTTGACCGCCTCGCGGCTGATGCCGATCTCGCTGGCCACGCCGGCCGCGCTCGCCCGGATCCTGCGCATGTGCTGGGCGAGCAGATCGGGGAAATCGGAGACGGGCATGACGTCGAAGTTGGGAAGGGTGCAGCCGGCCACCCTACCGGTCGCGTCGTCCATGTCAATCGTCGTCATGCGCCGCTCCGATGCCGGGCTCAGGCCGATGCGGTCGTCGCGGGCGGATCGACCACGAACAGGCGGCGCGTGATGATCTGGTGCGCGGCGAAGGCGAGCACGCCGCTGATGACGAGCGTGATGAGCCAGCGCTTGAGTACGCTGCCGAGACTCTTGTTCGCCTCAAGCCGGTCCAGACGCTCGAAGCGCGAGGGCTCGGCGTTGGCGTAGGCCACCTTCACGGTGGCGTCTTCTTCCATGTAGCGCTCCGAGTTGGATTCGGAGGTCGAGAACGTGCCCGTGTGCGTGGTGCCACCGGCCTCGAACGTGTAGCTGAAGTGGTAGGTGTAGGTGGTGCGACCCTTGCGACCGCTCTTCTCCTCGATGTCCTCGAGCTTGACCGGCGCGACGACGACGCTGTGGTCCTTGAGGATGGCACTGGCTTGGCGCCAGCCGTTGAAGCCGGACCATGCGAGCACGGTGGTGAACACGATGAGTGCGGCGACGCACAGCCACATGGAGACGGTCGAGATGCGCGCGTGGGCGGACTCGGAGACGGGAATATTCTTGATCATGGGAAGCCCCTGGAAGTGATGGTGAGCGCCGGCAGCGGAAGGCCGCTCGGCGTGGGGGCAGTCTCGTGACCGGCGCGGATTTGATGAATCTCCAATGCGTCAAGCACGGGGGGAAATCGGTTGACGGGGTGTCAAGTGTGGTGGCGGTGCTGTGTAGGTTTGATCCGTCGGTGGGGTGTTCGGGGTGCAGAAGTGCCACGGCGAGCGTGGCGCCGAGCGGCGTGGCGTACTCGTCGGCGTGCCGATGCGGGGAGCTGCGTGATGGGCGGCGCAGCGCGACACCTGTTCGTCAGAAGGGCGCTCGGCACGCTTGTGTGCGATGGCCAATGCGGTGCAGCGAAGCGAGTTGTTCTGTGCGCAGGAGGGCGAAGGCAGGCGCGGCGTGGGTGGACGTGCGTTGGTAGGGGCACCGGACGCAGGCGTGCCATGGCTAGCGCAGCAAAGCGTGGCGACGGGCTCGCGCGTCGGCGAGATATCCGAAGCGCGGGCGTGCGACAGACTTCGCAGCGTGGCGTCTACCCGTCGGCGAGGTGCTCGGCTCGCAGGCGCGCGACGGCTAGGTCGACGAAGGTGCGCACCTTGGCCGGTACGTGTCGGCCTTGCGAGTGGATCACGTGGATCGGCAGCGGCGGCGCTTCGTGTTCGGCGAGCACGATGCGCAGGCGACCGTCGCGCAGCGCCGGCGCGATCTGGTAGAGCAGCACGCGGGTGAGGCCGAAGCCGTCGAGCGCGGCACCGATCGCGGCCTCGTTGGTGTTGCACTGGAGTGCGGCGTGCACGGTGACGCGCTGCTCGTTCGCGAACCGCCACTCGGGTGACGCCCAGGCGCTCGTGCCCGCGACGATGCGGTGATCCTTGAGATCGGCGGGAGAGGCGGGCTCGCCGTGGCGCTCGAAGTAGGCCGGTGATGCGCAGAGAACACGGCGCACCGCGCCGACCGGCACCGCGATCATTCCCGAATCGGCGAGATGGCCGATGCGCACGGCGACATCGATGCCTTCCTCGACGATGTTGACGGGACGATCGACGAAGAACGTGCGCCCCGCCATGCTCGGGTAGGTGTCGAGGTACTCGGTCATGATCGGCAGCACGTGCATCGGGCCGAACATCGCCGGTGCGGTCACGACGATCGTGCCCGAGGGCGTGGCGTACGCACCGGCTGCAGCGGCTTCGGCCTCGGCGATGTCGGCGAGGATCCGCCGGCAATCCTCGATGTAGCGCGTGCCGGCTTCGGTGAGCTTGACCGACCGTGTCGTGCGCACGAACAGCCGCGTGCCGATCGCCTCCTCGAACATCGCCACTGCGCGCGTGACCGCAGGAGCGCTCATGTGGAGCTGCCGCGCGGCCCCCGAGAAACTGCCGGTCTCGGCGACCTTCGCGACGATGCGCATGGCGTGCCAGCGGTCCATGCGCGATCAGGCCTCGCGTGTGGGAGAGCAGCGGGTGTGCCGCTGCGTAGGGGAGACGATCGGGGTGTGGGTGTCCATCGTCGGGATGATAGACGGCGTGGCGATGCGCCGGGTCACGCCGCTGCTCATTCTTCTTCTCCGTGAGAAGAGTGTGTCCGGCATCATCACGTGCATGTTGCACCATCTCTTCCCTTCTCCCTCCGGGAGAAGGTGGCCCGCAGGGCCGGATGAGGGTGCGGACGGAGTAAGACGTCGAGTCTCGTCTCAAGCCCCCCCTATCCCCCGGCCCCTCTCCCGCAAGGCGAGAGGGGAGGCAAGCCGCTCTCGGTGGGATGTCGACACGCAAGCGTGATGTACACCGCGAACTGTACGCAGCTCACGTAGGGCGGAACCGCCGCAGGCGATTCCGCCGTGACTCGCGATGTCGCTGCATGCATGTGCACGGTGCTGCCACGTATCACTCCGCGCTTGTGCATGTTGCTGCCACGTACCACTCCGCATGTCCGCGGAATCCGCTGCGCGGGTTCCGCCCTACGGAGGGTGCCTTGCGATGTCGGGTTGTTGTACGTGTTCGGGCGGCTCGCGTAGGGCGGAACCGCCGCAGGCGATTCCGCCGTGACTCGCGACGTCGCTGCGCGCATGTGCAAGGTGCTGCGACGCGCGACTCGGAAAGCTTGTGCATGGTGCTTCCACGTACCACTCCGCGCGTCAGCGGAATCCGCTGCGCGGGTTTCGCCCTACGGAAGGACTTTGCGCGCGGCCTACAGCGCAAGCTGCACGCCAGCCGACGTCGCGTCCTGTGCCGCGGGAACGGCGCAGCAGATCAGCACTTCGTTCTCGGCGTGCGGTGCGGTCGGTTCGCTGCGGTAGGTGACCTTGCCGCCGAGCAGGGGCGTCCTGCAGCTGCCGCAGGTGCCGGCGCGGCAGCTGAAGGGCGGGCTCAGTCCGCGGGATTCGGCGAGTTCGAGCAGGCTGCCGGATTCGGGTGTCCAGCGTGCTTCCTTGAGCGAGGTCGTGAAGACGACGGGCACGGGCTCGGTCGCCGCGGGTTCGAGTGGCGTCGCGGTCGAAGGCGAGGGCGTCGATCGCCGCAGCGACGATGGGCCGAAGGCCTCGGCGTGGATGCGGTCGTCGGCGATGTTGCGTCCGCGCAGGCCGTCGTAGAGCGACTGCGTGAACGCGGCGGGGCCGCACAGGTAGAAGTCGTAGTCGTCGAACGGCAGGAAGCGCGTCAGCATCGCCATGTCGATGCGGCCCTTCACGTCGTAGTCGATGCGTTCCCGCGCGCCGGTGGCGTCGCCGAGCACGCGGATCACGCGGATCGCGCCGCGTGCGGCGTCGACGATGCCGTCGAGTTCGCGCGTGAAGGCGAGGTCGGTCAGCGTGTGCGCGGCCTGGAACAGCACGGTCGGGCGGATGCCGCGCGTGCGCAGGCCTTCGTAGAGGATCGCGCGCAGCATCGCGAGCATCGGCGTGATGCCGACGCCGCCCGCGAGCATGACGACGGGGCGCTTCCCGCGCAGGTCGAGCGTGAACGCGCCGGCCGGCGCACGCGCATGGATCACATCGCCGACGTGGATCGCGTCGTGCAGGTGCGTGGACACGCGGCCGTCGCGCTTGACGCTGATGCGGTACTCGCCGTCCGAGCTCGTGCTCGACAGCGTGTAGGTGCGCAGGAGCGGCGTGTCCGAACCCGCTGGCGTGACCTGGATCGGCAGATGCTGGCCGGGCTCGTGCGGCAGCAGACCGGCGCCGTCGTCGGGCATGAGGTGGAACGAGCGGATCGACGCGCTCTCGTCGACGATGCGCGTGACGGTGTACGGACGCCAGCGCGTGCCGAGCGCGATCGCCTCGAGTCGCTTCGCGGTCTCGTCCCAGTCGCCGGTCATGAGCACGTTCGGCGACCAGCCGTCCTTCGCGAACGTCCAGCGGATCGCGAGCGCGCCGCGCCGCCGTACGACGCGGCGTGCGCGGAACGTCCACAGCCGCTCGGCGCCCTGGAACGCAGCGATCTCGGGCGAATCGAGCACGACCTCGGCATCGCCGCTGAGCTGCAGCACGTCGCCCGATGCGAAATCGACAAACACGAGCCCGGCCTTGCCGTTGAGCAGCATGTTGCCGAGCGTCGAGAAGAACAGGTTGCCCGCGAAGTCGGGAATCGTGAGCGTGCCGTCGTCGGCGATGCGCACGAAGCCGGGCTTGCCGCCGCGATGGGACACGTCGACCTGGCGGCCGTCGTCGCGATCCGCGTACGAGGCGACGAAGAACGTGTCGGCCTGCGTGATCGTCGCGCGCGCCCCGGCATCGAGCATGGCGCTTTCCTCGACCGGCGCAGTGAACGGCACGGCGGGATCGCGCACGAGGCCGTAGTCGCGCAGCTGGATGTACTGCGGGCAGTTGCCGAAGCTTTGCTCGACATCGAACACGATGCGCCCGGCGGTCGCGTCGACGACGTGACCGTTGACGCGGTTGCGGCGGCGCGTGTCGAGTTCGATGCCGAGCATGCCGATCGGCCGGCCTGCCGCGAGGCCCGACACCGCGGGATCGCCGGGATCGCGCGTGGCCTGCAGCACGAGCCGCGTCGGACTCGGCGAGGTGACGAAGCCCGGTTCACCGACGAGCACGCTCGCCCAGGCGTCGTCGTGATCGTCGACACTGCCGACGATCATGAAGGGCATCTTGGCGAAGAACGCACGGTGCTGCTCCGGCATGAAGCGGCGGATCACGCGCTGGCCGACATCGTCCATGCGCTCGGAGACACCGACGGCCTGCTGCAGACGCTTCTCTCCGGCATGCCAGATCGCAGATGTGGACGCTTGCAGGGTGGTCATCGCCATCTCCTCGAACGGTGCGGGGCCGGGCCGTTTGGGCCCGGCACGACGGTCACGCCGCGGCCGATAGCCCGACCGGCGTTTGCGCGAACGGCACGAAGCGCGGCAAGGCTTCGATGCGGGCGAGCCAGGCGTTGACGGCGGGGTAGCGCGCGAGGTCGACGTGGCCTTCCGGTGCGCGCGCGACGTAGCTGTACAGCGCGACGTCGGCGAGGGTCGGGTGGTCACCGACGAGCCATGCGCGGTCCGCGAGGTGCGCCTCGAGCCTGCCCAGCAGCACGTGGGCGCGGGCGATCACTTCCTCGGCATTGAACGTTGCACCGAACACCGTGACGAGGCGCGCTGCGGCAGGGCCGTACGCGAGTTCGCCGGCTGCAACCGACAGCCAGCGCTGCACCGCCGCCGCACCGGCGGGATCCTGCGGCAGCCAGTCGGTGCGGAAGGGACTTCGTTGCCAGATAGACGAGGATCGCATTTGAATCGGCGACGATCGTGCCTTCGTCGTCGAGCACGGGAATCTGCCCGAACGGATTGAGGGCGAGGAATTCGGGCGACTTGTGCGCACGCGCGGCGAGGTCAACCTCGATCAGCTCATGCGGCAGATCGAGCAGCGAGACGAGCAGGCGGGCGCGATGGGCGTGGCCGGACAGCGGGTGGTGGTAGAGCTTCATCGTGAGGTCCTCGTCTGAAGGACGGGCTCATTCCCGTCCACGTGGACCAGTGTCGGTGTGGCGCGCGTCGAGCAGAACGGGCGGCGTTCGGACTTCATTATTCCTTTCAGTGGAATAGTCTGGGGGGCGTGTGCTGGGTGATCGTTCTGAGCCATGCTTTGATCTGATATACGGGTAATTGACGAATATCTTTTATTGAGGTAAAAGTCGTTTACCTGTTATCCGGATGATCGCGATGGCCGCGTCCCCGCCTGTCCTGACCACTGCCGCCCAGCTCGGCGCGACCCTCCACGCGGCCCGCAAGGCGCGCGGCGTGACGCAATCGGACCTGGCCGGACGCATCGGCCTGAGCCAGTCGCGCATCTCCCATCTCGAGATGCACGCCGGCGAACTCAGCTTCGATCAGCTGCTGGCATGGTGCGGCGCGCTCGGACTTGAGCTCAGCGTCGGCGCGCGCGCCACCGCGACGCGCGTCGAGGACACGGCGGACTGGTGACATGGGGCGTCGCTCGCATGCCCGCAGCCTGTCGATCTGGACCAACGGCGTCCGCGTCGGGCGCTGGACGATCCCTGCGCGCGGCGCGATGGAGCTGCACTACGACGCGGCATGGGTGAACGCCGACATCGGCCGTCCGCTCTCGCTGTCGTTGCCGTTCACGCTCGACAACCTGCCACTCAAGGGCGACAAGGTCGCCCACTACTTCGACAACCTGCTGCCCGAAAGCGACGCGATCCGCAAACGCGTGGCCGAGCGTTTCCGCACGGGTTCGACCGATCCATTCGACCTGCTCGCCGCGATCGGCCGTGACTGCGTCGGCGCGGTGCAACTGCTCGCCGACGAGGAGGCGCCCGACGGCTTCGACCGCATCGACGGCGTAGTGCTGTCGGACGGGGACGTCGAGCGTCACATCATCGAGACGGTTTCGCCGCGCGGGTTCGGTGCGCAGGCGGATCCCGACGCGGACTTCCGCATCTCGCTCGCGGGCGCGCAGGAAAAGGCCGCGTTCCTGCGATGGAAAGGACAGTGGCTCGCACCGCGCGGTGCGACGCCGACCAGCCACATCGTCAAGCTGCCGCTCGGTCTCGTCGGCGGCAAGCGCGCCGCCTTCACGACGTCGGTCGACAACGAATGGCTGTGCCTGCGGCTGCTCAAGGCCTACGGCCTCGATGTCGCCGAGGCCGAGATCGCGACGTTCGGCACGCAGCGCGTGCTCGTGGTCGAGCGTTTCGATCGCCGTGTCTCGCCGGACGGACGCTGGCTCATGCGCCTGCCGCAGGAGGATTTCTGCCAGGCCGGTGGCTGCTCGCCGTTGCGCAAGTACGAGAGCGACGGCGGCCCCGGACTCAAGGCCTTGTTCGCGACGCTGCGGCAGTCCGTAGAGGCCGATGCCGACATGGCCACGCTCATGACCTCGCAGCTGCTGTTCTGGATGCTGCGTGCTCCGGACGGGCACGCCAAGAACTTCAGCCTGCGCGTGCTGCCGCGCGGCCGCTTCCGCCTCACACCGCTTTACGACGTCATGTCGGCGTATCCCGTGATCGGCAGCGGACCGAACCAGTGGTCGCCGCGCGAACTGCGCCTTGCGATGGCCTTGCTCGCCACGAACCGCCACTACGTGATGCACGACGTGCAGCGCCGGCACTTCAACAGCACGGCGCAGAAGGTCGGCTACGCGCCCGATGCCGAGGCGATCATCGAGGCTGTCCTCGCGCGCACGCCGGCGGCCATCGCCGAGGTGCAGACGAGCCTGCCGGCGGGATTTTCGGCTGTCGTCGCCGACACCATCCTCGGTGGCCTGGAACAGGCGGCGAAGGCGCTTGCGGTGATGCCGCGGTGACGATCGTGATGTCGATCCCGCAGCTGGCGATATCGACGAGGTGTCTTCGACGACGGCTGGAAAACATGCAGCTTGGCGTGAGAGGGCACACCCACGGTGTCGGCCGCCTGCCGACGGCGCTCCCGGGACGACACGGGCCGCTGGAAAGCGGTCGCGTCGCCTAATGCATACCGGCGACTGCCATGCCTCTCGCGGCGAGAAGCCACCAGTAACCCGCACCTGCCGCGACAGCCGTGGTGATGAGCCACAGCGGGTTCTTTCGTGCGATGGCCATCACGATCCCGCCGAAGGTTCCGCCCAGAACACCGACGATCACACCGCCGAACAAGAGGACGCCTGTCATCCCTCTCATCCACGATAAACTGCCAGACGCAAAAAGGGCGATGATCGGAAGGAAGGGAAGCGACGTGAGGACGAGCATCGCGGTGGTGACGGCGTCTTTCCGTGTCATGGACGTGTTCCTTCCGTAGGGATTCGCGTGAGTTGCCTGCATCGGCGTTCGACGGTCGCGTCGTCCAACCGCTTGGGGGCGTCATTGCTCACGTAGTCGACGCTCCACCCGGTGTCTCTTGGCGGGAACGCTTCCGTCGGGAGTACGCCGACGATCGATCCCAGCTGCATGAACGCCGCGTCGGTCGGCTCCCACTCGGCGGTCTTGCCCGGTTCGGCGCACAGACGCGGAAACAGCACGTCGTAGAAACGTTCGGCGACTCGCCGGTGCTCGGTTCTCGAGCCGATGCCGAACGGGATCGCGTAGCGGACCTGGTTGTAGCGCGTGCCCGATCGCAGGCGTTGCAGGCGCACGACGCCGAGGCGGATCGTGGCGCTCTTGGCGTTCTCGTCGTAGTAGCCGCCGTCGGGAGCGCGGAAGACACCGTCGAGGAAGAACCGTGCCGTCGCGTAGCCCGGCGACTGGATGGTCATCGCGTCCGCGCTCGGCGATGCACCGATGCGCCAGTTCGCGAAGCCTTGCCAGGACACGCGGTAGCGGCCATCGGCATCGGTCACGACGCTTGCGTGGTGGTAGCTGCCGCGATGGCCACCCCAGTGGTAGGAGACGACGGCCACGGTGACGGGTTCACCCGTGTCCGCGTCGATGACGCGCCCTGAGAACGGTCCGGAGACGCTGAGCATCTGCGACGGGTTGGCCCACAGCAGCGAGGTGAGGAGCACGAAGCCGGATACCGCGCACCACCGCCACCACAGCGTGCGTTTCTCCGGCTCCGACTGCCTGGATGCCTTCCACGCGCTCGCGATCATTGCCGAGATGATCCATACGGGCACGCAGAACAGCATCTGCATCCATGCAGGCATGATGGCTCCCTGGTTGCGGAGGTGACGCGAGAAGTGGGACGTGGCGGAAGGTTCTTCCGCGCACCTCGCAACCTAGCAGCGCCACGCAAGCGCGGCGTGCGCATTGCGGATGTCGTGGTGTGCGAACGGGATGCCTGACGGTGTAGGACATGTCCTACAGCACGCGTGTTGATCACCGGCATGCGTCGCGTTGGAGCCGGCGCGCAGCTCCACGCCGGAGACGGCGCGCGAGGGGGCGTCCGGTGACGTTCTACGGGGTCACGCGGGGAGTGTGGGCGACATCCAGACCCTCCGCACGCGCGAGGGCCGCGCAGACGAGTTCGGTTTCGCGATCGAGAGGGAAGCAGCACTCGATGTGCAGTTCATCGAGGGTGATGTCGCGCGGCGTGCCGAAGGTCGTGATCGTCGAGAAGAAGCTCAGCAGACCGCCCTCGTGGCGCAGCACGGTCGACATCACCGGGCGTGGCGCGGTGGCGACGTCGCGACGGCGCCAGTGCGCGGGGATCCCGGGATAGCGCAGCACGTCGTCGAGCAAGGCCTTGGCGGCGTGGTCGGTCGGCACCGTCGCGACGCGTTCCTGCAGGTGGCGCAGCAGCGCGCCGGCGATCTCTTCCCAGTTGTCGACCACGCGGCGCACGTCGTCGGGATCGAAGAACTGGCGGATCATGTTGGCGTGGCGGCTCGGCCCGCCCATCGCCGCGCCGGTCACGCGCAGCGCGGCTGCATTCGCGGCGAGGATGTTCCAGCAGCGGTCGAGCACGAACGCGGGGTAGGGCTCCTGCTGGGCGAGGATGAAGTCGATCGCGCGGCGTATGCGCGCGAACTCGGGTTCGTCCAGCGAGGTTTCGCGATACGCCGGCGCGTAGCCGGCCGCGAGCAGCAGGCCGTTGCGATCGCGAAGCGGGAGATCCAGCGCGTCGGCGAGCCGCTCGACGACGTCGCGGCTCGGCCGCGAGCGTCCGGTCTCGATGAAGCTCAGGTGGCGGTTCGAGAGGTCGGCATCGGCGGCGAGATCGGACTGGCTCAGGCGGCGTGCACCGCGCCATTCGCGCAGCAGCACGCCGAGGTCGCGCGTCGCGGGATCACGCGGAAGGGCTCGGGGCGAGGTGTTCATGCGCGCATTCTAGGGGCGTGCCGCATCGGAACGATGACGTGCGAGGTCATGATCCGATGACCCCGCACGTCATTCCCTTGGACCCGCATCGCGGCGAGGATGCCGTTCCACGGGCCGCAGCGACCGGCCCCTCCCATCGACCACACGAGGTTCACGCGATGAGCACGACGAACGACCACGCCCGCACGTTCCGCGACCTGCATGTCCGCGGGCGCCCGCTGATCCTGTTCAACGCCTGGGATGCCGGCAGCGCGAAGGCGATCGCCGAGTCCGGCGCCAAGGCGATCGCGACGGGCAGCTGGTCGATGGCGGCCGCGCAAGGTTTCGAGGACGGCGAGCGCATCGGCCTCGCGTTCGTGCTCGAGCAGGCGCGCGCGATCGTGCGCAGCGTGGCGTTGCCGGTCAGCGTCGACTTCGAGGCCGGCTACGCCGACGGCGCGGCCGGTGTCGCAGACTCGATCGCCGCGCTCGCGGCGACCGGCGTGATCGGCTGCAACCTCGAGGACGGCGTGCCCGGCCAGAAGCGCCTGCGCGATGTCGGCGAACAGGTCGAGCGCCTGCGCGCCGCGCGTGGCGCCGCGAAGGACTTCTTCCTCAACGCGCGTACGGACGTGTTCCTGCAGACGCCCGCAGCCGAGCATGCCGCGCGCGTCGACGAGGCGATCGCGCGGCTCGTGGCTTATGCCGAGGCCGGTGCCGACGGCATCTTCGTGCCGGGGCTCGCCGACGAGGCGCTGATCCGCAAGGTCGTCGACGCTTCGCCGCTGCCGGTCAACATCATGGCCGGCGCGACGGTGCCGCCGGCGTCGACGCTCGCGACACTCGGCGTGGCGCGCGTGAGCCATGGTCCGCGGCCGTGGCTCGCCGCGATGGCGTTCCTGCGCGGTGCGGCGACCGAGGCGTTCAACGCCTGAGGTTCGTGCGGATCGTCGCCGGCGCGTTCGAGGCCGTGATCATCGCCTCGAACGCGTCGGCGGCCTTGCTGCGGTAGCGCTCGGCGTGGCGCAGCAGCGAGAACGGGCGCGTCACGGGTGGCGTCGCGACCTCGCGCAGCAGGCCCGCGCGCAGCCACGGCGAGGCGACGTGGCGTGACGCCAGCGTCGCACCGCGGCCTGCGGCGACCGCGCTCAGGATGGCCTCGTTGCCGGGCAGCACGAGCGGCACGTCGAGCGCGTCGATCGCGATACCGGCGTCGTGCATCGCGCGCTCGAATGCCTCGCGCGTGCCCGAGCCGCGTTCGCGCAGCAGCCACGGCGTCTGCGTGAAGGCGCGGCGCGCGACCGAACGCCGTGTCGCCCATGGATGTTCGGGCGCGACGACGACGACCATGTCGTCGGTCGCGACGACGCGCGGGACGAGCGCGGCGTGATCGACGCTGCCTTCGACGAGGCCGAGTTCGACGCGGCCTTCCTCGACCGCGTGGGCGACCGCCTCGGTGTTGCCGATCGCCACATGCAGGCGCATGCCCGGGTAGGTCTCGTGGTAGCGCAGCAGGCGAGGCGGCAGCCAGTAGCTGCCGACGGTCTGGCTGGCCATGATCGTAAGGTCACCGCGGCGCAGGTCGCCGAGGTCGGTGAGTGCGGTCTCGGCCGTGCGCACCTCGCCGAGCACGGCCTCGGCATGGGCGAGGAAGGCGCGCCCGTTCGGATTGAGCACGATCGCGCGGCCGACGCGGTCGAACAAGGCCACGCCGTGGCGTGCCTCGAGCGTCGCGATCGCCGCGCTGACCGCGGACGGCGTCATGTGCAGCGCCTCGGCGGCGCGCGTGACGTGCTCGCGACGTGCCACGGCGACGAACACGCGCAGCTGGTCGAGCGTCATGGCGGGCTCCCATTCTCGATCGTTCGATAGGATCGAATGATATGCGCATGAAGTGTCGATGGAAACGGACGATGGTCGCGCGCAGCATCCGCGCCCGACCCTCGGCCACGCGCCGTCGCCGCGGGTTCTATGCCTGCGGGCGCGCCGGCCGGAACATCGCCCGCGCCGCTACCAGCATCGTCCACGACGCGCGCGACGACACCGCATCGAACCGCCCTCATGTCCACGTCCGCCACGCTGCCTTCATCGTCTTCCGTCGGGGATTCGTTCGCCGCACGGCTGGTGCGCAACGCGCGCGGGCGTGCGCCGGGCCTGCTGCTCGTCGGCGCCGTCGCCGCGATCGCGGTGCTGCTCGGGTCGCGGCCGGCGATCGCTGCGCTCGGCCTGAGCCCGCTCACGCTCGCGATCCTGATCGGTGCGCTGCTCGGCAACACCGTGCTGCCGCGCGTCGCGCGCCACCTGCCGGTCGATGCGGGCATCGAGTTCTCGAAAGGCATGCTGCTGCGCGCCGGCATCGTGCTCTACGGTTTCCGCCTCACGTTCCAGGACCTCGCCGCGGTCGGCTGGAATGGTTTTGCGATCGACCTCGTCGTCGTCGCGGGCACGTTCTGCGCGGCGGTCGCGATCGGCACACGCGTGCTCAAGCTCGATCGCGAGACGGCCGTGCTGGTCGGCGCGGGCAGTGCGATCTGCGGCGCGGCGGCCGTGCTCGCGACGGAATCGGTCATCAAGGCGCCGGCGTACAAGGTCGGCGTCGCGATCGCGACCGTGGTCGTGTTCGGCACGCTCGGCATGATCGTCTACCCGTGGCTGTACCCGCACCTCGGCATGGAGGCGCACGTCTACGGCGTCTACGTCGGCTCGACCGTGCACGAGGTCGCGCAGGTCGTCGTCGCGGGCGGTGCGGCCGGTGACGAGGCCGCGCGCGCCGCGGTGATCGCCAAGATGCTGCGCGTGATGATGCTCGCGCCGTTCCTCGTCGTGCTCGGCCTGTGGTGGGCGCGCGGCGGCGAAGCGTCCACGTCGGCCACGCGCGGCGTCGCGGTGCCGTGGTTCGCGGTGCTGTTCATCGCGGTCGTCGCACTGCATTCGCTGGTGCCGATGCCGGCCGCGACCGTGCAGGCGATCGAGCGCGTCGACGCGGTGCTGCTCGCGATGGCGATGGCCGCGCTGGGCATGCGCACGCGCCTGTCGGCGCTGCGTGCGGCCGGCACGCGCCCTCTGATGCTCGCGGCGATGCTGTTCGCTTGGCTCGCCGTCGGCGGCTACGTGCTCAACCGCGCGCTGGGCTGAACTCCGAGCGCATCATGCATTCGCCGTGCGCCAGGCGCGCGGCGACATCCCGCACTGGGCCTTGAACGCGCGCGACAGCGCGGCTTCGCTGCCGTAGCCGACGTCGGTCGCGATCACCTTGAGCGGGCGGCCGCGGCGCAGCGCCTGCTGCGCGAGGTTGATGCGCCAGCCCTGCAGGTAGCCGCCCGGCGTGTCGCCGACGGTTTCGCGGAACGCGTGCGCGAAGGCACTGCGCGACATGCCGGCCGCGGCGGCGAGCGTATCGAGCGACCAGTCGCGCGCGGGTTCGTCGTGCATCGCGACGAGCGCGTGGCGCAGGCGTGCGTGGCCGAGTCCGGCGAGCATGCCGCCGCGCAGGCGGCCCGATTCCATGAGATGGCGCAGGATCTGGATCAGCACGACCTCGAACAGGCGGTCGACGAGGGCGAGGCGTCCGCAGCGCTCGGCGAACGCTTCGTCGAACAGCAGTTCGAGCACGTCGCGGGCACCGTCGATCGCCGCGAGTGGCACGCGCACGAACGGTGGCAGCGCGGCGGCGATCGGGTTCGCGGCGCCGCCATCGAAGCGCAGGTTCGCGCAGGCCATGTCGGCGCCACGTGCGGCGTCGGTGACGAAGCGGTGCGCGAGCGGGCGCGGGTAGAGCAGCACGGTCGGTTCGTCGAGGTGCACGGTCTCGCCCGCGTGCGTGACCTCGATCGGACCGCGGCGCACGAGGTGGAGCTGGCCGACGTCGCCGTCGCCACCGATCTCGTTGAGCCCGCACAGCGCACCGCTGTGGAACAGGCGCGCGCTGACCGAGAAGCGGTCGAGCAGGGTTTCGAGGCGATCGGCCACGTTTCGATACTCGCGATCAAGTTTCGTGGATCATAGGCCACCTGGCGTGCCATCGGCGCGCGCACAGTACGTCTCGCCACGGCGATTCGCCGAACCCCAAGGAGAACCACGATGTCGATCGAAAAAGTGCTCTACACCGCGACCGCGACCGCCACGGGCGGCCGTGAAGGCAAGGCGCGCTCGTCGGACGGCGTGCTCGACGTGACGCTGTCGACGCCGCGCGAGCTCGGCGGTGGCGGCGGCCCGGGCACCAATCCCGAGCAGCTGTTCGCGGCCGGTTACTCGGCGTGCTTCCTCGGCGCGCTCAAGTTCGTCGCGGGCAAGGCCAAGGTCGCGCTGCCGGCCGACACGACGGTGACCGGCAAGGTCGGCATCGGCGCGATCCCGACCGGCTTCGGTATCGAGGCCGAGCTGACGGTCCACGTGCCGGGCGTGCCGGCCGACACGGTGCGCGAGCTCGTCGACCAGGCCCACATCGTGTGCCCGTACTCGAACGCGACGCGCGGCAACATCGACGTGAAGCTCGTCGTCGCCGAGTGAGGGAAGGCGGCCTCGTGCCGCCGCGAAGGACACGCGTGCCGGATCGGCACGCACGCGGGGCTCGCGATCGCAGGCCCCGCGAGGACGGGACCGGGCGTGCGCCCGGTCCGCGTCGAAGCGCTTACTGGCCGCGCATGCGGCCCTGGAAGTGCGGTGCGGCGGTGCCGAGATGCGGCAGGCGCAGCTTGCCGATCGTCGAGATGCGCTCTTCGGCCATGCGGTCGGCGGCCTTGTAGGTCGGGATGCCGTCCCGCTTGGCGATCTCGAAGATGCGCGAGACGTTGTGGTAGATCGTGCGCATCATGCGCATCGCGCGCTCGCGGTTGTAGCCGTCGATCTCGAGCGAGATGTTCATGACGCCGCCCGCGTTGACCGCGTAGTCGGGCGCGTAGAACACGCCGCGCTTCTGCAGCTCGTCGCCGATGCCGTCGTGGGCGAGCTGGTTGTTCGCAGCGCCGCAGATCACCTTGCACTTGAGGCGCGGCAGCGTCTGCTCGTTGACCGTGCCGCCGAGCGCGCAAGGGCTGTAGACGTCGGCGTCGACGTCGTAGATCTCGTCGAGGCCGACCGCGGTGCAGCCGTAGTCGTCGACGGCGCGCTGCACGAGCTCCTTGTTGATGTCGGTGACGAACACCTTGGCGCCCTGGTCGCGCAGCAGCTTGATGAACTCCATGCCGACGTGGCCGGCGCCCTGCACGGCGTAGCTGCGCTTGCCGACGTCCTCGTCGCCGTAGGCGGCGTTGAGCGCGGCCTGCAGGCCCTGCAGCGTGCCGTAGGCCGTGAACGGCGACGGGTCGCCCGAGCCGCCGTGGACCTGGTGCACGCCCGTCACGAACGAGGTCTCGCGGAACACCCACTCCATGTCGTTGACATCGATGCCGACGTCCTCGGCGGTGATGTAGCGACCGTTGAGCGAGTTGACGAAGCGGCCGAACGCGCGGAACAGCGCCTCGGACTTGTCCTTGGCCGGATCGGCGATGATCACGGCCTTGCCGCCGCCGAGGTTGAGTCCGGCGACCGCGTTCTTGTAGGTCATGCCGCGCGACAGGCGCAGCACGTCGTTGATCGCTTCCTGCTCGCTCTTGTACGGCCACATGCGCAGGCCGCCGAGGGACGGGCCGAGCACGGTGTTGTGGATCGCGATGATCGCCTTGAGGCCGGCGTCCTTGTTGTGGCAGAAGACGACTTCCTCGTGGCCGGTCGTGGCGAGCGTTTCGAAAATCATTGCGTGCTCCGGAAGCGGATGGTCGCGGACGCAGGACGTCCGTGTGCATGGGGGGAGGGCGGGGATCGCGCGATCGTCGCGGGTGTCGATGCTGGGGACGAAGGGGCGGGGCCCGGCCACGGAGTCGCGTAGTCTAATGGCCGCCCCGGATCGCCACAAACGGGCCGCATGCCCCTTGACGCGCGCGACGGGCTGCGTTGGGCACGTGCGGTGCCGATGCTCGCCGTTACATGTCGCCGCAACCGGGAAGGCGTGGTTGTCTGCAGGCGTCGATCCGATGTCGTGCCGACGCGGCGCTCACGACGGTCAACCTGCCGTGCGCATCGATGGTCCGTATCGAAGGGATCGCAGATTCAACGTGTCCTTCCGAGGTGGTGCAGCGCTCGAGTCCCCTCCGTCCGTGAGAAGGATCGGGGAAATGGTGCGGGGTCGTGCCACGGCCGATCGTCATCGCGATCCCGGACCCTCATCCGGCCCTGCGGGCCACCTTCTCCCGGAGGGAGAAGGGAAAGCAATCGCGACGTGAGCCCGGTGCGCGAAGCGCACCGGGCGATGAAGGATCAACGGCCCCAGCGGCCGGCGTGCCAGTGCCAGGTCGGGCCGCGACGCTCCCAGTAGCCGGCGCGGTAGTGCTGGCCGTGGCGTGCCGGCGTGCTGTAGCCGGCAACCCAGACGTGGCGATGGCCGGTCCAGTTCCAGTGGCCGGGCACCCACACATGGCCGCGGCGCACGACCACGCGCTCATGGCGTGGCGGTGGCGGGGCCACGCGCACGGAGACATACGACACGCCGTGCGCTTCGGCGCTCGGCACGTGGACGGCGGCGGCCAGGGGCAGGCCGATCAGGGCGGCAAGGGCGATCTGTCGGAACATGGCGATGTCCTCTCGTGATGGGCAACGTGGCCGTGGCCACGATGTCCCCCAACGAGGGGGCGCGCGAGGCGTTGACGCGCGCGTGCCTCCGCATTCAGCCGCGGTTGGCCCGATCGATTCAGCCGCGATCGAGCGTGCAGCGTGCGAGCAGGCCGCGCGCGAGCATCGTGTACTCGCGCCGGCGCAGCAGCAGGCGCCACTGGCTGCCACCGACCTGACGCCACAGCACGGCCGCACGTACCGCGGCGAGCAGCAGGGCGCGGATCTGTTCGACGCGTCGTGCGTCGCCGAGGTACATCGGGTTGCCGTGCACGACGATGCGCGGGCGCAGGTTCGACAGCGTCGAGGCGTAGAGCTCGCCGAGGCGGCCCTGCACGTTGGCGCTGTCGGCGCCGACGAGGTCGACCTGGCGCTGCACCGCGACGATGCCGTCGTGCAGCTGCCCGAGCATGGCCGGGCGCGACGCGAGCTTTCGTTCGAGCCGCAGCGCCGAGACGCACAGCTGCGTGACCGCAGGATCGCGGCCGGCGCCGTCGAGGTTCGCGATCAGGGTGTCGAGGCCGAGGCGCACGCCGCCGAGGCCACCGAACACGTCGGTGGCGCTGTCGGCGTCGATGCGGAATACGCTGGCGAGGCTTGCCTCGACCGTGGCCGCGTCCGCCTTGCCTTCGGTGGCGAGCCCGCGCACGAGGCTGCACGCCTGGAAGACGCCGGCGAGGGCGATGACGCGGTCTTCACGCATGCAGGTTCTCCTCGGATGACACGCTGGATGGGGCTGACTGCCAGCCACCGAAAGGGGCGTCGCTGCGTTCGATGACGGCACCGCCGAGGCAGACCGGGCCATCGTAGAACACGACCGACTGGCCCGGCGTGACCGCGCGCTGGGCCTCGTCGAACACGACCTCGCAGGTGTCGCCGTCGACGCGCACGAGGCAGGCCTGGTCGGGTTGGCGGTAACGCGTCTTGGCCGTGCAGCGGAACGCGCGCGCCGGCGCGGCGCCGTCGATCCAGGTCACGCCGCTCGCGGCGAGGCGTCGCGACATGAGCCAGTCGTTCGCGCCGCCCTGTACGGCGTAGACGATGTTCGCGTACACATCCTTGCCGACCACGTACCACGGCTCGCCGCTCGAATCACGACGACCGCCGATGCCGAGGCCGCCGCGCTGGCCGAGCGTGTAGTACCAGGCGCCGTGATGTTCGCCGACGGTTTCGCCATCGGGCGTGCGGATCGCGCCGGGTTGCGCGGGGATGTAGCGGGACAGGAACGTGCGCAGGTCGCGCTCGCCGATGAAGCAGATGCCGGTCGAATCCTTCTTCGCGTGCGTCGGCAGTGCGGCCTCTGCGGCGAGCCGGCGCACCTCGGGCTTGGGCAGCTCGCCGACCGGGAAGCGCGTCGCGGCGAGCTGCTCCTGGCCGAGCGCGTGCAGGAAGTAGCTCTGGTCCTTGTTGTCGTCGACGCCGCGCAGCAGGCGCCAGCGGCCGTCGACACAGTCGTTGCGCGCGTAGTGCCCGGTCGCGATCGTGTCGGCGCCGAGCGCGCGTGCGTGGTCGAGGAACGTGCGGAACTTGATCTCGCGGTTGCACAGCACGTCGGGATTGGGCGTGCGTCCGGCGCGGTATTCGGCGAGGAAATGCTCGAATACCTGGTCCCAGTACTCGGCGGCGAAGTTGCGTGCGTGGAAGGCGATGCCGAGGCGTGCGCAGACGGCGAGCGCGTCCTTGCGGTCCTGGTCGGCGTGGCACTCGCCGAGGCGCTCGTCCTCTTCCCAGTTCTGCATGAACATGCCCGCGATCGGCACGCCGGCGCGTTGCAGCAGCAAGGCCGTGACCGACGAATCGACGCCGCCGGACATGCCGACGATCGTGAGCGGCTCAGCGCCCATGGCGGGCGTCCACATGACGCGGGGCGTCGGCAGGTGACGGAAATCCGGCACGCCGCGGCGGCGCGCCGGCGGGTGATACCGCGTGCATCACAGGGATGGGGTGCCGACGGGCAGGGCGCGCACCGCGTCGAGCGGCAGGCGCCGTCCGCCGAGCCAGTCGTCGACGCTGTGCAGCACCATCGGGCTGCGCAGGCGGGCCGCCGAGGCGGCGATCTCGTCGCGGGTCATCCACACGGCACGCAGGATGCCGGTATCGAGCGGGCGCGTCGGGTCGTGGCGCAACGGGCGCGCCGCGAACGTGAAGCGCACGAACTGGCTGCCCGAGGCGGTGCTCGTCCATTGCTGCACGCCGAGCAGGCAGTCGAGTTCGACATCCCAACCGGTCTCCTCGAGCGTCTCGCGCAACGCGGCGGCCTGCAGGGTCTCGTCGGGCTCGAGATGGCCGGCCGGCTGATTGAGCACGACCTGGCCGTGCACGCGCTCCTCGACGAGCAGGAAGCGGCCTTCGTCCGGCACGACTGTTGCTACGGTCACCCTGGGACGCCAGATGCCGACGTCGTCCGTGAACGCGGGGGCTTTGCGATGGTCCATGTTCATTGCGGCGGGAGTCTAGCGCAGAAGCGCGCCGAGACAGGCGCTGCATCACTTGAACCGGGTGCACCGCAACATATACTGGACCGGCAACGTCTTTCAGCGGAAACCCATGTCGCAACACGAACACGAGCACGAAAACGAGCGCACCCACGGCCTTGCCGTGGAGGTCGCGCCGCCGGAGGTCGCCAAGCCGCCGCTGTACCAGGTCGTCATCCTCAACGACGATTTCACGCCGATGGACTTCGTCGTCGTCGTGCTCGAGACGTTCTTTTCGATGGATCGCGAGAAGGCGACCCAGGTGATGCTCCACGTGCACACGCGCGGCAAGGGCGTGTGCGGCGTCTATACGCGCGAAGTCGCCGAGACGAAGGTCACCCAGGTCAACGAGTTCTCGCGCACGCACCAGCACCCGCTGTTGTGCACCATGGAAAAGGCCTGAACGGCCCCCTATATCCGACGCAGTCGTCATCCAGAGAGGCAAACCGGATGTTCAGCAAGGATCTCGAGCTCACCATCGGCCAGTGCTACAAGGAGGCCCGCGAGCAGCGCCACGAGTTCATGACCGTGGAGCACCTGCTCCTCGCGCTCCTCGAAAACCCGTCGGCGACGGCCGTGTTGCGCGCCTGCGGCGCCGACCTCGGCAAGCTCGGCCGCGACCTTCGTTCCATCATCGCCGAGACCGTTCCCGTGCTGCCGCCGAGCGACGAGCGCGACACGCAGCCGACGCTCGGTTTCCAGCGCGTGCTGCAGCGGGCCGTCTACCACGTGCAGTCGTCGGGCCGGAAGGAAGTCACGGGCGCCAACGTGCTCGTCGCGATCTTCGGCGAGAAGGACTCGCACGCGGTCTACTTCCTCGGTCAGCAGGACGTGAACCGCCTCGACATCGTCAACTACATCTCGCACGGCATTGCCAAGATCGGCCAGGAGCCAGGCCAGGCACCGAGCAGTTCCGAGGCGCCGCGCGAGGGTGAACCCGCCGGCGACGAGCCGCGCGGCAACCCGCTCAGCGAGTATGCGAACAACCTCAACGAGCTCGCCCGCGAGGGCAAGATCGATCCGCTGATCGGTCGCCAGGAGGAAGTCGAGCGCACGATCCAGGTGCTGTGCCGCCGCCGCAAGAACAACCCGCTCTACGTGGGTGAGGCCGGCGTGGGCAAGACCGCGCTCGCCGAGGGTCTGGCCAAGCGCATCGTCGAAGGCCAGGTGCCGGACATCCTGCTCGATGCGACGATCTACGCGCTCGACCTCGGCGCACTCGTCGCGGGCACCAAGTACCGCGGCGACTTCGAGAAGCGCCTCAAGGCGGTGATCGGCCAGCTCAAGAAGGAGCCCGGCGCGATCCTGTTCATCGACGAGATCCACACGATCATCGGCGCGGGCTCCGCGTCGGGCGGCACGATGGACGCGTCCAACCTGATCAAGCCGATGCTCGCGTCGGGCGAGATGCGCTGCATCGGCTCGACCACGTTCCAGGAATACCGCGGCGTGTTCGAGAAGGACCGCGCGCTCGCGCGGCGCTTCCAGAAGATCGACGTCGTCGAGCCGACCATCGCCGACAGCATCGAGATCCTCAAGGGCCTCAAGTCGCGCTTCGAGGAGCACCACCACGTCCAGTACACGGGCGAGGCGCTGCGTGCGGCCGTGGATCTTTCGGTCAAGCACATCGCCGACCGCCTGCTGCCCGACAAGGCCATCGACGTGATCGACGAGGCCGGCGCACGCCAGCGCCTGCTGCCCGAGGAGGAGCGCAAGGGCACCGTCGACGTCGCCGAGATCGAGTTCATCGTCGCCCGCATGGCGCGCATCCCGCCCAAGCAGGTGTCGGCCTCGGACCGCGACGTGCTGCGCAACCTCGACCGCAACCTCAAGATGGTCGTGTTCGGCCAGGACGTGGCGATCGATTCGCTCGCGAGCGCGATCAAGATGGCGCGCTCGGGCCTCGGCAATCCGAACAAGCCGATCGGCAATTTCCTGCTCGCCGGTCCGACCGGCGTCGGCAAGACCGAGGTCACGCGTCAGCTCGCGCTGCAGCTCGGCGTGGAACTCGTGCGCTTCGACATGTCCGAGTACATGGAAGCGCATTCGGTGTCGCGCCTCATCGGTGCGCCCCCGGGCTACGTCGGCTTCGACCAGGGCGGCCTGCTGACCGAGCAGATCGTCAAGCATCCGCACTGCGTGCTGCTGCTCGACGAGATCGAGAAGGCGCATCCCGACGTCTACAACGTGCTGCTGCAGATCATGGACCGCGGTGCGCTGACCGACACGAACGGCCGCGAGGCGAACTTCCGCAACGTCATCCTCGTCATGACGACGAATGCCGGTGCACAGGCTGCGGCCCGCCGCACGATCGGCTTCGTCGAGCAGAACCATGCGACCGACGCGATGGAAGTGATCCGCAAGGCGTTCACGCCGGAGTTCCGCAACCGCCTCGACGCGATCGTGCAGTTCGGTGCGCTCGACTTCGAGCACATCCTGCGTGTGGTCGACAAGTTCCTCATCGAGCTCGAGCTGCAGCTGCAGGAGAAGCACGTGTCGCTCGACGTCGATGCCGAGGCGCGCAAGTGGCTCGCCGACCACGGCTTCGACCCGCAGATGGGCGCACGCCCGATGGCACGCGTGATCCAGGACAACGTCAAGCGCGCGCTCGCCGACGAACTGCTGTTCGGCAAGCTCGTCGACGGCGGCAAGGTCAAGCTGACGGTTCGCGATGGCGAGCTCGACGTCGAGACCGAATCGTCCGAGGCCTTGCCCGCGGTCGTCTGAGGTCGCCTGGCGTGACGCCACGAGCCGCCGGCCGCGAGGCCGGCGGCTTTTTCATGTCCGTGTGCCGGGCGTGGTGGTCCGGTCCCGGTGCAGAAGACGACGCGTCTTCCTCATGGTCTGGCCTGTACTTCGGCACCGGCGGGCTACGCGCCGAATGTGAACAAGTCGCCATTTGCGGCACCGCGGGCATGCCAGCATGCGCGCGGCCATCCCGCCCCGTTCGCTGCCAGAGGCCCCTCCATGAAGCCTGTTAGCACGCGTCTGCTTTCCTTGCTGCTGTCGGCGTCGCCGCTCGCGATTCCGCTTTCCGCCCTCGCCCAGGTCACGCCCTGCGTACCCGACGATCTCTCGACGACGCCCGTGAACTGGAACGTCGATTTCGCGACCGACGTGCAACCGATCTTCGACGTCGCCTGCAGCGGCTGCCACATCGGAGGCTCTTCGGGCGGACTCAGCCTTGCCCCCGGATCGGCCTACGCCAATCTTGTCGGCGTGCCGGCGAGCAACGGCAATGCCGGCATCCCGCGCGTGACCGCGAGCGATCCCGAGGCGAGCTTCCTGTTCAAGAAGCTCAACTGCACCAACCTCAACGATATCGAGGATATGCCGTACGGTGCGCGCATGCCGCGCAACGGGCCGCCGTACCTGAGCCTTGCCGACCAGGCGATGATCCTCGATTGGATCGAGCAGGGTGCGCTCGCGGCCGCGGTGCCGAACCTGCTGTTCCGCGACGGATTCGACGGCCGCGCGGAGTGACCCCGGTCAGGGGCGGGGGCACTCGCGCAGGCGACGTGCTTCGATGTCGGCGATCTGGGCCGGCAGCTTGGCACGCTCCTCGACCGAGATGATCTCGGTCGAGCGTCCGTCGAGCATGCGGCGGCCAGCTTCTGCCGCGAGCGCGAGCTCTTCGCAGTCCTTGGCTTTCGCCTTTGCCACGCGTGCCTCGAGTTCGGCGAGGTAGGCCGCTTCCTCGGGCGACAGCGTCGGAGCCTGAGCCGGAGCGGGCTCGGGAGCGACGACCGCGGCGGGCACGGGAGCCGGCGGTGGCGTGCTGCCCGGCTTGGGCTTGGGACCCTTGATGAGTACGGCACCGGCAGGCGGCGGCGTGTCGGTGAAATGCATGCCACCCTGGGCATCCTTCCACTGGTAGACGGTCGACGCCTGCACGCCAGGCACGACGAAGGCGAAGACGATCAGCAGGGCGGTGAGGGGCAGGCGGCGGGGCATGGCGGTATCCGGTGGCACGGTGCGGCGAAAGCCATCACCTGGGCGGATCCGGAGCGTGCCATGGTCGCGGGCCGAAGGCTCGGAACGGCGTCGCGTTCCCGGATCACGATGGGGCAGGGCGGGGCGCCGGCGTTGCGGCGCGCACCCGGGTCACTTCATGCGGTAGGTAATACGACCCTTGGTGAGGTCGTAGGGGGTCATCTCGACCTTGACCTTGTCGCCGGTCAGGATGCGGATGTAGTTCTTGCGCATGCGGCCCGAGATATGGGCGGTGACCACGTGGCCGTTCTCGAGCTTCACGCGGAACATGGTGTTGGGCAGGGTCTCGAGGACCGCGCCTTCCATTTCGATGACGTCGTCTTTGGACATTGTTCCCTTGGGGGCGGGCTCGGCGCGGCCGAGAAAGCTCGCCATTGTACACGATCGCCGCCGGTCACGTCTCCGGGGCCACCCCAGGTCCGGCGAGCTCCGCTGGAGCGAGGGCAGCGAAGGCCGCGCGCCAGTCGGACGTGCGCGGTGGCGGGAGCGTGACCAGGCCCCCGATCGCGTGCGTGAAGGCCGCTCTGGGCATTTCGGTCCCGCCGAGCGTGAAGAGATGCGGCGAGCTCACCTGCGCGTCGAGCAGCGGCATGCCCATCGCGGCCAGGCCGTGTGCGAGCGCGAGCAGGGCGACCTTCGACGCGTGGTCGCGGCGGCTGAACATCGACTCGCCGAAGAACATGCGGCCGATCGAGACGCCGTAGATCCCGCCGACCAGCTCGTCGCCGTCCCAGACCTCGACCGAGTGCGCGTCGCCGCCCTCGTGCAGAAGCACGTAGGCCGCGCGCATCGCCGGCGTGATCCAGGTGCCGCCGTCGGCATCGCGCGGTGCCGCGCAGGCGTCGATCACGTCGCCGAACGCGGTATCGACGCGGATCGACCAGCTGCAGCCGCGCAGCCAGCGACGCAGGCGGCGTGGCACGTGCATCGCCGCCGTGTGGAACACGAGGCGCGGATCGGGTGACCACCACAGGATCGGCTGCCCCGGCGAGAACCACGGGAAGATGCCGCGCGCGTAGGCGGCGAGCAGGCGTTCGCGCGACAGGTCGCCGCCGAACGCCAGCAGGCCGTCGGGTTCGCGCAGCGCGCTTTCGACGTCCGGGAATGCGAGCGGATCGACGCCGAGGCGTGGCAGCGTGATCACGCCGGTGTGTCGGTATAAGGCGAATGCGCGAGCAGCTCGTCGCGGTAGCGTTCGAGCGCATGCGACTCGCGCTGCAGCGCATCGGCGATCGCCTCGCGGAAGCGCGCGTCGGCGATCAGGTGGAACGAGCGCGTGCGGGTCGGCAGGAATCCGCGTGCGAGCTTGTGCTCGCCCTGCGCACCGGGTTCGAAGCGCGCGAGACCGTGGCGGATGCAGTAGTCGATGCCCTGGTAGTAGCAGGCCTCGAAGTGCAGGCCCGGCACCTCCTCGCGGCTGCCCCAGTAGCGGCCGTACAGCGTGTCCGCGCTGCGCAGGCACAGCGCGGCGGCGACGATCGTCTCGCCACGCCGGCACAGCACGACGACGACCTGGCGCGGCATCGTCGTGCCGAGGTGGCGGAAGAAGCCTTCGGTCAGCGCGGCATGGTTGCCGTGCGCGTCGAAGGTGGCCTCGTAGAGCGCGTGCACGGTGCGCCATGCGTCGTCGTCGAGTTCGTCGCCGTGGCGGATCTCGCAGGTGATGCCGGCACGCGCGACCTGCGCACGCTCCTGGCGGATGTTCTTGCGTTTCTTCGACGACAGCGCACCGAGGAAGGCGTCGAAATCGGCCCAGCCGCGGTTGCGCCAGTGGAACTGCCAGTCGAAGCGCGCGAGCCAGTCGCTGCGTTCGAGAATCTCGACCGCGTGTGCATCGGCGAAATTGAGGTGCGCCGACGACAACCGCATCGCGCGCCGCTGCGCCTCGATCGCGGCGACCAGCGTACGCCGGCGCTCGCCCGCGCCGGGCGCATCGCCGACGAGCAGGCGCGGGCCCGTGACGGGCGAGTAGGGCACCGCGCACAGCAGCTTGGGGTAATAGTCCAGGCCGTGGCGTTCGTAGGCGCCGGCCCACGACCAGTCGAACACGAACTCGCCGTGCGAGTTGCCCTTGAGGTAGAGCGGCGCGGCCGCGACGAGGCGCTCGCCGTCGTAGAGGCCGATCGGGCAGGACTGCCAGCCGTAGTCGGGCCGGATGCAGCCGTGGGTTTCGAGGCCGGCGAGGAAGGCGTGCGACGTGAACGGATGGTCGCTCGCGGCGAGCGCATCCCATGTCGCCGCGGGAATCGCGGCGACACCGTCGTGCAGGCGGACGTCGAGCGTCGTCATGCGGCCGTGGTCAGGCGCGGCCGGCGTGCCGTGACGGGCGTGGTCGCGTCGCGCGGCATGCACGCCACGCGACGCCCGCCGCCAA
>JASCPI010000038.1 GCA_029959555.1 Lysobacteraceae bacterium PS02065 | reverse complement strand
CGGGGGCACCGGCCGGGCAGCCGCTGTTCGCGCGGCTGCTCGGCGATGCCGCGTTCGCGCGGCTCCCCGCCGCGCTGCGCGCGCTGCACGGCGGTCACGGCACGCGCACGCTGCACGGCGAGGTCGAGGTCGTGCGCGCACGCGGGCCGTTCGCGGCCTGCGTCGCGTGGCTCACGCGACTGCCGCCGAGCCTTCGAGGCGCGATCGCGGTCACGATCGAGTCCGTCGCCGACGGCGAAACGTGGCGGCGTGATTTCGCCGGTCATCGCATGGTGTCCCGCCTGTCGGATCGCGACGCGCACCTGCACGAGCGCATCGGTCCGGCACGCCTCGTGTTCGCACTCGATCCGCGTACCGACGGCATGGACTGGCATGTGGTGGGCGCGCGCGCATTCGGCGTGCCCGTCCCCGCACGCTGGTTCGCGGGCGTGCACGCGCGCGAGTCGCAGGATGCCGAGGGCCGCTATCGTTTCGACGCCGGACTCGCGTTCGGCGGCTGGACGCTGATCCGTTACCGCGGCTGGCTCGATGCCCGCACCTGAGGCCATCGTCGTGTTCGACGGCGTGTGCCGGCTGTGCAGCCGCTGGGTGCATTTCATCGTGCGCCACGACCGTGCCGCACGCATCCGCTTCGCGACGATGCAATCCGACACGGGCCGCGCGCTGCTCGCCGCGCACGGGCTCGATCCGGACGATCCGTTGTCGTTCCTGTTCGTCGAGGACGGCGTCGGACGTACCGACAGCGATGCGATCCTGCGCGTGGTCACCGGCTTCGGCGGCGCCTGGCGCGTCCTGTCGGTGCTGCGCATCGTGCCGCGCGCATGGCGCGACGCGGGCTACCGCGTACTCGCGCGCAACCGCTACCGCTGGTTCGGCCGGCACGACGTGTGCCTCGTCCCCGACGCTTCGCTCGAGTCGCGTTTCCTGCCCTGAACCGCGCTCGACCGCGCGCACGCGCCCGGCGCGCGACTTCGCGTAAAGTCCGCCGATGTCCGACGCCAGCCCTGCCGCCATCGCCGCCCGTTTCCTGCCGAACCGGCCGCATTACTACTACGCGCGCATCAAGCTCGCGACCGATCCGATCTACGACGGCGTCGCCGGCGCGCTCGACGGCTGTCACGCGCCGCTGCTCGATCTCGGCTGCGGCATCGGCCTGTTCGCGCACATGCTGCGCCGGCACGGCATCCGCGTGCCGTACCACGGCGTCGACAACGACGCACGCAAGATCGCCGCGGCGCGAGAAGCAGCGGCGCGTAGTGGCCTCGACGCGACGTTCGAGACGGTCGACCTCGCCCGCGAGGCGCCGCCCGCGCACCACGGCAGCGTCAGCCTGCTCGACGTGCTGCAGTTCGTGCCGCCCGACACGCATGCCGGCATCGTCGGCGCGGCGATCGACCGCCTCGCGCCCGAAGGTCGCCTCGTCATCCGTACCGGCCTGCAGCGCGAGACCGTGCGCCTGCGCGTGACGCGCGCGGTCGACGTGTTCTCGCGCTGGTGGGGCTGGATGAACGCGGGGCCGCAACGCTACCCGTCGCGCGCCGCGCTCGAAGGCTGGTTCGAAGCACGCGGCCTCGAGGCGACGTTCGAGCCGCTGCGCGGGCGCACGCCGTTCGAGAACTGGCTCGTCGTCGCGACGCATCGCGGAGGCCGCGCATGATGCACCGACACGCTTTCGCGCGACCCGGCCTGCTCGCGCTCGTCGCGGTCTGGCTGCTCGCGCTCGCCTGCCCCGCCACGGCGCAGGAACTCGATTCGGCGAAGTTCTTCGACGACGCGACCAGGCAGGTCGCCGAGATGCGCGCCAGGGTCGTCGCCGAGGAGTACGACGCGGCGACGCTCATGGCGTTTCGCGACAAGGCCGGCGAGATCGCCGGCACCGCCGACGCACTGATCGCCGACCGCACGCCACGCCTCGAAACGCTCAACGCGCGCATCGCCGAGCTCGGCGAAGCACCGGCCAAGGGCGCGCCGGCGGAACCCGCCGACATCGCCGCGCAGCGCAGCGCCTTCGGCAAGACGCGCACGACGCTCGAGACCGAGATCAAGCGCGCCAAACTCATCGTCTCCGACGGCCAGCAGCTCGGCGGCGAGGTCGCCGAGGCGCGCCGTTCGCTGTTCCAGCGCGAACTCTTCCAGCGCACCGCATCCCCGCTGACGCCGGCGTTCTGGAACGACGCACTGCAGGGCGTGGATCGCGACAGCGCGCGCCTCGCCGCGCTGCGCGACGGCGCGTCGACGAGCCTCGCCGCGGCATTCGAGGAAGGACGTCGCACCGCGTCGTGGATCGGCCTTCTCGTCGGCGTGCTGCTGCTGGTGTTCGGCCGCTGGGGCGCCGAACTCGCCTGGCTGCGCGCGACTTCCGACCGCATGCCTCACGGACGCCTGCGCCGCTCGGCACTCGCGTTCGCGGTGATCATCATCTCGGCGGTGCTCCCCGGCACGGGCGTGCACGCGATCTACCTCGGCCTCAACTGGCACGACGTGTTCGTCGAGCCCTTCGCATCGCTGGCGTCGGTATTCGTCAACGCCGTGTACTTCGGCGGCGCGATCACCGGTCTCGGCCGCGCCCTGCTGTCGCCGGGGCGGCCGACCTGGCGCCTCGTGCCGGTCGCCGACGCGGTCGCCCTGCGGCTGCGTCACTTCCCGGCGCTGTTCGCGACCGTCGTGGTCGTCGGCTTCATGCTCAACCGCACCAACAGCGTGATCGGCACGAGCTTGTCGGCGACGATCGCGGCGACGTTCGTCGTCGCCGTGCTGTACGCGATCGCCGCGGCCTGGGTGCTCGTACGCCTGCGTGGCGCACTCGCACGCCAGGACGAGGCCGGCGGCGACGCGAGCCAGCTCAAGCCGCCGGCGTGGATCGCGCTCGCGCGCACGCTCGCCTCGCTCGCCGTGCTGACCTCGTTCGGCTGCGCGCTGACCGGCTACGTCGCGCTGGCCGCATTCCTGATCAACCAGGTCATCTGGATCTCGCTGCTCGCGGGCATCTACTACATCACCGTCACGCTGGTCGAGGACATCTGCGCGACGTGGCTGTCGTCGCGGGCGAAATGGACGCAGGGCGCGACCGGGCTTTCATCGAACACGATCGACCAGATCTCGGTGGTGCTCGCCGGTGCCTTCCGCCTGCTCGCCCTGCTGTTCGTGATCGTGTCGATCCTGGCGCCGTTCGGCGCGGGCCCGGGCGAACTCCTGCACCGCGGCTCGCGACTCGGTGCCGGCATCCGCATCGGCGAGATCCACATCACCCCGTCGGCGGTATTCAGCGCGATCGTCGTGTTCCTGGTCGGCCTGTTCCTGATCGGCCTCGCCAAACGCTGGCTGTCGGACCGCTACCTGCCGACCACGCGCATCGAGGAAGGCATGCGCAGCTCGATCACGACGCTGCTCGGCTACGCCGGCGGCGTGGTCGTGTTCGCGCTCGCGCTGTCGGCGCTCGGCCTGTCGCTCGAGCGCATCGGCTGGGTCGCGAGCGCGCTGTCGGTCGGCATCGGCTTCGGCCTGCAGGCGATCGTGCAGAACTTCATCTCGGGCCTGATCCTGCTCATCGAGCGTCCCGTGAAGGTCGGCGACTGGGTCGCGCTCGGTACGCTCGAGGGCGACATCCGCCGCATCAACGTGCGCGCGACCGAGATCCAGATGGGCGACCGCTCGACCGTGATCGTGCCGAACTCCGAGTTCATCACCAAGACGGTGCGCAACGTCACCCTGTCGAACGCCGAAGGCCGCGTGCGCATCGTGCTGCCGCTGCCGCTGGAGACCGACGCCCGCGCGGTGCGGCAGCTGATCCGCGACGCGCTCGCCGCGCAGCCGGCGGTCCTCGCCAACCCCGAGCCTTCCGTGCTGCTCGACAACATCGAGAGCGGCTCGCTGATGTTCATCGTGACGGCCTACATCATCAGCCCGCGCAACGCCGGCGGCATCCGCAGCGAGCTTCTGCTCGACATCCTCGCGCGCCTGCAGGATGCCGGCGTCGCGCTCAGCACGCCGCAGGAGATCCGCGTCAGCGACGGCCATCCGCGCAGCGCCACGCCGGCGCCGCTGGAGGCGTCACCCGCACTGCCTGCTACGCCTGCGGATTGAGGCGCAGCAGCGTCGCGGTCAGCAGCGTCGCGAACGCGATCCAGCCGAGATAGGGCACGAGCAGCCACGCCGCGATGCGATCGCGACGGAAGAAGGCGACGAGCGTCGCGACGACGAACACGTCGAGCAGGGCGATGTCGACGAGGGCCAGGTCGATGCGGTGCGCGCCGAAGAACAGTGGCGTCCACGCCGCGTTGAGCGCGAGCTGCACGCCCCACAGCCCCAGCGAGTAGTCCCAGCCGACGCGGCGGTACACCCGCCAGCCGGCCACGGCGATGAACACGTAGAGGATCGTCCAGACCGGTGCGAACAGCGCATCGGGAGGGTTGAAGGAGGGCTTGACCAGCGCGCGGTACCACGCGTCCGGCCGCGACAGCGATCCGAACGCCGCCGCGACGGCCACGAGGGCGAGGAACACGAGCAATCCCTTCCAGCCGCGCATGGCGTTCTCCGCATGGATGAGCCTCCACGCTACGCAGTCCGTACTTAACCGGCGGCCAGCAGCATTCCCGCGCCCGCCGGCACGGAATTTGCGGCACACTGGGCGACGCTCGCCCCGACGCGTGTCGCCGGGAAGGGCCCGTCGATCGCACGAGGGGATCGTCAACCGGCTTTCGATACGAGCATGAACCCGAATCTCCAGACGCGTCTGGCCGTCCTTCGCACGCTGCCGAGCCTTCCGGCCGCGGCTTTGCGCGTGATCGACCTCGCCGGCAACCCCGAGGCGGACATGACCGCCACGGCCGCAGCGGTCGGTACCGACCCCGCGCTCGCGGCCAAGATCCTGCGCATCGCCAATTCGGCGATGTACGGCAAGACGCGCAAGACCGACAACCTGCGTCAGGCCTTGACGCTGCTCGGCCTCAACGCGACGCTGACCCTCGCACTCGGATTCTCCCTGAGCCACGTCCTGCGATCGTCGCTTGGCCACGGCATCGACCGCGAACGCATCTGGCGTCGAAGCGTGCTCGCCGCGGGTGCCTGCCGCACGATCGCGACACGCCTGAACATCGCCAAGTCCGAGGAGCTGCTGCTCTGCGGCCTGCTGCAGGACATCGGCATGCTCGCCTTCGCCGACGTCGCCGCGGCGCAGTACGCACCGATCCTCGCCGGCGCCGCGCGCCATGCCGACCTCGCCCGCGCCGAGCGCGCCGCGTTCGGCTGCGACCACGCCCAGGCCGGCGCCTGGATGGCCGGCGCGTGGGGCCTTCCGGAGTACCTCGAACAGGCCATCTTCGAGAGTGATTCCGCCAGCCCGACCAGCCGCTTCAACGCGGTTGTGGCGCTGTCCGGCATCGTCGCCGACATCTGGCTGGGACCTGATCCGAAGGCCGCGCGTGCCGCCGCGATGACCGCCGCGTCGCGCCTGCTCGGGCTCGAGCACGACGCCTTCACCGAGATCCTCGTCGGCGTCGCCGAAGCGATTCCGGAAGTGTCGGCGCTGTTCGACATCCGTCTCGTCGACGCCGAACACGCCGCCTCGATCCTCGACCACGCGCGCGAGCTGCTCGTCGTGCGCAACCTGCGCCAGCTCGACGAGGCGATGCGTCGCCGCGAGGAGGCCGACCACCTGCGCGACCGCGCACGCTCGCTCGAGGAGCGCGCGCGCCGCGATGCCCTGACCGGTGCCTACAACCGCGCGCACCTGGACGAGGTCCTGCACAGCGAGTACGCACAGGCCGTGCAGCATGGCTGGCCGCTGTCGATCGCGTTCTTCGACCTCGACGACTTCAAGAACATCAACGACCGCTACGGCCATCTGGTCGGCGACGAGGTGCTGCGCCAGTTCGCGCAGCTGCTCATGCGTGGCCTGCGCAGCCGCGACATCGTCGCGCGCTACGGTGGCGAGGAGTTCCTCGTCGTGATGCCGGGCCTGCATCATGTCGACGCCAACGAGGTGCTGCAGCGGCTCGTCGCACAGGTCTCCGGCACCCCGCTGGCCGAAGCGGACGGCGACGCGATCCGCGTGACCGTCTCGGCCGGCCTCGCCGCGACCGACGAAGGTGCGCCGGCGACGTCGGTGGAGGCCTTGCTGCGCGAAGCCGATCGTGGCCTCTACGCGGCCAAGCGCAGTGGCCGCAACCGGCTCGTCACGGCACCTCCCCAGGAATCGCCCGCAGGTTGATCAGCCCGCGATCTCGTGGGCGAGACGCCGCCGCTCGCGCTTCGCGTAGGCCGCGAGCAATGGCGACTGCGCCGCGAGCAGCATGTAGACCGGACCCGGCAACCCCAGCAGCCAGGGCACACCCGGCAACGCGAGTGCGAGCAGCGCGAGGCCGATCGATGCCGCCGACACCAGCGGCACGAGCCACCACGAGAGTTCGTAGCAGCGCGTCGCGACGCGCTCCTCGAGGTCGAGCCCCAACACCTCGCGCCGCCGCCACGCGTGCCGCGTGAGCAGCGCGAGCACCACGCCCATCGACGCGAACGCGATGCCGAACAACGCGAACAGGCCCGCCCAGTCGCGCCCCGAGAACATCGCGAGGTCGTAGTTCGCGGGCAGCCAGCCTGCGGTCGCGAGCGAGAAGAAGCACGCGAACATGATCTTGAGCGGATACACGAACACGAGCACGAGGAACACCAGCGTGAGGCTCAGCAGCGTCGACGGCATGTCGTCGAGGCCGTAGCGCCGCGTCCAGCTCGCGTGTCCGTACCAGAACACCGCCACGAGCGCGAAGCTGACCGCGAACGCCGGGATGCCCTTGAGCGCGACGATCATCTCGGCCTGGGTCTGCGGGATCGCATCGACCGATACCACCAGCAACGTGACCGCGAACGCGAACGCGGCATCGACGAACGCCTGCAGGCGGGTCACTTCGGCGCCGCGCTTGCGGAAGCCGTCGGGCATGCGCGGGGTCGGCGGCATGGTCGCCATGCGTCGGTCCTGTCGTCGGAAGGCGTGCGGCGAGTGTCGCACGCCGTGCGGCATGCGATCAGCCGAGCTGCGACAGCACGTGGTGCCAGGCCGGCAGCGTGAACATCGACAGCACGATGCCGTAGCCGATCATCGCGGCCGCGAGCTCGGGCGCGAGGCCGGCCATCGCGAGCAGCGCGCCGGCGGTGACCATCGGCGGCAGCGCCGTCATGTACACGGCCACGTCGCGCATGGTCGGCGACAACCCGAACGCGATCGCGAGGCCGAGCGCGAGCAGCGGCATCAGCACGAGCTTGGCGACGAGGCCGACCACGAGCGGGACGATGTAGCGGCGCGGCAGGCGCAGGCGAAGCTGCATGCCGAGCGCGAGGACCACGATCGGCAGCAGCGCATCGGCGAGCAGGTGCAGCGAACGGTCGAGCGACGGAGGTGGCTCGGCCGGCATGAACAGGATCGCGACCACCAGCGCGATCACCGGCGGGAACGACACCACGCGACGCAGGATCGACGCGGGCGTCGGCCGTGCGCCGCCGCCGTACCACGCCACGAGGGCGAGGCCGTAGGTCACGAGGATGATGAAGGTGCCGAGCTGGTCGTAGATCAGCGCGTAGCGCAGCGCGCCGGCACCGGCGAGCACCGGAATCAGCGAGTAGCCGATGAACGAGGTGTTCGACAGCGGCACCTGCATGAGCAGCACGGCGGTGCTGTCGCGCGCGAATCCGAAGGCCTTCGCCGCCGCGAGCGACAGCACGATGCTCGCCGCGAGCACGATCCACGGCACCGCGACGAGGCCGATCAGCTCGCGCTCGAACGTGATCTTCGGTGCGTACAGCAGCACGGCCGCGGGCAGCAGCACGTAGAGCACGACGAGGTTGAGCGACTCCGCCGCGTTGTCGGGCACGATGCGGCGCCAGCTCAGCACGCGGCCGACGGCGAGCAGCACGAGGATGAACGCGAAGGTCGAGAAGACGGACATCGAGGAGCGTGGCGAAACGGGGCGCCGCGCACCTTAGCAGAGCCGACAAGCCACGCGACGCTGCGCGACGAGCCCTGCGTCAACGTGCACCGGCGCGGTGCCGGTGCACGTCGTGCTCAGTCGAAGGTCCCGCGGAACAGCGGATCGTAGCTCTGCTTCCACCACACGAGCAGTTCGCGCATCGCCTGCGGCGGGTTGCGCGCCGCGGTCGTGCCGGTCTGGCTCGCCGTGTTGACGCCGTGGCAACCGTCGCACACGCGGATCTCGCCGGGCTGCGCCGAGATCCAGTAGCGCTCGCGGACGACCGGCGTGCCGTTGGAGGTCGTGCTCTGCCAGGTCATCGCGCGCTGGGCCGGGATGATCGCCGCGAACGAGCCGTCGGTCGCGATCTTGACGCTGCCGGCGGGAGCACCGGCAGCCTGCGGCATCGCCTGCAGCGCGGCGGTGTCGTGCATCGTCTGCGCGAGCACGCGACGCCCCGCGGTCGGCGACGCGGTGCCGCCGATGCCACGCACCTGGTCACCCTGGAAGAACTGCATCCAGGCGATGTCGTAGACGGTCCCGGACGATGCGGTCGACTGCACGCCGCCGGGCACGCGCAGGTTGAACGGCTGCTGGCGGTCGGCGCCGTCGCGCGAGGTCGAGTCGCGCGCGACGAGCAGGGCGAGGCCCTTGTCCTTGAGGAATCGGCGGAATGCGACGAGGTCGACATCGGCCTGTGCGAACACGTCGATCTCCGGATCGTCGAGGGTCGCCGTGGGCGCGGGCGGCGCGGTGCGCGCGCGCACTTCGACCGGCGACAGCTCCCACAGCGGCCCGTTGTAGCTGACGAGCACGTCGGGATCCCAGTAGCTGATCGTCTTGCGGATGCCGTTCGTGCCGGTCAGTTCGCCGCCGGCGACGGGCAGCAGGTTCGCACCCGACGTCTGCAACGTGCGCAGGCGGAACTGGTAGCGTGGCAGCGGATTCGGGCGCGTGCCGTCGTTGCCGGCCGGGCGCGATTCGGACGTGTGCGCGGCGAGGATCTGGCCGTCGGCGAGCGGCAGCGGATGACGGTAGTGGCCCGAGAAATCGACCGGCGGCGCGCCGTCGAACACGTTGTGCGTGCTGCGCGGCGTCGCGTACGTCACGATGATCGAATCGGGATTGCGCGACGGCGGCGCGTCGATGCGGATGATCTGACCCGAGGCGTGCGTGTAGAACTCCGGCGAGTCGATGCCCCAGTAGCGGCCCGGCACGCGAGGGTCCTCGACGATCTGCAGGAAGTTGAGGATGCTGTTCGGGTTCGGCCGCGTACCCGGCGAGAAGTCGCGAAGGTTGCCGTCGGCGCGCAGGCTGCGGTTGAAGTACGAGAACAGCTCGTGCCGGCCGATGTGGTTGATCGTCTCCTCGCCCGTACCGTCCTGGTTGATCATCCACGGCAGGAAGTTGTTGATGCGATGGCCGTACGCGACGCCGGTGTCGGCGCGCGGCTCCGGGAACACCTCGGTACCGGTGACCTTCGGGGCGTTGGCGGCTTCGGACGCCCAGTTGAACGTGCCGTTGCCCGCGGCCTCGGCCTGCTGGTCGCGCTGCAGGTGGTCCCAGCGCGAGAAGATCACGCGGCCGAAGCTGTCGACGGTCGGCGTGAACGAGCCTGACGGCGAATGCTGCATGAGGCTGACCTGCTGCGTCGCGCGTGCGAGCTTCCACAGGCCGGTCGGCGTCGGGGTCGATTCGTACTCGTCGTGCTGCGGGTAGAGGTGGCGCTCGCCGTTGCGCGGACGATCGCTCACGAAGATGAGGTCGCCATTGGACGCGTAGGTCGGCTGCACGTTGTTGAAGTCGGCCGGCTGGCCGGCAACGCGCGTGATCACGGCGGTCTGACCGCGGCCGATGCCCGTGATCTCGTAAAGCTGCCAGTAGTACGTGCCCTGCGCGTACTGCTGGGTCGGCGCGCCGACCACCATGCTGAAGACCGCCTTGGTGCCGTCCCAGCTCACGGCCGGGTCGCGCACCGAGATCGCGTTGGCGCCCTGCAGGCCCGCCATGCCGTAGCCGGCCTCCTGGGTCAGGTTGCGCAGCGTGCCGTCCGGATAGCGGATGTAGAGGTCGCCACCGCGGCCGGCCTGCTGGATGCCGCCGCGATGGTTCGCGAACACCGAACCGATGGTCGCGAAGTCGGCCGTGATCGGGAACTGGGTGACGAACATCACCGGGTTCTGCAGCACCGGTGCCGCCGACACACCCGCGGCGGCCATGCCGAGCGCGAGCGCCCCGGCGAAGGCTGCGCGCCTGGGCGCGAAACGGGGAAGGAGAGAGGAAAGGATCGACATGGGCCGCCACCCGGAATACGCGAGGATCGCGTGGATGCGGATTCTGTCGAGTGGCCCGGCGCGGTTGGTGGCGCCGTTCACGATTCCATGCAAAGGCGCGCGTTGATGCGCGGGAACTGTGATGGGCGGCGCTCAATGGGCGAGGCGGCGACGCTCCTTCCGGCGGCGCAGCAGCGCGCGGCGGCGCATGAAGCGCCGCCCGAAGTACCACGCCGCACCGAGCAGCAACACGCCGACGATGATCAGCACCACGGTCTTGCCGCGGCCGAGCCAGGTCAGCAGCCACTCGTGATTCTGCGCGCCGTAGTAACCGAGGTAGACCCAGACCGGCACGCTGATCAGCGCGGCGAGGCCGTCGAGCAGGAAGAACTTGAGGAACGACACCCTGCGCGTCATGCCCGCGGTCAGGTAGATCGGCGAGCGCAGCCCCGGCAGGAAGCGCGCAATGAACATGAGGCGCGTGCCGTAGCGCGCGAACTTGGCCTGCACGCGCGCATACCGCTTGGGCGTCAGCAGCATCGCCACCCAGCGCAGGCGCAGGGCACGCTCGCCGAACACGCGGCCGACGGCGAACATGAGCGAATCGCCGCAGAGCACGCCGGCGAGGCCGACCAGCACCATGACGTGCACGTTGACGTAGCCGAGGCCGGCAATCACGCCCCCCGCCACGAGCGTGATGTCCTCGGGGATCGGCACGCCGAACCCGCAGATCATGAGCACGAGGAACACGGCGAGGTATCCGTTCGCCGTGAAGAACTGGATGAGCGTGTCGAGCAGGTCCATCAGCGGTGACGCCGCCCTGGATGGCGACGCATGGCTCCCTGGAAAAGGCTTTGTTTCGTCATCAGGCGCGACATCGTGGAGAAAAAGCGCAGGGAGTCTAGCAGGCACAACCCGAACGCCGTCGAACGAGCGATGCGCGACGCTACAATGCGCACCATGCAGATCGGACCCCACCGCATCGCGCCCGCCGTGGTGCTCGCACCCATGGCCGGCGTCACCGACAAGCCGTTCCGCCAGCTGTGCAAGCGGCTCGGTGCGGGCCTTGCCGTGTCCGAGATGACGACCGCCGACCCGCGCCTTTGGCATACGCGCAAGTCGCTGCAGCGCATGGACCATGTCGACGAACCCGCGCCGATCAGCGTGCAGATCGCCGGTTACGATCCCGTGATGCTGGCCGAGGCCGCGCGCTACAACGTCGATCATGGGGCACAGATCGTCGACATCAACATGGGCTGCCCGGCCAAGAAGGTGTGCAACGTCTACGCGGGCTCCGCGCTGCTGCAGGACGAGCCGCTCGTCGCGCGCATCGTCGAGGCGGTCGTGAAGGCGGTCGACATCCCCGTCACGCTCAAGATCCGCACCGGCTGGAACCGCGACAACCGCAACGGCGTGCGCGTCGCGCGCATCGCCGAGCAGGCCGGCATCGCCGCGCTCGCCGTGCACGGCCGCACGCGTGCCGACCTCTATAACGGTGACGCCGAGTACGACACGATCGCCGCGATCAAGGCCGAAGTGTCGATTCCGGTGCTCGCCAACGGTGATGTCGACTCGCCCGACAAGGCGCTCGCGGTGCTCGCCGGCACCGGCGCGGATGCGGTCATGATCGGGCGCGCCGCGCAGGGGCGTCCGTGGATCTTCCGCGAGATCGCGCACTTCCTCGCCACCGGCGAACGTCTCGCGCCGCCGACGCCGGGCGAGGTGTGCACGATCCTCTGCGGACACCTCGAAGCGCTGTACGCGTTCTACGGCGAACCCGCCGGCGTGCGCATCGCGCGCAAGCACCTCGGCTGGTATGCGAAGGACCGTCCCGAGAACGCGGCCTTCCGCGCCGTCGTCAACGGCGCCGAATCGGCCGAGCTGCAGATGCGCCTCACGCGCGACTATTTCGATCGCCTCGCCGAAGGCCTCGCGCGCGCCGCCTGACCCGGCACGAATGCCCTCGTCGTATACAGGTGGAGGATGCGGCATCACCTTGGCCCACGCCGGCCTTGCTGTGATGCAACATGACTTTCGGCCCCGCAAGCGGCACGATGAAAACGTTTACAGACTCTAGATTGCGGTCCGGGGGAAGGGTTCGGACGGTATGACGGTGACCATCAAAGATGTCGCCCGCGAAGCGAACGTGTCCGTGGCGACCGTTTCGCGAGCGCTGAACGGTCACGTCAACGTGACGGTCGAGCTGCGCGAGCGCATCCGTGCGATCGCCGATCGCCTGCGCTACACGCCACATGGCGCCGCGCGCAGCCTCATCACGCGCCGCACCGACACGATCGGCGCGATCCTGCCCGACCTCTACGGCGAATTCTTCTCCGAGCTCATGCGCGGCATGGACATCGCCGCACGCGCGCATCGCATGCACCTGCTCGTGTCGAGCTCGCACGGCTCGGCCGTGGAGACTGCGGCCGCGCTGCGTGCGCTCAGCGGGCGTGTCGACGGCCTGCTCGTGATGTCGCCGCACGCCGACGCGGCGATGCTCGCCGATGCGCTGCCGCGCGCGGTGCCGACCGTACTGATGAACACGCGCTGTCCCGCCGAGGGCGCCATGAGCTTCGCGGTCGACAATCGCGGCGGCGCGCGTGCGATCGTCGCCCACCTCGCCTCGCTCGGCCATGCACGCATCGCGATGATCTCCGGTCCCGCCGACAACTTCGACGCCGACGAGCGCCGCCAGGGCTACATGGATGCGCTCGCCGCGCATCGCCCCAGCCAGACGCCGCTCGTGTTCGAGGGCGATTTCAGCGAAGCCTCGGGCTACACGGCCGGCGTGCACCTGCGCGGCCTGTCCGAACGGCCCGACGCGGTGTTCGCGGCCAACGACATGATGGCGCTGGGCTGCCTTTTCGCGCTGCACGAAGGCGGTCTGCAGGTTCCGCGCGACATCGCGCTGGCCGGCTTCGACGACATCCCGATGGCACGCTACGTCTCACCGCCGCTCACGACGATGCGCGTCAACATCGCCGAACTCGGCGAGCGCGCCGCACGTGCCCTGCTGTCCCGTCTCGCCGGCCAGGATGCCGAAGCGGACGGCATCGCCACACCCGAACTCATCGTGCGCGGCTCGTGCGGAAGCACGGCGCCGCGTGCACCGTCCTGATCCACCCGTCCACCCACCGTTGCACCTACCGACAGACCACCCGGCCACCCTTGGGAGGGGAGATGCCATGAAGCACCCGATCCGTTCCAGCCGATTCCCGCAGCCGCGCGTCCTCGCGTGCGCACTCGCCAGTTGCCTCGCCTTCGCCGCCGCACCGGCCGCGTTCGCGCAGGGCACCGCGGCGACCGTGCGAGGCCAGGTCACCACGGGTTCCGGCCCCGCCGCGAGCGCCGAGATCGTCGCCACGAACATCGCGACCGGCCTCGTGCGCCGCGTGCAGAGCAATGCGAACGGCACCTACTCGCTTGCCGGCCTGCCACCGGGCACGTACCGCGTCGACGTCAGCGGCGACGGTGCGACCTCGTCCAAGACCGTCGTCCTGCAGGTCGGCCAGGTCGCGACCCTGAACGTCCCGCTCGAGAGCGCGGCACCCGACGTCGCCTCGATGGACACGGTCACGGTGACCGCCGACGCGCTCGTCGAGACCAAGACCTCCGAGATCGCGACCTACATCACGCAGAAGCAGATCGACGCGATCCCGCAGACCAACCGCAACTTCCTCGCCTTCGCCGACACGGTGCCGGGCGTGGTGTTCTCGCAGAACAGCGACGGCACCACCAAGCTGCGTGGCGGTGGCCAGAACTCCAACGGCGTCAACGTCTACATCGACGGCGTCGGCCAGAAGAATTACGTGCTCAAGGGCGGCATCACGGGCCAGGACGGCTCGCGCGGCAACCCGTTCCCTCAGTCGGCGATCGCCGAGTACAAGGTGATCACGCAGAACTACAAGGCCGAGTACGACCAGCTCAGCAGCGCCGCGATCACCGCGCTGACCAAGTCGGGCTCGAACGAGTGGCACGGCGACGCGTTCTTCGACTACACCGACCAGGACTGGCGTGCGACGCGACCGGCCGAAGCCGCCGGCGCGGGCAAGGTCGACACGCAGGACAAGCAGTACGGCGCCTCGATCGGCGGTCCGCTGATCAAGGACAAGCTGTTCATCTTCGCGTCGTACGAATACAAGAACATCATCACGCCGGCCGAGGTGACGCCGGGCGAGAACGTGCCGATCTCGGCACTGCCGCCCGAGGCGCAGGACCTCGTCGGCGCGACCTCGACGCCGTTCGAGGAAGACCTCTACTTCGCCAAACTGACCTGGACGCCGGACGACAAGAACCTGTTCGAGCTCACGGGCCGCTACCGCGTCGAGGATGACGTGCAGGGCAACACGGGCGTCAACACGACGCCGTTCGCGAGCGCCAAGCATCAGGAGGAGACACGCGGCGACCTGCGTTGGCAGTACACCTCGGGTGACTGGCTCAACGACGCCCATCTCACGTTCGAGGATTCGGTGTACGAGCCGCGTCCGGCACAGCTCAGCGGCTACGGCATCCGCCTGCTCGACTATACCGTCGACCAGGGCAACGGTCGCTCGGTGCTCAACTACGGCGCCGGCCCGAACTACCAGCGCAAAGGCCAGAAGGGCTGGGGCCTGCAGGACGACGTGACCTACTCGGGCTTCACCTGGGCGGGCAACCACACGATCAAGGCCGGTTTCAAGTACAAGGAAATCGACATCAACGCGCTGGAGCAGCAGCCGTACAGCCCGCAGTTCTTCTACGACGTGTACGGCGACCTCTCCACGCCGACGCGCGTCGAGTTCGGCGTGCCGGTGCCGGGCACGAACCCGAACGTCGTCACGACGTCCAAGCAGTTCGGCATCTACGTGCAGGACGACTGGGAAGTCAACGCGAAGCTGACCCTCAACCTCGGCATCCGCTGGGACTACGAGAAGGTGCCGAGCTATCTCGACTTCCAGCCGCGTCCCGAACTCGCCGCCGCGCTGCGCAACTGGGCCAACCTCAACAATGCCGATTACGACATCGAGGACTACATCGGCAACGGCAGCAACCGCAAGGCGTTCAAGGACGCCTTCCAGCCGCGCCTCGGCTTCTCGTACGACCTGTTCGAGGACCAGCGTCACGTGATCTTCGGCGGTGCCGGCCGCTCCTACGACCGCAACCTGTTCGACTACCTCGCACTCGAACGCTCGAAGGGTTCGTACCCGAGCTACCGCTTCAACTTCAACTCGCCCGAGCACCCGTGTGACACGACGCAGGCCACCTGCCTCGAGTGGAATCCGGCGTACTACAACCCGGCCAACCTCGCCCCGCTCGTCGCGGCCAACCCGAGCCTGGGTGGCGAGATCAACCTCATGAACAACGATCTCAAGACGCCGTACTCGGATCAGTTCAGCTTGGGCATGCGCAACACCGTGACGCTGTTCGGCATCGACTGGAACACGTCGGCCACGCTGTCGCACGTGCTCAGCCACGACGGCATCCTCTTCACGCTCGGCAACCGCTGGCCCGGCGGCAACTTCCACCAGAACCCGAACTGGACCTGGGGCGGCCAGCCGTGGGGGCAGCCGATCCCGGGATTCGGCACGCTGATCATCGCCGACAACGGCATCGAGACGCGCACGAACTCGGTGCTGCTGTCGCTCGAGAAGCCGTACACCGAGGATTCGGGCTGGGGCGTGACGGCGTCCTACACCTACACCGACGCCAAGGAGAACCGCCTCAACGCGGCGATCAACGACGAACACTACCTGTTCGACGTGGCCAACCTCGACAACCAGCCGTTCTACCGCTCGGTCGGCATCCCGCGCCATCGCCTCGTGCTGACCGGCATCGTCGACGGCCCCTGGGACGTGACGTACTCGGCCAAGGCGACGTTCGCGAGCCCCACCACCAAGGACGCCACGAACTGCTACGACGCGCCGAGCGACAACTACTGCTTCTTCGATCCGTACATTCCGGAGGGCACGTTCGGCACCAAGCAGATCGACATCGCCGCGACCAAGTACTGGCACGTCGACGACCGCATCTCGCTGCGCTTCCGCGCCGACGTCCTCAACCTGTTCAACACCTACAACTGGAACGACTACGACAACTGGCGCGGCGGTCCGGGCAACGCCAACGCGAACTTCGGACAGCGCAACGGCTTCGGCATCACCACGCCGACGCGCACGTTCAAGCTGTCGGTCGGCGCGAGCTTCTGATCCAGCGGCGCGCCGCCTTCGCGGCGGCGCGCCATCCAAGCAGACTCCAGAGCCTTTCGCGGCCGCCGCTGTCTCGGCACGGCGGCCGCTCTTTCTTCCCACCGAGAGATTCCCGATGGCCTTCCGTTTCGCCCCTGCCCTGCTCGCCGCCGCCGTGACACTCGCCGGCTGCACCTCTCCCGCACCGCCGTCGGCCAGCGCGCCGGCTCCGGCCGCCACGGCCGACACCACGCCGAAGCCGGAAGCGCCCGCGCTGCCCGCCTCGGTCGAGGACCTCCAGAAGCGCTCGTTCCAGTGGTTCTGGGACCACACGCGCGAGGACAACGGCCTCATCCCCGACCGCACACCGCACGTCGAGCCGTTCTCGAGCATCGCGGCCATCGGTTTCGGCCTCACCGCTTACGGCATCGGCGTCGAACGCGGCTGGGTCACGCGCGACGAAGCCCGCGCGCGCACGCTCAAGGTGCTGCGCTTCCTGCACGACCTGCCACAGGGCCCGAGCATCGAGAACGATGCCGGCCACCACGGCTTCTTCTATCACTTCCTCGGCCTCGCCAACGGACTGCGCTACGCGCGCTGGGTCGAGGTGTCCTCGGTCGACACGGCGCTGCTGCTCGGCGGCGTGCTGTTCGCGCAGAGCTACTACGACGGTGCCGACGCCGACGAGGTGCAGATCCGCGCGCTCGCCGATGCGATCTACCGCCGCGTCGAATGGCCGTGGCTGCAGGAGCGCTCGCCGCTGATCTCGATGGGCTGGGTGCCGGAAGACGGCGTCATCAGCCACGACTGGATCGGCTACAACGAGGCCATGCTCGTCTACATCCTCGCGCTCGGTTCGCCGACGCATCCGGTCGATCCGGCCGCGTGGACCGCGTGGACGAAGACCTACGATCACTCCTACGGCGAGTTCCACGGCGAGAAGTACCTCGCCTTCGGCCCGCACTTCGGCCACCAGTATTCGCATTCGTGGGTGGACTTCCGCGGCATCCGCGACGAGTGGATGCGCGAGCACGATTTCGACTACTTCGAGAACAGCCGTCGCGCGACGGTCGCCCAGCGCAACTACGCGATCGCCAACCCGATGGGCTGGAAGGACTACGGCGAGACGATCTGGGGCCTCACCGCGAGCGACGGCCCGGCCGTGACGACACAGATCTACAACCTGACGCCACGCGAGTTCCGCCATTACTCCGCGCGCGGTGCCGGCCTCGCCGATCCTTACGACGACGGCACCCTCGCGCCGACCGCCGCAGCCGCGTCGATCGCGTTCGCGCCCGACATCGTGATCCCCGCGATCGAGGCCTTCAAGGCACGCTACGGCGAGCACATCTACCGCGAATACGGCTTCATCGACGCGATCAATCCGAGCTTCAACTGGACCGACGTCGAGATCAAGACCGGCCACATCGTGCCCGACGTGGGATGGGTCGACGACAACTACATCGGCATCGACCAGGGCCCGATCGTGCTCATGATCGAGAACCACCGCAACGGCTTCGTGTGGGAGGTCATGAAGAAGAACCCCTACATCCGCAAGGGCCTCGAGCGCGCCGGCTTCACGGGCGGCTGGCTCGAGAAACCCGCCGAGCCCGCGAAGACGCCATGACGCGATCCACGCCGATGGCCGCGCGTCGCGCGTGGCGCGCGGCCGCGGCGTGCGTCTGCACGCTCGGCCTCGCGCTGCTCGCGGCGTGCGCGCCGTCGCGCGACACGCGCACGACGATCACGTTCTGGGCGATGGGCCGCGAAGGCGAGGTCGTCGCCGAGCTGCTGCCCGAGTTCGAACGCCGCCATCCCGACATCCGCGTGCGCCTGCAGCAGCTGCCATGGACGGCCGTGCACGAGAAGCTGCTGACCGCGTTCGCGGGCGATGCCTTGCCCGATGTCGGCCAGCTCGGCAACAGCTGGGTCGCCGAGTTCGCCGCGCTCGATGCACTCGAGCCGCTCGACGCGCGTGTCGCCGCATCGTCGGTGGTCGCGCGCGACGATTACTTCCCCGGCATCTGGGATACCAACGTCATCGACGGCGCGACGCTCGGCGTGCCGTGGTACGTCGACACGCGCCTCGTGTTCTACCGCAAGGACCTGCTCGCCGAGGCCGGCTTCGACTCGCCTCCACGTGACTGGGACGAATGGCGCCGCGCGATGGCTGCGGTCAAGCAGCTCGGCGGCGCGAAGAACTATGCGATCCTGCTGCCGCTCGACGAGTTCGGCCCGCTGCTGAGCCTCGCGATCCAGAAGGACGCACCGCTGCTCAAGGACGACGACACGCGGGGCAACTTCTCGAGCGCCGATTTCCGCGACTCGTTCGACTTCTACACCGGCATGTTCGCGAGCGAGTGGGCACCGCGCATGAGCGACACCCAGATCTCGAACGTCTGGAACGAGTTCTCGCGCGGTTTCTTCGCGTTCTACATCAACGGCCCGTGGAACATCGGCGAGTTCCAGCGCCGCCTCCCGGCCGACTTCCAGGACAAGTGGACAACGATGCCGCTGCCCGGCCCCGATGGCGCCGGCGCGAGCGTCGCGGGCGGCACCAGCCTCGTCGTGTTCAGGCAGTCGGACAAGCAGGACGCGGCCTGGAAGCTCATCGAGTACTTCGCCGAGCCGGCCGTGCAGCTGCGCTTCCACGAGCTCACCGGCGACCTGCCGCCACGCCGCAGCGTGTGGAGCGATCCGCAGCTCGCCGACGATCGCCACGCCGCCGCGTTCCGCGAGCAGCTCGAGCGCGTCAAGCCGACTCCGAAGGTCGCCGAGTGGGAGCGCATCGTCATCGAGATGCAGCGCGCCGCCGAGCGCGTCGCGCGCGGTGGCGCGGATCCCGCGAAGACACTTGCCGCACTCGATAGGGAGGTCGACGCGATCCTCGAGAAGCGCCGCTGGATCCTCGAGCACCGCAAGGAGGCCGCGCCGTGAGCCCGAACCGCGCCGCCTGGCTGTTCGTGACGCCCGCGCTCGCCGTGATCGGCGTGTTCTTCCTGCTGCCCGTGCTCGCCGCGTTCGCGCTGAGCCTGACTGACTTCGATCTCTACGCACTCGCCGACCGCGACAACCTGCGCTTCGTCGGCCTCGGCAACTACCTCGACCTGCTGCGCACGCCGATGTTCTGGCAGTCGCTCGGCAACACGTTCTACTTCGTGCTGGTCGGCGTGCCGCTGTCGATCGCGGTGTCGCTCGCCGCCGCGCTGCTGCTCGATTCGAAGCTCGCGCGCTTCAAGGGCTTCTTCCGCACCGCGCTGTTCGCGCCCGTGGTCACGACGATCGTCGCGGTCGCGGTGATCTGGCGCTACTTCTTCCACACGCGCTACGGCCTCGTGAACTACACGCTCGACCTCGTCGGCATCCCGCCGATCGACTGGCTCGGCAGTGCCGACTGGTCGATGCCGACGATCATCCTGTTCGCGGTGTGGAAGAACTTCGGCTACAACATGATCATCCTGCTCGCCGGCCTTCAGGCGATCCCGCACGACCTCTACGAGGCCGCACGCATCGACGGCGCCTCGTTCTGGAAGCAGCTGCGCCACATCACGCTGCCGATGCTCAAGCCGACCATGCTGCTCGTCGCGATCATCACCACGTCGGGCTATTTCCAGCTGTTCGCCGAGCCCTACGTGATGACGCGCGGCGGCCCGCTGCAGAGCACCACGAGCGTGTTGTACTTCATGTTCGAGGAAGGCTTCAAGTGGTGGAACCTCGGTCGTGCCTCGGCCGTCGCGTTCCTGCTGTTCGCGCTGATCCTCGGCGTCACGGCGCTGATGCTGCGCCTCGGCCGCCGCGGGGAACAGCCGTGAACCCGCGTCTCGCCAAGGTCCTCGTCAACGGCCTGCTGATCGGTTTCGCGATCGTGAGCCTCGCGCCGCTCGCGTGGATGCTGTCGGTGTCGTTCATGCCGGCCGGCGAAGCGAGCGCGTTCCCGCCGCCGCTGCTGCCGAGTTCACCGACACTCGCCAACTACACGCAGCTCTTCGAGCGCGACGGCATGGGTCGCTACCTCGCCAACAGCGCGTTCATCGCGAGCGCGGTGACGCTGCTGTCGCTCGCCTTCAACCTGGCCGCGGGCTACGCCTTCGCGAAACTGCGCTTCAAGGGTCGCGAGCGCCTGTTCAAGACGCTGCTCGGTGCGCTCGTGATCCCTGCGCAGGTCGCGATGATCCCGCTGTTCCTGCTCATGAAGTCGCTCGGCCTCGTCAACAGCTACGGCGGCATCATCGTGCCCGCGATGGCCGGCATCTTCGGCATCTTCCTCGTGCGCCAGTACGCGCGCTCGATTCCCGACGAGCTGCTCGAGGCCGCACGCATCGACGGCGCCGGCGAACTGCGCATCTTCGCGCGCATCGTGCTGCCGCTGCTCAAGCCGATCATCGTCACGCTCGCGATCTTCACGTTCCTCGCGAGCTGGAACGACTTCATGTGGCCGCTCATCGTGCTCAGCGACCAGACCTACCAGACCCTGCCCGTCGCGCTCGCCTCGCTGTCTCGCGAGCACGTCATGGACAACGAGCTCATGATGGCCGGCTCGGTCGTGACGATCACGCCCGTGCTGCTGCTGTTCCTCGTGCTGCAGCGCTACTACATCCAGGGCCTTCTGCTCGGAAGCGTGAAGGGATGACGGCGCCGCGGAGGCGCGGCCCGTGGGTGCCGGAGACGATACCGCCTCGCCATGCCTCGCGATGCGGATCATGAGGAGGCCGTCATCCCGGCGAAGGCCGGGATCCAGCGCCTCGGCGATCGCCCCCGACACCATGCAACACCACCATGCGATGAGCGGTGGAACTGCGCCGACCACGCCCACGATGACACCACCTCGAATCCACGCCACCCCACGCGCCACGGAGTCCACCATGCCCGCACGCACCGACAGCCTTCCCCTGCGCGCGCTCCTCGCCGTCGTCTCGCTCGGCGCGCTGCCGACGCTTGCTTCGGCCGAGGTGATCGACGACTTCCGTGACCCGAAGCCGTGGAAGGCCCTCGCCTCCGACCAGGTCTCGGCGACGCTGCGACCGCTCGATCGCGAGCTGTGCCTGGACTACGACTTCAACGGCGTGTCCGGACACGCCGCGATGCGCCGCACGCTGCCGCTCACGTTCCCGGCCGATTACGCATTCGAATTCGAGGTGCGCGGCAACGGCCCGGCCAACCAGTTCGAGTTCAAGCTCATCGACGACAGCGGCGACAATGTCTGGTGGGTCAGCAAGCCTTCGACGACGTTCCCGTCCGAATGGACGCCCGTGCGCTACAAGAAGCGCCACATCTCCCCGGCCTGGGGGCCGCTCGAGGACAAGACGCTGCGCCGCACGCAGTTCGTCGAGTTCACGATCTACGCGAACACGGGCGGCAAGGGCGAGGTCTGCCTGCGCGACCTGCGCCTCGCCGAGCGCGATCCCGCGCCGGCGACGTGGCCCGCGCCGAAGCTCACCTCCGATGCCGGGCGTGTCCCGGCCGGCCTCGTGGGCACGCCGCCCGACGACGCGACCGCCTGGCGCACGACGCGTCGCGCGGGCACGCCGCGCACGCTCACGATCGACTTCACGCGCCCACGCGAGTTCGGCGCGCTGGCACTGCACTGGGCCGATGGCGCCTACGCGAGCCGCTACGACGTCGAGGCCTCCGACGATGGCCGGCGCTGGCGCACGCTGCGCCACGTCGAACGCGGCAACGGCGGCGTCGACCACCTGCTGCTCACCGAGTCCGAGGCGCGTCGCCTGCGCCTCGTGCTGCACGACGGTCCCGGCAGCGAATACGCACTCTCCGCCATCGACGTGCAGGACATCGCCGTCGGTGCGACGCCGAACACGTTCCTGCAGGCGATCGCCGCGAACGCACCACGCGGCCAGTATCCGCGCGGCTTCTCGGGCGAGCAGACCTACTGGACGCTGGTCGGCATCGACGGCGGCCACGAGAGCGGCCTCATCGGCGAGGACGGCGCGATCGAGGTCGCGCGCGGAGGCTTCTCGATCACGCCGTTCGTGCGCGACTCCGATGCGGAAGGCACGCCGCCACGCTCGTGGGCCGATGTCGCGATCACGCAGCGCCTCGCCGACGCGCATCTGCCGATGCCGGGCGTGCGCTGGGACGGTGCGCGCGACGGCACGCCGTCATGGCACCTGGACATCGACGCGTTCGCGCAGGGCGACACCGACACCTCGCGCCTGTTCGCGACCTATACGCTCGGCAACGACACGGACGCACCGAAGACGCTCACGCTCGCCCTCGCGGTGCAGCCGTTCCAGGTCAACCCGCCCGTGCAGTTCCTGACCACGCCGGGCGGCGTCAGCCCGATCCGTGAACTCGGGTTCGACGGCCGCAGCGTCAACGTCGACGGCAAGCCTCGCGTGTGGCCGCTGGTCGCGCCGACGTCGTTCTTCGCGACGCCGTTCGACCAGGACATGGTCGCTCACCACCTGTCGAGCGATCGCCTACCCGACGCGACGTTCGTGCGCGACGACACCGGCCTCGCCTCCGGTGCGCTGGTCTATCGTCTCGAGCTCGAACCCAGGGCGTCGCGCACGATCACGCTCGACATCCCGCTGAGCGGTACACCGCGTACGCCGAAGCTGCCGTCCGATGCGCTGCAGGGCTGGGTCGACGTGCAGCGTGGCAACGTCGCCGCCGACTGGCGCGCCAAGCTCGACCGCGTGAAGCTGACCGGACCGGCGGGCATGCAGCCGCTCGTCGACACGCTGCGCACCTCGCTGGCACACGTGCTGATCAACCGTGACGGCGTGAAGATCCGCCCCGGCACGCGCTCCTACGCGCGCTCGTGGATCCGCGACGGCGCGATGACGTCGGAAGCGCTGCTGCGCATGGGCCATGCGACCGAGGCACGCGAGTTCCTCGAGTGGTACGCGCCGTTCCAGTTCGCCAACGGCAAGGTGCCGTGCTGCGTCGACGCGCGCGGTTCGGATCCCGTGCCCGAGAACGACAGCCACGGCGAGCTCGCGTTCCTCGCCGCCGAAGTCGCGCGCTACACGCAGGACCGCGCGCTCGCCGAGGCGATGTGGCCGCACGTCGACAAGGCCACGCGCTACATGGACGAGCTGCGCGCGAGCGAACGCACCGACGCCAACCGCGGCACCGAGCGCTACGGCCTGCTGCCACCGTCGATCAGCCACGAAGGCTATTCGGCCAAGCCGGCCTACTCGCACTGGGACAACTTCTGGGGCCTGATCGGCTACACCAGCGCCGAGACGCTCGCGCGCCAGCTCGACCGCGACGCCGACGCGACGCGCCTGGCACTCTCGCGCGACGCGTTCCGCGCCGACATCCTCGCCTCGCTCGACGCGAGCGCGAAGCGCTTCGGCATCACGTTCATTCCGGGCGCGGCCGATCTCGGCGACTTCGATGCGACCTCCACGACGATGGCCCTGTCGCCGGGCGGCGAGCGCGAGCACCTGCCGCCGGCGATGCTCGAGGCGACGTTCGAGCGCTACTGGCGCGAGTTCGTCGAGCGCCGCGACGGCCAGCGTGCGTGGAAGGACTACACACCGTACGAGTGGCGCAACGTCTCGGCCTTCGTGCGCCTGGGCTGGCGCGGTCGCGCGCACGAGGCGATCGCGTTCTTCTTCGGCGACCGTCGCCCGCAGGCCTGGAACCAGTGGGCCGAAGTGGTCGGCCGCGACGCACGCGAGCCGCGCTTCATCGGCGACATGCCGCACGGCTGGGTCGCCTCGGACTTCATCCGCGCCGCGCTCGATCTGTTCGCCTACGAGCGCGTGTCGGACCGCGCCGTCGTGCTCGGCGGCGGCCTCACCTCCGACTGGATCGACGCGACCGGCATCACGCTCGACGGCCTGCACACGCCGTACGGCGTGCTCGGCTACACGCTGCGCCGCGACGGCGAGCGCATCCGCATGTCGCTGCGCGGCGACGCCGCGCGCGTGCCGCCGGGTGGCTGGGTGCTCACGCTGCCGCCCGACCTCGTGCCGGCGCGTACGCGCGTCGACGGCCGCAACGCGACGTGGAAGGATGGCGAACTGCGCCTGACGAACGCGAAAGCCGACGTCGTCGTGACACTGGCCAAGACGCGCTGAGCGCTCGCCGCATCGACCGGAGAACCGCCATGCGTGTCGTCGTCCTGCTCGCCTGCCTGCTGTTCGCACCGATCCTGCACGCGTTCGAGTCGCGCGTGGACACGCACACCGGCACGCTCGAAGGCGCCGCGTGGCGCATCGACGTGCCGGCCGACTGGAACCGCACTCTCGTCGTCTACTTCCACGGTTATTCGGTCGAGCCGGTCACGCTGCCGCAGACCGCCGCGCTGTATCCGCCACTGCAGGATCTCGTCGACCGCGGCTACGCGGTCGCGCAGTCGGCCTACGCGCAGACCGGCTGGGCCGTCGAGCAGGCCAGCGCCGACAGCGAGCGCCTGCGCAAACACTTCGTGCGCCTGCACGGCGCGCCGAAGCGCACGCTCGCGATGGGCATGTCGATGGGCGGCCTGCTGACCGTGCACGCGCTCGAGACGCAGCCGAAGGTCTACGCCGGCGGCCTCGCGCTGTGCGGCGTGCTCGCGCCCGCCGACACGCTGATGCAGCACCAGTTCGCGGTGCGCGCCGCGTTCGACTACTACTTTCCCGGCCTGCTCGGCCCGCTCACGCCGGTGCCGCCGCTGTTCATGCCCGACGGCCGCACCACCGGGCGCATCGACGCCGCACTGCGCAGCAACCCGACGGCCGCCGCGGCGCTGCGCGCGTTGCAGGCCGGTTCGGACGACGACAACCTGCCCGGCGTGATCGGCTTCTCGACCTACGTCATCGGCGAGACGCAGCGCCGCGCGGGCGGCAACCCGTTCGACAACCGCGCGTTCGCGTACACGGGCACCGGCGACGACGACGCGCTCGCCGTCGGCGTCGTGCGCTACACCGCCGATGCGAAGGCGACGCGCTACCTGTCGCGCTGGTACACGCCGACCGGTCGCCTCGAACGGCCGCTCGTCGCGCTGCACACGAGCCGCGATCCACTCGTGCCCGCGTCGATGGCCTGGAGCTACGCGCAGCGCCTGCGCGAGACCGGTCGCGAGACCAACCTCGTGACACGCATCGAACCGCGCGAAGGCCATTGCACGATGTCGCAGGCGTCGGTCACGTCGGCCTTCGACGATCTCGTCGGCTGGCTCGACGGCAAGCACCCCGACCGGCCGCGCTGACGCCGCCTGCAGCGTGCGTCAGGGCAGCGCCTGGAACGGGCACAGGTTCTGCCAGGCCTCGGCGAGCTGCGCGCTCGCGTAGACGTGGCCACCCGCGAACGTCGCGTACCACAGCGTGTCGCCGAGCACCCAGCCGTTCGCCGCGAAACGGTCGCGATCGGCGGCGACGTAGGGTTGCAGCGAATCGCCGGTGCCGACATGCAGGCTCACGGGAATGCGCCGCGACGCGGCCGCGACGAGCGTGTTGCATTCCGACGCGTTGCCGCAGGCGAACGCCTGCTGCGCGCCCGCGCTGACCGCGTAGCCCGCGAACGTGTCGATCGTGACCTGCGTGCTGTAGTGGTTGAGCACGAGGTCGTGCATGACGTGGCCGCCGGCCGAGAAGCCCCATCCGATGCGACGCGAGCGGTCGATTGAATACGCGCCCTCGACGTCGGCGATCACGGCCGCGAACGTGTCGTAGTCGCTCGGCCCCGGTGGCGGCGCGACCCAGCCGCCGCTCGAACCCGTGGCGACCGGCGCGACGACGATGAAGCCGCCGGCTTCGGCCACGCTGCTCCACGCGCTGCGCACCGACTGCGCGGCCGTCGGCGCCGAGGCCGCGCTGCCGGACTGGCCGTGCAGCGCGAACACGAGCGGTACGGCGCGACCCGGTGCATAGCTCGACGGTACATGCAGGTAGTAGGTGCGCGTGCCGAAGCCCGGTACCGCGACACTGCGCGTGAGGCTGCCAGGGAACGTGCCGCCGCTGCCGCCGGACGGCAGCGTGACGACGGCTGCCGCGCCTTCGAACGCATCGGCGAACACGCTGTCGGGATGCACGCAGACCCAGTCGGGCAGGCGCGCGGTCGTCGTCGCGCCGGCCGCCTGTGCGACGAGCACCAGCGCTGGCCATGCGATCGTGTGCAGCATCCTCGGCATCGCGGGTTCCGTGTCGGCGGAGCGCCCTACCCTACGCGGCGGCGCGGCACGAGAACGAGACCTGCGTCGAGCACCGCCTGTGCGGCGGTTCCCAGAAGACCTGCATCATGGTGCAGCACCGCGACCGTCGGCACCTGCGCCATGCGCGCGGCGAAGCGCCCCTTGTCCTCGAAGCGGCGCCGGAACGCCTCGCTGTGGAACCACGCACGCAGGCGCGGCGTGAGGCCGCCCGTAAGGTAGACGCCGTCCCATGCGCCGAACGCGAGCACGAGATCGCCCGCGGCCGCGCCGAGCATCTCGCAGAAGCCTTCGACCGCGCGCACGCACAAGGCATCGTCGCCGTGCTGCGCGCGCAGCGTCACGTCGGCCGGCTCGAGGGCCTCGGTGGCGACGCCGTCGATGGTGCCGAGCGCGTGGTAGAGGTTGACCAGGCCCGATCCGCACAGCAGGCGTTCGTTGGACACGCGCCCGAAGCGTTCGGTGAGCACGCGCAGGATCTCGATCTCGTGCGCGGTGCGCGGTGCGAAACTCAGGTGCCCGCCTTCGGTGTCGAGCGTGAGCACGCGGCCGTCGCGCACGAGCAATGCGCCGACACCGAGCCCCGTGCCGGGCCCCGCGATCGCGAAGGTCTGGTGCGCGGCCTCGCCCGGTGCGCGTGGCGCGACGCCACCGAGCACCTCGACGTGCGCGTCGTCGAGCAGCGTGAGCGACAGGCTCATCGCGGCGAAGTCGTTGAGCCCGCGCACGCCGTCGAGGCCGAGTGCCGCACGCGTGGCGTCGAGCGAGGTCGTCCATGGATGGTTGGTCAGGCGCACCTCGTCGCCGACGACGGGCCCCGCGAACGCGAACACGCCACGCGTCACGCGCGCACCGGCATCGTCGAGGTAGCGCCGCGCGGCGTCGGCGAAACCCGCGAAGTCGGCGACGCGGTAGCGGCGGATCGAATCCTCGACCAGCGGTTGCGCGGCCTCGGTAGCGGCGAGCGCGAAGCGGACATTGGTGCCGCCGACGTCGGCGAGCAAGGTGGTCGTCATGCGGATCGGAACTCCTCGGGGCGTTGGCGCGGCCATCGTCTTCGTAGCGCGAAACGCGTGGCACGCGCCAGCACGACAACGCCGATGCGGCGCGTCGTGCGAGACGTCGGCCCCCGGCACTGGCCATGCCATGCTGAAAACGATTACATTGCCGGGTTGCCAAGCATCGCGCGATCGGTCGCGGCATTCATGCCGCACCGCAACACGTTGGGAGAATGCCTCATGGCGAGCCTCAGGCTGGATGCGGTCCGCAAGGTCTACGACAACGGCCATGTCGGTGTCGAAGGTGCGACGTTCGACATCGCGGACGGCGAATTCCTCGTCCTCGTCGGACCGTCGGGCTGCGGCAAGTCCACGCTGCTGCGCATGATCGCGGGACTCGAGACGATCAGCTCGGGCACGCTGTCGATCGGCGACCGCGTCGTCAACGACGTCGCACCGAAGGATCGCGACATCGCGATGGTGTTCCAGAGCTACGCGCTCTATCCGCACATGACGGTCGAGGAGAACCTCGGCTTCGGGCTCAAGCTGCGCGACACTCCGAAGGACGAGATCGCGCGCCGCGTCGCCGAAGCCGCCGACACGCTCGAACTCGGCTCGATGCTCGCGCGCAAGCCGGGCCAGCTCTCGGGAGGCCAGCGCCAGCGCGTCGCGCTCGGCCGCGCGCTCGTGCGCAACCCGAGCGTGTTCCTGCTCGACGAACCGCTGTCGAACCTCGATGCGCGCCTGCGCATGACCATGCGCGTCGAGCTCGCGCGCCTGCATCGCCGCGTCGGCACGACGATGATCTACGTCACCCACGACCAGATCGAGGCGATGACGCTCGGCCAGCGCATCGTCGTGCTCAAGGACGGCCGCATCCAGCAGATCGACACGCCGATGGCGCTGTATTCGCGCCCGGCCAACCTGTTCGTCGCGGGCTTCCTCGGCAGCCCGGCGATGAACCTGCTGCGCGGCACGGTGATCGAACGCGACGGCCTGCGCCTCGACACCGGCTGCATGGTCGTGTCGCTCGGCGACAACGCGATCGCACGCGCGCACCTCGGCCGCGAGCTCGTCGCGGGCCTGCGTCCCGAGGACCTCGCACCGGTCGCGGGCGAAGCGTCCGGCGCGCGCCTGGAAGCCCAGCTCGAACTCGTCGAGCCGGTCGGCAACGAGATCTTCCTCAACCTGCGCTGCGGCAAGCAGGCGCTCGTCGCGCGCGTGCCGCCGCAGGAGCTGCCCGAGCCGGGCGGCACGATCGCGCTCGGTTTCGCGCCCGAGCGCCTGCACCTGTTCGATCCGCACACGGAGGCCCGCCTGTCATGACCTCGTCCATCGTCACGCGCCGCTCGATGCAGCGTGCGCTGTTCGCACTCGTGCTGCTGCTCGCCGCGCTGCCGGCGTTCGCGCAGCGCGCCGCCGATGCACCCGGTCCCTGGGGCGCCGACATCACCGCGTTCGAGGCGGCCGACCGTGCGAACCCGCCCGCACCGGGCGGCGTGCTGTTCATCGGCAGCTCGTCGATCCGCTTCTGGACCTCGCTCGAGCAGGACTTCCCCGACGTGCGCATCGTGCGTCGCGGCTTCGGCGGCTCGGAGGTGCGCGATTCGACGCACTACGCCGACCGCATCGTCGTGCCGTACAAGCCACGCCTGGTGCTGCTCTACGCGGGCGACAACGACCTCGCCGCAGGCCGCTCGGTGCAGCAGGTCGTCGACGACTTCAAGGCCTTCGTCGCACGTGTGCGCAAGGATCTTCCCGACACGCGCATCGCCTACATCGCGATCAAGCCGAGCCCCGCGCGCGCGAACCTGCTGTCGTCGTCACGCGCCGCCAACGACGCGATCGCGGCGTGGGCGAAGACCCAGCGCGGCGTCGAGCTCGTGGACATCTTCACGCCGATGCTCGACGCGAACGGCGTGCCGCGCGAGGACATCTTCCTCGAGGATCGCCTGCACATGAATCGCGCGGGCTATGCGATCTGGATCGGGACGATCGGCCCGGTGATCCGCGCGGTCGCGACGAAGCCGTGACGCCGATCACGAGGCGGCCCGAAGGCCGCCTCGTGATGCCTGTTCTTCAACGCGGATCGAAGCCGTCGCTGAAGAGACGGTCGTCGGAGACCGAAAGCGCGCCCTCGAACAGGATCGCCTGCGAACTCGCGGGGCGGTAGCTGCCGAAGCTTCCGGCGACCAGGCGGAGGCGCCAGCGCCCGCCGCCGAGGTCGACGGCCTGCGACGAGAAATCGTGCCATCCGAGCGCATCGCTGCCCGGCGCCGAAGCACCGTGGAAGCGCCACTGTGCGCCGTGCGGCAACACGCTGCCCGGCCACGACACGATCACGTCCGCGGAAGGGCAGTCGAGGATCTCGAAGCGCACCAGCGGCGTCGCCGCGACGAAGCGCACGCCATCCACGATGTCGAGTAGACGGTCGGCGGGATCGACGAGCTGCGCATCGACGAGTTGCGTGCACGTGCCGGCGGCATCGCCTTGCACTTCGATCACGACACGCCCCGTTCCCGCCCCCTGCCCGATCGCACTGCCACCGTGCCAGCGGCCCGACACGGCCGACGCATCGATCGAGGCGACGTGCGCCTGCAGATGGTCCGGGATGCCGTCACCGTTCGCGTCACCGCCGCCGGGACCGGCTTGCTCGACCGCGTCGGGAACGCCGTCGGCATCGGCGTCGGCCTCGAGGTTCAACATGCTCACGCCACGCGTTCCACCCGCGACCACGGTCGACGGCATGCCGCGGTCGACGGCGACACTCAGCACGCCTTCGGCACCGAGGCCGACGCTGATCGAGCGCCAGGTCACACCACCGTCGATGGAACGGTAGACACCGGCAGGATGCCCCGCACGCCCCACGGCGGCGGCGTACAAGGTCGAGGGCGTCACGGGATCGACCGCGATCGAACGGATGTCGCCCGCCGTGATGCCCGAACTCGACGGTGCCCATTGCGCGCCGCCGTCGTCGCTGCGGTAAATCGTCGAGTCGCCGCCTCCCGAGGGAGCGCCGGACGACGCGGCCCAGAGACGCGACGGGTTGGAGGGATCGATCGCGATCGCATAGATGCTGTGGTGGGTCGATGGGGTGCCCGACATGAGGGGCAGCCCCGTCGACCGCAACGACCATGTCGCACCACCGTCGGTGCTGCGGAAGACGCCGCTGTCGACGGTCGGAGTCGCGACCGCACCCGACCACGACGTCCCTACGTAGAGCGTCTGCGTGTCGACGGGATCGACGACGATGGGCACGACCGCGAGTGTCTGCCCGGCGTTGACGGGGGGCCGGGGAAGCGTATCGGCGTCCGACCAGCGCATGCCGCCGTCGATCGACTTGATGACACGGTGGGTCCCTCCGTTCATGCCGACGCCCGTCGCGTACAGCGTGCGCAACGGACCCGCCGTACACGCCGCCGGTGCAGGCGGCGGGTTCTCGCACGACCGGGGGTCGAGAACGATCTCGCGCACCATGCCCAGCGTCGAGCCCGGTCCGAAATCGGCGAGGCCGACGTCGATCCAGTGGTCACCGCCGTCGGTACTCTTCCACAGGCCGGAGCTGTGCTGGGGATGCCCGGAACCGCCCGCGAACACGGTCGAGGCGGCGGGATCGTTGCCGCTGGTCGGATCGAACGCGATGGCCCTCGAGCCAAGATTGCGCGGTATCGAGCCCGCCTCGACCAAGCCGCCATCGAGCTGGCCACGGAAAATGCCCTGGCGGAACTCGGACGACGCGACCGCGTAACCTGCTATCGACGGGTGAACGACGACGTTGCGGATCGGTGCTTGCAGCCCGTCGTTGACGCGACGCCATTGGCCCCCACTGAGCCGGAACACGCCGGCCTCGAGCGTGCCGACGAGGAGATCATGGCCGTCCGCCCGCGGGAGCACGGTGAGCGTGGTGATCGTGGGCCGTCCCGCGGGACCGACGATGTCCTCGTTGCCCGAGATGAAACCGAACGATGCGCCACCGTCGCTCGACATCATGACCCGGTACGCGTCGTCGACTGCGTAGACGACCTGCGCGTCGGTGGGATGAGCGGCGGCGAGAATCCCGCTCCACCCGAGGTGCGACGACCACGTCACGCCGCCGTCGTCACTCCTGAAATTGGCGAACCGCATGAGCAGGTGCACACGCTGCCCGGGGCCGAAGGCGAGCGCGGGCGTCGTCAAACCATCCCATGTCCACGCCGGAATCGAGGTGACAAGCGACCACGTCGCTCCCGAGTCGCCGCTCCGATGAATGTCGATGATGCCGCTGCCCGAAATCGTGCGTATCGCGAACACCACGCCGTCCTGCGAAGAACTCGCCTTCAGTGACAGTGCGCGGGCCGGGGCGAATGCGTTCGGAACGACGTCGAACTGAACGCCGTCGTCGCTGGCATGGAGTCCGGAGGGGGCCATCAGGAGGAAACGCGAGTCCGCACCACGCGTCCTCACCATGCCCGTGAAGCATGCATCGCCAGCGGGCAGGGTGCCGTGCCGAACCCACGTACGTCCATCGTCCGACGAACGGAGCAGTCGTGTGCACGCCGAGTCGGCGACGTACATGTCCGGCCCCGAGAAGACCATCGTGATGGATCCACTGAGGCCACCACCGCCGAGATGGAACGGGACCCCGCCACCGAGGCGGGTCCAATGCTCACCATGGTCGTGCGACAGGTAGCTGCCGTTGTTGCTGAGCATGTACACGCGACCGGACGCGTCACGGTCGCCGACGACGGCCATCACTCCGGCGCCCTCGGCGCCGACGGACTGCCACGCCGCGTGACCATCCGATGCGAGGCCCGCCGATGCGAGAAGCCCGGCGAGCACGATGTTGCTGAAACGCATGAAAATCCCTCCCTGTCGTGGATGCCGGCGGCACTTCCCTGACGCACGGAGCGGACTCCTGCGTATCGGCAACCTCCCCCGGTTGAATCCCGAGGGTAGCGCGAGTCGCATGACAGGCGCAGCCCCATGCAGCGTGTCGCGGACACGCCCACGCCTGACCCGAGACATTCGCGGCAGCGTCACGCGACGCACCGAATCTCCACCACGGTGAAGCGACTCGGTACGTAGCGACCGAAGCGGCGTGCCTTGCGGCGCGTGCCGGTGCGCGTTGCCGGCCAGCCCGGGCTACTTGCGCGAAGCCGCCGCCGCGCGTTGCCCGGTCAGTTCCTTCCCGAAGGCCTCGCGGGCACGCTCGGCATAACGGCGGCATCGCGAGGGATCGACGAGCGCCGTGCGATCGATCTCTCCTCCCTTCTCCACGCGCTCCCAGAAGCCGATCATGCCGGGATGCGGCGCCAGCGCGAGATCGCAGGGCAGCGCGGCAACCTTCGCGAAACTGCGATCGAAATCGTCCACGAGGCCGGGATACGCAGCGTTGTCGACGAGCCTGTAGTCGGGCGCCGACAGGCTGCCGACGAACACGATGTCGAGGCAACGTCCGTCCTCGCACGATCGCCACGCCCACGTCGTATTGCCCGGCGTATGTCCCGGCGTCGCGTGCGCCGTCAGCGTCAGGTCGCCGAGATGCAGGGTCTCGCCGTCGCGCACCGTGCGGTCGACGCGCACGGGCGGATAGGTGAAGCGGTCGGCGAACTGCGGATCGTCACGCCCGCCGCGCGCGAGCAAGGCCTCGTCCGCGGCACCCGCGATCACCTACGCACCGGTGTCGCGCGCGAGCTGCGCGATCGCGCCCGCATGGTCGCAATGCGCTTGGGAATTGAGGATCCACTTGATGTCGTGCAGGTCGACGCCGAGGCCGCGCAGGTTCTTCTCGACGAGTGCCGCGTTCGCGGGAACGCCGCCATCGATGAGCACATGCCCGGTCGGTGCCTTGATCAGGAACACGCCGAGCCCACGCGGACCGACATGCCAGGTGTCGCCGTGGATCCGGAACGGCGTCTGCTCGGCTACCCATGACGCGTCGTTGACGCACGCGGCAGCATCGGTGCCGGGCGTCGGATCATGCGCCGACGCATCCTGGATGCTGCAGAAGAAGATCAACGCGAGAACGAGCGATCGAACGTACACGGCGTGCTCCGAATCCATCTGAGGCTATCCTCGATGCTCAGGGGACATCGCGCATCGGGCCTGCGCACGAGTCTAGTCGATCCGCTGCCGCAACCCTCCGCGAGCACGTGACGCGTAGGGCGGAACCGCCGCAGGCGATTCCGCCGTGGACAAGCGAAGCCGCCGCGCAGCACGAGATCGACGAGACCATCCGTGCATGCACGCATGCGAGCCACGGGTTCGGCCTTCGCTAACGATCGTGAAATCCGCCATGCGGGCTTGAGCCTGCGTGATGCGCACGGCCCGACGTCGCACGCGATCTCGCCATCGGGACGCTCGAGCCGTCGCTTCACGAGAGTGCATCACGGTTCCACGACACGCCTCGCCGCCGTCGCGGTGCCCCACGTGACGAGATCCATCGTTCTGCCGTCCGCGGCGATGCGCAGTTCGAACGGACGCTCTTCGGCGAACCAGTGCGTCGCCGAGGCCGGCTTGAACGTGAAGCGCGCCGACGCGCCCGCGAGCGTGCCGACGAGCGTGCCGTCACGGGCGGCGAGCGTGAGCTCGAGCGGCGGCTCGGTCGCGATGGACCAGCGCCCGGCGAGCGCCTCGAGCGTCGACGCCGGCTGGGGCGCGTGCACGAACGGCAGTGCTTCGCTGCTGCGCACGGGCGTCGAGGTCTCGGCGACGATGCGCCAGACGCCGTCGTCCTCGCGCACCCACAGCGCGGTCCAGCGCGACAGGCCGTGGCGCGGCAGGCCGCCGAAGTACAGCGCCTTGCTCTCCTCGAGACCGCGCAGCAGTACCACGTCGTCGGCGATGCGCACCGCCTCGTCTTCGGAGGCCTTCGACGACACGACGCGGCGCTGGTCGCCTTCGCGCCGCTGCAGCAGCATGTCCGCGGTGACGCGCTTGCCGCCGATGTCGACGTAGGTGTATCGCGACGACAGGCCGGCACGGTAGGCCTCGAGATCGCCACGACCGTGCGCGGCGGCGATCTCGGCATCGCGTGCCTGCACCTGCGCGATCACGGGATCGACCGTTTCCGCATGAACCGACATGGCGGCGAACCCCGCCGCGAAGAACCATCCAACCGTTCGCACCGTCCGCATCGCTCGCTCCGCATCGCCGGGGACGACCGCAGTGTGCGCGGCCGGAAGGCGTCCGTCACCTCCGGCGCTCTTCCACGTGCAACACGGCCAGCTGGGGCCACGTCCAGGCTCGGCGGATTCGACAGGCACCGCTCGCGGTACGGGACCGGGGTCAGGTTCATTCGCCAGGATCGACGTACGAGCGTGGAAGCACCACGCGGGCGAATGAACCTGATCCCAGGCGTGGTGCGATCATGCGACGCCAACCGGACGCGGCGCCTTTCGTCCGCAGCGCGGGCGACGGAAGCGCACGCCTGCCCGCAACGTGAGCAGGCAGGCACGTGATCCACGTGGCTTCAGGCCGCGCGAGGCACCTTCAGGCCGAACCGCACGAGCGCGCCGATCACGACGAACAGCACCGCGCCGCTCAGGGCGAGCGACCAGTGGATGCCGATGCTCGCACCGACGAGGCCGACGGTGATGCCGCTGAACGTGCGCATGCCCATCGCGAACATGTTGAACACGCCGATGGCGCGGCCGCGCAGTTCGGCCGGCGCCTCGAGCTGCACCAGCGTCTGCGCCATCGCATTGAACGACAGTTCGACGAAGCCCGCGACGAACAGCAGCGCGAGTGCGAGCGGGTAGCTCGAGGTCAGTGCGAACGAGGCCAGCGCGACACACCACGTCATCGCGAGGAAGCACGCGGTGCGCGCACGCGGCTGCAGCAGGTTGCGGCTCTCGAGCACGATGCCGGCGGTCAGCGCACCCGCTGCGTCGGCGGCGAGCAGCATGCTGTAGAAAAAATCGGCCTTGCCCTGGCCGAGATCGTGCGCGAAACCCGGCATCTGCGCCTGGTAGGCGTTGCCGATGAACAGCGACGCCGCCCCGGCGAGGATCGTCATGGTGAGGATCACGCGGTGATGCGCGATCTCGCCCAGCGCACGACCGATGTCGCCGAGCGTGCGCACCGCACGCGTCGTCACGGCCGTGCCGGCCGCGCGGAACTTCGGCCCGTACGGCGCGACCGCGAGCCACAGGATGAAGGGCAGGTAGAGCAGCGCGTTGACGAGGATGCCGGTCTTGGGACCGAGCCACAGCAGCAGGCCGCCGCCTACGCCGGGACCGGCGAGCATGCCGAGCTGGCGCGCGGTCGCGTTGAGGCGCACCGCACTTTGCAGGTGCTCGCGGCCGACGATGTCATGCAGCAGCAGCTGCGACGGCGGCCCCCACAGCACGCCGGCGAGACCGTGGATGATCAGCAGCACGGCGGCATGCCACACCTCCAGCGTGTCGGTCACGAACAGCACGCCCCAAGCGATCGACACGCCCATGAAGAGCACCATGCCGAGCTGGATCATGCGGCGCGGATCGAAGCGGTCGGCGAGCGCGCCCGAGTACACCGAGAACAGCAGGAACGGCAGCCAGTGCGAGACCACCGCGAAGCCGCCGAGCGCGGGTGAGTTGAACTTGCCGAAGATGACCCAGTAGCTGATCACGTGCTCGATGTTGTCGGCCATCATCGCGAGGGCGGACAACAGGAAATACGCGCGGAAACCGGGATGCCGCAGGGCGGCGAAGGCGACCGGCGGCGCCGGTGCGGGAGTCGAAGCGTTCAAGGGCGTTCCTCGTGGACCGGTCAAGCGACTGCGCCCCGTGCCCGCGGACGGCGGCACGACGGGTCCGGCATGCCGGAGACGTTGGCGCGTTGATTGACGTGAACGCTTACGGCGACCACGCGACGCGCGGTGCGTCGCGAATGATAACGGAACACCCCGTGCGCGCCGCCGCGCGAACCGTGGAGAAATGGCGCAGGACGGACCGTTGCCATGCATACCATGCCGACACGCCACGGGCGTTCGTGACGAGCCGACAGGTTCGGAGGCCGCCAGCGGCGCGACTAACGGATCAACCGCAGGGTCTTCACGCCGCCGCGCTCGACGATCACGACCCGGGCCGCCTTGACGTCGTAGAGCACCTCGTGAGGTTCCGATGGATCGACGTCGGTACCGAGTGCTCCGGCTAACCGGCTGGCGATCTCCCACTTCGCCTCGATCGCCCCATCATTCCGGCCGATCTCGCGATGATTCTCGCGGACATCGGGAAGCACGAGGAATACCACGGGAACCACGGCGAGAGCGCCGCCGACGAATACTCCCGCGATGAAGGACTTCATGGAAACCCCCTGGATCCGTCGTCGATCTCGTCGCACACGGGTCGGTGGCCGTGCGCGTGGCTCCATACGACCTCGCGGCAGCGGAATTTGTTCGCGACGTGACGGGCTCCATCACCCGCATCCAGCACGGTGCCGACCCTCACCCCCACAAGCGCAGCGGCAGCAGGTTCCACCAGGCAAGCACGAGAGCGAACTGAAGTGCAGCGAGCATCGCGAACGTGTCGAAGCTTCGCCGTTTCGAGGCGAATGCCGTGCGGCGTCCGCGCACCAACCCGGCGAACAGCGCGACAGGCAACAGGGCCGTCACGACGGCGAGCAGCACGCTCGCAATCGTCATGTCGCCAATCGCGAGAAACGACTGCGCGAGGAACAGCGGAAGCGGCAGTACGAGCGCGACGATGCCGAGGAACGGCACGAAGCCCGGTCGCGCTGTCGCACCCCGCCACGGCAGCACCCCACCCACGATCAGCCACGCAAGGCCAAGGGTACCCGCGATCATGCTCAGCCATCGCATGGCGACGATCGGCCATGCAACCTGTGCGAACGTCTGCATGCCCGTCGACAGCGTGCGCGCGCCGTCACGATCGACGAACAACGCATGCGAGGCGATCGCGCGGCCCTGCGCTCGCCACAGCTCGCCGCCTGCGGGAAGCAGGTGCGTTCCATCGGCCATGACAGGGCCGACACGCAGTGCTTCTCCCTCGCTGCGCACACGCACGATCCCGAACACCGCATCGATCCACGCGAGGCTCGCGAAGCGGTTCGGCGACAGCTCGTAGAAGCCGTCCCATGACGAGGTTCCAGTGCCGCGCGGAGCGGGTGTCGATGTCGTCGCGGACTCCGTACCCAAGGCCTCGATCAGCATCGCGTCGTAGCGACCGTAATCGGCGTCCTCGACATCGGCATTGTGGGCGACGAAGAACGCGCGATCCTGCCCGGGAAACACGCAGAACATCGCGCGGTAGCCGACCGTGTTGCCACCGTGGCAGAGACCGACGACACCGTGCCGGTCGCGCGTCGAGAGGCCGAGGCCGTAGCCCGTACGCAGCCCGGCGGCTGCGGCATCGGTCGTCGAGGGCTCGCCCATCGCGCGCAGCAGCGCGGTGTCGACGAGTGCTTCGCCACCCACCGTACGGCCGTCGAGCATGAAGCGTGCGAACCGTGCCATGTCCGCTACCGTCGTCGTGAACTGCGCAGCAGGACGCAGCCTGGTCGGCACGGCGGCTTGTGCGACGCCTTTCTCAAAGTGCCCCATCGCGAGCCTCGCATCCGCACGCTCGCCCTCCTGCGTCGTGAACGCGAACGTGCTGTCGTGCATGCCGATCGGCGCGAGCACGTTGTCGTCGAGCCAGGCCTCGTAGCGCCCTCCTGTCACGCGCTCGATGAGCATGCCGAGCACGACGTAGCCGGTGTTCGAGTAGCTCGCGCGCGTACCGGGACGATGGCGCACGACGAGGGGCAGCACGTCGGCGAGCGTCTCCCGCAACGGCGTGTCGGCATCCACCTGCCGACTGAAAACCTGCGACAGCCGCGCATCGTCGAGTCCTGCCGTATGGTCGAGCAGGTGACGCACGCGCACCGGATCGGTCGCCTGCCACGGGTTGTCGAACGCGAGGCCGGAAAGGATCGACGCCACCGGCGCATCGAGCGCGAGCCGGCCTTCGGTGGCCAGGCGCAGCACACCGACCGCGAGCACGGTCTTGGCGATCGAACCGACCTGCACCTTGTCGACTGCATGCATCGGCGATCCGCTACGCGCATCGCGCACGCCGGTGGCACCCGTGACCTCGCCTGCGGGATCCACGAGCGACCAGACGGCACCTTGCAGGCCTTGCGTCTCGAGCTCGCGCGCGATGTCTTGCCGGAGCGCCGCGTTGCCGTCGCGATCGGCGGCCGATGCGGACATCGTCACCAGGCAGAGGATCGCGACGATGCAGGCGTAGAACCGGCGTGCGCCCGAGATCGCGGCCATGTCGGCAGGCATCGGCACGGGACGTGTGATGGGGTGCATGCCGGCACGCTAGCCCGCCGATCATCAAGCATTCGTGATGCGACGTCGTGCGCATTGGACACCGGCGCCTCCGCGCGCGACGATCCCGGTCCGGCCCATGACGGAGTTCCGTGATGCCGCGTGCCCTCGCGATTGCCCTGCCCGACGACGTGCGCGTCGCCGCGCGCTACCCGGGCGCCTTCTTCGCCGATGCGTTCTCGGTGCCCTTGCCGTCCGGCGGCAGCGCCGACGTGCGCGAGCTCGCCGAGCGCGCGGTCGGTGCGCCCTCGCCCTGGGTCGATCGCCTCATGGCGCTGCGCGACGCGCTCGTGACGCCATTCGGTCTCAAGACCGTCAAGGCACTGCGCGGTCGCCGCGACGCCGATGCGCCGCCACGCATCGGCCTGTTCCGCATTTACGAGCAGCATGCCGACGAACTCGTGCTCGGCGAGGACGACCGCCACCTCGATTTCCGCCTGTCGGTGCGCTGCCACGCCGGGCATCTCGTCGCAGTAACCGTCGTGCACTGCCACAACCTGCTCGGCCGAACGTACATCCGTCTCGTCGCGCCGTTCCATCGCGCGATCATGCGGTCGTCGCTGGAGCGTGCGGTGGGTCGTTGAGGAACGGGCGGCCTCAGTCGGATGCGGCGTTACGCAGCGCGCGCACGATGCGTGTCGTGCGCACGAGCATCGCGATCACGTACGCAGCAGGCACAAGCACGATCCACGGCCACCACGCGCCAAGCGCGATCCGCGACGACGCATCGACCAGGAATGCGAGTGACACGACGGCGAGTCCGACCAGCAGGTTGGTCCAGTAGACGGGCATCTCGGTCGGCAGCAGGCGATCGCCGTCGGGATTCGCCCAACCTCCGGGCAGGTCGTCGTCGATCGTCACGAACGTCCCGATGATCGGCCATGCCAGGAACGTGGCCGCCACCGCCCATGCGGGGGCGATGTCGACGAACGTACCCAGAAGAGTCGCCGCGCCGCCTGCCATACCGATGTAGAGCAGGCTGCAGGTCCACGACGGCATCGCATACGCGTGCGGCGCTGCCTGCTTCGAGTTGCCGCGGTGCCGCGTCACCGACACCTTCACTTGATCCGTCGCACGAAACTGTCCGGCACGCGCCCGAGGCGCTGCGTAGCGAGGGCGATCAGCGCGTCACGCGGCGGCACGATGCCTTGCGCAAGCTGGTGCACGTAGGGGATCAGCCACTCGCCCTGCGCGAGCACGTAGTGCTGGCGCCAGTGTTCCCGCAGCGCTTCTTCGGCCGTGAACACGTTGCCCGCGGAGCAATGCCCCGAACCTTCCGCGAAGCCGACGGGACGCTCGAAGCCGTCGAAGCACAGGGAGATCTCGTACGGCCACTCGACATCACCGGCATGCTCCCGCGGTGCCATGCCGATGGCGAGCGTGTAGAAGCGTGGAAGGTCCATGCGGGTACTGTACGCCGCCCATCATGCCGCGTGGAGCCACGTCATCCGGGCCGTCTGCACGAGGCGGCGGCGCCGAGCGGCCTCGCGTCTTACGACGATGCCGGCAAGCCCAGCCGCCGCCTCAACTCCGCGGCATCCGTGTTGGCGCGGAAACCCGGCTGGCCGCGCTGGAAGCTCCGCGCGGTCGCGAGGTCGCCCGTGACCACGGGCTCGCTGCCGGCATCCCGTACGAGCCGCGACGCGACCTCGAGGGCCTCGCGATCGTCGCTCGCGATCGGCACACCGAGCCTGCCTTGTGCACGCGCGGCGGAGGCTTCGATGGCCGTCGCATCGACCGCACTGAAGGCACGCACGAGACGCGTGCCTGCAAGCAGTCGCGACGACACGGCACCGACCCCGATCGCCTCGGCCTCGCCGGAGAGCCCTGCGGATCCGGGACGCGGATTGCAGGCATCGAGAACGATCTTGCCGCGCAACGACGATGCGAGTTCGCGGCCGAGATCGGGCAACGCGTCGTAAGGCACGGCGAACAGCAGGACGGTCGCGAACGCCGCGGTCTCGGCCGGCGTACCGACGCGCGCGCGTTCGCCGAGCCCGGCGAGGTCGGCGCGCACGCGTTCGAGGTTGCGCGAGGAGAACATCACCTCGTGCCCGGCGCGCACCCAGAGCCGGCCCACCGTGCCGCCGAGCCAGCCTGCGCCGATCACGCCGAGGCGCATCGGCGGGGTGGTCGACGCGCGTGCGTCGAGGGTGAAGGCGGCACTGGCGACGGCCGCGATGAAGGTACGGCGCGAGATCGACATGGCGGTCGGCTCCTTGTGGGGTGGTGGTACGTGCGATGTGTGACGATCGGGATGGACGGTCGACGACGACCGACGTTCAGCGCCCCGTGAGCGCGGCGAGTGCCGCGGGATAGCGCGCGCCGTGCACCTCGATCGCGGCGAGCACCTGCGTGAGGCGCGAACGCTCCGCCTCGCCGAGGACCAGCGACGCCGCGGCGACGTTCTCGTCGAGGCGGTGCCTTTTCGTCGTGCCCGGGATCGGCACGATCCACGGCTTCTGCGCGAGCAGCCACGCGAGCGCGACCTGCGCCGGCGTCGCCTCGAGTTCACGCGCGATGGCGGCGAGCACGTCGACGAACGCCTGGTTGGCGTCGCGTGCCTCCGCCGAGAAGCGCGGCACGACGTTGCGGAAGTCGCCGTCCGCGAACACGGTGGCGGCGTCGATCGCGCCGGTCAGGAAGCCCTTGCCGAGCGGACTGAACGGCACGAAGCCGATGCCGAGTTCTTCGCAGAGCGGCAGGATCGCGTCCTCGGGCTCGCGCCACCACATCGAGTACTCGCTCTGCAGCGCCGCCACGGGCTGCACGGCGTGCGCGCGACGGATCGAGTCCACGCCGGCCTCCGAAAGTCCGAAGTGACGCACCTTGCCCTCGGCGACGAGGTCGCGCACGGTGCCGGCGACGTCCTCCATCGGCACGTCGGGATCGACGCGATGCTGATAGAGCAGGTCGATACGGTCCGTGCGCAGGTGCTTCAACGAGGCCTCGGTCACCGCACGGATGTTCGTGGGCCGGCTGTCGAGTCCGGCGCTGGCGACGCCGCCGCGGAAACCGAACTTGGTCGCGAGCACGACCTCGTCGCGGAACGGCGCGACGGCTTCGCCGAGCAGCGCTTCGTTGGCGCCCTGGCCGTAGGCCTCGGCGGTGTCGAAGAACGTGATGCCGCGCTCGAAGGCGGCACGGATCAGGTCGATGCCCTGCGCCGTGTCGACCGCGGGCCCGTAGCCGAAGCTCAGGCCCATGCAGCCGAGGCCCATCGCGGAAACCTCGAGCCCCTGGCCCAGCTGTCGTGTGTTCATGATGTCTCCTTGGAAAGGATCCACCGGCACGCGCAGCCTCGCGGGGCGCGCGTCCGGAAATCCGGAACGGTAGGCCTGCACGTCGTGCAGGCCGGAGATACATCGGGCCCTTACGGCGTGCCCGTGGGCGCCGGGCCACGTGCGTACTCCGCGTCGCCGACGTGCTCCATCCAGGTGACGACCTCGCCGTCCAGTGCTTCGGCGATCGCGACGTGGGTCATCGACGTCGTCGGCGTCGCACCGTGCCAATGCCTCACGTCGGGCGGGCACCAGACGATGTCGCCGGGAGCCAGTTCGACGACGGGGCCTCCTTCCGTCTGCGTCCAGCCCTTGCCGGAGGTGACGACCAGTGTCTGGCCGAGCGGATGCGTGTGCCACGCCGTGCGTGCACCCGGTGCGAACGTGACCGTCGCGCCCGATACGCGCGAAGGCGCTTCGCGCTGGAAGCGCGCCTCGACACGCACGTCGCCTGTGAAGGTCTCGGCCGCACCTTTCATCGACGGCGACGCGCCGTGGCGCAGGACGACCGTGCCCCGCACATCCTGCGAAGAAGGATCGGCGGCATCGGCAGGCGATGCACCGCAGGCTGCGGCGATCAGCAGTGCCGGCAGCATCGGAGGGGTGGATGACGGGTTCGACATGGGGACTCCTTCCGGGGCACACCGCGGCCAGCGGAGCAACCACGCCTGCGCTCCGGACAAGATGTCGGCGCGCGTGGACGTGGAGGCGGCACGAGGACCGCGATGGGCGATGAACCACAGTCTGGGGTCGTCGCGTTTGAACGATAAGAGGCGTAGATTCGAATGGACTCATGAGTCTCATCGATCAATCGCCATGCCCAGGCCCCGCGATCTCTACAACGACCTGCAGGCCTTCCTCGTCGTGGCACGCGAGAAGAGCTTCACGCGTGCCGCCGCGCAGCTCGGGGTGTCGCAGTCGGCGTTGAGCCATGCGATCAAGGGACTCGAAGCCAAGGTGGGCCTGCGCCTGCTGACGCGTACGACACGCAGCGTGTCTCCCACCGAGGCGGGCGAGCGCCTGCAGCTCGCGCTGCAACCGAGCTTCGAGAATATCGACGCGGCGATCGCCGATCTCGGCGAGCTGCGCGACACACCGAGCGGCACGATCCGCCTGACCACGAGCGAACACGCCGCGGCGTCGATCGTGTGGCCCGCGCTGCAGACGTTCCTGCCACGCTACCCGGACATCCGTGTCGAGGTGATCAGCGACTCGACGCTGACCGACATCGTCGCCGAGCGTTTCGACGCAGGCATCCGCCTCGGCGAGCAGGTCGCCAGGGACATGATCGCCGTGCCGATCGGCCCGCCGACGCGCCTCGTCGTGGTCGGTACGCCCGCCTACCTGAAACATCGCCCGCCCGTGGTCACGCCGCGCGACCTCACCGGTCACGACTGCATCAACATCCGCTTCCTCACGCACGGCGGCCTGTACGCGTGGGAGTTCGAGAAGGACGGCCATGCGCTCAACGTGCGTGTCGACGGACGTCTCACGTTCAACAGCATCGACCGCATCCTCGACGCCGCGCTCGGCGGCTTCGGCCTCGCCTACCTGCCTGAACCGATGGTCGAGGCGCACATCGCGCGGGGACGCCTTCGCCAGCTGCTCGACGACTGGTGCCCGCTGTTTCCCGGCTACCACCTCTACTACCCGAGCCGGCGTCCGCCTTCCGCGGCGTTCACGCTGCTCGTCGAGGCGTTGCGATACCGCGCGCCTTCGCGATGAGGCACCGCTCCTTCGGTGGAAGAGCAGCCGTCGAAAGGCGCGATCGCCGCGCGCTTGTCCTCCGTGACGGCCGGACCTCGGCATCCTTCGGTCATGTGACCGCGGGATCTCATGGCGGGTCACCGATCCGATCGACTCACCCCTGCCCGGGCGCGATCGATGTCAGTCCGCGAGTCTCCGGACGAATACGTCCAGCACGCAACCATGCCTGGCGCGAGGATGTCGAATCGGCGCGTATCCATACCGACGGCATCGGCCGGCCGCACCGGATCGGATCGATCTGCTCGTGCTGCCCTTCCGACCGCGCACGCTAAGGAATCTGGCGAAACGTCGCCACCATGCTCACAACCAGCCGTACGAAGATGGACACTTCGACGAGGAACGCGATCGCGAGTGACCAGACCGGCGCGAACGTGATCGCGGGCTTGGTGCGCCATGACACCGGCACCGTGTACCGCGTGAAGACGAAGACCGCATACGCGATACCGAGCGAGAACAGGCCCGGTGTCCAGCTGAAGTTGCCACCGCTCATGCCCCAAAGGACGACATGGAGGGCAAACGCCAGCATGGCCAAGGCGCCGAGCATCAGCGACGCCCCGTGAAACGCGAGGACGCCGGCACGGGCACGCTCGACGAGCAGCGCTGCGACGGACGACATCATCACGATGCTCGCGACGGGCAGCGACACCATGGTCATGCCGATCATGCCTTCGGGCTGCGATATCGATGGCCGCAGATGTAGAACGAGCAGCGTCATCCCGTGGCCCAGCAGCACGAAAGCCGCGATCACAAGGTTGGCGTAGAGAAAGACGCGCGGGGACGCAGCATCGAGCTTCGCGAGCATTGCCTCGAGAAAGCGCTTCATCTGCCCTCCCGGGATCGCGGCGTCGTCATGCCACCCTCCGTGCACTCGGCGTCCGCCTCAACGCCGGCCACGCCTGCACCAGCCCCGCGAGGTGCAGCACACCGATCACGAGGCAGATCGCCGAGCTCCAGAGCCAGAACGCTTCGCTGTTGCCGGGGATGTGCGCCTTGAGCGGCACGAACGCGATGCCGCGCAGCAGGTACACCGCCGTGATCGCGACGAGTGCCGTGCGCAGCAGCGGCAACCTGCGGATCAGGCCGGCACCCGACCATGCGAACGCCGCCCACGCGGCGAGCACGAGTGCGACGGCCGACGTGACGATGGCGGGATAGGCATCGCCATTCGCGGCCATGCGCGCCATGCCCTCGCCCGCACCGAGCGCGCGATACCACGCCGGTCCGCCGACGATGCAGGCGATGTGCAGCACCGAGGCGAGCGCGGAGCACAAGCCGGCCCAGAAGAGCAGCGAGCGATGCCATGCCTGCGATCGGGAAAGAGGCGCGGGTCGTCGCGCATGATGGCCCGGCATCACGTCGCGTGCATCCTCAGCCATGGCTCAGCGCTTTCTCAGTACGCCGACCAGGGCGAGGCCTACGATGGCGATGCCCGACGTGAACAGCACGAGACCCAGGATGTCGGATTCGTCCATCACGAGGACGATGCCGCCCATCGCGGCCATGGCGATGCCGCAGATCGGCTGGATCCATCGCTGCATGCGATAGAAACCCGCGTTGCGGGCCGCCACGATCTGCGTGCGCGCCAACTGTTCCGCGAGTTCTCGATGCTCCTCGGAGCATGAGAGGCCGTTGGTGACCGTAACCGCGCACGCACGGCAGACGCCGCGCGCGCAGACCTTGCACAACCCAACCGCCGATTGACCGGCATGGTCGAAGCATTCCATGCGGGGCACCCCTGCATCCCTTGATGAGTCGCAAGCATGCTTGCCGTCGATGGGCGAGGCAAGTCGTCTCGAAGCGCCGATCGTCTGCAGTACGAGGCCACGCGTCGCCAGGCCCTCGGCACGTGGTTTCAGATGCCCGACGAGACCCTCCAGCTGCCCCCCCTGACGACTCAGCGCGTCTCCCGCAGATGCCGCTCGAGGAACGCGAGGATCCTGCGCTCGTACTCGACCGGTGCGAATGCGTGCAGGTCGACATGCGCAGCGCCTTCGACACGCCAGAATGCCTTGGGCTCGTGTGCGACGTCGAAAAGGCGCTCGGTCGACGCCCATGGCGTATGCCGGTCTTCCGCGCCCGATGCGATGAGTACCGGTGCGTGGAGCTGCGCGAGATGATCGATCGGGCGAAGCACCGAAGGATCGATCCCCGTCCGCAGCGGCAGCTGCCATAGCAGCATGGGAGCGAGAGGGGCACCGAGGCGGCCGAGCCGCATCGCGAGGCGATCGCGCACGGCGTCGTCGATCGTCGCGTACATCGACTCGAGGACGACCGCCTCGGGCGGCGGCTGCGGATGGGCGAGCACGGTCGATGCCGCGCCGAGCGAGACGCCGATGACGCCGACACGCTCCGTGGGCGCTTCGCGCCGCAGGAAGGCCAGTGCCGCGACGACGCCGGCCGATTCGCGCGCACCGAAGGTGATGCGCTCGCCTGCACTCTCGCCATGCGCGGGCAAGTCGATCAGCAAGGTGCCGTATCCGGCCCCGCGCAGGAACCGTGCCCGCGCGAGCATCTGCATGCGATCGCTGCGCACGCCGTGCAGGAGCAGCACCACGCCAGCGCCGGACTGGCCCTTAGACCACCAGCCTGCGACGGGCGACGCTGACGGCACCGCGATCTCGACGCGCAGCACTCCGAGGTCACGCGGCGGATCGCCGATCGCGCGCAGCGCCGGGCGGCTCAGCAGGTCGCCGACGATCCACGTCGCCAGAATCCCTAGGACGAACGCGAGCGCGATCACGATCGTCACCCGCCGACGTATCGATCGTCGACACACGGTGATCACGGACCGATCACGGGGATCGGCTCGTGGCAGGCCGATGGCTTGACGGCGTTGGATCGACTTCGCTGAAACGCGTGGATGTCGTCGCGCACGTGCCGCGCGCCCCTCCTCGGGCCGCACGGCCTTCTGCGCCAAGCCTCGAGGCGCCGTCCGGCATCACGGTGGAAACGCGCCCGTCGGCAACACGACGTCCCCGCCAGCCCGAACGTCGCGTCCAAGCCGGAAGGTCCGCTCCGCCACGATCACGCCGTCGCACGTCAGGACCGTCCTGTGTCCGCTACGCGACGGATTCACGACGAAGCTTTCCCGGAATGCGGCCGAGACCGGACGCTCGTTCGCATCCACACGCCGGCCGACAGCGGCGACGCCCACCACGCACGTCGCATGCGACGGTGCGGCGCCGACGACCCGGACAGGCGCATCCATGGGGCCCAGGTGCACGCAACCCGAGAGCGCGGCGACCAAGCCGGTGATACGCAAGGTGTTGCCTGTCGGAGACAACCGGTCTTCCGCGCGCTTGCATCGCACGTCATGCACGACTCGCCACATCAACCACCGTGACGACCTGGCGACGCAGCGACCACGGGTATGCGCATCCCGGGGCAGCTCATGCCGAAGGCGCTCGTCGCTCCGTCCGGCCACGAGCCGCTCGGATTCGGGCCCGAGCGGTGGATCGCCAAACCCGTGTTCCTCGCGTAATGCCATGGTGCCTCCGTGCCCAAGCGGTACGGGGGCATCATCATGTTCCGGGGGCTCCGTGGCAACGGCATCGTGTCGTCGGTGCATCGCGACAGGTCAACCGGAAAGTCACTGAGCCCCGGCCTGCGCCGGGGCGACGAACGGAGAAGCATCTGTTCGTGAGCGCTCCTGGCATGCGTCCATGCACGGCGACGCACGCGACGCTTGGAACGGCTCGCCGCTACTTCAACGCCGCCTCCGCAACGACCCACGTCGCCGGGCGCGTGTCGCCGGTGAAAATCATGCAGAGGTCGTGGCGACCGGCCGTCGTGGTGAGCGGTACGTCGAGGTCGAGGATGCCGGACGGTCCTGCGTCCGCGGGAAGATCCGCCTTGCCGATGACGTCGCCTTCGCAGCCGGCGCGCACTTCGAACTCGCCGTGCGCACTCTTCGCGGCAACGAACTTGCGGTGCGGTTCGTCGTGCCAGAGCTGGAACGCGTAGGGGACGCGCACGGCGCGCACATGCAGCGTGGTGATGCCGTCGAGTTCGGCATCGGCGTAGCGCCAGCACGGGTTGAAGATGTCGATCGTGAAGACGCCGCGCGTGCCGTCGATCGTGGTGTCGTCCTCGAGGCGCAGCGGCAGGCCGGGCTTGCACGGCGGCAGTTCGTGGTTGGCGCGGCGGCGCAGCGCAGTCGTGTCGAGGGCCTGCACGAGCGTGTGGCCGAACGGCTCGCCGGCGAGGAACGTGCGTGCACGCAGCGTGCTGCCGTCGGCGACCTTCGCGTCGATCGGTGCGCCGTACTGCGGCGACGCCGCGGTCGGCTCGCTGCCGTCGAGCGTGTAGCGGATCTCGCCCTGCTCGACCTGATTGGCGAGCGTGACGGTCGCCTTGCCGGCGGCGAGTTCGCTGCGCACGCTGGCGCGCGCGTCGAAGGCGACCGTCGAGGCGTCGATGCCGAGTACGCGATAGCGCTCGAACTGCGCGGGCAGGCGCGCGAGGAAGTTCGACCAGTCGCGGCGCGCGACCGGCGACCACGTCACTTCGGCGAGCGCGGCGGCGCGCGGGAAGAACGAGCGCTCGACGCGCTGCGCGGTGCGCAGGTGCTCGGTCCACAGGTTGGCCTGTGCGCCGAGGATGTGCTTCGCCTGCTCGGGCGTCAGCTCGGTGGGCACGGGTTCGTAGTCGTAGACGGTGCGCAGCGGGTTCGCCGTGGGACGGCCCGGTGTGTCCTCGGGCGAGTCGCTCTGCAGGTAGTCGAAGTAGAGGCGATCGTGCGGCGCCATGACCACGTCGTTGCCGTGGCGCGCCGCGGCGATGCCGCCGTCGGTGCCGCGCCACGACATCACGGTGGCGGTCGCGGGCAGGCCGCCTTCGAGGATCTCGTCCCAGCCGATGAGCTTGCGGCCCTTCGCGGCGAGGAACGTCTCCATGCGCGTGATGAACCAGCTCTGCAGGCCGGCCTCGTCGGCGATGCCGAGTTCCTTCATGCGGGCCTGCACGCGCGGCGAGGCCTTCCACTGGTCCTTGGCGGCCTCGTCACCGCCGACATGGATGTAGGCTCCCGGGAACAGCTCGATGATCTCGGCGAACACGTCCTCGATGAAGGCCAGCGTCGATTCCTCGACGTTGAACAGCGTCGTGTGGATGCCCCACTCGGCCGACACGGGCTCGGCGACGTCGAGCACGCCGAGTTCCGGGTAGGCGGCGACGGCCGCGCGTGCGTGGCCGGGCAGGTCGAACTCGGGAACGATCGTGATGTGGCGCGCGGCCGCGTACGCGACGACGTCGCGGATCTGCGCCTTCGTGTAGAAGCCGCAGTACGGCTGCGCGGCGCCCGTCGCGGGATCGCGGCCGGCGTCGCCGAGCGGGATGCGGCAGCCACCGACCTCGGTCAGCTTCGGATACTTCGCGATCTCGATGCGCCAGCCCTGGTCATCGGTGAGGTGCCAGTGCAGCGTGTTGAACTTGTGCTGCGCCATCGCGTCGAGCAGGCGCTTGATGTCGTCGACCGACTGCATGTGGCGCGCCGAGTCGAGCATGAGGCCACGCCAGCGGAAGCGCGGTGCGTCTTCGATGTGCAGGGCGGGAAGCGCCACGTCGCCGCTGCGGCCGTCGACGAGCAACTGCCACAGCGTCATCGTGCCGTTGAACAGGCCATGCGCGCTGCGCGCGGCCAGTGTCGCGCCGTTCGCGTCGATGTCGAGCACGTAGCCTTCCTCGGGCTGTGCGAGCGTGGCGTCGAGCTTCAGGCGGATCGCCGGCGTCGCCGCATCGAGCACGCGCTCGCTCACGACGAGCGATACGCCGCCGGCACGCGTGAGCAGGTCGGTGAAGACGAGGGCGACATCGCGCGCGCCGTCACCGTCGACGGTGACGAGCGTGCCGCCGTCGACGACGAAACGGCCCCCGCGTGCCTCGAGGCGCGCGGGGGCCGGAATGATCGAAGGGGTATTCGGCGCCGTGGCCGTCGACGCCGCGGATCCGGTGGCAGGCGGTGTCGCGGCGCGATCGGAACAGCCGGCGAGCACGCTCGCGAGCAGGACGGCACAGGCCAGGGCGGTGCGTCGCGCGCGCGACGGCGTGGACATCGTCAGCATCGGACCGGGAATCTCCTTGGAGGATCGCGAAAGGACGCGCGACGACGCCGTGCACGCGGCACGGCGT
>JASCPI010000037.1 GCA_029959555.1 Lysobacteraceae bacterium PS02065 | reverse complement strand
GCCTTCTTCGCGACAGCCTTCTTCGCGACAGCCTTCTTCGCGACAGCCTTCTTCGCGACAGCCTTCTTCGCGACAGCCTTCTTCGCGACAGCCTTCTTCGCGACGGCCTTCTTCGCGACGGCCTTCTTCGCGACGGCCTTCTTCGCGACAGCCTTCTTCGCGACAGCCTTCTTCGCGACGGCCTTCTTCGCGACGGCCTTCTTCGCGACGGTCTTCCTGGCGGCCGGCCTCGTGGTAGAACGCTTCGTTGCGACGACCTTGCTCGCACTGGATTTCTTCACGGCCTTCCTCACGGAGCGGGCCGCCGAAGCTTTCTTCGTACCGATCTTCTTCAAGGCGGGTTTCTTCGCGGATGCGGATTTGCGCGTTGCGGTCGGGCTCATACGGACGACTCCTCCACTGCGGACGACCGGCACGTTGCCGGCAAGTCGTTGTCGTAGCAAAGCGTTGCTTTACCGTCCGTAAGCGCTGGCTGGCGCGGCGCGCTCGTCGACGCCGCGATTGACGCGGGGTTTGCGGAAAATTAAGGACCAGGCAGCGACACTGGTCACGCATCACCGCGCCACATCGCCCCCACTTCCGCGGAGGTTCCGATGTCCGTCGTTCGCCTGCATTGCACCCACTGCGGTACCGATTTCATCGATGCACGGCCCGAGCTGCGCAGTGACGACATCGTCATGTGCCCCTCCTGCCATGTCGCCGCAGCGCTGGACGCCTTCGGCGACGACGCCGATCGCGGACCGAGCTTGCGCGACGGCGCCCTCGACCGCGGGTGATCAGGCGCCGCCCGGTGGTGCGATCGCCACGCGGCCATCGAACACGAAGCAGCCGCCGCCGTAGCCGAAGCCACCCACCTGCGCGAAGTAGCCCAGGATGCCGCCTTCGAGTTGCAGGACATCGGCGATGCCGTGGTCATGCATCCACAGCGCCGCCTTCTCGCAACGGATGCCGCCCGTGCAGAAGCTCACGACGGTCGCGTCGCGAAGTGTTTCCTCGAGCGCCTCGACGGCTTCGGGGAGTTGCGTGAAGCGATCGATCGGCAACGTCACCGCGCCGTCGAACGTTCCATGCGCCACTTCTTCGCGGTTGCGCGTGTCGAGCAGCACGACGCGTCGTCCGGCGTCGTCCGCGCCCTGGGCGATCCACCGCGCGAGCACGACCGGCGCCACGGCCGGTGCACGCACGCCGAGCGGCGAGACACCGTCGTGGCGGAACGTGATGATCTCGCGTTTGTGGCGCACCTTGAGGCGCGCATAAGGCATGGTGGCGGCACGGGTGCGATGCACGGCGAAACCCTCGAAACGCTCGTCTTCGCGCAAGGCGTCGAGGAAGCGCTCGATCGCCGCGGTTGCCCCCGCGAGGAAAAGATTGAGGCCTTCGCGTGCGACGAGCACGGTGCCGAGCAGCGAGAGCGACTCGGCCCGTGCCTGCAGGACCTCGACGAGCGCGTCGGGATCGTCGATCGCGACGAACCGGTAACCGGCGATGTGGGAGACCATGTCGATGGGCGCACCGACCCCGCGCAGGCGGGGCCGGTGCGCATCACTCAGGGATCGAAACCATCCGCGAACAGCTCGTCGCCGATGCGTACGGTCGCGGTCGCACTGTTGTTCGCCGGACGGGCATCGGTGAACTGGGGAGCGGATACCGTGCCGGTCGCCGCGAGCGTCGGCGGCGTGCCGGTCCCCACCGTGGTCGCGACCTGTAGCACGGTCGCGAACTCACCCGACGCCAGCGCGCCACCGGTCAGATCGCACGTGACGTCCTCCGCCACCGCCTGGCAGGCCCATGCCGATGTACCTTGAACGACGCGCGACGAGGCGTACTCGAGGCCTTCGGGAAGCTCCAGCGTGAAGCGCACGTCCGAAGCATCATCGGGGCCGAAGTTGACGATGCTCGCGGTGAACGTGAGCGTGTCGCCGGCGGCCACGAGCGACGGCGATGCACCGAGCGACAGGCCGAGATCGGCGCTGCCGAGGATCGCCTGCTCCTGGCAGTTGTAGCAGACCAGCGCGAAATCCTGCGCGAAGGTGCCGGGTGTGTACGGATTCATCGCATCGCCGGCGATGTTCGCCGCAGTGACGGTGAGCTGGATCGAGCCGCCGTGCTGTGCCGGCGACAGGAACACGCCTTCGAGGTTGTTCTTGTCGTCCGCCGTGCCGCCGGTTGCCGACCACCCGTCCGTGCCGACCACGTTGCCGAGGAAGGTGCCCGACGAGGTGGATACGGAGAGGTCGAGGTCGTTGACCCACGCCGGCGTGGTGCCGCCGAGCCCGTGCCCCTTGGCGTCGGTCCAGGCGAGCATGACGCGCACCGGACGCGAGGGATCGGCCGCCGTGAGGGTGCGCGTCCAGGCCTGGCCGGTGGTCGTGAACACATCGCTTTGGTCGATCGAGAACATCGGGTCGGGCGAGTTCACCGTGGCGTCGAGATCGATGCGACCGTAGCCCTGGAAGCGATCCGGGCGGTGTCCCATGACGCGGTTGTCGGCATCACGGAAACCCTCGAGGTCGGTCGCGACGGCCGTGAACGCGGCCTTCACGAGCGCAGGGCTCGGCGTCGCACCGGCATGACCGGCACGGTACTTCTCGATGAACACGGCGGCCGCACCCGTCACCACGGGAGAAGCCATCGAGGTGCCGCACATGAAACCGTAGGACGTGTTGCTCGTGCCGGTCGCACTGTCGGTGCTGCAGCCGGGGGCGACGAGATCGGGGCGGCGACGCCCGTCACAGGCGTTGCCGTGAGCTGAATTCGAGGAGATGTCGAAGATCGAGGTCTGCTGGACGCCCGAGCCGTTCTGCATCTTCGTCGAGCCGATCGCGAACAGGTTCTTGGCTTCGTCCGGCGAGCCGAGTGCACTCGGCGCACACGCGCCGCCACCGTCGCCATTGCCGTTCATCACCGACCAGACGTTGAGGATCTCCTGGTTGCCCGGGACGTCGGGATTCGCATCGCGCGCGACCATGTCGACCTGCTGGGTCGGGATGTTGTAACCCACCGGCGTGCTGCCGGGTCCCCACGAGTTGTTCGTGAGCACCGCGCTGCTGAGCGACGATTCCTTGTAGATGGTCAGCATGCCGTTGGCGATCATGCCGCCGGAGCCGCCACCGAGGAACGAGCCGTAGCGCTGCTGCACGACCTTGGCGCCCGGTGCGATGCCCTGGCCGCGGATGAAGCCGTTGAGCAACGCCGTCGGCGTGCCGATGCCGGCGATCGCGCTTGCGACATGCGTGCCGTGGTTGTCGTTGGACGTCGTGCACGTGGTCGGCGAACCACCCGCGGTCACGCAGGGGCTGATCTGCGAGGCGAGGTCCTGATGGGTCGTGCGGACGCCGCCGTCGACGACGGCCGTGATCACGCCGTCGCCGTCGTAGCCGAGTGCGGCGAGCCACGCCGGGTAGCCGGGCACGACCGTGTAGGTCGGACCGGCGCCGTAGCCGCCGACGATCGACTGGCCGCTCATTTCGCCACGCGGCCCGCCATCGGTCGGCACGGCCTGCACGGTGTAGACGCCGGGAATCGCGGCGATGTCGGCGTATGCGCTGCCGGGAGCGTCGAACTCGATGACGACGAAATGCGTGTCGAGCGGCGTCGCACTGACCAGCGTGCCACCGCGCGCCGCGAGATCCGCCTGCCACATGGCGGCGTCGGCATGACGACTCACCAGTGCCACCGTCTGTCGCACGGCCGGACCGAGCGACCGCTGGTCGGGATGCAGCCTGAACTCGGCAGCGAAGGCTCCGCTCCAGCGCACATGCGCTGCGGTCGCGGCGCTGGCTCGCTGGGCACCACTGCCCCACACCACGTAGCTGTAGGGATGCACGTACTGGGCGACGTCCAGACCCGCATCGCGCAGACCGTCGATCCATTCGGGCTTGACGGGCCCGTCGAACTGCACGAGCTGCCAATCCTCGCCCGCCGACACCTCCCGCGTGGACGCAGGAGCCGAATACACGGGGTCGAAGCGCTGGCCACCGAGGTCGAGCCTGAACGGATCGACGACTTCGCTGACCGTGAAGCCCGCTGCACGCAAGGCATCGACGTCGACGGACGTCGCGGCGATCCACTGGAAGCGGCCGTAGTCGATGGAACCTGCGTCACGGCCGAGCGTTGCGGCGAGCTGGGCCTGCGTCGCGTCGATGCGCAACCAGGATCCGGCCGCAGGCAGCGCCTGGGCCGTGGCGTCTTCGACGACGAAGGAGGGAGAGTGGACGAAGCCGGCGACGCCGGCGATGGCTGCGGCGAGCGCAGCGACGGTGATGCGGTTCAAGGATCTATCCCCGTGCAGTGCAACGAACCTTCGATGGTAGACGTTTCGCCGGCGCCCTGTCAGGCCATCCGTTCACATCGCGCATACCCCACCGTACGGCGCCGGCGCGTTACCATCCCAGGATCGTCCTCCAGACTCCGACGACCGCATGCCGACGAGCCATCGCATCCACAGACGCCCTGCCCGTTCGCCGGCGCATGCGGCCCGCATGCTCGTGCTCCTCGTCGCATCGCCCGCCCTGTTCGCGCAGGATGCGCCACTCGTCGCGCGTCCCGCGCAGGTCTACGACGTGGAGGTCGTGGCGACGTATCCGCATGATCGCGGCGCGTTCACGCAAGGCCTGCTGTGGCGCGACGGTGCCCTTTACGAGAGTACCGGTCTCAACGGCCGCTCGAGCGTGCGCAAGGTCGAGCTCGAAACCGGCAAGGTGCTGCGCCGCCACGACGTCGACGCACGCCACTTCGCGGAAGGCCTGACGGACTGGGGCGATCGCCTCATCCAGATCACGTGGCAGACCGGAACCGGCTTCGTCTACGACCTCGCCACGTTCAAGCAGGTGTCGACCTTCACGTACGTGGGCGAGGGCTGGGGTCTCGCGCGCGACGACAAGCGCATCATCATGAGCGACGGCAGCGACCAGCTGCGCTTCCTGGATCCGAAGACGCTCGCCGAAACGGGCCGCCTCCCGGTCACGTTCAACGGCACCCCCGTGCGCGGCCTCAACGAGCTCGAGGTCGTCAAGGGCGAGATCTACGCCAACGTGTGGGGCGACAACCACATCGTCATGATCGATCCGAAGAGCGGTCGCGTCACCGGCCTCGCCGACCTCGGCCCGCTCGCGCAGCGCATCGACCGTTCACAGCCCGTCGACGTGCTCAACGGCATCGCCTGGGACGCGAAGAAGGATCGCCTGTTCGTGACCGGCAAGCTGTGGCCGAACCTGTTCGAGATCCGCCTGACCCCGCGCAAGCCCTGATGACGCCGTCGCGGCGCCTGCGCACGCGTACGGATCACCCCGACCACGAGGTACGCCGATGCGCCCCGAACTGACCTGGCTCGCGTGGAGCATCGTGCTCGGCCTGGTGCACGTCGCGGCGACCGTGGCGGTGAAGACGCACGAGCGCGGCCTCGGCTGGAACGTCGGCGCGCGCGACGGCACGCCACCGCCGCCGGGGAGGCTCGCGGCACGCCTCGAGCGTGCGCAGGCCAACTTCCTCGAGACGTTCCCGTTCTTCGCCGCGCTCGTGCTCGCGGTCGTCGCGGCCGATCGCGCAGACCACACCACCGCGCTCGCCGCGCAGGTCTACGTGTGGGCGCGCGTCGCCTACCTGCCGCTCTACGCCGCCGGCGTGCCCTACCTGCGCACGCTCGTGTTCGGCGTGTCGGTGTGGGGCCTGCTGCAGCTGCTGTATCCGCTGCTCTGAGCGCACGCCCGGTCGCCGTGGCGATCCGGGCGTGCGTCGTGCATCGGTGATTCAGCGCGTGCGCGTCGGGAACGGCGGCCGCTGCGGTTTCGCGACCGGATGTGCGCGCAACGCGTCCATCGCGACCTCGATCGCACGATCGAGCTGCGGATCGCGGCCCTTCGCGACCTCGGCCGGCCATTGCTCGACCTCGATGTCGGGCGGCACGCCGACGTTCTCGACGGCGTATCCGTCCTCGGTCCAGATCGCGAGATTCGGTGCGGTGACGCTGCCGCCATCGATGAACGACGGAAAACCGAGGATGCCGACGAGTCCGCCCCAAGTACGCTTGCCGATCACCGGGCCGAGCTTGAAGCGCTGGAACATCCACGGCAGCAGGTCGCCGCCCGAGCCCGCGTTCTCGTCGGCGATCATGACCTTCGGGCCGAAGATCGCGCCGCGCGGACTGACGAGTTCCTCGCCGTAGCGCAGGGTCCAGTTCGCGATCGGCTGGCGGCGCAGGATGTCGATGTAGTAGTCGGCGATGAGGCCGCCGCCGTTGTAGCGCTCGTCGAGGATGATGCCGTCGCGGTCGGACTGCGGATAGAACCAGCGCTTGAAACTCCGGTGGCCGTCCTCGGCGGTGTTGGGCACGTGCACGTAAGCGAGCCGGCCGCCGCTCTTCTGCGTCACGTAGCGCTGGTTGGCCTCGACCCAGTCGAGGTAGCGCAGGCCGGTCTCGTCCGCGACAGGCACGACGACGACATCGCGCGAACCCGAACCGTCGGCCTTCGGCCCGACCGTGAGACGCACCTGGCGGTCGGCCTTGTCCTCGAACGCCGCGTACACGCTGTCGGGCGCGCGCAAGGGCACGCCGTCGACGGCGAGCAGGTAGTCGCCGGCCTTGACCTCCACGCCCGGCGTTCGCAGCGGCGAGCGCAGGTCGGGATTCCAGTTGAGGCCGCCGAGCACCTTCGTGAAGCGCCAGCGCCCCGCATCGACCGCGTAGTCGGCACCGAGCAGGCCGACCTTGATCTCCTTCGGAGCGAACGGGTAGTCGCCCGGGCCGAGGTAGCTGTGGCCGACCGCGAGCTCGCTGAGCATCATGCGGATCACGCGGTCGAGGTCGTTGCGCGTGGCGAGATGCGGCAGGAAAGCTCGGTACTTCTCGCGCATCTTCGGCCAGTCGGCGCCGTGGTAGTTGGTCGCGTAGAAGTAGTCGCGGTTGATGCGCCAAGCATCCTCGAGGATCTGCGCCCACTCGGCACGCGGCTCGACCGCGACCGACACCTTGTCGAGCGCGAGCTTGCCCTTGCCCTCGGGCAGTTCGTCCTTGGCCTCACCGGCGAACCAGTCGCGACCCACGCGCCATGCGATGCGCTTGCCGTCGGCCGAAAGCATGAAGTCCTCGACGTTCTTCGCGATCGTCTTCGCCTCGCGCTTCTCGAGCGTGAAGCGCTTGAGTTCGGACGGGCCGCCGAACGCGTCGAACGACGTGCGTCCGGTCGTCTCGAGCCAGTAGACCTCGCCGGCGGCACCGACACGCAGGCCACGCCGCGTGCCCTCGCCGGCCGGCAGCGCGACGATGCGGTCGCCGATGCCGTCGACGTCGATGCGCACGGGTTTCGGCGCGGCGGGTTTGCCGGCGTCCTTGCCTTCGTCCTTCTTGCCGTCGGCGGGCTTCGAGGGCTCGGTCTCGTCGCTCTGCGGCGGCACGGGATTCGGGCCGTCGCGGCGCAGCGTGATCGCGTAAAGGCCGTGGCGCATGCCGTTGTCGATGCTGATCTGCGAGAACCAGTCCTTGAGCGGGCCGGCGTCGGTCGACGCGAGCACGTAGAGGAACTCGCCGTCGGGATCGAACACCGGCTGCATCATCTCGCTCAGGCCGTCGGTGAGCACGACCGATTGGCCGGTCTCGACCGACCACGCATGCACGGTCTGGATGAGACCCGCGTTCTGCACCGTGTAGGCGAGCCAGCGCGAATCGGGCGACCAGTTCGCGCTCATGAGGTCGAGCGGCGAGTACACGGGTTCGGACGCGATCTTCGTCGAGCGCCCGCTCGCGAGGTCGATCACGTACAGGGACTGGCTGTTGTCCTGGTAGGCGATGCGCTTGCCGTCGGGCGAGAACAGCGGCGTGTCGTAGTAGCCCGCCCCGTCGAGCGCGTAGCGGCGCGGCTCGCCCTTGCCGTCCTGGTCGGCGACGAGCAGCGCGTACTCGCCGCCAGCGTCGGAGAACCAGGCGATGCGACGGCCGTCGCGCGACCACGCCGGCGAATGGTCGTTGGCACCTGGCGAACGCGTGAGCTGGCGCGGATCGCCCTTCTCCGCGGGCACGGTCACGATCTCGCCGCGGTAGTTGAACGCGATGCGCTTGAGGTCCGGCGCTCCTGCCGCTTCGCGCACCCACTTCATGTCGCTGGCCAGGCGTGGACGGGTCTCGGCGAGGTCCGACACGGCCGAGATGCGCAGCGGCGTCACGCTGCCCGTGCGCGTGTCGAGCGTGTGCAGGCGTCCACCGTGCTCGAACACGATGGCACCGTCGCCATCGGCCACGGGAGAGGTAACCGGGAAGTCGGCGAGCCTCGTCAAGGCATTCGACTGGTTGGTCGCCGCGTCGTGGCGGTAGAGGTTGAATTCGCCGTCGCGGTCCGAGTTGAAGTACAGCGTCGAACCGATCCACATCGGGTCGGTGTCGTTGCTGCCGGCGGCCGGCTTGGCCACCTCCGTTACGGCGAGCGTGGCCATGTCGAGCAGCCAGATGCGGCTCTGCGTGCCACCGCGATAATTCTTCCACTGCCGGAACGCTTCCTCGTTCGGCGAGTACGCGAGGGTGCGGCCGTCCGGCGACAACGCCGCCTTGAAACCCGACGGCACCGGCACGCGTTTCGGCACTCCGCCCGTCACGGGCACGGTGTAGAGCGAACTCAGGCGCCGCGTGTGGCGGGACTCGTCCGACTGGAACAGCACGTCGCCCGACGGCGTGAAGCCGCGGACGATGTCGTTGCCGGGATGCCAGGTCAGCCGCTTCGCCTCCCCGCCATCGGCCGGCATGACGTAGACGTCGAGGTTGTCGCCGTAGTCGGCCGTGAACGCGAGCCAGCGGCCATCCGGCGAGAAACGCGCGTTCGACTCCTGGCCAGGCGCCTGGGTCAGTCGCCTCGCGACACCGCCCGCGCGCGGGGCGAGCCAGAGGTCGTTGTCGTAGGTGAAGGCAAGCCGGTCACCGTGCACGGCCGGCGACGCGAGCATGCGCGTGTCCTGTCGGTCGATCGCGTGCGCGCCCGAACTCGCGACGACCGCGACGATCGCGAGCCTCGTCAGCATCCCCATGCGTATCCCTCCCGGTGGCAGTGTGGCGACAGGTTAATCGCGCAGGTCACGATGGCATGTGCCAGGCGTCGGGGGACGCACGGACATGCCGGTCACAGATAACCGAGCCAGGCGTCACGATGCCGTCGCTTGACGTCGGCGAACCAGAACGCGAGCGGCGCGAGCAGCGCCAGCACGACGAACGTGGCAAGGTACGTCACGCCAAGCCCGTAGCCCCAGCCCGCGGCGACCGCGCGCGATGGATCGACGAGCAGGTTCACCAGCACCGACGGCGGCGTGCCCATCGCCCATGCGACGAGCATCGCGAGGCCATGCGCGACGTAGATGTGCAGCAGATACGTGAACAGCGGCGTGCGACCGAACGCGAGCAGCACGCGCAGCAAGGGACCGCGCAGGTGATCCAGCGCGACGAGCAGAAGCATCGCCACACCCAGCGTGACGAGCGCGTAGAGCAGCGACGGCGGGTACTTCGAGACATCGATGAAGGCCAGCAGCGAGCCCACCACATCGGGTCGCGGCGTCCACGACGAAGGATCGCCGAATGTCGTCACCGCACGCAGCACGACGAACGACGCCAGCGCGATCGCCGCCACCATGAGCAGCGCCTTCCGCCGCGCCGCAGGCGCACGCAGGAACAACTCTCCCGATCCGTAGCCGAGGCAGAGGATGCCGAACCACGGCAATGCCGGATACGCGATGAAGCCGGGCACGCCGGGGACACCGCCCGGGCGCATGAGCAGCGACCACGCGAAACGCGCGGACGCTGCCGTATCGGCGGGCGGTGCGGGCACGAGACCGTGCAACGCGACGATCGCGAGCCCGAGCGCCAGCACGACACGCGCCGGCACGTGCACGAGCACGGCCATCGTCAGCATGCCGACACCGATCGCCCAGATCACCTGCAGCATCACGAACGGCATCGCGAAGTTGAAGCCGAACGAGATCACCGTGAGTTCGAGGGCGATCAGCCACAGCCCTCGCGTGGCGAGGTACCGCGACAGCCCCGGCCTTGCCGCTGCGCGCTGCAGGTGGATCGACACACCGGCGAGGAACACGAACGTCGGCGCGCACAGGTGGGTGATCCAGCGCGTCAGGAACAGCGCCGGCGTGCTCTTGTCGAGGTCGGTCGGGTCGAAGCGGAACGCATCGACGTGGAAGAAGTCGCGGACGTGATCGAGGACCATGAGCACGATGACGAGGCCGCGCAGCGCATCGATCGCATCGAGGCGAAGCGAGCCGGCTCGCGTGCGACCCTCGGCAGGCGTGGCGTCGATCGGCGTCGGCATGCGCGGATCCGGAGCGGGACGGCCCGCGCAGCATGCCATCGCGGAGCGCTCCGCGCACGGTGCAGGCCGCGACGCCATGTCCTGCCCCGCCGCTTCCCGAGCGCGCCCCGGCGATGCAAGAATCGGTCACCCTCCCCTTCGATCACCACCCATGGCCTCCAGCCTGTTCGTCCTGCTCGACGACATCGCCACCGTGCTCGACGACGTGTCGGTCATGACCAAGGTCGCTGCACGCAAGACCGCAGGCGTACTCGGCGACGACCTCGCGCTGAATGCCCAGCAGGTCTCCGGCGTGCGCGCGGAGCGCGAGATCCCGGTCGTGTGGGCGGTCGCGAAGGGGTCGCTCCTCAACAAGGTGATCCTCGTTCCCGCGGCCTTGCTCATCAGTGCCTTCGCGCCGTGGGCCGTCATTCCGCTGCTGATGATCGGCGGCGCGTTCCTCTGCTACGAAGGCGTCGAGAAGCTCGTCCATTCACTTTTCCATCGCGGCGAGGACGACGGCCACCTGCAGGCCGTCGCGGACGAGAACGTCGATCTCGTCGCGGTCGAGAAGGAGAAGATCAAGGGCGCGATCCGCACCGACTTCATCCTGTCCGCGGAGATCATCGTGATCACGCTCGGCACGGTCGCGGAAGCCGAGTTCATGCTGCGCGTGGCCACGCTGGTCGCGATCGCACTGCTGATGACGGTGGGCGTCTACGGCCTCGTCGCCGGCATCGTCAAGCTCGACGATGCCGGACTGTGGCTCAGCCGACGCGGGGGAGAAGGTGCTGGCGCCAAGGCGGCACGCGCCTTCGGCCGGGGCATCCTCTACACCGCGCCGTGGCTGATGAAGACGCTGTCGGTCGTGGGCACGGCGGCGATGTTCCTCGTCGGCGGCGGCATCCTCACCCACAACGTGGCCGCCCTGCACCACGCCATCGTCGGGATCGTGCCCGCCGGCTTCCTCGGCACGCTCGCCTCGATGGGCATCGACGCCGTGCTCGGCATCCTCGCCGGACTCGTCGTGCTGGGCGTCGTCGCTGGCTTCAGGAAGCTGCGCGGCAGCCCGACCGTCGCCCACTGACTCCGGACGCGCTCATCGCGAGGCCTGTGCATCGGCCTTCGCACGCATGACGCCACGCGGCGCATCGGCGTCGACGATGCCCGGGACGAGGCTGACTTCGAGGCCGGTACCGGCCTCGCGCACCGCCTCGCCATCGACACGAGCCTCGGCCGCGTCGAAGTAGCGCACCTCCAGCACGCGTGGCGAGGCCCAGGCCAGATTGACACCGAACGAGGCCGCACCTCGCCGCGCTCCGACGAGTCGCGCGACCGGATCGCCCGAGACTGCGCCTCCCGCCTTCACCACGTGCACGTGGTACGCCATCGCTTCGCCGTCCGGCGAGGCCGACTCGGTCAGCACGGCGTCCAGTGTGCGATCGGCCGTCGGAGCGCGCGCCACCTCTAGGAGGCGCTGGCGCTCCGCGCAGCCCGGCAAGGCGAGCACGACGGCGATCAACAGGGCGTACGGGCGCGGGAACATGGTTCGATTCTCGTAGGCGATGGCTGAATCGGTCCGCACGCCTGTCCGCGACGTTCAGCCACCCTTTCACGAGTGCGGCGGGACCGCTACGCTGGGGGGCCATGACCCGCCGCCTGTACCTCTTCGGTGACTGCAGCCTAGATGTCGCCGCACGCGAGCTGCGTCGTGGCGGGCAGCGCATCGACCTCTCCCCGACCCTGTTCGATGCGATCGCCTACCTCGTCGAGCATCGCGCACGCGCGGTCGGTCGCGACGAACTGGTCGCCGCCGTATGGGGAAAGACCGCTGTCAGCGACACCGTCGTCGGCAAGGCGATCCTCGGTGCCCGACGCGCGATCGGCGACACGGCCGAGGCGCAGGCGTTCCTGCGCACCGTGCCCCGTTTCGGGTACCACTGGGTCGCCGACACGCGCGTGCTCGAAGACGACGACACCACCAGCCCGCCCCAAGGCACGTCCGGCCTCGAAGCAGCCCCACTCGACGCCCCGACACCGACGCCTCGCCCGATGCCCCCGCCGGAGGCGCCGCGCCGCGCCGCGGGTTCCACCCGCCGTCGACTCGGCATGGCGGCTGCGTTGCTCGTCGTGGTGTCCATGCTCGGTGCGTCGTACGCGCTTTGGCAGGCTGGCGCACCGGTCGACGGCGGAGATCGCGCCCCGGTCGGCTTCGACGACACCGGAACACGGGCCATCGCCGTGCTGCCCGTGGACGTCCTCGCCGAGCCCTCCGATGCCTGGTTGCGCCTCGGCCTCATGGATCTCGTGGCGACGCGCCTGCGCGAAGCAGGCCTCGTCGTCGTGCCGAGCGACGCGGTCGTGCGACTCGTGGCGGCGGCCGAGGACGGCGAGGCCGCACGTGCGACGCTCCAGCGCACGCTCGCGCCGCGCGAAACCGTGGCCCTCGCCGCCCGCCGCAGTGCATCGGGCTGGATCATCCGTGCCGCACTCGTGGATGCCGACGGTCGCAGGCGCGATACGCAGGCCGAAGCGGACGACGCGCTCGCAGCCGCCCGGGCCGCATCGGACCAGGTCCTCGCCCTGCTCGGCCACCGTGCCGCCACGCCCGTCGCCGCGAGCACGACCGGCCTCGAGGAGCTGCTGCGTCGTACCGATGCCGCGCGCCTTTCGGAGAACATCGAACTCGCGAGATCGATCATCGACGAAGCACCTCCCGAACTGCGCTCGCTGCCCGAGGTGCGCATGCGTGCGATCCGCATCGACCTGCGCAGGGGCGAGTTCGCGCGTGCACGGGATGCGACCGAGGCCCTGCTGCGCGACATCACCGCGGAGGCGGATCCCGTCACCCATGCGCGCCTGCTCGAAAACCTCTGTGTCGCCCGCATGCGCCTGGGCGACCTCGAAGAGGCCGTCGCGATCTGCTCGCGATCGATCGACCTGCTCGATTCGCGCGACCAGCCCGAAGCGCTCGGTCGCGCCTACAACAACCGCGGTGTCGCCTACACGCACCTGCGACGCTACGAGGAGGCCATGGCCGATTTCGCGCGCTCGCGCGTGGCCATCCGCCTTGCCGGCGATCCGCTGCTGATGGCGCAGATCGACGGCAACGAGAGTGCGGTCGAGATGGCGCGTGGACGTCCCGCCGAGGCGCTGGTGCCGCTGGATCGCATCGCCGCGCGATTCGGTCGCTTCGGCATGATCAACGAGCAGGCGACGACGGTGTTCAACCAGATCGACGCCCGCATGATGCTGGTCGAACCCCAGGCCGCACTGGCGACGAGCGACGCGGGCTGGGTCCTGCGCGACCGCATCACCGAGCCCTTCCTCAAGCAGATGCTCGCCTTGCAACGCGCCGACGTGCTGCACGCCAACGGTCGGCTGACCGAAGCGCGCGTGCTGCTGGACGACCTCATCGCGCACGCACTGCCCATGCTGCGTGCCATGGCTCGCGCGTCCCTTGCACGGCTGGACCTCGCCTCCGGCCAGCCACGCCTGGCCACGGTGCTCGCGGAACAGGCGCTGTCCGAACCCCTCCTGCAACGCGACGAGCGCGCCCGCGCGCGTGTCTGGCTCACGCTTTCCCGCGCGCTGCGCCGCGACGACAAGGCCGCCGATGCCTCGCGCCAGGTGCGCGCGTTGACGGACTGGGCGCGTTCGCAGGATGCCGACCTCGTCCTCCTGCAGGCACGCCTCGCCGAGGCCGAACAGGCGGCTTCCGAGGACGACGAGCCCGCCTTCCGGCATGCCTGCGACGCCGCACTCGCGACCGCGACCCGACGCGGAACCGCCGATGCGGTACGCGACGCGGCCGAATCCTGCGGCGGCCAGTTGATCGCGCGCGGTGATCTCGCCGGTGCCGCCGTCGTCGTCGGCCGGGTCGCCGCGCTCGCCGACCGCGACTTCACCAGTGCCGTGCTCGAAGCCCGCCTTTCGCATGCCCTCGGCCATGTCGATGCCTGGCGCGGTGCGCTCGCGAGGGTTCGCCAGCTTGCCGGCGAGCGTCGTGTTCCGGACGGCCTGGAGCAGAGTCCGATGACACCCGCACGCATCGGAAACGGCGCCACGTCGCCGTTCGCATCGATCCGGAACGATTCCGGAACAGCTCCGGAACAGCTCCGGCATGGCGTCACCGACGTCGACTGACACGCTTGTGGCGAGCCCGCCGATCCGATCAGGACCGGCCCCCCGCCAACCCGTCCGGAGTCCATGATGAAGCCCGCGTACCGCCGTTCCATCTCCCGCCGCCCGCTCGCCCTCGACCCCCTGGCGGTCTGTCTCGCGGTCGCGCTCTCGGCTCCCGCCGCCGTGGTCGCGGCTTCGGCATCGAACGCTCCGTCGCACCCGGCCGGTACCCTCGCGGTCACCACCTGCGCCGACGCCGGCCCCGGCAGCCTGCGCGACGCGCTCGCCGTGGCCACGGCCGGCGGCGTGATCGATGCGACCGGCCTGGCCTGCGGCACGATCACGCTCGCCAGTGCCTTGTCGGCCGGCAACGGCAACCTGACGATCGAAGGACCCGGCGCGGCGACACTGGCGATCAGTGGTGCCGACAGCCATCGCGTGCTCGTGCACGCCGGCGGCGGCACGCTCACGCTGCGCGGACTGACCCTGACGCACGGGCGAGCCGACGGCAACGGCGGCTGCCTGCAGGCGAACGGCGAACTCGTGCTCGACGACGTGATCGTCGCCGACTGCGTCGCTGGAGCGGCGACGGTCGAGAACACGCAGGGTGGCGGCGCGCTCGTCGCCGGCCACGCCGTGCTGACGTCGACCACGTTCCGCGACAACCGTGCCGACGGCAACCTGCTGGTCCGTGGCGGCGCGATCGCGACCGGCGGCAACCTCACCGCAACAGGCTCCACGTTCACCGGCAACACCGCCCACAGCCATTCGGTCGGCGGCGGCACCGTCATGAACAACATCGCCGAGGGCGGCGGCATCCGTGCGCTCGGCGAGGCACGCCTGGTGGACAGCACGGTCAGCGGCAACACCGCGCATTCGGACACCTTCGAGGTGTTCGGTGGCGGGATCGCGGTCGGCGTGCGTGGCTCGACCGGCAGCACGACCGCGTTCACGATGCAGGGCGGCGCGCTCAGCGACAACGTGGCCTCGAGCGACTGCCCGGTGTGTGCACCGCAGGGTGGCGGTGCGTGGCTTCGCGCGCATGCCACCGTGCACAACGTCGACGTACTCGACAACACGGTCGGGTCGAGCAGCCACTACGGCGGCGGCGGTGGCCTGAGATTCACGGGCGGCGGCAGCGTCGAGATCCTCGACAGCACGATCAGCGGCAACGCGGCTGCCGCGGCCGGTGGCGGCGTGTTCGGGCCCACCTCGGGCATCCTGCACATCGAACGCACGACGATCTCGGGCAATTCGGCCGGCAACGAAGGCGGTACCGACGAGGGCGGCGGCGGCATCCTGATCTCGGGCGGCACGCTCGAGCTCGTCGCGAGCAGTGTCACCGGCAACACCGCCGGCTCCGACGGTGGCGGCGTCGCGGTCCGCTACGGCGAATACGCGCCGCAGGACTCCCTGATCATCAACAGCACGATCTCGGGCAACACCGGCGACGAAGGCGGCGGCATGCTGCTCGACGGCGGCCGCTTCCGCTTCAGCAACAGCACGATCGCGTTCAACCAGGGTGGCTTCCGTGGCGGCGGCCTCAGCGGCACGTCGGCGACCTACCTGATCGACCTGCAGAGCACGCTCGTCGCCGGCAACACGCTCAACGGCAATGCGGCGAACGTGTGGGCGTTCCCGAAATCGATCGCGGGCGCCAACAACCTCGTGCACGGCGGCGTCGGGCCCGCACCGATGCCGTCGGACACGATCACCGCCGATCCCCTGCTGCAGCCGCTCGCCGACAACGGCGGACCGACCCCCACGCATGCACTCGGCGAAGGCAGCCCCGCGATCGACGCCGGCAACAATGCGATCGGACTCGTCTTCGACCAGCGCGGCGCGAACTGGATGCGCGAGCACGGCGCGGCGGCCGACATCGGAGCGCTCGAGGCGCAGCCGTCGCCGGACGTGATCTTCAGCGACGGATTCGAGGATTGACCTGCCACGCGACGGATGCTTGTCGCGCCTGTCGCAACAGTGTGTCGCCGCCGCGGCCATCGCCGCGCGCGGCCTGCAGGTCCATCATGACGGACTCCCGAAACGGAGTCCGTCGATGACCGATACCCGCAATGCCCTCTTCGCATCATGGCGCTCGCACGCCGACGTGCAACCTGCCGACGCCACGCGCCTTCTGCGGACGCTGTGCAACCACTGGCGCCACCGCTTCACGATCGAGCGCGACGGCGACTCCGCCGCGCGCATCCCGTTCGGCGAGGACGAGCGCGCGAGCTTCGCCGTGACCGGCGACGTTCTCGCGATCGACGTGGAGACCGCCGATGCCGAACGCCTCGCGGCGCTGCGTGGCGTCATCGAGAACCATCTGCGCCGCTTCGAGCGCGACGAGTCGCTCGCCTTCGACTGGCGCGACGCGGCCTGACCTCTTGCACGACGGGCTTCGCGACCCGACATTGGGCTCCCGCGTCCGGCGAACCACATGTGAGCATCGACACCACCGCGATCAACCGCGAGGCGAACCTTTTCGCCGACCACGACGAGGTCTGGCTGTTCGGCTACGGCTCGCTGATCTACAAGGCCGACTTCGCCTTTCTCGAGCGGCGGCCGGCACGCCTGCACGGCTGGTCGCGGCGCTTCTGGCAGGGCTCGCACGACCACCGCGGAACGCCCGCACGCCCCGGGCGCGTGGCGACGCTCGTCGCCGATGCGACGTCATCGTGCCTCGGCATGGCGTACCGCATCACGCCCGACGTGTTCACGCATCTCGACCATCGCGAGAAGAACGGTTACCTGCGCCACGCGCTCACGCTGGACCTGCTCGATGGGAACGAAGTGGAAGGACTCGTCTACGTCGCCCGCGAGGACAACGCCGCATGGCTCGGTCCGGACGACGACGACGCGATCGCGATGCAGATCGCGAACGCTGTCGGTCCCAGCGGCAGCAACCGCGACTACGTGCTCGCACTCGCCGACGCGCTGCATGCACTCGGAGAGCAGGATGCCCACGTGTCGTCGCTCGAACGTCGCCTGCGCGGGACCCGGGCATGAGCGGATCGCGGCGATCGTCAGGCGCGCAACGGCCAGCGCGCGATCTCGATGTGGTGCGACCGGCCGAGCAGGCTGTGGACGAGCGCGAACGATCCGACGCGCCAGCGTACCGGCTCGACGCCTACCGGCTCGACGACGGATTCGTCGTACAGCAACGTGACATGCGGCGCGAAGGCGCGTGCGTCGGTGACGACGACACCCCGCCGCGCGAGCGCATCGAGCAGGCGACGATGCAGCTCCAGGATGCCGTCGAGCCCATGGCTTGCGCGCAGAACGAACGGGCGCTTGCCGCGCGACGACACGAAACTCGCGGCCCGATCGAAGCCGACTTCGAACGGTGCGACCTCGAGTCCATCGGCGGCTGCACGCGCAGCGGCGACGACATCGGCCGGAACGCCCGCGAAGTCACCGAGGTGATGCACGGTCACATGCAGGCGTGCCGCGGGCAGCGGCGTGCCGCGCAGGCCGTGACGCCCCCGCAGGACGACGGCGAGTTCCGCGATCGCCGCTGCCGTAGCGGCATCCGGATGCACCGCGAAGAACAGGCGGTCGGTCGGATCCGGTGGCTCGAAGGTGTCGAACCCCGTCTGCGCCGGATGCCTGGTGTTCCTTCGCGCCATGGCGGGTCTTCCTGTCGTCGCGACATCGAACGTCGATGTCACCGCAATGAAGGCCGCGCGTCCAGCATCACGGCCACCGACTCGGGACACACGCGCGCATGATCGATCCGATGTCCGGCGAAGCGGTCGACCCGCGCGTGGACTGCACGCGTTGCGAGGCGGTGTGCTGCCGTCTCACGGTCGTACTGATGCCCGACGACCATGTGCCCGACCACCTGACCGCACGGTCCGAGCACGGCCTCGAGGTGATGGCCCGCGACGAGGACGGCTGGTGCGCCGCGATCGACCCGCTGCACCTGCATTGCTCGATCTATGCTCAGCGACCGACCATCTGCCGCATGTTCGCGATGGGCGGCTCGCAGTGCCTCGAGGTGCGCGAGACCTATCGCGACCAGCGCCTGCGCGGCATCCCGATCGTGCTCGAGTGAGTGTTCACGTGCGCGGCGGACGGCGCGCCCTCGCGCTGCCGACGGGTTGCGCGACCACGCGGTCGCGACCGGCTGCCTTGGCCGCATAGAGTGCCGCATCGGCGGCCGCGATGAGCGACTCGGGATGGATCGCGGCATCCGCGAAGGCCACGCCGACGCCGATGCTCACGGTCACGTGCGCGGCCACCGGCGACGCCGGATGCGGGATCGCACGCGCGGCGACGCGACGACGCAGGCGCTCGGCACAGCGCCTGGCCGCGCGAAGATCGGCGCCGGGCAGCAGGACCGCGAACTCCTCGCCACCGTAGCGCGCCACGAGCCCCGGTGTGGCGGCGAGCGCGGCGACGCACAGGCCGGCAAGCTCGCGCAGGCATTCGTCACCGCGCAGATGGCCGCAGGCGTCATTGAGGGCCTTGAAGCGATCCACGTCGACGAGCAGCAGCGCGAGCGCTCCGCCGTTCGCTGCGGCACCCGCCCATGCTTCCGCGAGGCGCGCATCGAGCGATCGCCTGTTCGCCACACCGGTCAGCCCGTCCCGCATCGAGAGCTCGCGCAATGCGCGATTGGCGCACTCGAGTTCGCGCACGATGCGTGCGATGTGGATCGCACCGGCGATCTGCAGCGCGACCGCATCGAACATCGCGCGCGTCGAGGAGCAGAAAAAGCCTTCCCGCGTGCTCTCCAGATTGAGCACGCCGTGCAGGCGCCCGCGATGGCGGATCGGCACGAGGTACTCGCAGCGTACCGCGCCGTTTCCGGCGACATAGTCGACGTCGTCGGCGACATCCGGCACGTGCTGCGCAACGCCGCTGCGCGCACAACGTCCCGCCACACCGATCTCGACCGGCCACGGCAGACCGGCCGGAAGGTCGAGATCGACCGATCCGGCCCAGACCTCCTGCACGAAATGCGTGCCGCCTTCGTCGAGGAGGATGATGCTCGCGATCGCGACCGGCAGGCGTCGGTGCAGGCAGGACACGATCGCCTGCAGGACAGCCTCGAGGTCGTCGCCCTGCAACGCTTCTCCCGATACTTCGGCGAGGATCTCCGCACGCGCGAACGCTTCGCCGTCACGCGTGGCAACGGCGGGCAGCGCAGCGCCGGTCGTTTCGTCGGCTTTGCCCACGCCTTCCCCTCGACGCAGAGACGGCCGGGCAATACCCCGGCTGTCGCGTAGCCCTCATGCTGTCTTCGGCGCCGAGGTCGGCGCGTGGCCGTACGCGTTCAGCGTACGGCGCGCAACCTGCCGTCGTACCCGGATGACACCGTCGTCGCGTCGCGCAACTTCGGCATGAGGCGGAACACCTCGTCCTCGCTCCAGCGACCGACGATCCTGCTCTGCTGCCCCTGCACGTCGGCGACCAGGCAAAGATCCACGGCCGGAGCGATCGTCTGGCGGCAGCGCGTCGCGACCTCGTCGATGCTCAACTCGGTCTCGAGCACGTGGAAAGAGGAGGTCTCGCTCCAGATCGAGGTGCTCAACGCGATCATCGCGTCGTGGAACGCTTCGAAACGCGCGTCGTAACTGAGGCCCGCAGCCTTTTCGGAACTGATGTCGAAAGAGATCCAGAACACGGTCATGTTCGTTGCCCTCCGATGCGCCTCCCAGTGGCGCGCGTCGAGCCTACTCCCGCCACGGGGGTTTTCCCCTAATGGAAAATGAACGGAACGTAATACCCCGCGACACGGACCCAGCCCGTCCGACACCGAGGGACGGTGGCGGGGCGACCATGCCGGGCACTGGAAGGCCGCTTCCCGGCCGGACGAACGTCGGCATCCGCGACGGCCGCATGACCCGATGGTACGGTGGCGCCCCCTTCGACGAGGCTTTCCGATGCGCCACGCCCGTTTCCTTCCCGTCGCGCTCGTCGCCGGCGGCCTCGTCGCCACGCTTCCATCGGACCTCCTCGCCGCCTCCCCGCCCACGCATGCCCATGCAGCCTACGCCGCCGTCGATCCGTTCATCGGCACCGGCGGCGAAGGCCACACCTACCCGGGCGCGACGGTGCCGTTCGGGATGGTGCAGCTCAGCCCCGACACGCAGATCAAGCCGCGCAAGGAGGCCTATGGCTGGGCCGCCGGCTACCGCTACGACGACACCACGATCGTCGGCTTCTCGCACACGCATTTCTCCGGAACCGGCCATTCCGATCTCGGCGACGTGCTGCTCATGCCGATCAGCGGCGACGTGCGCCTCGAACGCGGCGACGTCTCGAAACCGCTCAGCGGCTACACCTCGCGGTTCTCCCACGAGGGCGAGCGCGCCGAACCCGGCTACTACGCGGTGACGCTCGACGATTACGCCGTGCGCGCCGAACTCACGGCCTCGGCGCGTGTCGGCGTGCACCGCTACACCTTCCCGGCCGGCAAACCCGCCCACGTGCTGCTCGACCTGCGCACCAGCCTGTACGACTACCCGGGCAAGATCTCGTGGTCGCGCATCCGGGTACAGCCGGACGGCACCGTGACCGGCTTCCGCGAGACGCGCGGCTGGGCGCCGGGCCGCCAGCTCTACTTCGCGATGCGCTTCTCGCGTCCGCTCGCCGGCCACGCACTGCACAACACCGAGCAGGACATCCCGTACAAGGGCTTCGCGCCGCCGGCCGCCGAGGATCCGACCCGGCGCGCGCAGATCGAAGGCCGCCAGCTCGTCGCGACGTTCGATTTCGGCGCCGCCGAGGCCGCTCCGCTCGTCGCCAAGGTCGCGCTGTCGCCGGTCAGCGAGCGCAACGCGATCGCCAATCTCGACGCCGAAGTGCCGGACTGGGATTTCGACCGTGTGCGCGGCGCCGCGCGCGAGCAATGGACCCAGGCGCTGGCCGTGCTCGAAGTCGATGCCCCTGACGACGCGCGCCGTGCGCTGTACACCGCGCTCTACCACAGCCTGCTCGGACCGACGCTGTTCATGGACGTGGACCGCCGCTACCGCGGCCCCGACCAGGACGTGCACGTCGCCGACGGCTTCACGCACTACTCGACGTTCTCGCTGTGGGACACCTACCGCGCGCTGCATCCGCTGCTGACGATCGTGCAGCCGCCGGAACGCACGAGCGACTTCGTCAATTCACTGCTCGCGCACCGCAGGCAGAGCCCGTACGGCATCCTGCCCGTGTGGTCGTTCCACGGCCTCGAGACGTGGTGCATGATCGGCTACCACGCCGTGCCGGTGATCGCCGACGCCTACGTGAAAGGCATCCGCGGCTTCGACGCCGGCGCCGCGCTCGACGCGATGGTCGCGAGCGCCGACTACGCACCGTACGACGGCATCGGTGCCTACCGCGAGCTCGGCTGGGTGCCGATCGACGAGGAAGGCGAAGCCGCCTCCAAGACCCTCGAATACGCCTACGGCGACTGGACGATCGCGCGCATGGCCGCGGCGATGGGCCGCGACGACATCGCGAAGCGCTTCACGCGCCACGCCGCCAACTGGCGCCACGCGTTCGACGCGAAGACCGGCTTCATGCGTGCGCGCAACCGCGACGGAAGCTTCCGCGAACCGTTCGACCCGAGCGCGAGCGGCTACGGCACCGACTACACCGAAGGCAACGCCTGGCAGTACTCGTGGTACGTGCCGCAGGACGTCGCCGGACTCGCCAAGGCCCATGGTGGCGTCGATCGCCTGCTCGCGCGCCTCGATGCGGTGTTCGACGCCAAGGTCGATGCCTCGGTCTTCGCCCACATGGAGGACATCACCGGCCTGATCGGCTGGTACGCGCACGGCAACGAGCCGAGCCACCACGTCGCCTACCTGTACGCGCACGCGGGCCAGCCGTGGCGCACCCAGGAACGCCTCGCCATGATCATGCGCACGCAGTACGCGCCGCGGCCGGACGGCCTCGCCGGCAACGACGACCTCGGCCAGATGTCGGCTTGGTACGTGTTCACGGCGCTCGGCTTCTATCCGGTTGCGCCGGCCAGCAACGAGTACGTGCTCGGCCGCCCGTTCGTGCCGCGCGCGACGCTGCACCTGCCGAACGGCAAGCGCTTCACGGTGGTCGCCGACGGCCTCGACGATGCGCACACCTACGTCGGTCGCGTCACCCTCGACGGCAAGCCGCTCGCGCGCACGTTCATCCGCCACGAGGAGATCATGGCCGGTGGCGAACTGCGTTTCACGATGCAGGCCACGCCCGACAGGCGTGCGTTGCGCGGTCGCGACGCGCTGCCGTACTCGCAGTCGACCGCGCGCCGCTGAGGCGCGTGGTTCAGGCCTGCGCGGGCGCGTCGTCCTGCGCGGGCGTCTCGAGGAAATAGGCCTCGACCTTGCCCTGGAACTTCATCGTCATCGGCTGGCCGCGGCGGTCGAGCGCCTTGCCGACCGCCATGCGCACCCAGCCTTCGCTGATGCAGTATTCCTCGACCGTGGTCTTTTCCTGGCCGTTGAAGCGGATGCCGATGCCGCGCGCGAGCAGGGCCTCGTCGTAGAACTTGCTCTTCGGGTCGACGGAGAGGCGATCGGGCAAGGTGTCGGTCATGGCGGAACGGCCTGGCGGCATGCGGGGGCGCGCAATCTGGCCCAGTGCGCCGGTCGCGTCAACCCGGGCCGATGTCCCGAACCGTTGCCCGCGTGCGTAGTGTCCTGCGACCGAAAGGAGATCCGACCATGCGCCTGACGCACCTCGTACCCGCCCTGCTCTCGCTCGCCCTGCCCCTGGCCGCCGCCGCAGACACCCAGTCGTTGACCGCCGAGGTCGACGGCGTCGCGTTCGCGAGCGACGACGACGGCATCACGCTGGTGCCGCTGGACAAGAGCTTCAGCCTGGGCGCGACGACCGCCGGCGCGATGGCGTGGCCGCCGCCGAAGACGCGCATCGACCGCCTCGCGATCACCTGCGAGGCCTACGTGCCGGGCACGCCGATCGTGTTCGGAAGCGACGCATTCGGGCGCAGCAGCTGCGACGTGCGCTTCGAGGTCGGCCGCGGCGCCGACGCGATCGAGTACGCGCTCGACAAGAAGAGCGTGACCAACCGCTTCGAGATCACCGCCTCGAAGGGCAAGGTCATCGAAGGCACGTTCGCGTTCGACCTCGTCGGCAAGGACGGCAAGCGCATGGCGATCCGCAACGGCCGATTCAAGGCCGAGGACCGCCAGCTCTGACGCCGGCCGCGGTCAGCCGACCGCTGCCGTCACGACGATCTCGACCTTCCAGCCCGAATTGGCGAGTGCGGCCTGCACGGTCGCACGCGCCGGCGTGTGGCCGGGCTCGACCCACGCTTCCCATACCGCATTCATGCCGGCGAAATCGGCGAGGTCGGGCAGGAAGATCTGCGCACGCAGGACCTTCGACTTGTGCGAGCCCGCGCGTGCGAGCAGCGCATCGATCGCCGCGAGCACTTCGCGGGTCTGGCCCTCGATGTCCAGCGACACGTCCTCGGCGACCTGTCCGGCGAGATAGGCCACACCGTTGTGGACGGTCATTTCCGACATGCGCGGGCCGGTGTCGAAGCGCTGGATCGTCACGGTGATTCCTGGCAACGGGAGGGAGGCGCGCATGCTCGGCGTTCGCGCGCAGCGACGCAAGCGCGGGTTGCATCGACGGCGAGGCTTGCGCACAGTGGACGACGCCCCGCGCCTGCGAGGCCCCGCTGTCCACGAACGCACGCGATCCGATGAAAGACCATCTTCCCCTCTGGCTGCACGAATGGCTCGGCGTGATCACGCCGCTGGCCCAGGTGCTGCTGATCCTCGCCGCGGCCTGGCTGATGCGCACGATCGTGCGCACCGCGCTCGAACGCTTTCGCGAGCGCTACGCGATGCCGGCCGAACTCGCGATCAGCGGCCGCCGCGTCGCCTCGACGATCATCAACGTCGGAGCGCTGCTGCTCGCGCTGCAGGTGCTCGGCGTGTCGGGCACCGTGCTGTGGACCGCGTTCACCGGCTTCGCGGCGGTCGGCGCGGTGGCGTTCTTCGCGGCGTGGAGCGTGCTGTCGAACATCTTCTGCGCGATGCTGATCTTCACGACGCGCCCGTTCCGCCTGCACGACCACATCGAACTGCTCGAGAACGGCGAGAAGCCCGGCCTCAAGGGCCGCGTCGTCGACATCAACCTCATCTACACGACGCTGCGCGAGGTCGATCCCGCGCACGACGGCGCCGTGCTGCAGATCCCCAACAGCCTGTTCTTCCAGCGCACGACGCGTTGCTGGGGTTCGGGCGACGTGCCGACAACGTGGGAGTCACGGCGCGACGCGGGCGTCGCGCCGCGATGACGCCGGATCCGAACGATCCCGCGCGCGTCATCGGTCTGTCCGTATCGGGGCGGCGCCTGCTCGCATCGGCTGCGGGTGCGATCACGGCGCGCCGCCTCGATGAAGCCGACCATGCGTTCGCGGGCCTGCTCGCACTGGCGCCGCGGCATCCCGAGGTGCTCCGCCTGCTCGGCGTGCTGCGCATGCTCCAGAAACGTCCAGCCGATGCCGTGGAGGTGCTGTCCCGAGCCGCGGGCATGCGCACGGACGATGCGCTGATCCATCTCAACCTCGGCAGCGCGCTGCGCGCGTTCGGGCGTCCCGACGAGGCGATCACGGAGTTGCGGGAAGCCGTTCGACTCGCTCCCTCGTTCGCCGGCGCGTGGTTCAACCTCGGCAGGGCACTCAAGAGCCAGGCCCACATCGAGGAAGCCGACGCCGCACTCGGTACCGCCTTGGCGAATGCTCCCGATCACGCGGAAGCACGCCTCGCCCGCGCCGAGACGCGGAAGGCGCTCGGGCGCATCACGGATGCGGAGGCCGACTACCGCGGCGTGCTGGCGCGCCGCCCAGCCTCCGCGGAGGCATGGCACGGGCTTGCGAACCTGAAGACCGTGGCGTTCGATGCTGCCGAGACGCGACGCCTGCGCGACGCGCTGGCCGCTGCGACATCCAGCGACGCCCGCGTCATGCTCGGCTTCGCACTCGCCAAGGCCCTCGAGGACCAGGGTGATTTCGCCGATGCCTTCGCCACGCTTGTCACCGCCAACACCGCCAAGCGGCGCACGATCGAATGGGACCGCGACGCGTTCTCCGCGATGATCGACGCCTCGCTGGCCGCCGATCGCGAGGCTGCCCCGCCCGACGTCACGAATGCCCGCGGATCGGAGATCGTGTTCGTGATCTCGCTGCCGCGCTCGGGATCGACGCTGGTCGAGCAGATCCTCGGCGCACACCCTGAAGTCGAAGGCGCAGGCGAACTGCAGCATCTGCCGGACATCATCGAGGACGAGTGCTCGCGACGCGGGCGACCACTCGAGCAGTGGCTGGCCGCTGCGTCGCGCGACGACTGGAATCGGCTCGGCGGTGAGTACCTCGCACGCACCGCGCGCTGGCGCACGTCCCGGCCGCGCTCTACGGACAAGGGCCTCAACAACTGGTTCCACGTCGTCGCCGCGCGGCGCATGCTGCCCGGCGCGACATTCGTGTGGTGCCGCCGCGATCCGCTGGAAACCGTCTTCGGCTGCTTTCGCCACCTGTTCGCGCTCGGCCAGCGCTTCGCCTACGACCTCGACGACCTCGTCGCCTACCGGCGCGACTACGACCGCACGCTCGCCCATCTGCTGGACGTCGCGGGATCGCGTACGCACCGCGTGACCTACGAGGAACTCGTCGCAAGCCCCGAAGCCTGCATCCGTGCGTTGCTGGACGCCTGCGCGCTGCCGTTCGACGAAGCCTGCCTGCGCTTCCACGAATCCAGCCGCTCGGTACGCACCGCGAGTGCCGCGCAGGTTCGCCAGCCGATGCGCGTCGACACGGCACGCGCGCCACGCTTCGGCAGCGTGCTGGACGGCATCCGTGACCGACTGGCCTTGCCGGATCAGGCCACAGATGGTTAGGGTGCAAGATCGCGACATGGCATCGTCGCGGCTCCCTTTCCCATGTACCGGTGATCCCATGTCCGTTCCGCTGTTCCGCACGACCGCGCTGGCCGCGGCCGTCGCTCTCGCTTTTTCTGCCGGCACCGCCGACGCAGCACCGCGCGCCGCCTCGAGCAAGGCCGCTACCGCCGCCCACGCGGCATCGCCCTCCCCGGCGACGCTCGGCGGCGTGGTCGTCCTGCTTGACCAGACCACCAGTCCGAGCACGAGCGGCGTGCTCGCCATGCGCAACCTCGACGCAGGCTCCGAGGACTACGACAGCGAGATGGCCGATGATTTCGCGGTGCCGAGCGGCGGCTGGGCCGTGTCGCAGGTGCGCATCGGCTCGTTCTACCAGAGCGGCGCGAACCCGGTGACGCCGTCGACGGTAGGCAACGTCACGTTCTACGCGAACACGGCAGGTGCTCCGGGCGCCGCGGTCCCGGGTTGCACGTACACGGGTGTTCCCCTGAGCTACGACGGCACGTTGCAGTATTCGACGCTCAACCTGCCGACCGAGTGCGCGCTCGCGGAAGGCACGTACTGGATCGCGTTCTCGGGCGACCTGTCCTACAACGCCGAGGAAGGCGGCGTGTACGTCGTCCAGCAGACGACGACCACGGGCGGCGCTCCCGTGTGGCGCAACCCGGGCGACGCCTTCGGCTCGGGCTGCACGAACTGGGCCCCGCTGACGTCGTGTGATTTCGCTTCGAACGGCGGCATGACCGTCCAGCTGCTCGGCCGCACGACGCCGGTGAGCCTGCAGAGCTTCGGCATCGACTGACGATGCGCCTGCGTGGCGGCGGTCAGCCGTCGCCACGCCCTTCTATGCACCGATGCCGGCGCATCGATCAAGGGTCGAACCGGTCCCGGAAAAGCAGGTCGAACGGCTGTCCGGCGCACCAGTGGATCGCGCCGGCGAGATGCGCGCGCACGTCGTCCCGCGCATAGACCTCGGAGCGGTGGCCGATGCCCGTGTAGAACGCGCGCCCCGAGTCGACCGCGTGCGACCACGCGATCGGATGATCCGCCCCCATCGCGCCGCCACCCGGCGAGTAGCTCGACTCGTCGATGCGCAGCAGCACGTCGACGACCGGACGCGGGTTCGCACGGAAGTTGTACCACTCGTCCTCGATCACCTGTCGCCCTTCGAACACCACCGTGGCCGGATGCGTGGCGATCTCGCGCAATACGCCAGCCGGCTGGATCGCCGGATGCGACAGGAACCACGCCCCGTTGCCGAGCAACGTGCCGTAGAACGGCCAGTCGTACTCGGTATCGGCAGCCGCGTGCACACCGAGCCAGCCTCCGCCGCCCCGAACCCAGGACTCGAGCGCGGACTGCTGTGCGGCATCGAGCACGTCGCCGGTCGTGTTGAGGAACACGACGACCTCGAACGTGGCGAGGTTCGTCGACGTGAACGCAGAGGCATCCTCGCTGCGCACGACCTCGAAGCCGTACCGGGCGCCCAGGGACGCAAGCGCCGCGTGGCCGGTGTCGATCGAGTCGTGACGGAAACCTGCCGTCTTGCTGAAGGCCAGCACGCGAAAACCGCTACCGTCCACGGCCGCTGCGCATGGCGGCGTGCACGTCGCGGCGAAGAGCGAGGCGGACACGGTAACGGCCGGCATCCAGTGCATGACGAAGCTCCTCACGAGACATCGGCACGGTAGACAAGACCTTCGCAACGGGCAATCCGGAGTCCTCGCGGCGGCCTCATGGCGTTCAGGTTCGTCGCGTGATCGCGCCGTCACGACCCATGGCGCACGGCGCTAGAATCCGCGCCTTCTCCCGGCTTCCGGCGCCCGCCCGTCCCATGCTGCATCCCTGCCAACGCTGCGGCGCCTGTTGCGCGACCTACCGCGTCGCGTTCCACTGGATGGAGACCATGGACGACTCCGGGATCGGCGTCCCCGAAGCGCTCGCCGAGACGCTCGATCCGCACCGCCTCGCGATGCGCGGTACGAACGCGAAGGCACCGCGCTGCATTGCGCTGCACGGCGACATCGGCATCGAAACGGCGTGCACGATCTACGCGCGGCGTCCGTCGCCGTGCCGGGCCGTGATGGCGTCGTACGAGGACGGCACGGTCAGCCCGCAATGCGACAAGGCGCGCCTCCTGCACGGCCTCGCGCCGCTCACGCCGGCCGACTGGGTGGCGCAGCGCGCGTCGTGACGCGCGCGTGCATCGGTACGCTCAACGCAACTGGCTGTCCTTGCTGCCGCGGCGGTTGTAGCCGCTGCTGACGACCTCGTCACGGTCGTGCTCTTCCTGGCAGGCCACGCACAGGCGCACGCCCGGCACGGCTTCGCGTCGCGCGGGCGGGATCGCGGCATCGCATTCCTCGCAGCGTGTGCGCCCCGGGCCCTTGCCGAGGCGTGCGCGCGCGCGCTGCACGGCATCGCCGACCGTCGCATCGATCTGGTCCTGCACTGCGCCGTCACCGGCCCAACCCGTCGCCATCGCGACCTCCCGGGGCATGGCCCCTTGCGATCCTCGAGCCGCCGTTATGGGGCCATCGCGGCGCCGCTGCAAGCACCGGAGCGGTGCGGGCGACAGCGACGCACGACCGTCTGATAGGAAATGTCCCGCCGCCTCGTCATGGAGGTCGACCACGCCGCGCAGCGTTCGCGACGTGGACCGACGACCACCAAGGACTGCCGCCATGACACTGATCCGTCCCCTCCTGAGCGCCGCGCTGATCGCCCTCGCGCCCTGCGCCGGTGCCGCCACGTTCACGGTCACCACCCTCGCCGACAGCGGCGCCGGCAGCCTGCGCGCCGCGATCACGCAGGCCAACGCGGCCGCGGGCGCCGACACGATCCAGTTCCAGGCCGGGCTCGCCGGCACGATCGTGCTCGCCACCGGCCAGCTGTCGGTGACCGACAGCCTCACGATCGCCGGCCCCGGCGCGGGCGTGCTGACGATCGACGGCAACCAGGCGAACCGCATCTTCGCCTTCAGCAACACCACGCAGAACAAGACGTTCGCACTCTCGGGACTCACCCTCGCGCGCGGCCTCATGCGCTCGGGCAACGACGACAGCGGCGGCGCGGTGTTCTACGAGCTGTCCACGCGCGGCGACCGCATCACGCTCGCCGGCATGGTGTTGCGCGACAACGTCGCCGGCCGCAAGGGCGGCGCGATCAGCGTCAGCGGCGCAGACCTCACGATCACGGACAGCACGATCATCGGCAACGCGGTCGCCGACGGCTTCCAGCCGCAGGGCGGCGGCATCTACATGGACCGTGGCGTGCTGCGCCTCGAGCGCTCGCGCGTGATCGGCAATACCGCCGAACTCAGCGGTGGCGGCATCAAGCTCTACGCATCGGCCTCGAGCGCGATCGTCACCGACACGCTGTTCCAGGACAACGAGGCGATCTACAACGGCGGCGCGATGGCCGCGGACGGCATCGGCAACCTGCTCGTCTCACGCAGCGCGTTCGTCGGCAACACGGCCGGCGAGCCGTTCGGCGGTGCGCTGTACTTCGCCGGCACCATCAATGCCGGCGCGCCGGTCAACATCGTCGAGAACACGACGTTCTCGGCCAATCGTTCGCTGCATCCGTCCGGCCGTGGCGGCGCGCTCGCCATCTGGCAGGGCAACCTGACCGTGCGCAACAGCAGCTTCGTCGGCAACCGGACCTCCCCCGAGCGCGGCCCTTCGGAAAATTCGGGCGGTGCCTTGTGGGTCAACAATGGCGGCACCACGCGCGTCACTCTTCAGAGCTCGCTGTTCGCCGACAACACGCACGGCAACCAGAACGTGCCGATCGACGTCACGCGTTCGCAGGGCACGCCGACCAGCCAGCTCGACACGAGCCACAACGCGTTCGCGACGCTCACCGATGCCGGCGTCATCAATGGCAGCAACGACACCAACCTGTTCGCGACCGACGCCCGCGTGCAACCGCTGACGATGCAGGGAGGCTTCGTGCCGGTGCACCCGATCGCCGCGAACAGCCCGGTCATCGACAAGGGCATCAACCCGGGCGGCCTCACCACCGACCAGCGCGGCGCAGGCTTCGTGCGCACGTGGAGCGATCCGTCCAACCGCAACGGCATCGCCGACATCGGCGCCTACGAGCGCTACGGCGACGGCATCTTCCGTCACGGCTTCGATCCGAATTGATCGACTCGCTGCTGGACACGACGAAGGGCCGGGTCGATACCCGGCCCTTCGTCGTGTCCATGCGACGCTTCATCGAAGCGCCCGGCCTTCGGCGACAGCACGTGCGGGCATCGAGAGGCGGCCAGACGGGATGCCCCGACGATGGGAGCCACCACGCGCCGCGTGAGCCCCCCCGATCGGCAGACCGACATCGCGCCCCTTGACATCTACTAATTAAGTAGTACTAATGAAGGCGTAGTTTGCAGCAAGGATCGTCGATGCCTTCACCGCAGCCCACCGAGGGCGAGCTCGCGATCCTGCGCGTGCTCTGGAGCCGCCAGGCGCCGTGCACCGTGCGCGACGTCCATGGCGAGTTGAGCCGAACCAAGGACACCGCCTACACCACGGTGCTGAAGATGTTGACGATCATGGCCGACAAGGGGCTGGTGCGCCGCGACGAATCCGAGCGCAGCCATACCTACGTGCCGATGCATGCCGAAGGCGACGTGCAGTCCTCGCTGCTGCAGGATCTCATGCAGCGCGCGTTCTCCGGCTCCGCGTTGAAGCTGGTGCAGCGCGCGCTCGATGACGAGACCGCGAGCACCGAGGATCTCGACGCGATCTCGAAGCTGATCGCTCAGGCCAAGGCCAGAAGGAAGTCGTGATGGACGCGCCCTGGCATGCCACGTTCGCACCCGCGCTCGCCTCGACGCTGCTGCACGCGCTGTGGCAGGTCACGCTGCTGGCGCTCCTGGCAGCCCTCGTGCTGCGGTCGCTGGCCCGCCACGCTGCAGCGACACGACATGCGGCCGGACTGATGTTCCTGTTCGCGATGGTCGCGCTGCCGGCGGCGACCTTCGCGCACGTCTCGGCTCTACCCGATGCCGGGATGAGCTTCGGCGTGTTGCCGTCGGGCACGGAATTGGCGCCCGGCACGATGCCCCGGGCCTCCATCACGCCGTCCCATGGCCTGGCGCTCGCCTTGAGCCTGTCCTGGCTGATCGGGGTCGCGGCGATGTTGCTGAGGCAATGGGGTGGCTGGCATCTGATCAGGGTGCTCGAGCGCCGCCCGTTCCGTCCCCTGCCGCCCGAGTGGCAACGACGCGCGGACGTGCTGCGGCGCGCACTGGGCATCTCGCGCGAGGTCACCGTGCGGCTTGCGGACGATGTCCTGGCACCGTTCACCGCACGCCTGCTGCGGCCGGTGGTCTGGTTGCCGCTGTCGTTGCTGGCGAGGCTTCCGAAAGAACAGATCGAGGCCTTGCTCGCCCACGAACTGGCGCATGTCCGTCGCCTCGACTGGCTGTGGAACGGGCTGCAGTGCGTCGCCGAATCGCTGCTGTTCTTCCACCCTGCCGCGTGGTGGCTGGGGAGGCGCATCCGGCAGGAACGCGAGCACGCCTGCGACGATCTGGCGGTGGCCGCCTGCGGCGACGCGATCGCCCTTGCGGAAGCGCTCATGGAACTCGAAAGGCATCGGCCGGTGCTCCCGCGCCTCGTGCTCGCAGCCCATGGAGGCGCGCTCGTGGACAGGATCAGCCGACTTCTTTCGCCCTCTGCACACAGGCAGCGGCGCATGCCGCTCGGCATCGCCATGCTGCTCGGTTCGGCACTGCTGATCGCAGGCGAGATGGAGCCGTTGTGGCATCCCGTGCCGGGACCGGCGAGCGCACCGTCCACCGAGGGTACGTTGCGTCCTGACGAAGGCAGCGTCGCGCTCGCCGGCCCGCGAGCGCCGCACCGCCTTCATGCAGGTGTCGACGTGCGCCGCGAGATCGGGCCGTCGTTCGGCGGACACGTCGCGAGGCACGCGATCGAGGACGTCCCGTACGTCAGCGCGGCACCGCAGACATCGCCACCGTCGCCTCCGTCACCACCATCACCGGCGTCGCCTACGTCGCCACCATCACCGGCGTCCCCACGATCGCCGCCATCGCCCATCGCGGATGCGAGTGAGCTCGAGATGATCCCACGTCTCGTCGCAGGCGACGCCGGAGTCGTCGCCCGGACCGGCGTTCGGGGCGCCCTGATGCGCGACGCGATCGCCATGGCGGCGCTGGAGGTGAACCCGCACGACAACTGAGTTTTTTTGCCGCCAACTACTAAGGAATTAGTAGCTCATGGCCCGAGCCCCACCCCTCCCACCGGTGCAACGATGATCAGCCTCCGACCTTCCCGCAGACGCGCTCCAACGGCGCACCTCCCGGTACGTACCACGTGTTCGACGGCGTGGGCGTCTTTGCTCGTGTGCGGGCTCGCCCTTCCCGGGACCACACCCGCCGCTCCGCAGGAGCGTCCTCCAGCCCACGCGCACACGATCCAGCGCTTCATGTTCTCGGCCGAATCCTTCGATGCCGTCAGCGCGGCGTTCGCCGAACGCAAGGTCGTTTTCGCGCCCCTTCCCGAGGCGCCCTCTGCGGGTGAAACGACATGGATTACCGGGACAGGCCCGAGCGGCTTTCCCACGTCGTACCGGATCGACAACGCCCATGGCCGCTTTCTCGTCCATGCGGAGCGTCCCCGCCCGCAGACGCCTGTTGCGCCCTATCCGTACGTCACCCAGGACGTCGTGTTCGACACACCCGACCCCGGCGTGTCGCCGGTGGGCACGCTCACCTATCCGGCGTCGGGCCGCTCCTTTCCGGCCGTCGTCCTGGTCGCGGGGAGCGGCCCTCACGATCGCGACGGTGGCCTTTCCCTGCACAAGACGCTGTGGATCCTGGCCGATCATCTGACCCGACAGGGGTTCGCGGTGCTGCGGTACGACAAGCGCGGTGTCGGCCTCACCGGCGGCGAACCCCATCCGGGCTCGACCACGGACGACTACGCCACCGATGCGCTCGCAGCGGTCCGCTACCTGAAGATGCTGCCGAACATCGACCCGGAGCGGATCGGCATCGCGGGACACAGCGAGGGCGGGATCGTCGCGGCCATGGCGGCTGCCGCAGCCCCTCGCGACGTATCGTTCATCGTGCTGCTCGCGGGTCCGGGGCTGCCCGGCATGGACATCAAGAGTCTCCAGGACGCGGCGGCACGACGTGCGGACGGGATGCCGGAATCACTCGTGCTGCTCAACCAGACGCAGGAGCGTGGCCTGTACGAGATCGCGGCGGGCACCCTGAGCCATCGGGACGCATTGGCGGCCATGGCCAGAACCACGCGCGAGCTGCCCGCGGAGACGAAAGCCAGGCTCGAGATTCCCGAGGAGGGATTCCCCGACGAGGCCTTCGAGGGGTTGCTCACGCCTTGGTTCAGGCGCTTCCTGCAGCTCGATCCGCGCGTGCATCTCGAGAAGCTGACGTGCCCGGTGCTCGCGCTGGTGGGAGAGAAGGACCTGCAGGTACCGCCCACCGAGAACCTCGCGGCGATCACCCGCTCACTGGCGCACGGCGTCCACCCACGCACCTCGGTGCGCCAGCTCCCGGGCATCAACCACAACCTTCAGACCGCCCGGACCGGCAAGGCCAGCGAATACTTCCTGATCGACGAGACCGTCGCGCCCTCGGTACTGGCTGCGATGTCGACCTGGCTGAAGGATGTGACAGGTCGCGGGAAGCAGGAGTAGCGCCACCGCGCAAGCGACACGCGAGTGGACCTGCCCTGCTGCCGCCGTCGGCCTCCTTGCGCGAACGGACGCCCCGATCAGGGTGTCCTGCCTGGAGGATCGGCAACGTCGGAACGCGAAGGGCCGGGATCATCCCGGCCCTTCGTGCATCGGACGGTCAGCGCGTCATTCAGTCGAAGCCGTCGGCGAAGATCGCGTCGGTCGAGCACGTCGCGGTGACGTAGCGACCCGGTGTGCCCACGTCGCCCGAGGTCGCCGCGACCGAGCCGAACGCGTCGCCCACGGTGGCGAGCTGCCAGGCAGCGACCGTGTTCTGGCCGAGCGCACTGCATGCCGCCTGGCCGCTGCGGTTCTGCGTGCGGATCGTGCCGGCGTAGGTCTGGTCGCCGTAGTAGAGGCGGTCCTCGATCTCGCCGAGCACGTTGTAGAGATGAATCTGGTCGTTGCGGCCGAGGTTCTCGCCGCTCGCGAGACCGAGCTCGCCGATCACCTTGACGCTCGCGTCGAGGCTCCAGGCCGTGCGGAAAGCGGCCGCGGTGCTCTCGGTCAGCACGACCGACTCGCCGGGCTGCACGGTGCCGAACGCGCTGAGGTCGAACGTGCCGGCGCGCGCGTGGTCGTCGTCGTAGCTCCAGCCCGTCATGTCCACCGGCGCGCCCGAGACGTTCGTGAACTCGATGAATTCGCCGCTCGTACCCGAGTACATCCACTCGGTGATGCGCATGCCGCCGGTCGGCACGACCGCGTACTCGACGTAGCGCGGACCGCGCTCGGCACGGTCGGGCGAGAACGCCGACGAGGCGAAGCTGTTCGTCGACGTCGCGCCGACGTACCACGCCACGCGCTGGCCCGAACTGCCCGCGACCGGAAGCAGTGCGCCGTAGACGCCGTCGCCGGCGGCGCCATCGCCCGAGTTGCCGTCGTCGAGCATCGTCACGCGCTGGTAGCCGAGGGCCGGCGTCGAACGGTAGAACAGCTCGACCTTCGAGATGCCGGCGCCGGCCGCGGCGGTCACGTTGGCGGTGATCCAGACCTGGCCATTCGCAGCGGGCGTGTCGGTGGACGCCTGGGCCGAGGCGATCACTGGCCCCGAAGCCGACAGTTCGGCACTCTGGTTGAACAGCGTGTTGCGCTCGGTCAGGAACTGCTGCAGGCCGACCAGCGTGCCGCCTGCAGGCCCGGAGTACGGCAAGGTGACCGTGCTCGTGAAGTTGTTCTGGAACAACTGGTACGAATACAGCTTCTTCGGATCCGCCTGCACGGCCGCGTCGATGAGATCGCGGTGCGCCGTGAACACGGGCTGCAGCGCAGCCCAGTTGAGGTCGCGCTTGATCGTGCGGTAGTGCGCCATGTAGCGCTGACGCATCTCGGGCACGGCGAGCACTCGGCTCAGTACGGGCTTGTTGGTCGCGGTGAAATTGCGCGTGATCGACCAGTTCGAGGCCGTGAACGATTCGTTCGCATCACGCTGCGTGAGGTGCATGCGCCCATCGATCGGGTTGCGGTAGGTGGTGAAGTCGCAGCCCTTGTTGACGTAGCTGTCGTCGTCGGTCAGCGCATTCTCGAGCGCCACGGACCAGATCGACGGATCGATCGCGAACTTCGCGTCGATGTTCTGCCAGGTCGCGAGCGGCTCGTTGGACAATGCGTAGGTGACCGGGATCAAGGCCTCGACGATCGGGTTCGCGAAGCCGCCGTCGCTGTCGACCTCGTAGACCGAATAGCCCGAGGCATTGGCGCCGTTGTAGGCGAGGCCGGGGCCGTTCGGGTTGTTCGAGCAGCTGATGCGCACGCCGTCGGCGTTGGTGAAGTAGTCGCGCAGCATGCGCTTGTTGGGCTGCTGCACGTTGATGTAGACGCCCCAGTTCTGGCCGTTGAGCGTGACCAGCACGTGGTTCGCGCGCGGGTTCGGGATGAACTGCGCGACGTAGTTGTTGTAGACGACCTCGCGCGTGAACGTCGGGTCGTGGAAGCCGTTGTTGAGGTTGAGGTTGTCGTAGCCGAGCACCTTCTGGTCAGGATCGACGTGGTCGACGTTGATCTTGAGCGAGAACTTCTCGGAACCGCTCGGCAGCCCCGTGTACGAGGTGTTGCCGCGGATGCGCACGCCGACGCTCGGGTACACCGTGCCGTCGACCTCGAGGTCGGCGAGGATGTTGGTACCCGAGACGTAGTTGTTGCGCAGCAGCTGCAGCCAGTTCGCGTCGTGGAACGTCAGGTTGAACGTGCGCAGCGTGGTCGTGTCGTAGAGGTCCTGCGCGAGCGCGCCGGACATCGGCGCGGCCAGTGCGCACGCGAGCGTCGCGAGCAAGGCCATCCGGTGGATCGAAGCCATGGTGTTCCCTCCTGCGTAGACCGCGTCCAGGGATCGACGGTCCATTGATGCGTCATCCGGTGGCGTGGCGCGACCGGCGGCCCACTGTCACGATACCGTCACGTTCGTCCACAACGTTGCAGAAATCTAGGATCGGTGCCGCAGAACCGGCGCGACGGGGTGCGGGGCGAGAGCCCGGGGCTGTCGATCCGCGTCGCCTCCGTTCGTCGCATCGGATGCCCCACGACAAGGAAACCCCATGAGCCTCGAACTGCACGCGCACCCGTTCTCGTCGTACTGCCAGAAGGTCCTCATCGCGCTCTACGAGAACGCGACGCCATTCGAGTGGCGTCTGCTCGAATCGAACGAAAGCCGCGCGACGCTCGCGAAGCTGTGGCCCATGAAGAAATTCCCGGTGCTGGTCGACTCGGGCCGCACGGTCGTCGAGGCCACGACCATCATCGAGCACCTGCATCTCCACCACCCTGGCCCGGTCCCCCTGCTGCCGGCCGACCCGAAGGCCGCGCTCGAGGTGCGCGCACTCGACCGATTCTTCGACAACTACATCTCGACGCCGCAGCAGAAGATCGTCTTCGATGCCCTGCGCGAGGAGGACACGCGTGACATCCACGGCGTCGCCGAGGCGCGTTGCATGCTCGACGACGCCTACGCCTGGCTCGACGGCCACATGGAGGGTCGGGAATGGGCGGCCCACGACACGTTCAGCCTCGCCGACTGCGCAGCGGCACCTTTCCTGTTCTACGCCGACTGGTCGCACCGCATTCCCGAGGCGTTCGCCAACGTCCACGCCTACCGCCGCCGCCTGCTCGCGCGGCCGTCCTTCGCACGTGCGGTCGACGAGGCACGACCTTACCGGGCGTACTTCCCCCTCGGCGCACCCGATCGGGACTGACGCCCTCGCCCTGCCCGGCGACCGATGGTAGGGTTCGGGTACGCATGGCTTCAGGGGACCGTGCGTGCTCGTACCACACTATCGGGGATACACCATGCAGAAGCTCAACACGACGCGGCTCGCCGCCGCGCTCGCGCTGACGCTGGCCGCGGGAGGCCAGCTCAACGCAACGCCCGTCGGCGTCGTCGTCACCGCGCACGGCACGCTCGCCGCCGCGATTCCTGCCGCCAGCGGCGGCTTCATCAGTTTCGGCGACCTGCGCTTCGATCCGCGCAGCCGCGTGCCCGGCGATGTCGCCGCCTACCGTACCGAGGCGAATGGTCGTGGCCTGCGCTTCGTCCAGTTCAACGGCGCCATCGAAGGCGACTGGCTGCAGGACCTCAAGTCGGCCGGTGTCGAACCCCTGCAGTACTACCCCGACAACACCTTCCTCGTGTGGTCCTCCGGCCAGGCCAGCGAGAGCATCGAGGCGCATCCGAACGTGCGCTGGCAGGGCGAATACCTGCCCGACTGGAAGGTCGCGCCCGATCTCGGCAAGCACACCGGCACGATCCGCAACGTCGGCGTGTTCTTCTACAACGACGGTGACGTGAACGGCGTGCTCGCCGCGCTCGGCCACGCCGGAGCCCGCGTGCTCAACCACGGCGCGGCCCAGGCCGACGGCGTCTTCCAGAATGCCTGGGTCGAAGTCGATGCCGATCGCCTCGCCGACCTCGCCGCGCTGCCGCAGGTCGTGTGGCTGGAACACCAGAGTCCGAAGCCCATCCTCGACGACGAGATCTCCTCGCAGGTCCTCGCGCGCAACTACAGTGCATCGAACGTTCCGGCGCCGGGCTACGTGCCGTGGCTCGGCACGCTCGGCTACAACGGCAACGGCGTGACCTGGGCGGTGATCGACAGCGGCGTCGACCTGACCCATCCCGACCTCGCCAGCCGCATCGCCGGCGGCGTCACCTATCCGGGTTGCCCCGCAGGTGGTGGTCCGGGCGACGACAACGCCAGCGGCGGCCACGGCACCCATGTGGCCGGCATCATCGCCGGCACCGCGGCGACCGGGATCCTCGACACGAACGGCTTCCTGTACGGCCAGGGCGTCGCGCCGGGCGTGCGCATCTTCGCGCAGAACCCGATCTGCGTCGGCTCCGTGCCGTGGCCGCCGACAGGTGGCTGGCAGGTCCTGTCCAAGGACGCCCTGCTGGGCGGCGCGTCCGGCGGCAATGGCAGCTGGACCTCGGGCGAGAGCGGCGGCACGAGCTACACCGCGGCCGCGCGTACGTGGGACCAGATCATCCGCGACGGCAACTTCGACACGCCGGCCGCCGAGCCGTTCATCATGGTGTTCTCGGCCGGCAACAGCGGTCCGAGCGCCGGCACGCTGACGGCGCCGAAGGCGGCCAAGAACCCGATCATCACCGCGAGCACGCAGAACTACCGTTCCGGCGGCGCGATCGACACGATCTCGGGCTTCTCGAGCCGCGGCCCGACCAACGACGGCCGCTTCGGTCCGACCATCGCCGCACCGGGCGAAACCATCGCCTCGTCCCGTCGCGTGGCCGGTGCGTCGCAATGCGGCACCGCGATCGCCGGCACGAGCAACAACTACGCGCTGTGCTCGGGCACGAGCATGGCGTCTCCGCATGCCGCCGGTGCGGCGGCGTTGCTGACCTCGTGGTGGCGAGACAACAACGCGGGTGCGACACCGAGCCCGGCGATGATCAAGGCGCTGCTCATCAACGGCGCCAAGGCCGTCGGTGCGACGAGCATCCCCAACACCAACTACGGCTGGGGTCGCGTCGACCTCCCGGGCAGCATGGGCCTCGATCAGCTCTCGTCGACCTACGTCGACCAGACCCAGGTGCTGACGAGCGTGGGCCAGACCTGGGAAACGACCTACGGCGTGCCCGACACGGGACGTCCGCTCAAGGTCTCGCTCGCCTGGACCGATGCCGCGGCGGCGACGGGTGCCAACCCGGCCCTCGTCAACAACCTCGATCTCGAGGTCGAGACCGGCGGCCAGCTGTATCGCGGCAACGTCATCACCAACAACGCCTCGACCACCGGCGGCACGGCCGACGCGCGCAACAACACGGAAGGCGTGATCGTCCCGAACCCGGGCGGCACCGTCACCGTGCGCGTGCGCGCGACCAACCTGCCCGGTGACGGCGTTCCGGGCGGCACCGCGACCGACCAGGACTTCGCACTGGTCTGCCGCAACTGCGCCAACGAACCGGGCTTCACGCTCGCGGTCACGCCTCCTTCGCTGGAGGTCTGCGCTCCGGCGTCCGCGCAGTACAACGTCAACGTCGGCAACATCCTGGGCTACACGACGCCGGTCGCGCTGTCGGTCACCGGACAGCCGAGCGGCACGACGGCCGCCTTCGGCACGCCGAGCGTGACGCCGCCGGGCACCAGCACGCTCACCATCGCCAACACGGCGGCGGCCTCCGCGGGGACGTCGACGCTGACGATCACCGCGTCCAACGCCGATCGCACCACCACGCTCGAGCGCGCCCTGACGATCGCCACCGCGGCACCGGCTGCGCCGACGCTCACGCTGCCGGCCGACCAGGCCGTCGGCCAGTCGACGACGCTGGCGTTCACCTGGGCCGCAAGCCCGCAGGCGACCGCCTACCGCCTCGAGGTGTCGACGAGCAGCACGTTCGCGACCACGCTCATCGACGAGACCGTCACGGGAACCTCGTTCACGCCGACCACGGCCCTCGCCTCGGGTACCACGTACTACTGGCGCGTCACGCCCGACAACATCTGCGGCGACGGCACGGCCTCGGCGGTGCGCAGCTTCCGTACGGCGGTGGCCCCGGGCCAGTGCGACACCGACATCGGCCAGGTGCAGACGACGGTCTTCAGTGACGACGTCGATACCGGAACGAACGGGTGGAACACGACAGGCAGCGTCGGCACCACGACGTGGACACGCAGCACGGCGCGCCCGAACTCGGGAACGCACGCCTGGTTCGCGCCGAACCTCGCCACGGTCAGTGACCAGCGCCTCATCTCGCCGGCGATCGCGTTGCCGTCGAACCAGAGTCCCTTGACACTGAGCTTCCAGAACTGGCGCCAGATCGAGCAGAGCGGCGCGGCGGCATGCTGGGACGGCGGCACGCTCGAGATCTCCAGCGACGGCGGCAGCACGTTCGCGCCCGTGCCGGGCTCGAGCATCATCGGAGGCGGCACCTACCGTGGCCAGATCAGCGGCCAGTACGGCAATCCGCTCGCCGGACTCGACGGCTGGTGCGACGATCCCGCGCGCCCGTACACGACCGGCCCGGTCATCGTCGATCTCGGCGCGCATGCCGGCCAGACCGTGCAGCTGCGCTTCCGCCTCGGCACGGATTCCTCGGTGTCCAAGGAAGGCTGGTACGTCGACGACATCAAGGTCAACGGCTGCGCGATCCTGTCCGACGAGATCTTCGCCGACGGCTTCGATCCCGTCATTCCGTGACCTCGATCGCGACATGATCCATCGACGGGGCGCTTCGGCGCCCCGTCTTCTTTGTGCGGACACCGGTTCACTCACGCAGCATGAGCCCGGGGTCGTGCTTCCTGGAGACGTCCATGAAACATGTCGCGCTGCTGCGCGCCGTCAATGTCGGCGGTACCGGCAAGCTGCCGATGGCCGACCTGCGTGCGCTCTGTGTCGCAGCGGGCTTTCGCGACGTGCGCACGTACATCGCCAGCGGCAACGTCGTGTTCGACAGCGAGCGCTCCGAAGACGAGTGCAGGCCCCTCCTCGAGGCGGCCCTTGCGCGCCACGTCGGCAAGCCCGTCGGCGTGATCATGCGGAATGCAGCACAGCTGCATGCCGTGCTCGAGGCGAATCCGTTCCGTAACGCCGCACCGAACCGCGTGATCGTGGTATTCCTCGACCAGCCACCGCCTCGCGACGCCCTGTCGACCCTGCGCCATCAGGCCGGCGAACGGCTCGCACTCGGCGAGCGCGAGATCTACATCCATTACGGCGAACGCATGGCGGAATCGAAGCTCGTGGTACCGGCAGCGCGCACGGGCACCGGGCGCAACCTCAACACCGTGTCACGTCTGGCGTCCATGGCGGCGGATCACGCGGTGTCACGACACTAGCGGAGCGGTGGTGCCAGGTACGGGCGGCAAGGTCTCTCCCGCCCTGCCACGCAGACGGCGCGTGAAGGTGGCCCGTACGCGCATCGAGAAGCGGAAGTAGGCTGACCACAGCACGAACGACATGACGTTGCGGGCAGTACTCGCGTACTCGGCAGGCCCCATCTCCAGTGCCGGCAGCCATGGCGCGACGGCCAGCATGACGAAATCCGCCGACAGTACGAGGAGCATCGCGAGGATGTAGAGGTTCGGGGCGCTGGTCCTGCGGTGCAGGAAGACGATCGCCACGGTCACCCAGAGCACGATCGTCGCGATCTCGACGGCCAGTGCGAACATCAGCAAGGGCGCCCACAACGCGTGGTATCCCTCCGCGCCGAACGTGGTCAGTGCTGCCCAATGATCCGCCGACAGGCCACCGATATCGCTCCAGGTAGACCATGCCTGGCGCAGCGGCGCGAGAATCACGCCCAGGGTCGGCAGCACGAGCCAGCCCGCCAGTCCGACCGGCGCTCCCGGAGCAACAGGGCCGCGTGGTGCAGGGTCATAGCGGTACAGGCGTCGCGCGACGACCACGCATCCGACGGCGACCATGACGCCGAAACCGCCCAGCGTCCAGTTGACGCGGTCGAAGAAGCCCGCGTGCGCGTCCGTGCCGACCGGCATCTGCCAGCTGAGCTCGTAGCCGCTGATCTCGCGGGCGCGCGCGAGCTGGCTCGCATGGCGCGGCGTCGCCGCGGCGGCGACTTCGTCCGTGCGCGTGTGGAAGGAGTAGGTGAGCGTCAATGTGCTCGCTGCATACGTGATCTCGCGATGCAGCGTGAAGGCCTCGCCTTCGACCTCACTCCTGGAGTCCTCGATCGGCCAGTCCTCGTCGAGCAGGACGCGCGTGATCACGGTCAGGTCGGTCGGATGGACGATCCGCAACGGTGCGTCCCGCACCGCCGAAGACGGTGCACGCAACCACTGCGCAAGGTCCGGCGTCCAGATCGAAGCCACACGGCGACGCTCCCCCTCACCCGCTTCGGCGAACTCGTCGATACGGTAGCGCTCCGTGATCGCCAGGCGATTCGCGGCCGTGTCGTCCTCGACGGCCAATGGGGCCACCATCGCGATGCCGGGGTGATAGCCGGCGTAGAAGTTCTGGTAACGCTTGCCGATCTCCTCGAGGTTCGAAGCCGCCAACTCGGCACGCAGCTGGTCGGCGGGGGAGCCCTCAGCTTCGGTGACGACCGTGTAGGCGACCGGCCGATCGAGTCCCTCGCGCGCATCGATCGTCACGCGCACGGTCTTGCGCGACGCCGCGGCATGGTCGGATCGCATCGATTCGAGCCCGCGCGTGCCGGGATCGATCGTCAACGCGAGGTCGAAATCGGCCTGCACGACATGCTCGAGATCGGCCCGCTGCGTCGCGCGCGTCGGGTCGAGCCAGTACACCCGGCCGTCGATGACCGCGCGCACGAGCACGTGGTCGAACTGGCCCGGCGACGCGAAGCGGTCGCGCAGGCCGCGCCTGATCCGTGTATCCACGAGTGCGGCACGCGCCTCGATGCCGAGCCCGTCGAGCAACGCCAGCAGGAGGAGCGTCTTGTCCTTGCAGTCACCGAACCGGCGTTCGAGCGTGCGTACCGGCGACGACGGAGCATGCGACCCCGTGCCTATCGCGATGCCGAGATAGCGGATCTCGCCCTGCACGAAACGCAGCGCGGCGAGCAGCCGGCCGGCCGGTGTCGGCTGCTCGGCGGCGATGCGCCCGATCTCCGCCCGCAGCGCCGGCGCCACGTCCTTCGGTACGGCGTACAACGGCGCAGCCCAGCGCGCAACGGCGGACCAGTCTGCGAACACGCCCCACTGCACGGCGGGCTCGGGATTGAACCAGCCCGGCTCGTCCGTATCCGGCACGCGGGCCGGGACGCCGTCGAGCAGCCAGTGACGACTGCGCAGCCCCCTGTGCGATGCCGTGACCGGCGCCGCGGCCCCGTTTCGCGTGCCGAGCACGATATCGGATGCGGGATCGTCGAACAGGCGTGCATGAAGCCTCGCGACCGGCGCCCCGAACTGAAGGGAGAACGTGCCGAAGTCGCGCCCGCCGAACACCGGGTTGCGCCCCTTCACGCTGTAGGCGTAGTCCACGATGTCGCCGACGCGGATGTCCTCGAGGAATACGCTGACGGTCCTGCTGCCGTCATAGATGCGCCGCTCGAGAGCCGTCTCGCGCTGCAGGATCTTGAAGTCGGCGGCGGCGAGCCTCGAGGCGAGCACACCGTCGCGCACCACGTCGATCGCGTGCACGACCAGTTCCTGGTACGACGGATCGAAGTCGATCTCGATGTTGGCGACGGCGTCGACGCCTTCGGCGGCGATGGCCTGCGTCGCGAGCCGGCGGTACGTGATGCGGGACGACGGCACGCTGCGCACCTGATCGTCCACGAGAAGATACGCCATGCCGTTGCGGATGCCGGCGAGCATCGCGGGGGATGCGCGACCGCGTTCCACCGCGACGATCCACTCCGGCGCGGGGGCCGTCGCGACCACCTCGGCGGCATGCGCGACTCCCGTCCGGTCCGTCACCGCCCACAAGGACGCCGCTCCTGCCACCCACAACACGACACGCGGCCACCAGCCGGCCCGAAAGATCCCTGGCACGTGAGAATCCCCTTCCCGCCGTGTCCCCATGCACGGCTGCGCCCATCGTCGCCGCGCTCGGCGCATCGCGCAAGGGTCGCGATTCATGCGCCGAGGGCGCGCGCCATCGTCGCGCAACATCGTCCCGTCATGCTGTCGTGATGTCAGGGGGCGATACGATGAAGATCTGGTGGATCGCGATGATCCTGTTCGCTGCAGGCACCGTGCACGCGCAGAGCGCGCTGGTCGGCAAACGGCTCATCTCGCGTGGCGACGATGCCGCGCGCGTGCGTTCGGCGGGAGGCAAGCCCGATCGACTCGAACACATCGAGGGCGACACGCAATCGCCCGCGATGGAGGTATGGACCTACGAACGCCGCGGAGGCACGGTGTCGGTGTGGCTCGTCGAGGGCAAGGTGGTGCAGGTCCAGGAACACCAGGCAGGCGATTGACGCCTTACCTGCGCCGAGACGTCTGGACCTACTCCGCGGCAGCTTCGCACGATGCGAACAGCTTGCGCCCACCCTCGAGCGACAGCACGAACGCATCCGTCCCCTTGAGCGTGACGATGGTGTAGCCCGTGTGCGGCTCCACGCCACCGTAGCCCGCGAAAGGCGCCAGGTTCAGCATGCGGACATAGCGCAGCGCACGACGATCGGCGACCTTGTCCCCCGAACTCGTCACCACACTCGGCTGCGCGACCGTGCCGTTGCGCTTGACGGTTGCCTGCACGCAGATGCGCACGGGTTCTTCCGCGGGCTGCGCGAGCGCAGCGGCGGCGACCAGAGACGACAGAAGCACGTCGCGATTCCCCTGAAAAAGCGATCCCCCGCCCGATCATGCCGAGGTTTCAGCGTGACGACAATGCCGGATTCACGCCGGCACGCCGTTTCGCCCGCGGCGGGGGAGGCCCGTTCCACGGGATGCTTACCGTCGACGACGGCGGTGAGGACGAAAGGTCGCCCGAAGCCGGTCAGCCGATGACGCGCCGGAACGGCGGCAGCGCATCGAGGATGCGCCGGCCGTACGCACGCGTCAGCAGGCGCGAATCGAGGATCACCACGCGTCCCGTGTCGGTCGAACTGCGCACGAGGCGCCCCGCGAACTGCGTCAGCATGCGCATCGCATGCGGCACCGCGATGAGGTTGAACGGATTGAGGCCGCGGCTCTCGAGCCATTCGCCCAGCGTCGCGGTCTGCGGGTCGGTCGGCACCGCGAACGGCACCTGGGTGATGACGACGGTCGTGCAGGCTTCGCCCGGCAGGTCGAGGCCTTCGCCGAACGAGTTGAGCCCGAACAGCACCGAGCCCTGCCCGGCCGCGACGCGACGCACGTGCTCGGAGACCAGATCGGCGGTGTGCCCGTCACCCTGCGCGAGCACGCGGATGCGCAGCGGCGGTGGCAGCAGCGACGCGACCTTCTCCATCTTCCAGCGCGAGGTGAACAGCACCATCGAGCCGCGCTTCCAGTCGAGTTCGCGCTCGAGCCACAGCGCTACCTCGCGCGGATGGCCTTCGCGATCATCGGGCGCGACCGGGAATGCCGGCACCACGAGCTCGGCCTGGCTGGGCAGGTCGAACGGCGAATCGAGCGCGACCATCTCGGCGTGCTGCGGCATGCCGTTGTCGACCGCGAGCGCACGGAAACCGCCACCGCCGGTCAGCGTCGCCGAGGTCATGACGACCGAATCCACGGCATCCCACAGCAGCGCGCGCAACACCTGCGCGGCCGACACCGGCGAGCAATGGCAGACGATGTCGCCGTCGTCGTCGCGCGTCATCCAGCGCGCCATCGGTGGCTGGCCTTCGGCGTCCTCGCGGCGCCAGCCGGTCCACAGCGCATGCTGCTGCGCGAGCGTGTCCATCGCCATGCCGAGGCCGCGCACGAGGCGTTCCTTGGCGGCATCGTCCTGGCGCGCCTTGGTGACCGCGCCGTGCGCCGCGGTGAGCCAGTCGACGAGGTCGCGCGTGGTGTCGCCGAGCTCCTCGATGTGCGGCATCCAGTCCGCGGGCAGGCGTCCGTTCGGCGCGCGCCACATCGGCTCGCGCTCGTCCGGCGTGGGGGTCCAGGCCTGTGACATCGTCGCGTGGAACGCGCGCAGCAGCGTCGACACGCGCGTGGCGAGTTCGATCGCCTCGGTCGGCAGGCGTTTGGCGATCGAATCCTTGCCGACGATGCGGTAGGTCGACGCGATCAGGAACTGCAGCTTGCCGTTGCGCGTCGCCATCGCGGCGAGCGGCAGGTTCGCGGCGCCCTGGTCGATCGCGACGCCGGCGACATGGTGGCCTTCGTCGAGCACGAGCAGCATGTCCGAGGGCGGCGCGATGAGCGGCTGGCCCTGGTCCGAGTCGCCGAGCGCGAGCGCCGACAGCAGCAGCGCGTGGTTGGTCACGACGACCTGCGCCTCGCGCACGTCGAGGCGCGCCTTGAGCACGGGACAACGGGCCGCGTGCGCACAACGCCGGCCCGCGCAACCCGAGGCCGGCGTCGTGATGCGCATGCGCAGCGACGGCGGCACGGTCTCGGGCGCGCGGTCGAGGTCGCCATCCCAGGCATCATCGGCGAAGGCCTGCACGAGGCGCTTCGCCATGTCGGCATCGGCCGGTGCGAGCGGGCGGTCGAACAGCGGCTGCTCGCCTTCGAACAGCGCGTCCTGGGCGACGTCGCCGCGCATCTCGAATGCGTTGCGCGTGCACAGGTAGCGCGTGCGGCCCTTGGCCAGCGCGACGGTCGCCTCGAGGCCCGTCGCCTTGAGGAAGGCCGGGATGTCGCGCTCGACGAGCTGCGACTGCAGCGCGACCGTGCCCGTGCTGATGACGAGCTTCTTCTTCGCGGCGAGCGCGATCGGCACGCCGGCGGTGAGGTAGCCCAGGCTCTTGCCGACACCGGTCGGCGCCTCCGCGACCGCGACGCCGCCCGTGGTCGCGAGCGCGCGCGAGACCACGCCGATCATCTGGCTCTGCGCACGCCGCGTCGTGAAACCCGGCGTGTTGGCCTGCAAGGCCTTGTAGACCTCGCGGATGCGCGCCTTGAGCGGCTCGTCGAGCACGCGCGGCGGTGGCGGGGGCGATGGCGTGCCCGCCGCGCCGGAAGCCGCTTCGTCGTTCATGCCTGCAGGTACCGCGTGGCATCCGGCCGCGTGCGCGGCCTCACCAGATCAGGTCGTCCGGCACGACGAAATCCTTGTACGGATCGTCGGCGTCGTCGATGTCGGCCGCCTTGCCGGCACCGTGGTCGAGCACGATCAGCGAAGCATCGCGCTCGCGCACCTTCTGCGCCGCGACGCGCGGCAACAGCGCGTAGCCGTCGCCGTGCTTCGCGATCACGAGCACGCCGCTCGAAAGGTGCGTGCGCAGCGTCGCGTCGACGAGCAGGCTCGTGATGCGGTCGCCGTCCGTGAAGCGGTACTCGATCTCGCCCTGGCGCGGCACCTGGTGGGTCGCGACGATCTGGCGCGCCTGCGCGCGGCGCTCGGCTTCGCGCGACTGCGCGTTGCGCTCCGCCGCGAGGGCGCGATCGCGCTCCGCGCGTTCGGCGAGCGCACGCTCGGCCTCGCGCTGCGAGTCGGTCGGCGCGGGCGGCGCCTTGCCGTCGCGATGCTTGACCTGTTCGCGCGCGACCTTGTCGACCTGGGCCTTCTTGACGAGGCCGGCCTTGAGCAACTGGTCCTGCAGGGGATTGCGCATGGATCGGGGGATACGGGTGGAGCGGGTGCGCATTGTAGCGTGCCGACGGACCCCGAGGCGGAGGCCGCGTCGCGACGTGTCGTCCGCCTACAATCGCGCTTTTCGGCGGATGCCCCATGCGCATTCTCGTCACCGGCAGTGCCGGCCACCTCGGCGAAGCCCTCGTGCGGCAGCTGCGCGCGCTCGGGCGCGACGTCATCGGCCTCGACCGGCTCGCCTCGCCGTTCACCGACGTCACCGGCTCGATCGCCGACCGCAGCGTGGTCGAGGCTGCGATGGACGGCGTCGGCGCCGTGCTGCACACGGCCACGCTGCACAAGCCGCACGTCGCCACGCACACGCGCCAGGCCTTCGTCGAGACCAACGTTACCGGCACGCTGGCCCTGCTCGAGGCCGCGGTCGAGCGCGGCGTCGGTGCCTTCGTGTTCACCAGCACGACGAGCACGTTCGGTGATGCGCTCGCGCCACCGGCAGGCGAACCGGCCGCGTGGATCGACGAGGACGTCGTGCCACGCGTCAAGAACATCTACGGCGCGACCAAGCTCGCCGCCGAGGACCTCTGCACGCTGGTGCATCGTGCGCACGGCCTGCCCTGCATCATGCTGCGCACCTCGCGCTTCTTTCCCGAGCCCGATGACGACCGCGCGCGGCGCGACGCGTACCCGGACGCCAACCTCAAGGCCAACGAGCTGCTGTACCGGCGCGCCGACATCCAGGACATCGTGGATGCGCATCTGCTCGCGATCGAACGGGCGCCGGCGCTGCGCTTCGGGCGTTACATCGTCAGCGCGACCACGCCGTTCACACGCGACGACCTCGAAAGGCTCAACGTCGATGCCGCCGGCGTCGTCGCGCGTCGTTTCCCAGAGGCAGCGTCACTGTTCGAGCATGCGGGCTGGCGCCTGCCCACACGCATCGACCGCGTCTACGACAACACGCGAGCCCGCGAGCAGCTTGGCTGGCGGCCACGCCACGATTTCGCGCACGCACTCGCCTGCATCGCGCGCGGCGAGGATGCACGCAGTGCGCTCGCGATCGCGGTCGGCGCGAAGGGTTACCACGGCGAGTCCTGGCGCGACGGGCTTTATCCGACCTGAGCGTCACCGCTGCATGCGCGCAGGCGCGAAACTGTGACGCAGCGGGCTTCCGGGCGCGCCATGGCATCACCTAGTCTCGAACGTGCCGGCAGGGGCACGCGCAACGCGTGCGGCACGTCACTCCGCGATCCGCGGAGATCCGTTCGTGCCTTGGGGAGACCATCATGCGATCACGCGCGATCTGCTTCGCCAGCCTGTTCTGCTTCGCCCTCGCCTCGCCGTCCGACCTGCGGGCGGCCGAGTCCCGCGACACCACGATCGATGCCGCCGAAGCGGCCGTCGCACAGACACGCCTGCGCGATGCGCGTGCGGCATTCCCGACTTACTTCGCCGAGGCGTACGCACGCCATCCTGCATTGCCTGCCGGATCGCTCGAGGCGATCGCGTGGGTGCAGAGCCGCTGGCAGCATCGAGGCAACGACACAGTCGCCACGAACGCAGGCCATCACGGCCTTCCGGTCGCGCACGGCCTCATGGGTCTGTACGCGGGCGAAGGCTTCGCCGACCAGGTCGGCGACGCCGCCGTGCTGCTCGGCACGACACCCGACGCCGTAATGGCCGACCCGCGCACCAATGTCCTGGCCGCTGCCGCATTGCTCGAACGCGCGCTCGCCGGCAAGCGCGTCGCCGACATCGAGGCGCTCGCACCCGCACTGCAGACCTACGCAGGCTTCACGCCCGGCGCGCGCGAGGTCGACGCGTTCGCGCGTGCGAGCTTCGCGTTCGACGTGCTGCTCACGCTCGACCGCGGCATCGACGACGAAGGCGCGCGCGTGCCCGAGCGCGCGGTGCGCTGGGAGCGCGCGTTCGACGCGGCCACGCTGGCCAGGGTGCAGGCGCCGTTCGTGCGCATCGACCTCGATGGCGACCGCATCGAAGCCGACGGCCACGTGATCGATCCGGTCAGCGGCCTGCTCGTGCCGGACGCAGCCTCTACGAATGCATCCGGTCCCGTCACGAGCAGCACCGATTACGGTCCGGCGATCTGGGATCCCGCGAGCAGCTCGAACTACAACGCGTCGCGCAGCGCCGCGATCGACGCCGTCACGATCCATACCGCGCAGGGCTCGTATGCCGGCACGATCTCGTGGTTCAAGAACGCGACCGCGGGCGTCAGCGCGCACTACGTGATCCGCAGCTCCGACGGCCAGGTCACGCAGATGGTGCGCAACGCGCACACGGCCTGGCACGTGCGCAGCCACAACAGCTCGACGCTCGGCATCGAGCACGAGGGCTACGTCGACAACGCCGCCTGGTACACCTCGGCCATGTACACCGCCTCGGCTGCGCTGGTACGCAGCTTCTGCACGAACTACGCCGCGGTGAGCTGCGCGTCGGCGTACAGCGGCGCGCCGTCGAGCGGCATCAACGTCCTCGCGACGAGCGTCAAGGTCAAGGGCCACCAGCACTTCAGCGGCCAGACCCACACCGATCCGGGCATCAACTGGAACTGGTCGACCTACTACGGCCTGCTCAATCCGGGCGGTGGCGGTTCGACGACGCTGCTCGACACGTTCGAGAGTTCGGTGGGCCGTTTCGACACGAGTCCCGCGTATTCGGGCAGCACGACCGGCATCGCGTCCTCGTCGAGCGCGCAGCGCACCTGCACGATGGCGCACGGCGGTGCATGCTCGCTGCAGGTGTATCTGGTCGACAACGCCGCGAGTTCGGCCAACTGGGCCGTGCGCCTGCTCTCGGGCAGCGGCGTGCCGTCGGCCAATGCGACGCTCACGCGCGCGAACGGCCGCGTCGGCTTCTGGGTGTTCACGAGCGCGACCGGCATGAGCGCCGCGATCGGCATCGACGACAGCGACGGCACCGAGCGTTCGATCAGCCGCGCGATCCCGGCCTCAACGTGGACCTTCCTCGAGTGGAACCTCACCGACGCCGCGCAATGGGATGCATGGGTCGGCGGCAACGGCGCGATCACCGCATCGACCGTCACCCTCGACGCGATCTGGTTCTACCGCGCGCAGACCAGCTATCCCGTCTACCTCTACGTCGACGACGTGCGCATCGCGAACTGAACTCCGTGGCCCGCGTGCGACGGCGCAACGCCGTCGCACGCCGTGCACGACCGCACCGGCCACCCCATCCGCAGAACGCTTCACGGCCTCGCCCTTCA
>JASCPI010000036.1 GCA_029959555.1 Lysobacteraceae bacterium PS02065 | reverse complement strand
CGGGCGCGTGGGGTCACACAAACCCCCCGCGGCCGCGGGGGGCCCCGGCCCCCCGCCGCGGGGGGCGCGACGTCACCGGCATCCTGCTGCTCGACAAGCCCGCGGCCGTCAGTTCGAACACCGCGCTGCAGCACGTGCGGCGCCTGTTCGGCGCGGCCAAGGCCGGCCATACCGGTGCGCTCGATCCGCTCGCGACCGGCCTGCTGCCGATCTGTTTCGGCGAGGCGACCAAGATCGCGGGCCTGCTGCTCGGCTCGCGGAAGGCCTACCTCACCGAGGCCTTGCTCGGCGTCACGACCGACAGTGCCGATGCCGATGGCGAAGTGGTCGACACGCGCGAGGTGCCGCCGCTCGACGAGGCGATGATCGGGCAGGCCCTCGCGACGTTGCGCGGCCGCATCCGCCAGGTGCCGCCGATCTACTCGGCGCTCAAGCGCGACGGCGAGCCGCTGTACCGCATCGCGCGGCGCGGCGAGACCGTCGACATCCCCGAGCGCGACGCCGAGGTGTTCCGTTTCGAGTTGCTGGCGCACGAGGGCGACCGGCTGCGCCTGCTCGTCGAATGCGGTTCGGGCACGTACGTGCGCAGCCTCGTGCGCGACCTCGGCGAGCGGCTCGGCTGCGGTGCCCATGTGACCGTGCTGCGTCGCCTGTGGATCGATCCGTTCGAGGCGCCCGCCATGCTCACGATCGAGGCGCTCGAAGCGCTCGTCGCCACGGGCGGCCAGGCCGCGCTCGACGCGCAGCTGCTGTCGATCGAGGAGGGCATGCGCGGCCATCCGGTCGTCGATCTCGATGCCGACGCGAGCCTGCGCCTGCGCCAGGGGCAGGCGATCGCGCTCGGCAGCGGCGCCCGCGCCGGCCTTTGCCTGGCCCGTGGGCCGGACGGGAGCGCACTTGCGCTGGCCGAATGCGGGGACGATGGCGTGCTGCGCACGTTGCGCGGCTTCAACACGTCGGCCGTCGCGGAACCGTCCGTCGCGGTCTGAGCGGAGAGGTCCGGAGGATTCCGCCGCGTGCGTCACCTGTGGATCGTTCGATGGCCCGGACGGGCAGAGCGGTGGCCCGCTCTCGCGCTCGGGGCCGGAACGCCAGCGGCAACGCGTCGCGCAAGCCGTCCCGGAGACGGAAAAGCGTTGCCGATCAAACCGTTCGCCCGGCGACAGCGTCACGAAAATCGTGTGGACAACTTGTGACGACAAGGCTTTGCCCGCTAAAATGGCGAGCTTTCACCCCCAAGAACCTCCACGCGGGGTTTGGAAACCGTCACCGGTGGGTGGCCGTTCCCAAGCCTCGCCCTGCATCGATAGGGTTGCCTACATGTCGCTCAACGTTGAACAGACCAGCAAGATCATCGCCGATTTCGGCCGCGTCCCCAACGACACCGGTTCGCCGGAAGTCCAGGTGGCGCTGCTGTCGGCGCGCATCGAGCACCTCTCCACGCACTTCGCCAGCCACGACAAGGATCACCACTCGCGTCGCGGCCTGCTCAAGATGGTCAACCAGCGCCGCCGGCTGCTGAACTACCTCAAGAGCAAGGACGGCGACCGCTACAAGTCGCTGATCGAACGCCTCGGCCTGCGCCGTTGATCGACCGACCAGGAGAGATGGCAGTGGCGAAAGTAACCAAGACGTTCCAGTACGGCAATCATCAGGTCACGCTGGAAACGGGCGAAATCGCCCGCCAGGCCAGTGGTGCGGTGGTGGTTCGCATCGGCGACACCGTCGTGCTCGTCACGGCGGTCGGTGCCAAGTCGGCGCGCGAGGGGCAGGATTTCTTCCCGCTCACGGTCGACTACCAAGAGAAGTTCTACGCCGGTGGCCGCATCCCGGGTGGCTTCTTCAAGCGTGAAGGCCGCCAGACGGAGAAGGAGACGCTGACCTCGCGCCTCATCGACCGTCCGATCCGCCCGCTCTTCCCGGAAGACTTCAAGAACGAAGTCCAGATCATCGCGACGGTCATGTCGCTGAATCCGGAGATCGACGGTGACGTCCCGGCCATGATCGGTGCCTCGGCCGCGCTCGCGCTGTCGGGCCTGCCGTTCAACGGTCCGATCGCCGCGGCCAAGGTCGGCTATGCGAACGGCCAGTACCTGCTCATGCCGACCGCGACCGAACTCAAGACCTCGGAGCTCGAACTCGTCGTCGCCGGTACCGCCAACGCGGTGCTGATGGTCGAGTCGGAAGCCAAGCTGCTCAGCGAAGACGTCATGCTCGGCGCTGTCGTGTTCGGCCACAACGCGCTCAAGGGCGCGATCCAGGCCATCAACGAATTCGTCGCCGAAGTCGGCAAGAAGTCGTTCACGTGGGCTGCGCCGGTCAAGAACGAGGCGCTCGTCGGCGCGATCAAGAACGCGGTCGGCGATCGCCTCGCCACGGCTTACGCCGTGCGCGACAAGATCGAGCGCCGCGACGCGATCAGCGCGCTCAAGAAGGACGTGCTGGCCGGCCTCAAGGCCGACGCCGAAGCGAACGCCTGGGCTTCCGCCGACCTCGCCAAGGAGTTCGGCGAGCTCGAGTACAACACGCTGCGCGCTTCGGTGCTCGCCACCAAGGTCCGCATCGACGGCCGCGACCTGACCACGGTCCGCCCGATCACGATCCGCACCGGCGTGCTGCCGCGCACCCACGGCTCGGCGCTGTTCACGCGCGGCGAGACGCAGGCGCTCGTCACGGTCACGCTCGGCACCGGTCGCGACGCGCAGATCATCGACGCGGTCGAGGGCGAGTCGAAGGACACGTTCCTGTTCCATTACAACTTCCCGCCGTACTCGGTCGGTGAAGCGGGCCGCATGATGGGCCCGAAGCGCCGCGAGATCGGCCACGGCCGCCTCGCCAAGCGCGGCGTGCTCGCCGTCAAGCCGACGATCGAGTCGTTCCCGTACGTGCTGCGCGTCGTCTCGGAGATCACCGAGTCGAACGGTTCGTCGTCGATGGCGTCGGTCTGCGGTTCGTCGCTCGCGATGATGGATGCGGGCGTGCCGCTCAAGGCGCCGGTCGCGGGTATCGCGATGGGTCTCGTCAAGGAAGGCGACCAGTTCGTCGTCCTCAGCGACATCCTCGGTGACGAGGACCACCTCGGCGACATGGACTTCAAGGTGGCCGGCAGCGCGGACGGCATCAGCGCCCTGCAGATGGACATCAAGATCGACGGCATCACCGAGGAGATCATGAAGGTCGCGCTCGCGCAGGCCAAGCAGGGTCGACTGCACATCCTCGGCGAGATGAACAAGGCGATCAGCTCCGCGCGCACCGAGATGAGCGAGTACGCGCCGCGCCTGCTCACCATGCGCATCCATCCGGACAAGATCCGCGAAGTCATCGGCAAGGGCGGTTCGGTGATCCGTTCGATCACCGAAGAGACCGGTACCACCATCGACATCACCGACGACGGCACGATCGTGATCGCCTCGGTGAACCGCGCCGCGGCCGACGAGGCCAAGAAGCGCATCGAGATGATCGTCTCGGACGTCGAGCCGGGCCGCATCTACGAGGGCAAGGTCGCCAAGCTCATGGACTTCGGCGCGTTCGTCACGATCCTGCCGGGCAAGGACGGCCTCGTCCACGTCTCGCAGATCTCCAACGAGCGCGTCGAGAAGGTCTCGGACAAGCTCAAGGAAGGCGACATCGTCAAGGTCAAGGTGCTCGAGGTCGACAAGCAGGGCCGCATCCGCCTGTCGATGAAGGCGGTCGAGGAAGGCGAAGGCTGATCCTCCGCACCATCGCGTGACAAGGAAAAGCGGGCTTCGGCCCGCTTTTTCGTTGCGGGACACGTGAACCGGAATGCGCCGCGTCGGTGCATCGGGAGAAGCGGGAGCACGTCGCGACGCGCCGTCGCAGGCTCGCTGCGCCGCACGCGCACCACGCCGTCGGTCGAGGCCGCCGACGGTACGAACCAGCAAGGGAGATCGTCATGCCGCAGCACGCCGTTTCCGTCTCCGATCTCGCGTTCCGCGCGGCCTTCGATGCCGGCGGCATCGCGCCCTCCGCGTTCGATCACCGCGCCCACGTGCGCCTGGCCTACGTGCATCTCGTCGAGCACGGCATCGCGGGCGCCCCGCAGGCGATGCGTGCCTCGCTGCAGGGGTTCCTCGCCACGCACGGCATCGCTGCGTCGAAGTACCACGAGACGCTCACGCGTGCGTGGACGCTCGCCGTAGCGCACTTCATGACACGCTGCGGAAGCGAGGCGTTCGAGGCCTTCGAGGCCTTCGAGGCGCACGGCACGCCGCTGTTCGACAGCCGTGTCATGCTGACCCACTACACGCCGGGAAGGCTGTTCTCCGACATGGCACGCGCGACTTGGGTCGAGCCCGATCTCGATCCGATCCCGCACTGAGGTTCGCGACCGTCGGCGCGATCCGCCGGCGGGCACACCGCTATGATCGATCCACGAGGCATCAACGCATGCGGGAGGATCGAATGCACGGCGTGAACGACGAAACGGCGCGCGTGTCGCGCACGCACGACGCAGGGACGGATGCCGCATGAGCCGTCTCGGACTCGATCCCCTCGAGCGCGCGCTGGTCGCCCAGCTCGCCGTCGGCGATTCGCGGCTGCATCGGCTGTGGTACTACGCCGCCGCGCTCGTGCCGGCGCTCGGCTTCGGCGCCTGGGGTGTCGTGCGTGGCGACGTCGTCGCACTCGGCCTCGGCTTCGCCGGCCTCGTGCTGTTCGTGCTCTGGAACCTCGCCGGCGAGTGGCGTCTTGCCCCGGTGTTCGCGTCGCTGTGTGCGAAGGTCGATGCGTTCGAGCGTGCGGTGGCGGAACGCGCCGTCGCCGGCGAAGGCGATACCGATCGCGCAGGTTGATTTCCTGGTCGTCGTCCGCCCGACACGGTGGCCGCGGGTGTGATCACAGTCGCGACAGCAGCGTGATCCTGATCGGTGTCGTCGCAGCGAGGCCGAGTCGTCCCGCGACCGCACGCCTGAGGTCGTCGAGCACGTTCTGCGGATCGACACGCCCGTCTTCGCCGGGTGTCCACGTCACGCCGATCTGTCCCGTGATCGGGCGACTGCCGAGCAGCGCCTCGTAGTCGACGATGTAGTGGCGATCCGTCACCTCAGATGCCGACATGGCAGTCGAGCGCACGCTCGGCACGGCCCAGATGCTCGAGCGCCATCGCCATCGCGAGTGTGTAGCCCTGCGCGGCGTAGCCGTGCACGATCGCGCGCCGGTTCGGCACGTCGCCTTCGAGATGCGGTTCGAACTCGCCCCACACGTCGTCGTGCACCTCCACGTACGGTACGCGCAGGTTGCGCAGCCCGTCGACCACGACGCGGTGGCCTATCGTGGGGCCCGGATCGACGACCACGAACGCGGTGCCGTCGCGTCCCGATGCCGCGAGCGCGCCGGCGACGTCGTCGGCGGTCGGACAGCTGCGGATGGCGAGCGCCGTGCCGGCATCGGCGGCGCGCTCCACCAGCGCGGCGAGGACGGCGCCGGGGAGCGGTGCGCCGGGACCGCGGATGATCACGATGCCCATGCGAGGCCTCCGTCGTGCGGTGCGACCGAGGACACGCTGCGCGTGGCCTTGCGGCGACGATGCGCGAGTGCGATGGCCGTGGAGATCGCGTAACCCATCGCAAGGTCGGTCGTCGTGACGACGATCGCGAGTGCGGCGTGCGCGGGTTGCAGGCGGCCTTCGAGTTCCTGGTCCGTGCGGTCGTGGACCTCGATGTACGGCGCGTCGAGCGTGTCGAGGGCGTCGCGCAGCGCGTCGGCGTGGCACGAGCACTCGGCCGGGTCGAGGTCGCCCGAGTCGAGGAGGACGACCTCGGCACCGCGTGCCTCGTGCAGGCATCGCACGAGGCCGAGGGCGGATGTGCATCGGCGGATACGGACATCGGTTCCCGCGGCGAGGGCCTCGGCGCGGACGTGGGCGGCGAGATCGCCGCTGGTGGTGCAGGCGGCCGCATCACCGTGGTGGTGAGGGCCCTGGATGACGAGGATGGACATGGGTCTCCGGTATCGGTGGACGCATCGGGTGCGTGCCGATCACGTTACGCCGTGGTCGCGCAAAACCTCCATCGAGCGCCATCCGGCCGGCGTAAAACCTCCGCAAGTTTTCCCGCGTGCGACGTGGATCAGGGTGCCAGCAGTCGCAGGCCGACGCCGGGCTCGGTGGCGATGTAGGTCGGCATCGCGGCATCGTCACCGAGTTTCTGGCGCAGCTTGGCGACGAGGATGCGCACGTAGTGGGTGTCCTCCACGTGCGTCGCGCCCCACACTTCACGCAGGATCTGCGGCAACGTCACGACGCGGCCGGCATGCCGCACGAGCAGGGCGAGCAGTGCGTATTCCTTGCGCGTGAGCACGACCGCCTGGCCGTCGAGGGTCACCTCGCGCTTGTCGAGATCCACGCGCAGTCTGCCGTCGTCGTGGAGCGTGTCGCCGGTGGTGGTCTGCGCCTTCTGCCTGAGCAGCACGCGCACGCGCGCCATGAGCTCCTGCGTGCCGAACGGCTTGGTCACGTAGTCGTTGGCGCCGGCGTCGAGTGCTGCGACTTTCTCGGCCTCGCCGGCGCGCACCGTGAGCATGATGACGGGCACCTGCGACCACTCGCGCAGGCGCGCGAGCACGTGGTGGCCGTCGAGGTCGGGCAGGCCGATGTCGAGCACGACGAGATCGGCGCCGTGCCGTGCGAGGCGTTCGAGGCCTTCGCGTCCGTTCTCCGCGGAGACGACGTCGTAGCCCTGTGCGCGCAGGCTGATGTCGAGCAGACGGCGCAGCTGCGGCTCGTCGTCGATGACGAGGATGCGCGGTGGTGCGGAGGCGGCGTCGTTCGACACGTCTCAATCCTCCGTGGCATGCGATGCCGTGTCGGGTCGCATCAGGGGCAGCGTCATGCGGATCAGCGTGCCACGGCCGTCACGGCCTGCCAACGCCTGCACGCTGCCGCCGTGCGCGCCGATCATGCCCTGCGCGATCGTCAGGCCGAGACCGGTGCCCTTGCGGCCGCGATCGCCGCGTTCGACCGTGTAGAACATGTCGAAGATGCGGTGCCGTTCGTCGGACGGAATGCCCGGGCCGCGATCGGCGACCTCGAGGACGAGGCTGCCATCGTCGAGTCGAGCGCGCACGTCGACCGGCTCGCCGGGCGGCGAGAACTTGGCCGCGTTCTCGATCACGTTGAACAGGGCCTGCTCGACGAGCGCCGGATGCACCCACAGCGGCGGCAGCCCGGGCGCGAGGTCGATCCCGAGCACGCTGTCGGGCATGTAGCGGTGCAGGCGGCGCACCGCCGAGCCGACCAGTTCGTCGACGCCGATCCAGTCGCGGCGCAGGCTCAGGCCTTCGTGGCCGAGGCGTGTCATGTCGAGCAGGTTCTGGATGTAGCGGTCGAGGCGGTCGCCTTCCTGCAGGATCGTGTCGAGCAGCGCCTTGCGGTCCTCCGCACCCATGGCGTCGGCGTAGCCGGCGAGGCTGCTCGCCGAGCCGACCATCGCCGCGAGCGGCGAACGCAGGTCGTGCGACACCGAAGACAACAGCGCCGAGCGCAGGCGTTCGGTCTCGTTGCCGACACGTGCGCGCTCGAGGTCCGCGACGAGGCGCGCGCGCTGCGCGGCTTGCGAGACGTCGTCGATCATCGCCTCGACGAGGCGGTGCTGTTCGGGAACCGGACGGCCGGCCTCCGGCGCGAAGCGCAGGCCGACGACACCGATCACGGATCTCTCGTCGCGCAGTGGAAGGAACCACCACGCCGAGGCCGACAAGGTGTCGGTGAAGCGACCCGCCGGCTGGCCGTGCGTGCGGACCCAATCGACTGCGGCGATGTCGATCGCGTCGAGCGTCGTGCCTTCGGCGTGATCCTCGGTGTCCGCCACGCGCAACCAGGCATCGGCGTCGAGGTGGCGTTCGAGGCTCGCGCGCCCCGCCTGCAGCACCTGGCCGAGGTCGGCGGCCGTGCCGAGGCGCTGGCCGAGTGCCTGCAGCACCGTCGCATGGGCGTTCGCGGCCTTGAGTGCGAGCACCTGCTGCCGCAGCCGTGACGCGAGGCGACCGGCGACGAGGGCCGTCGCGAGGAACAGCAGCACCGTCACCACGCCGCGATGTGCGCCGATCTGGAACGTGAAGCGCGGGTCGATGAAGAAGTAGGTGTAGCTGCCGAAGCACAGCACGGCGGTCGCGACCGCGGCGGCCATGCCCGTGCGCGCGGCGACGAGTACCACGGCGACGAGGAAGATCATCGACACGTCGTCGAGGCCGAACCCGCGCTGGGCCGACCACGACGCGGTCGTCGCCGCGAACGTCGCGAGTGCAGCCCACAGGGCATCGCGCCGACCGGGCCATGCCGGAGGCGGTGCTCCGCGCCGCGACCGCGCGCGCGCGTGCGGCGAACTGATGATGACGAGCTCGTAGTGCGCTCCGCGTTGCAGCAGCCGTTGCGTCAGCGTGCGGTTGAACATGCGCGCGAACGGCCGTTCGCGCGTGCGCCCGACCACCAGCGTCGACGCGCCGTCGCGCTCCGCGTGATCGAGAAGCGCGTCGGCGACATGGGCCGCGTGCAGCACCGTCGTGTCCGCGCCGAGATTGCGCGCGAGCGCGAACGCGCGATCGAGTTCGGCCTGACGTGTGGCCTCCGCCGGTCGTCCGGACTGCACGGTCACGACGCTCCACGGCGCGTCGCGGCGCTCGGCGATGCGGCGGCCGGCGCGCACGAGGTATTCCGACGATCCGAGTCCGTCGATCGCGACGACGACGCGACGGCGCAGCGCGATGCCCGGCACACCGCGCGCGGTGTGCGCCTCGCGCACGTCGTCGTCGACGAGGTCGGTCGCGGTCTGCATCGCGAGCTCGCGCAGCGCGGCGAGGTTGGACGGCGAGAAGAACGCGTGCAGTGCGCGTTCGGCCTGCTCGGGCAGGTAGACCTTGCCCTGGTGCAGGCGCTCGATGAGTTCGCGCGGCGGCAGGTCGACCAGGCGGATGTCGCGCAGGCGGTCGAAGACGATGTCGGGCACCGTCTCGCCGACGCGGATGCCGGTGATGCGGTGGACGACGTCGTTGAGGCTCTCGAGGTGCTGGATGTTGACCGTCGTATGGACGTCGATGCCCGCGTCGAGCAGCTCCATGACGTCCTGCCAGCGTCGCTCGTGGCGGCTGCCGGGCACGTTGCGATGGGCGAGTTCGTCGACCAGCGCGATGCGCGGACGCCGCGCGAGCACGGCGTCGAGGTCGAGTTCCTCGAGCATGCGGCCCTGGTACTCCACGCGCCGTCGCGGCACGATCTCGAGGCCTTCCACGAGCGCCGCGGTCTCGCCGCGCCCGTGCGTCTCGACGATCGCGACCGCGGCATCCTGGCCCTGCCGGCGCAGCTCGCGCGCGCGCGACAGCATCGCGTAGGTCTTGCCGACGCCGGGTGCGGCACCGAGGAACACCGTCAGTCGACCGCGTTCCTCGCCGCGGCGCTGGTCGGCGAGCAGGGCATCCGCCTGGGCGTCGCGGTCGGGCGTCATGGCGCTAGTGTGCACCCGCCGCGCGCGGCAGGGCATCGAGTGCGAGGTTGAGCTCGAGCACGTTGACGCGCGGTGCGCCGAACACGCCGAACGACGCGGGTTGTGTATGCGCCGCGACGAGGCCTTCGACCTGCTCCACGGCGAGGCCACGCGCGCGGGCGACACGCGCGACCTGCAGGCGCGCGGCTTCCGGCGACACGTGCGGATCAATGCCACCGCCGGACTGGGTGACGAGATCCGACGGCACCGCGTCGATCGCCACGCCTTCGCGTGCGGCGACCTGCATGCGTGCCTCTTCGATGCGTGCACGCAGGTCCAGGTTGGTGCGGGCCTGGTTGCTGCCGGCGACGGCCATCGCGTCGTACGTCGCGGCCGACGGGCGTGGCTGGAAGTAGCGGTCGTCGGCGAACGGCTGGGCGACGAGCGAGGAGCCGACGACGACACCGTCTTGCTCGATCAGGCTGCCGGTCGCCTCGTGAGGAAACAGCAGGCGGCCGATGCCGGTGCCGACGAGCGAATACGCGAAGCCGAACAGCAGCAGCGCGATGAACGCGAAGGCAAAGGCCGGGCGCCAGGGGGCGATGTCGGCGTGGACGGTCGATGCAGGCGGGGAGGTTGTGTTCATGAGTGGGTCCTCAGGCGCCGAACACGGCGGCCAGCAACAGGTCGATGAGCTTGATCGCGACGAACGGCAGCGCGATGCCACCGACGCCGTAGACCAGCATGTTCCGGCGCAGCAGGGCGGTCGCGCCGCTCGGGCGGAAACGCACGCCGCGCAAGGCCAGCGGGATCAGCAACGGGATGATGATCGCGTTGAACACGAGCGCGGCGACCACGGCGTTGGCGGGACTCGACAGCTGCATCACGTTCAGCGCGGCCATCGAGGGAATCGCGCCCGCGAACAGCGCCGGCAGGATCGCGAAGTACTTGGACACGTCGTTGGCGAGCGAGAACGTGGTCAGCGCACCGCGCGTGATGAGCTGCTGCTTGCCGACCTCGACCACTTCGAGCAGCTTGGCCGGATCCGAATCGAGATCGACCATGTTGCCGGCCTCCTTGGCAGCCTGCGTGCCGGCGTTCATCGCGAGGCCGACGTCGGCCTGCGCCAGCGCGGGCGCGTCGTTGGTGCCGTCGCCGACCATCGCGACGAGGCGGCCACGGGCCTGTTCCTCGCGGATGCGTGCGAGCTTGTCCTCGGGCCTGGCCTCGGCGACGACGTCGTCGACGCCGGCTTCCGCGGCGATCGCCGCCGCGGTGAGCGGGTTGTCGCCCGTGATCATGACCGTGCGGATGCCCATCGCCCGCATGTGCGCGAACTTCGCCTTGATGCCGTGCTTGACCACGTCGGACAGTTCGACGACGCCGAGCACGTGGCGGCCGTCGGCGACGACGAGCGGGGTCGCGCCGCGGCGCGCGACCTGCTCGACGCGTGCCGCGAGCTCGGTCGGCACCTCGCCGCCGAGCGCTTCGACATGGCGCGCGATCGCGTCCGATGCTCCCTTGCGGATGCAACGCGGACGCGTGCCGTCGCCGGCGAGATCGACGCCGGACATGCGCGTCTGCGCGGTGAACGCGACGAAGCGTGCGTGCGGCGGCTCCTCGATCGCGCGCGACGGATCGCGTGCCAGCTGCACGATCGACTTGCCTTCGGGCGTCGGGTCGGCCAGCGAGGCGAGCATCGCGGCTTCGCGCAGCGCGGCGGGATCGACGCCGGCCAGGGCGTGGAACGCGGTGGCCTGGCGATCGCCGTGGGTGATCGTGCCGGTCTTGTCGAGCAGCAAGACGTCGATGTCGCCGGCGACCTCGACCGCCTTGCCCGATTTCGCGAGCACGTTCGCGGCCAGCGCGCGGTTCATGCCGGCGATGCCGATCGCAGGCAACAGGCCGCCGATCGTCGTCGGGATCAGGCACACCAGCAGCGCGACGAGCAGCAGCGGATCGAGCGTCGCGCCGACGAAGCCCGCGAGGAACGGCAGCGTGATGACGACGATCAGGAACGTCAGCGTCATCGTCAGCAGGAGCAGGCCGAGGGCGATCTCGTTCGGCGTCCTCTGGCGGCTCGCACCTTCGACGAGCCCGATCATGCGGTCGAGGAAGCTGTGGCCGGGCTCGGCGGTGATGCGCACGACGATCTCGTCGGACAGCACCTTGGTGCCGCCGATCACGCCCGAGCGATCGGTGCCCGCTTCACGCAGCACCGGCGCCGACTCGCCGGTGACGGCCGATTCGTTGATCGTCGCGAGGCCTTTGACGATCTCGCCGTCGGCCGGTACGAGCTCGCCGGCCGAGATGGCGACGAGGTCACCGACGCGCAGGTCCGCGGCGGGGATCGTCGTCGCGGCGATCGTGTAGCCCTCGCTCGGGACGCGGCGTGCGACGAGGTCCTTGCGTGCGCGGCGCAGAGACGCCGCCTGGCCGCGTCCGCGTGCCTCGGCGACCGCCTCGGCGAAGTTGGCGAACAGCACGGTGACGAGCAGCAGCGCGGTCACCGTCCAGCCGAGGCCGCGCGAGGTCAGGCCCGCGATCGTGAGGCCTGCGGCCAGCAGCGTGCCGAGCCACACGACCGCCATCACCGGATTCCTGAAGGCGTGCTGCGGCAGGAGCTTGACGAACGAGGCGATGATCGCGGTGCGCAGGCCCGCGGCATCGAGCAGGGCATGGTGGCCGCGTGGAGCGGCGTGTGCGGGTGTCGTGGACATGGGCGGGATCCTCACGGCGCGGAGAGCGCGAGGTGGTCGGCGATCGGGCCGAGCACCAGGATGGGCATGAACTGCAGCAGCGTCAGGATCACGATGACCGCGACCAGCGTCAGCGCGAACGTGGGGGTTTCGACCTGCAGCGTGCCGATGCCTTCGGGGGTGACGCGCTTGCGCGCCAGCGAGGCGGCGATCGCGAGCGGAATCAGCAGGGCCGGGTAGCGCCCGAGCACGAGCAGCAGCGTGGTGCTCAGGTTCCACCACGCGGTCGCATCGCCGAGGCCTTCGAAGCCGGAGCCGTTGTTGGCGAACGCCGAGGTAAACTCGTAGAAGACCTGGCTGATGGCGTGGAAGCCGGGGTTCGAGTTCCCGGTGAGTTCGGGCACGGCGAGCGTCACGGCCGTGAAGCCGAGCAGCACCAGCGGCTGCAGCAGCACGAGCACGGCGAGCAGCTTCACCTCGTGCGCCTCGATCTTGCGGCCGAACAGCTCCGGCGTGCGTCCGGTCATGAGGCCGGCGAGGAATACGCCCAGCAGCAGGTAGACGATGAACTGCTGCAGGCCGCAGCCGATGCCGCCCCAGATGCCGTTGACGAGCATGTTCGCGATCGTGACGAGGCCGGTGAGCGGTGCCAGCGAATCGTGCATCGCGTTCACGGAGCCGTTCGAGGTCTGCGTCGTCACGGCCGCCCACAGCGCCGACGATCCGGCACCGAAGCGCGTCTCCTTGCCTTCCATGACGGCGATGTCCGACGCGGTCGCCGAATGACCTTCCGACCAGATCGCCGCACTGCCCGAGACCAGCGACATCAGCAGCATCGTGCCGAACACGAGCGCGGAGAATCGGCGTCGCTCCGTGAACGCGCCGACCATGAACGTGATCGCGACCGGGATCAGCAGGATCGCGACCATCTCGAGCAGGTTCGAGAGCGGCGTCGGGTTCTCGAGCGGCACGGCGCTGTTCGGGCCGTACCAGCCACCGCCGTTGGTGCCGATCTGCTTGGCCGCGACCATCGGCGCGACGGGTCCGAGCGGGATCTTCTGTGCGGCCATCCCGGCGCTCGCGTCGACCGGTGTCGCGACCGGGCCGCCGTCGAGTGTCGACGGCACGCCCTGCCACGTCAGCAGCACGCTCCACAGCAGGCACAGCGGCAGCATCACGCGCACGCTCGGACGCACCACGTCGGCCCAGTAGTTGCCGACGTCGACGTCGCCGACGGTCGCCTGCGCGCTCGCGGAAGGCGGTGTGCGACCACCGAACAGACCGCGGAGCGTCGCCACGACGAGCGCGAGGCCCATCATCGGGGTGACCACCTGCAGGCCGACGATGCCGGTCATCTGGGCGAGATGGGAGAGCTGTGCCTGCCCGGAGTAATGCTGCTGGTTGGTGTTGGTCAGGAACGACACCGCCGTGTGCAGGGCGAGGTCCCAGCGCATGTTCGGTGCGCCGTTCGGATTGAGCGGCAGCCAGGCCTGTGTCATGAAGACGACCCACGCCAGCACGCCGAGGATGGCATTGCTGGCGAGGAACGCAGCGGCGTAGGCCTTCCATGTCATGCCTTCGGAAGGATCGACGCCGAGCAGGCGGTAGACCGGCTTCTCGATCACGCCGAACACGCGGTCGCCGTGCATCGGCGCACCGCGCATCACGGCGGCGAGGTAGTGCCCGAGCGGCCAGCCGGCCGCGATCACGAGCAGGAGGACGACGATGGCTTCAGTCACGGGGACTCCCGGTGGGCGTGCGGACGCGCCACGTGATCAGCAGGAACATGAGCCCGGCGCCGGCGATCACGCCGGCCAGTGCGAGCACCATGCAGAGGATGTCGAGCACGGCAGGCCTCCGTCAGAACGCGGCGAACAGCGCGGCGTCGACACGCGACCCACCCCCGTCGCCGAACACGCGCTCGGCCGCCGAGTCGGTGTCGTGCAGGGTCAAGCGCATCTCGAACGGCGCCTTGAACGTCCATGCCGCGCCGACCTGCGCGTGCGTGTAGTCGTCGTAGCCGCTGGCGGGATCGAGCCGGTAGTGACCTGCGGCCGCTTCGAGCCGCAACGTGTCCGACAACGGCCACCGCGCGCCGAGGAGGGCGTAGGTGCCGGCTTCGCCGCCGGCGAGCGCATCGGTCGAATGTGCGACCTGCAGCCAGAGCGTGTCGCGCCAGGTCAGCGTCGCGCCGAGTTCGGTCCAGTCCAGGTCGGTGCCCGTGGACGGGTAGCGGTAATGCGTCGCGGCGACGTCGATCGTCCAGTCGTCCGCGAGCTCGCCGGACCAGCCGACGACGAGGTCGAGTTCGGTGTCGGCGTCGTTGACCGCCGGGAAATCGACGCCCGAACCCCAGAGCTGGCCGTACAGGCCGCTGGCACCCGTGACCTTGAATCCGGCCTGGGCGGTGGGATGGCCGTCACTCTGCGAGCTGCCCCGCCAGACGTAGTCGGTGGTGAGCGCGGCGTTGCCGCCCACGCTGGCCGCATGAGCGGGGATGGCGGGAAACAGGAGTGCGCAGGCTGCGGAAGCCGCCGTCAGGCGGAACCCCGCGGGCACGATGCGCGGGTGGAGTGGAAGACGCCGGAGCATGCGAGAACCTCGTGGAAAAACACCCGGTCGGGCATCACGGCATTCTTCGGCGTCGGCCCATAAAGTCTCCATCAACGGCACGGTGCTGCCGTAAAACGTCCGTAAATTCGAGCGTTCGTCGCATCCGTCGGCGGAGCGGCGGCGATGGCGGACGCCTGCAGGGATGTCGCGACACGCTTCGGTCGGTACCGACGCGTCAGAACCTGCCGCGAGCTGAACGGATCGGCCCTCGTCGGCGTTCCGGGCAGGTCTGCCGGTGCGGGTGGAACGGGATTTGCTGTGACACGGCGCGCGGTGGTGCCCGTCCGACCCGCGTGGTGTGGCCATGGAGGCTGCCCGGCCTGTGCGCGGATGCGCGTTTCGGCTAGGCTCGCGGGCCTTGCCGGATGGGGGTGAGCGTGGGCAGCGGGTTCGTGCGTTCGAGGGTGGCGTGGACGGTCGTGGCCGTCCTCGTGGCGATGCTCGCCGTGCCGTTCCCCGTGCGTGCCTCGGAGGCACCGGGCGTGCTCGTGCTCGGCCGCGTCAGCGACGATCCGAAGTCGCAGTACGAGGCGATGAAAGCCTTGCTCGACTATGTCGTGCCGAAGATGGCCGACGTCGGCATCCGCGAAGGCCGCGTGCTCATGGCCAACGATGCGCTGCAGATGGCCAGCTACCTGCGCCGCGGCCGCGTCGACTGGGTGTCGGAGACCGCCGGCGGTGCGATGCTGCTGCAGCGGCGCGCCGGCGCCGAGCCGTTCGTGCTGTCCGAGCGCAACGGCACGCGGCGCTACCACACGATCTATTTCGCGCGGAAGGACGGTGACGTCCGCTCGATCGACGACCTGCGCGGCCGTCGCATCGCGTTCCAGAACCGCACCTCGACGAGCGCGTACTTCGTGCCCGCGATGGAGCTGCTCGGGCGCGGCATGGCGCTCGACATCCTGACTTCGCCCACCGATGCACCCGCACCCGGCGCGGTCGGCTTCGTGTTCGCGCGCACCGAGCGCAACGTCGCGACGTGGGTGCACAAGCATCTCGTCGATGTCGGCACGGTCAGCGACCTCGACTGGAACGATCCGCGCAAGGTGCCGGACTTCTTCCGCAACGACTTCATCATCCTGCGCGAGACCCCCGACATGCCACGCGGCGTCGAGATGGTGCGCGGCGATCTCGACGCCAAGGTGCGCGAACGCCTGCGCGCGATCCTGATCGCGGCAGCCGACGATCCCCAGGCGCGCGTCGCGCTCGGTCGTTTCCACCGCTCGCTGCGTTTCTTCCCGATCGAGGACGGTGATCGCGCCGACCTCGCGCGCCTGCGCAAGGGCGTCGACCGCGTCAGCAGGGATATCGAGTGAGGCTGCGCGGCCTGCAGGCGAAGTTCCTCGCCCTCGTCGCGGTCGCGCTCGTGCTCGCGGTGCTCGCGCTCGGCACGCTGTTGCAGCGCCAGTGGGCGATGCAGCGCGAGATGCTCGAACTGAGCCAGCAATCGATCCGCGCGCTGGTGCTCGAACGCCTGCGCGTGCAGGCGATCGCGGTCGGCACCGGAGCGGCCGACACGCTGGTCAATCCGCTCTACCACTTCGATCTCGAGGCGATCGGCCGCATCGTGCGCGACCTGCTCGGCCAGCCCGATGTCGCGTCGGTGGTCGTCTACGATCCCGACGGGGCGATCCTGCACGACGGCAGCGACGACATCGCGCGCTACGGCCAAGCCATGGAGGACGAGGACGCGGCCGCGATCGCGGCGGCGACGTCGCTGCACCTGCGCTCACGCGGCGACGTGTTCGATGTCGCCGCGCCGATCATGCTCGGCGACCAGCGCCTCGGCGGCGTGCGCATCGGCTACTCGCTGGCGTCGGTGCACCGCTACGAGGAGCGCGCGAATGCGACACTCGCCGGACGTATCGACGCGCTCGGTCAGCGCTATCTGGCCGGCATCGCGCTGCTGCTCGCCCTCGCCCTGGTGCTCGGCCTCGGCATCAGCGCGATCATGCAGCGCACGATGATCCGGCCGATACGCCGCCTCGCCCATGCCGCGCGCGAGATCGAGGCCGGCAACTTCGCGACCCCGCTGCCGGGGCGTGACGGCGACGACGAGATCGCCGAACTCGTGCAGGCGTTCGCACGCATGACCGAGGGCCTCGGCCGGCACGACCGCGACATCCGCCGCATCGCCAACACCGATGCCTTGACCGGTCTGGCCAACCGCCGCGCGTTCCGCGAGCGCCTCGACGCGCTCATCGCCGCGCACCGCGACGGTGGCGACGGCTTCGCGGTCATGTTCGCCGACATGGACGACTTCAAGCGCGTCAACGACAGTTTCGGCCACGACGTGGGCGACGAACTGCTGTGCCGGTTCGCCGACCGCTTCCGTGCTGCGGTCGAGGCCGACGCCGGCCTCGAATCGATGCTCGCGCGCCTCGGCGGCGACGAGTTCGTGCTGCTCGCGCAGGTCGCCCCCGACAGCACGGGCAGCCTGCGTGGCGGCGTGTCGACGTTCGCGACGTCGCTGATCGAGACGCTCGGCAAGCCGCTCGCGATCGAGGGCCACGCGCTCGCCTTCGGCGTGTCTATCGGCATCGCGCTGTTCCCCGAGGATGCGCGCGATGCCTCGCAGCTCATGAAGAACGGCGACCTCGCGATGTACGAGGCCAAGCGCGCCGGCAAGAACCGCTTCCGTTTCTATGCGCCGGGCATGGAGGCGACGCTTTCGCCGCCGCGGCGTCTGCCCGGTACGACCGGGCCGGAAACGCCCGGCGCCTGAGCGCTCAGACCAGTCCCGTCGCGTAGTAGAGGCCGATGATCACGAAGACCGCCGCGGTCTTCACGAGCGTGATCGCGAAGATGTCCTTGTAGCTCTGGCGGTGGCTGAGGCCGGTGACGGCGAGCAGCGTGATGACCGCACCGTTGTGCGGCAGCGTGTCCATGCCGCCCGAGGCCATCGAGGCGACGCGGTGCAGCACCTCCATCGGGATGCCGGCGGCATTCGCGTTGGCGATGAAGCTGTCGGCCATCGCCGCGAGCGCGATGCTCATGCCACCCGAGGCGGAACCCGTGATGCCGGCCAGCGCGGTCACCGAGATCGCCTCGTTGACGAGCGGATCGGGGATCGCCTGCAGCGCCTGCGCGACGAGCAGGAAGCCGGGCAGGGCGGCGATGACCGCGCCGAAGCCGTACTCCGATGCCGTGTTCATCGACGCGAGCAGCGCGCCCGCGACGGCGTTGCGGCTGCCTTCGGCGAACGCGGCCATGACGTTGCGCCACGCGAACACGAGCACGGTCGCGATGCCGACCAGCAGCGCGCCGAGCACGGCCCAGATCGCGGCGAGCTTCGGCACCTCCTGCACGACCGGTGCGGGCGAGCCGATCACCGCGGGCACGAACGCGTGGCTCGCGCCGTACAGCGTCGGGATCCACTGCGTGAACGCGTAGTTCGACACACCGACGAGGATCAGCGGCAGGATCGCGACGAGCGGATGCGCGAGGCGGTCGCCGCGGAACGGTTCGGGTTCGTTGACGAGGCCGGTGCCGTAGCCCTCGCCCGCGCGCGCGGCGCTGCGGCGACGCCACTCGAGGTAGACCATGCCGACGCACAGGATGAACACGCCGCCGAGCGTGCCGAGGATCGGTGCGGCCCAGCCGGTCGTGCCGAAGAACGCGGTCGGGATGATGTTCTGGATCTGCGGCGTACCGGGCAGCGCGTCCATCGTGAACGTGAACGCGCCGAGCGCGATCGTGCCCGGGATGAGGCGCTTGGGGATGTCGCTCTGGCGGAACAGCTCGGCCGCGAACGGGTAGACCGCGAACACGACCACGAACAGCGACACGCCGCCGTAGGTGAGCAGCGCGCAGACCAGCACGATCGACAGCATCGCGCGCTGCGCGCCGACCACGCGGATCGTCGCCGCGACGATCGATTTCGAGAAGCCCGAGATCTCGATGAGCTTGCCGAACACCGCGCCGAGCACGAACACGGGGAAGTACAGCTTGAGGAAGCCGACCATCTTGTCCATGAACAGGCCGGTGAACATCGGCGCGACCAGCGACGGATCGGTCAGCAGCACGGCACCCAGCGCGGCGATCGGCGCGAACAGGATGACGCTGTAGCCGCGGTAGGCCACGAACATGAGGAAGGCCAGGGCGGCCAGCACGATCAACAGGGACATCCGACGCTCCGCGGTGGCCGCGCGCGGCGACCCATGGCCGCGCAGTATCCGCAGCACCCGCGGCGGCGTCCCCTTGTACGAAGGTACAAGTGTCCGCCCGCGTCGAACTGCCTAGGCTGCGCCCATTCCGTACGCGGCCGGATCGGTCGCGCGCGTCCACGAGAACGACAGAAAAACACGAGGGGGAACGCGATGAAGCGCACGCACTTGAGTCTGGCCATCGGCCTGTTGCTGGGCGCCTCCGCGCCCTTCGTCCACGCACAGGATGCGGCACCGGCCGCGCCGCAGGACGACGCCACGGAGACGCAGCGCCTCGACGGCGTCGTCGTCACCGCGCGCCGTCGCGAGGAGACGTTGCAGGAAGTGCCGATCGCGGTCAGCGCGTTCGGCGCCGACGACCTCGTCGAGATGCAGGCCAGCAACATCGACGGCCTGCAGGGCTCGGTGCCCAACATGAACATCGTGCAGGGCCGCGGCTCGTCGTCGTCGGTCAACGTGTTCATCCGCGGCATCGGCCAGCCCGATGCGCTGCAGACGTTCGATCCGGGCGTCGGCATGTACGTCGACGACGTCTACTACTCGCGCATCCAGGGCGCGCTGTTCAAGCTGTTCGACGTCGACCACATCGAGGTGCTGCGCGGCCCGCAGGGCACGCTGTACGGCAAGAACTCGACCGGCGGCGCGATCAAGGTCGTGACCAAGGAACCGGGCAGCGAAACCACGGGCAGCGTCGAGGTCACCGCGGGCAGCTACGGCCTGTTCGAGACCAAGGCCTACGTCGCCACGCCGCTCAGCGACACCTGGGGCCTCAGCGCCGCGCTGGTCGGCACCGGCAACGACGGCTACGTGAAGGATCCCGTCACCGGCAAGCGCTACAACGACGACGACACCAAGGCGATCCGCCTCAAGCTCGTCGGCAACCCGAGCGACACGTTCAAGGCCGTGTTCTCGGTCGACTACACGCACCAGGACGCCGCGCTCACGCTCGGCCACCCGGAAGCGCCGCTGATCCGCACCGACCTCGCGCTCGGCGCGGTCGTGCTGCGACCGGTCGACGCCGGTGACTACAACTACCGCACGCGCACCTCGTTCGATCCCGACCAGGGCCAGAAGCTCATCCACAAGGGCGCCTCGGCGGCGCTGACGTGGACGCCGTCCGACGCGTGGATGTTCAAGAGCATCACCGCCTACCGCGACCTCAGCTCGAAGGCGTTCATCGACATCGACGCCTCGGAGTTCTCGCTCGGCGACGTCTTCGTCGGCATCGACCAGGACCAGTTCAGCCAGGAACTGCAGGCGCAGTACGACAACGGCAGCAACCTGCACGCGACCTACGGCCTGTACTTCATGCGCGAGCACGTGCCGTCCACGCAGTATGCGTGGGCCGACGACTTCTTCGGCTTCGCCGGCACGCCGATCACGTTCCTGCGCACGATCGGCGACGATCTCGAGACGCGCAGCGCGGCCGCCTACGGCCAGGTCAACTGGGAGTTCGCGCCGAGCTGGACCCTCGGCGCCGGCATCCGCTACACGCGCGAGACCAAGGACTACGAGCGCTCGACGAGCACGTTCTGGGGTCCGGTGCTTGCCTCGCTCAACGGCACGGTCGCGTTCGATGCGAAGAAGACCTGGAACGCGGTCACGCCGTCGCTGAGCCTGCAGAAGGCCTTCAGCGACCAGCTCATGGGCTACGTCTCGGCCAACCGCGGCTTCAAGTCGGGCGGCTTCAACGGTCGCGCCAACGCCGCCGCAGAAGCGGCGCGCCCCGAGTTCGATCCCGAGTTCGTCTGGACCTACGAGATGGGCCTCAAGATGAGCTCGTCCGACGGTCGCCTGCTCGGCAGCGTCACCGCGTTCCACAGCAACTACGACGACTTCCAGGCGCGCGTGAGCGGCGAGGAAGCGGGCAGCTTCCCGGTGCTCAACGCGGCCAAGCTCAAGATCGACGGTGTCGAGTTCGAAGGTACCGCGCTGGTCGGCGAGGGCACGCGCCTGTCGGCGCAGGTCGGCTGGATGGACGCGCGCTACGACGAGTTCAACGATCCGCGCGTCGCCACGACGCCGGCACTCGCGGGCCTGCACGATCACGTGCCGTTCTCGCCGAAGTGGACCGCGCGCCTCGCCGCGAGCCAGGTGTTCAGCCTCGGCGACTCGGGCAGCCTCACGTTCGGTGGCGACGTGTCCTACCGCGCCGACAGCTGGCTCAGCGTCGACAACCGCGACGTGCTCAAGCAGGACGCGTTCACGACGGCCGGCTTGTTCGGCATCTGGGACTCGCCGGACTACCGCTGGCAGCTGCGCGCCGGCGTGCGCAACCTGACCGACAAGCTCTACAAGACGGATGCGCAGGAGTTCTCGAGCGTCGGCAACATCCAGACCGCGTACTACGCGATGCCGCGCAACTACTACGTCACCGCGCGGTACAACTTCTGATGCGCCACGTCCGCAACGCTGCCGCGGCCGGCCTCGCCGCGGCGATGCTGGCCACGCTGTCGGCCTGCGGCGGTGCCGAGGCTCCGGCCTCGGCCCTGCCTGCACTCAAGCTCGACGCCTCGCGCACGACCGTGTCGGGCCTGTCGTCGGGCGCGTACATGGCCACGCAGGTGCACCTCGCGTTCTCGGATCGCATCGCCGGCGCGGCGCTGCTCGCGGGCGGTCCCTACGGCTGCGCCGAAGGCAGCCTCGAGACCGCGCTCGGGCGTTGCATGAATCCCGCGCAGGGTGTCAGCGGTCCCGATGCGGCAGCGCTCGCCGCACGTGTTCGCGATCGTGCGGCCTCCGGTGCACTCGCGCCGCTGGCGGGACTCGAAGGCGATCGCGTGTTCGTGTTCCACGGCACGCTCGATACCACGGTCGGTGCCGGCGTCAGCGCGGCGTCTGCGGAGCTGTACCGCCAGCTCGGTGGCGCGGTCGTCGAGGAAGATGCCGCGCGTGCGATCGCGCACACGTTCCCGACCGAGTCGGCCGGCGCGGCCTGCGACAAGGCCGAATCGCCGTATCTCGGCAAGTGCGGATTCGACGGTGCGCACGCGGTGTTCGCCGCGCTCGTGCCGTCGCTCGCCGCGACGCCCGGTGCGGGCGACGGCGAGCTGCGCACGTTCGAGCAGGCGGCGTATGCCGACAAGGACAAGGCCCCGCATCTCGCGGAGAAGGGCTACCTCTACGTGCCGAAGGCCTGTGCGGCCGGCGAGACCTGCGCGCTGCACATCGCCTTCCACGGCTGCCAGCAGAACGTGGATGCGGTCGGTCAGGCCTTCGTCGCCGAGGCCGGCTACAACCGCTGGGCCGACGCCGCGAACGTGGTCGTGCTGTATCCTCAAGCCCAGGCGAGCTACGCGCCGCTCAATCCGAAGGCGTGCTGGGACTGGTGGGGCTACGGCGGTGCCGACTACGACACACGCACGGGCGCGCAGCTGCGCTGGGTGGCCAACCTCGCGAAGGCGCTCGGCGCACCCCTCGACTGAAGCGATGCTCCGCGGCATGCGCGCCGCGGAGCCTGCCGGCGTGACGACGCAAGCGTGTGGTGCGGTGGATGTGCCCGCGCCTCGCGTCGTGTCCTGCATGAACCGCGATGGCCGCGTCGACCGGCGCGCACATGATCGTCCCGCTTCCCGCGTGCATCGCATGTCGAACATGCGCACAGCCTCGCGATGCTGACCGATCTCGGCATCCTCGCCGCGGGCCTGCTCTGGCTCGGCCTGCTGTTCGGTGTCGCGCTCGTCGGCGATCGCCAGCCGCGCATCCTCGCGCGGCACTGGTCGATCGTCTACGCATTGTCACTCGCGGTGTACTGCACCTCGTGGACGTTCTACGGCACGGTCACGCAGGCCTCGCGTTCGGGCTGGTGGATGCCGCCGACGTTCATCGGCACGATCCTGCTCTATGCGTTCGGCTTCGGCGTGCTCATGCGCCTCGTCGCGATCGCGCGCGCGCACCACAGCACGTCGATCGCCGACCTCGTCGCGATCCGCCTCGGCCGCAACCCGGTCATCGCGGCGCTGATCACGTTGGTCGCCGTGCTCGGCATCGTGCCGTACGTCGCGCTGCAGCTGAAGGCGGTCGCGATGAGCTACGGCATGCTCGCGCGGCGCCAGGAACTCGCGGTCTCGGCCTGGCAGGACAGCGCGCTGTGGGTCGCGCTCGCGATGGCGCTGTTCGCGATGCTGTTCGGCACGCGTCGTGCGAGCGCGATCGAGCACAACCGCGGCCTCGTGCTCGCGATGGCGTTCGAATCGCTGTTCAAGCTCGTCGCGATGCTCGCGCTCGGCGCACTCGTCGTCTCGGGGCTCGACCTGCCGGCCTCGACCGCCGTCGAACCGCCGCCGGCCGGCGGCGCGTCGGGTTTCGCGACGCTGGTCATGCTCGGTGCCCTCGCGACGTTCACGCTGCCGCACCAGTTCCACGCCGGCGTCGTCGAATGCCGCGATCCCGCGCACGTGCGCACCGCGCGCTGGCTGTTCCCGCTGTACATGCTCGTGGTGGCGCTGCCGATCCTGCCGCTCGCGCGCGCCGGCGATGCGCTGCTCGCGCCGGTCGGCGTGCCCTCGGATCTCTACGTGCTCGCGCTGCCGCTCGCGCAAGGCCACGACGGCCTCGCGCTCGTCGCGTTCCTCGGTGGCCTCAGCGCCGCGACGAGCATGGTCGTGGTCGCCACGCTCGCGCTGAGCCTCATGATCGGCAATCACTGGATCGCACCGCTGCGCGTGCGCTGGGGCTGGCGCCGTGCCGCCGGTGACCTGCGCGGCGAAGTCCTCGTGCAGCGTCGCATCATCATCCTGTGCGTCGTGCTCGCGGCGTGGATGTACAGCCGCGTGCTCGTCGCCAACGACGCGCTCGCCGACATCGGTGCGCTGTCGTTCTCGGCGCTCGCGGCGATCGCGCCGGGCGTGCTCGCCGCGGTCTACCGCCCGCAGATCGGTGCGCGTGCGGTCGGCGCCGGCCTCGTCGTTGGCACGCTCGTGTGGCTTTACGCACTGCTGCTGCCGACGATCGCCGATGCCACGTCGCCGTGGATGCAGGATGGTCCGTACGGCATCGCCTGGCTCGCACCCGACCGCCTGTTCGGCCTCGACGACTGGAGCCGCCTCGGCCGTGCCGTCGTCGCGAGCCTCGCCGCGAATCTCGCCGTGCTCGCGCTGGTTGCGCGTTCGCGCTTCGCGCATGCCGCCTCGACGCCGCGACTCGGCGGCGTCGGCATCGACGAGCTGCGCGCACTCGCGACACGCTTCCTGCCGCCCGAGCAGGTCGCCACGCTGCTGCCGGCGGACGGCGAAGGCCTGCTCGCCCCCGAGGACACGGTCGCCGCGGTCGAGCACGAACTCGCCGCGGTCATCGGTGCGGCGTCGGCACGCCTGCTGCTCACGGTCGCGCGGCGCGAGCAGGGTGCCGAACTCGAGACCGTCGCCGCGATCGTCGGCGAGGCCTCGCAGGACCTGCGCTTCAACCAGCGCGTGCTCGAGGCCGCGCTCGAGAACATGAGCCAGGGCATCAGCGTCGTCGACAAGGAGCTCGCCCTCGTCGCGTGGAATCGACCGTACGCGGCGCTATTCGACTACCCGCCCGAGCTGCTGCGCGTCGGCGTGCCGGTGGCCGATCTCGTGCGCTGGAATGCGCGGCGCGGCCTCGCCGGCGACGACGATCTCGAGCGCGAAGTCGGCAAGCGTCTCGCCCACATGCGCGCGGGCACGCCGTACGTGACCGAGCGCCGCTTCCCGGGTGGCGACGGCGGACGCGTCGTCGAGATCCGCGGCAACCCGATGCCGGGCGGCGGCTTCGTCGCGACGTTCACCGACGTCACCGCGTTCCGTCGCAGCGAGACCGAACTCAAGCGCGTCGCCGAGACGCTCGAGCAGCGCGTCGGCGAGCGCACCGCCGAGCTCGCCTCGGCCAAACGCGAGGCCGAGCGCGCGAACAAGGCGAAGGGCCGCTTCCTCGCTGCGGTCAGCCACGACCTCGCGCAGCCGCTCAACGCCGCGCACCTGTTCACGCATGCGCTCGCGCAACGCCTGCGCCACGACGAGTACCGCGAGGCGCTCGGCCACATCGACGGTTCGCTGACCTCGGCCGAGGCGTTGCTGTCGGGCCTGCTCGACATGTCGCGCCTCGACAGCGGGCGCATGCAGGCGCAGCGGCGCGCGTTCGCGCTCGACGACTGGATGCGCGGCCTCGCCGCCGAGTTCCGCGTGCTCGCCGAGGAGCGCGGCCTCGGCCTGCACTGCATCCCGACGCGCGCCTGGGTCGACAGCGATCCGCAGCTGCTGCGTCGCGTCGTGCAGAACTTCCTCGCCAACGCGGTGCGCTACACGAGCCGCGGCCGCATCGTGCTCGGTTGTCGGCGTCGCGGCGCCTCGCTGTCGATCGAGGTCTGGGACACCGGCGTCGGCATCGCCGAGGCCGACCGCGGCCTCGTGTTCGAGGAGTTCCGTCGCCTCGGCGACACGGGCGATGGCCTTGGCCTCGGCCTCGCGATCGCCGAGCGCATCGCGCGCCTGCTCGGCCATCCGCTTCGCCTGCGTTCGCGCGTCGGCCACGGCACGGTGTTCGCGATCGAGGTGCCGCTCGCGGCGGCGAGCACGCCGTCACCCGTGCGCGTGGATGTTCCGGTGCCTGCCTTGCCGCGCAGCCGCGTGCTCGTCGTCGACAACGACGCCGCCGTGCTGCGCGCGATGCAGGCGCTGCTCGACGGCTGGCAATGCGACGTGCGCGCGGCGCGCACGCCCGAGCAGGCAATCGCCTCGTTCGAACAGGACGGCGCCGACATCCTGCTGTTCGACTACCACCTCGATCACACGGTCACCGGACTCGACCTGCGCGAGGCGCTCGGCGCCGAGGCGCGTGCGCTGCCGTGCGCGATCATCACCGCCGACCACAGCGACGGCGTGCGTGACGCGGTCGCGGCTGCCGGCTGTCATCTGCTGCACAAGCCGCTCAAGCCGCTCGCGCTGCGCACGCTGATGGCGCGCATGCGCATGGTGGCATCGGCGCGGTTGTAGCGCCGCTCCGTCCCGTCGAATCCCTTGGTGCGAAGGGTGACACGTGATGGCAGCGCGACGACGAAGAAGCTCGCCATGACGGCGTGAGGGTGCTCGACGCGGCTCGCCCTCGCGCTGCCGTCGAGGTCACGCGGTTCGATGCGTACCGGAGCGGCGGCGCGTGTCGCCGCTCCGGTGCACGATCACATGACGCGTCGGCGACGCATCCATGCCGTCGCGAGCACGAGCAGTCCCGCGAGCACGGCGAGCGCTGCGCGATCGAGCGTCGGCAGCGGCACGGCATCGGGCGTGCCGCGCGGCACCACCGCCCCGGCCGTCGACGACACGCCGTCCGCGTCATGCGTGCCGGTCGCGGGCACGATGCCAGGTGCCATGGACGACGTTGCCTTGTCCGCCTGCGACTCGGCCACCGCAGGCGATGCGACCGAGGTGTCCGAATCGACGCCGGCGTCCGCGATCGATGTGGCGACTGCTGCTGCTGTCGGCGTCGGCGGGGTCTCGAAGTCGTTCGCGAACAGCACGTCGGCATCGAAGATGCAGGCGACGTCGACATCGTCGATATCTTCGTCGCCGATCGTGCCGCCGCCGTTCGAGAGCGTGCAGATCTGGTGCGGGAATCGCGGTGGCGACGCGATCGCCACCGCGTAGTTCGATCCCGAGGCGACGCTGTTCGGGAACGTGAAGCCCGTCGCGTAGGCGGGTACGGCGAGCCTCTGACTGCCGAGGGTCAGCTCCAGCCCCGTACCCGCGAGACCCGAGATCGTGCCGCCGACGGTGAAGCGGTGCGTCGTGCAGGCGACACCGACGAGGACATCCGACGTCGCCGTGCCGGTGGGCGCGTTGATCGTGCATGTCTGGGACGGCGTGCCGGGTTGCGTCTCGACGGCGACGGTGTACGCCGTGCCCGGCGCGACGTAGCCCGGGAAGCGGAAGATGCCGTTCTGGCTGATCGCCACCGGCGTTCCGCCGTCGAGCGTGACGGTGAGACCGCTGCCGGCGAGGCCGCTCACGATGACGCCGATCGAGTACTCGGGCGAACCGGCCGCGTAGCTGAGCGTGTCGAGGGCGATGAAGTCCGAGTTGATGCCGTTCGGTCCGCCGCTGGTGACGTGGTAGCGGAATGCGATGCGTCCGGTGCCCGAGTGCGGCAGGCCTTGTGCGTGCGACAGCGTGAAGGACGTCCAGGTGGTCGGGTAGACGCCGAGCGCGAGGTCGGGATTGATCGTGAGCAGGGTCGTGGAGAAGTCGCCGGTACCCGTCGCGCCGGTGCCGACGTTCGTGCTCGCACCGTTGGTGCTGATGCGCACCTCGAGGCGATCGGCGTACTCGTCGGGCGATGCCTTGCGCGTATGGAACCTGAAGGTCGCACCAGCGCCGAAGTCGAGCTCCGGCGTCACCAGCCAGTTGCTGATCGTGTTGTAGCCGGATGTGTTGTTGAAGTTCGCGCTGATGAAGCTGTTGGCGCTGCCGGCATGTGCATCGATGGGCCCTCCGTTGGCCACGCTCGGTCCTTGCGACCAGCCCGTGCTGCCCACGGGCTGGCTGTTGTTCTGCTGGAACCATCCTCTGCTGGCGAGGAACGTGATGTCCTCGAAGTTTTCCGACATCGATGACACGCGCGGTGCCGGGAAGGCTTCCGTCGTCGCCGCAGCCTTCGTGGAAGACGGCGCCGTGACCGGATGGCCGCGCGAGCCCGTCTGGGCCGTGGCCGTCGTCGTCGCGGCGAGCGCGAGCAGGGCGCTGAGCGCGTGGTGTGTCGATCGCATCGGGGGACTCCTTGTGGACATGGCGACGTACGCCTAGATCCAGCGAAGGAAGGTCGATCGGACTATCACACGATCGGTGATCGGGTCTTCCGCGGGACGTCGTGCCGCGTCCCGCGGGCGGCCGCGATCAGTCGCGGAAGTTCTCGTACTGCAGGGGCATCTCGACGTCGCTCTTGCGCAGGAACGCGATCGCGTCCTGCAGGTCGTCGCGCTTCTTGCCGTTGACGCGCAGCTGGTCGCCCTGGATCTGCGCCTGCACCTTGAGGCCCGAATCCTTGATGAGCTTGACGATCTTCTTGGCGAGCGTCTGGTCGATGCCCTGCTTGAGTGTGACCTTCTGGCGCGCGCTGGCGAGGTTGGTCTCGGGCTCGGCGATGTCGGCGCAGCGGATGTCGATGCCGCGCGCGGCGAGGCGCTGCAGCAGCACGTCCTGCATCTGCTTTAGGCGGAACTCGGCATCGGCCTTGAGCGTCACGACGCCGTCGGCGAGTTCGAACGAGGCGCCGCTGCCCTTGAAGTCGAAGCGCTTGTCGAGCTCGCGGTTGGCCTGGTCGACCGCATTGGTGACTTCGTGGTCATCGAGCTTGGAAACGACGTCGAACGAGGGCATGGCGGGGCATCCGGGGGTGGGACCTGCCATTTTAGCGCGCGGACGATCAAGGGGCCGCGTGGCCTGTCGGGACGCGTCCGATCCGAGTGGGGACCCAAGCTGAGGGCAGGTTCATTCGTCCTTGAACGGCGGCACGTTCGAGCAGGCTGCAGGAGGCAGAACATGACGCCATTCACTGGGGTTGGCTTTACATCCGTTTGCGCGAGGAGCGTCAACGGTGTCCGCGCGCAGGCGTTGAACACCGTGCTGCGGCCATCGCGCCGACGGCACCGTCCCGAACCCGGAGAACCCCATGACGCTACGTACCCTGCTGCTCGCCCTCGCCCTCGCCCTCGTGTCGACCACCTCGTTCGCGGCCGATCCCGCGCCGGCCACGCCCGCACCCGGCACCTTGCCCGAGCGCATGAAGAGCGCCGACGCGAACGGCGACGGCCTGCTCGACAAGGAGGAGGCGAAGGCCTTCCCGCGCCTGGCCAAGCGCTTCGATCAGATCGATACCGACAAGGACGGCAAGCTCTCGCCGGCCGAACTCGAAGCGGTGCGCGAGCGCGTTGCCGAGCGCCGCAAGCACTGAGTCAGCGCAGCACCTGCACGCCGACCTGTGCCCACGCGCCGGTCGGCGTCATCGCGGTGACGGTCTGTGCGCCGGTGTCCGCGAAGGCATGCTCGAACGGTTGGCTGCCGCTCGTCTGTGCCTCGACACGACCGTTGACGAGCCAGGTCACGTCCTCGGTCGTGCCGAGGGCGCGCAGGCGCAGCATCGCGGGCTTGTCGCTGTTCGGCGCGCGGGCGATCGCGCCGCCATCGTTGATGCCGTCGATGCGCAGCGAATGCGTCGCGTCGAGGCCGTCGGCGACACAGCCCGCTGCGCGCGGCGGCAGGTTCGCGCGACGACGCTGCTCGCGCGACAGCCACGGATAGGCGAGGGCAGGCCAGCGCGCGACGTCGAGGCCGCGTTCCTCGTCCGCGGTGCATCCTGCGGTGAGGCGCGCGCCGGTCTTCGCGTCGACGCGCACGTGCACGAGGCCGCTGGTCCAGTGCGAGGCCTCGCGCTCGGGCAAGGTCGGCGGCACAACGCCGTCGAGGATCCAGGCCTTGCGCTTCTGGTGGCAGGTCGTCGCCGAGGCCGCATCGTAGGCGAGCCCCAGCGGCCAGCAGATCTCCGTCTCGGTCACCGATGACGGCGGTGCATCGGGCACCGCCGACAACGCCGCGCGCGGCAGGCTGTCGACGACCTGGAACATGAGCGGCAATGCGGTGACCGCACCGTACTGGCCCGGCAGCGGCGTGCCGTCGGGACGGCCGATCCACACCGCGACCGTATGGCGGCGCGTACCGCCGATCGCCCAGGCATCGCGGAAGCCGTAGCTCGTGCCGGTCTTCCACGCCACGCGTGGCTTGGCGCCGGTGTCGAACGTGTCGGCACGGTAGCCCGGGCGCGGATTCGCCTCGAGCATTTCGCGCACGATCCACGCGGCACCTTCCGACAGCACACGGCGATCCTGCTGCAGGGCGTCGTTCGTGTAGCGCACGCGTCCGCCGACGCCCTTGCGGTTGAGCGAGGCGTAGGCGCCGACGAGATCCTCCATGCGCACGCCGGCGCCGCCGAGGATCACCGACAGGTTCGGCACCACGCCGCGCGGCAGGCGCAGCGTGAGGCCCGTGTTGGCGAGACGCGCCGCGAAACGCACGGGACCGACGCGATCGAGCAGGTCGACTGCGGGCACGTTGAGTGACAGCCGCAGCGACTCGGCCGCGCCGACCGGTCCGTTGAAGGCCATGTCGAAGTTGCCGGGGCGGTAGCTGCCGAACGACTGCGGCGCGTCGACGAGCAGGCTCTCGGAATGGATGAGGCCGTCGTCGAGCGCGAGGCCGTACAGGAACGGCTTGAGCGTCGATCCCGGCGAGCGCCACGCGCGCACCATGTCGACGTGGCCGAGGCGCGCCTCGTCGCCGAACGTGGCCGAGCCGACGTAGGCGCGCGCGGCAAGGTCGGCGTTGTCGACGACGAGCAGCGCCGCCGAGGTGCGCTCGGGCAGGCGCGCGAGGTAGTCGCGCACGCGGCCTTCGAGCGCGCGCTGCAGCTCGATGTCGATCGTCGTCTCGATGCGCCGCGCACGCGGTTGCGCGCTGCGCAGGCGTTCGGCGAGCAGCGCCGCGCTGAGCGGCGGTTCGAGCGTGCGCGCGACGACGCTCTCGACGCGCGCGTCGTGCACCTGCGCGGGCGTCCACACGCCGAGCGCGACCATGCGGTCGAGCACCTTGTCGCGCGCGGCGCGTGCGCGCTCGGGTTCGCGGTCCGGACGCAGCCGGCTCGGCGCCTGCGGCAGCACCGCGAGCAGCGCGGCCTCGGCATGCGAGAGCTGGCGCGCCGACTTGCCGAGATAAGCCCACGACGCGGCCTCCACGCCTTGCAGCGTGCCGCCGAACGGCGCGCGGTCGAGGTACAGCGTGAGGATCTCGCGCTTGGACAGGTGCGCCTCGAGCTGCAGTGCACGCAAGGCCTGGCGCAGCTTGCCGCCGAGGCTGCGCGACTGCGGCTCGAGGATGCGCGCGACCTGCATCGTCAACGTCGACCCGCCCGAGACGATGCGGCGGTTCGCGACCATCTGGCCGAGCGCACGTGCGGCGGCGACCGGATTGATGCCCGGATGCCGATGGAACCAGCGGTCCTCGTAGCCGAGCAGCGCATCGAGGTAGAGCGGCGAGACGTCGTCGGGCGTGACCGGATAGCGCCAGATGCCTTCGGCATCGGCGAACGCGCGCAGCGGCGTGCCGTCGCGCGCGAGCACGACCGTGCTGCCGCCCGAGTCGGTCGGCAGCGGTAGCGGGAACAACCGATCGAGCACGAACGCGACCACGAGCAGTGCGGCGATCGCGATGCCGATGCGACGCATCCAGCGGCGCAGGCGCGGGAATCGACGCGGCGTCGCGGCGTCGTGCGTGGCCGCGGTGTCGGGGCTCGCGGTCATGCGTGAGCGGAAGGTCGTGACAAGGCGGGGTGGGCGGTGATGCGGCGAATCATCATCGTGCATCGCGCGGACCCGCCGCCGGCACAGGGCCGGCGGCGGGTGGCGTGGATCAGGGCTTGCCGACCGTCACGCTGGTGACGCTGCTGCGGCCGATGCCGCGGACTTCGGGACGGTACATGTCCTCGACCAGCGGCGGCGGCACGAGGAACGTGCCCGGCGAGACCGCACGCACGAGGTAGAACACGTTCGCCTGCTGGCCCTGGTCGAGCTTGAGCGCGGCCACGTAGCGGTCGTCGCGGAACTCCTCGTGCTGCACGTCGGCGGCACTGCTGCGGTCGCTCAGCGTGATGCCGTTGACGACCACGTCGGCCCACTGCTTGGCGTCGGTGAGGTTGAAGTTCTCGATCTCGAGGCCGCCCGGCAGCAGGTCGACGAGCAGCGCGTCGGGCATCGCCTCGCGCGCCTCGATGCGCAGGCCGACGATGAGGCCGTCGCCTTCCTTGAGCGGCGCGACCTGCCACGGCTTGCCGTCCAGCGTGTAGTAGCTGCGCTGGATGAACACCTTGCTGTCGTCGACCGCAGGCGCCGTGCGCGGCACGCCGGCGATGTCGATCGAGGCATACAGCGGCGGGTTGCCCTGCGGCGTCATGCGCACGCCGACACGCAGCGCGGCGGCGTCGAAGCCGCGGCTCCAGATGCGGTCCGGCGTGACCGGCGTCGCGGTGCCGCCGATCTCGACGCTGCCCGACACCACCGCGTCGCCGTCGGCGATGAGGTTCTTGCCGAGGCGCGCGATCGCGATCTGCTCCTGCGTGCTGAGGTAGAGGCGTGAGGTGCCACCCCAGCGCTGCGCGGACTGCTCGCCCTGGCGCTGCTCGACCTTGAGCGAACGCGCGAGGTCGAACACGCGTGCGCCGTACTCGGGCTTCGAAAGGCCGTGGCGCTGCACGAGCGAGACCATCAACGCGGTGTCGCGCAGGTCCGAGCCGTAGTCGCCGAGCCAGCGCGGGCGCTTGACGTCCTTCGCGAACGCTTCCTCGACCGCCTTCTCGGCGCGCGGCGCGTCGCCCATGAGCTTGAGCGCGACGCCGAGCTGCGCGAGCGGCAGCGCGGTCAGCGACTTCTGGCGCTCGTTGTCGAACAGCACGCGCAGCGTGCCGAGCGGCGCGCGGTTGACGCGGGCGAGCACGTAGGCCGACCACGCCTGGCCGGCGAAGCGCAGGTGGTCGGAGTTGTCGTAGCCGTAGTACGGGTTGCCGCCCGAGAGCAGGTCGTCCGACAGGCGCTTGAGGGCCTTCTGCAGCATCTCCTCGGGCACCACGAAGCCTTCGTCGCGTGCATCGAGCAGGAACTCGGTGACGTACGGCGTGATGTACGTGTTGACGCCGGTGTCGCCGCCCCACATCGAGAAGTGACCCGTGCCGGCCTGCATCGAGGCGATGCGGCCGATCGCGCCTTCGATGCGCTGGCGGCGCGTGTCGGCGTCGAGGCCGTCGACGTGCAGCTTCTCGGCCGTCGACGCATCGAGGATCAGCGCGGCGAAGCCCTTGCTCGTGGTCTGCTCGACGCAGCCGTACGGGTACTTGAGCAGGTCGGTCAGCGCGGCCGCGAACGGCAGCGGCGGCAGCGCGCTGACGGTCATGCGCGCGCTCACCGAATCGGCGATGAGGCCGTCGAGCGCACCTGCGCCGAGCGTGATCGGCGCGAGCGTGTCGAGCGACTGCGGCGTCGAACGCATGATCGACGGCCAGCCCGCGCGCACGACCATCTCGAACGCACGGCGGATGCGGATCGCCTCGCCGGCCTGGTCGGTCGAATCGGCCTCGACGCGCACCGCGCCGACGCCGTAGCCCTCGAGCGCGGTCAGCGGTACGTTGATGGTCTTCTTGGCGTTGTCGGCGAGCGTCACCGTCTGTTCGCCGTCGCGCACCGCGATCGGCTTGTCGGCGAGCACGCGCACGCGGAACGAGCGCTCGGCACCCGAGAAGTTCTGCAGGTCGAGCGTGACCGTGGACTGGTCGCCCGGCGCGAGCACGCGCGGCGTGCTGATCTCGGCCACGAGCGGCGCGCGCACGACGGTCTCGGCATCGGTGCTGCCGTAGCGGTCCTCGGCGAACGCGACTGCAGTCACGCGCAGCGTGCCGTTGAAGTCGGGCACCTCGAGGGCGATCTTCGCGTTGCCCTGCGCATCGAGTTCGACCGCGCCCGAGAACAGGTCCACGGTGAGTACCTTGGCGGTCGGGCGACGCGCCTGCGGCAGCGCGTCGAGCGCCATGTCGCCGCCGTAGCGCAGTTTCGCGGTGCCGCCTTCGTAGCTCTCGATGACGCGGCCGTAGAGATCGTACGCGTCGACGCCGAGGCGGCGCTGCGCGAAGAACCAGCCGGTCGGGTCGGGGCGTGCGAAGCGCGTGATGTTGAGGATGCCGACGTCGACCGCCGACACCTTCACCTGCGCGGTCTTGCCGGCCAGCGCGGGCACCTTGACCGTCACCGGCAGTGTCGTCTGCGGCTTCATGAGCTGCGGCGCCTCGATCTGCACCTCGACCTTGCGGTCGCTGCGGTCCATCGGGATGAAGGCCTCGCCGACCGCACGCGCGGGCGTGATGCGCTCGGCCGCCGAACCGCCGCGGAACACCAGCGCGGTCAGGTAGACGTCGTGGCGCTCCCACTCCTCGGTGACCGGGATCTCGAACGTGCTGCCGGCCTTGGCGTCGATGTTGCGCGTGTAGAGCATCTTGTCGGATTCGACGATCAGCACGCCGGGGCCGTTGTGCGGCGGCGTCAGCGTGACCTTGAGCGTGTCGCCGGCGCGGTAGCTCTGCTTGTCGAGCGCGAGCTTGACCTTGTCCGGGCGCGCCTCGTCGCCGCGGTTGTCGTCGTTCCAGCTCCAGCCCGCGGTGAACGGGAAGCGCATGACCAGGCCCGTGGCCGGATCGAGGATCTCGATGCGGTAGCCGCCCCATTCGACGTCGACGTCGAAGCGGATCGCCTTGCCGGCCTCGGCATCGAGCTCGCGCGTCTGCGCGGTCTCGTAGCGCTCGTTGTAGTTGAAGCGCCAGCCGCTCTCGCGGTCCCACACCCAGTGGTAGTCGCGGCGCTCGCGCACGAGCGTGAGCTTGAGGCCCTTGCCGTCGAGCAGGTCGCCCGCGGCGTTGCTGCGCACGAGCTCGAAGCCCGCGCGGCTGTTCGCACCGGCACCGTCCTTGACGTCGAACAGCGGGCGCACGCCGACCAGCGCATCGGCCGGCCACACGGTGCGCACGAGCGAGCGCGTGACCGTGCGGCCACCGGTCTCGTAGAGGCTGCCCGCGACGACGGCCGAGACGGGCGCCTTCACGTTGGCGTCCTCGAGCACGGTCACGTCCTCGGTATAGGCGCCGGCCTCGTCGAGCTCGGCGTCGATGATGTCCTTGGCTTCCTTCGGCAGCTCGATGGTCGGATCACCGAAGAAGAAATCCTTCTTGCTCGCGACCGGGTGCACGTCGGGCGCGAGCGTGAGGCGCGCGCTGAAGCGGTTGCCCGATGCGGGCGCGCCGTAGAGGTAGTCGCCCTGCACCTCGAGCTTGAGCGGCTCGGCGGGCTTGAGCTGCTCCTGCGCGGTCTTGAGGTCGAGCTTCATGCGCTCGGGCAGGAACTCCTCGATGCGCAGCGTCATGCCCTGGGTGGCTTCCTTGCTGCCCGGATCGAGGCGGAACTCGACCTGCCAGCGGCCGGTCGGCGCATCGGCCGGAATCTCGCGCGACCACTCGAAGTAGCCGAGCGACTTCGGCTCGAGCTTGGCCTCGGCGTAGAGGCGTCCGTCGGGCTGCTTGAGTGTCACGAAGAGCGGCTGCGGCTTGATCGCGTGGCCGTCGTTGTCGCGCAGCAGCGCGGACAGGCGCACGGTCTCGCCCGGGCGGTAGAGGTCGCGGCCGCTCCATGCGAACACGTCGAACCAGGCCTGGCGGCGGCCGGCGACGTCGAAATCGGAAAGATCCAGCGCGGGCTGGTTGAACGGCACCAGCGACACGTCGCGGCCCGAGCGCGCGACGAGCACGTGCTCGGCCTTGAGCGTGTACGACAGCAGCGCGTTGCCGCTCTCGTCGGCCTTGCCGCTCGCGACCGTCTCGCCCTTGCCGTCGAGCACGTGGAACTCGACGCCGCCGATCGCGTCGCCGCTCTTGAGCGAGGCCGCGTGCACGAACAGCGAATCCTTGTAGGCGCGCGTGTGCACGCCGATGTCGCTGACGAAGAAGAAGCTCGTCTCGAGCTCGTCGCGGAACGTGCCGGCCTGGCGCAGCGTCGCGAAGTACAGGCCCGGCTTGGCGAGCTCGTTGATGTTCTGGATCGGCAGGTAGTTGAGCGCGCGCTCGTTCTCCTTGCCGGCGAGCAGGAAGCGGTTGGCGTAGACGGAGTCCGCGATCTGCGCGACCGGCCTGCCCTCGCGACCGTACCAGCCGTACTGCGGATCGAGGTCCCACGAGCCGCGGCGACCGTTCTTCTGGTACGCGGCGAAGAAGTTCGCGACCTCGTCGTCGCGCACGCGCAGGAACTCGACGTCCACTTCGTTGACGTTGACCGACACGACCGGCAGGCCGCGCGTCTCGCGCGCGGGCAGCACGCTGCCGTGCGCGGCGAAGCCCGCGGCGGGCTCGAGCGGACCGGTGTAGACATCCTTGGTCGCCTCGTTGCCGAGCGTCTTGCCGTCCGCAGCCGCGAGGCCGGGCTTGAGGCGCACCGTGTAGTTCGCGTTGGCCTGGATGTACGGGAAGCGCAGCGTCTTCGCATCCTCGTCGAGCCCCCAGCTGCCCGTCACGGCGGCGCCCTTCGAGTCGGTGACCGCGATGAGGTCGTCGAACGACTGCGAGCCCGCGATGGCCTGCGTGAACTCGATCGCGAGCGCGAGCTGGCCCTGGTGCTGCTCGGCGCGCGCCGAGGCGATCGCGAACCCTGCCGTGGCGGCCGGCGTCGCGGCCTCGGCCTGCACGGGCGGCTTGCCTCCCTGCAGATCGGGCACGCCCGACGGCGGCTTGCCGCATCCGGCGAAGAGGAGAAGCGACACGGCGGCAGCAGCACCGACGCGACCGAGGCGCAGCACGGACGAGCGAGAGATCATCACGGATACCTTCCAGGTGAGGCGTGCAGGATCAGGCGGCGCCGCAACGGCTCCGCTCCCCGCACGAAGTATAGCGGGCGGGTTGTGGCGGCCTTCGGGCGGCGTCGTGCGCGTGGGGTGGCGTTCGCAGTGGGGGTGTGGCGTGGTTCACGGTTCGGGCGAGGCTGTGGCGCGCGATGGCGTGCCGGTCTGCGGTTTCCTCCGGCAGCCGTGCGCGGTTAGAGTCGGGGCGCGAACAGGCACCGGCCCCGACGGCGTCCTGTCACGGACCGTCGAGGTCCGTGCGAAGTGACGCGCTTCGTCGAAGCCGGTTCGGGCGTCGTCGGTTGGCCATCGGCAAGGAGCAGGGCATGACATCGGGACATGACGGAACGCTCCTCTGCACGCGATGCGGATCCTCTGCACGGCGTGAAGCGTTCTCGCCCCTGCGGCTGCTCAATCCGGCGTACTGGATCGCCGGTCCGCTGTTCGGTGCAGACAGCTACTGCAGGGACTGCCTCTCGTTCCTCAACGTCCTCGGCCTCGTGATCGGACTGCCGCTGCTCGTCGGGGCATTCGTCGTGCTGGTGATCGTATGAATGTCGATACCTGCGGCGCGCGCGAGCGTGCGGGACAATGGGACCGGTTCGTTCGTCGATGCGTGGCGTGTTCGCGTCCGCTGGCGGTCATGCTCGCCGCATGGTTTGGCCTGGTCGCGTGCGGAAAGCTCGAGTGGCCCGAGTCCGTCTTCACGCTCGCGCCGGGGCCACTGCCGTCCTGGTGCCGGGCGCACGAGCGTCTCTGCGACGAGGCGGAGCGCATCGACATCGCGTTCTACCAGGGGCGCGTGGAGTTCGAGGTTCAGGCCAGGGCGGGCGGCAGGACCATCGTGCAAGGCGTCCAGGACGATGTGTACTGGAAGGCCGGAGCCTCGATGATCGACTACCCGCGGGCCATCAGGATACGCGTCGGCGACGCTTACGACTTCTACGTGCTGGAGCGCGGAGAGCCCGTGCTGCACCTCGTCGACGAAGCGACTGTGCGAAGCCGGTTCGATGTGGAGCGGAGATGATCATCACGCCACCGGGATGGTGCGGGTCGTGAAGCGGGGCGCATGAGAGACAGGATCATTCTCGAGATCCTCTAGGGTTTCGTGCTGACCATGCGTACCGTTGGTTGAGCGACCAGGACTGGTTCCGGAGCAGGCATGGCGTATCGGGCGAAAGTCATGGTGGCAATCGTCGCTTCAAGCGGAGGTGCCATCGAGCGCGATCCGGACGCATGCGCGTTTTCCGAATCTGCCGTGCTCGAGTCCTCCGTGCGCCACATGACGGACAGGCATCGCTGGAACGAGGGGCGCTTCGACGTCCGCTTATCGAAGATCGACAAGGCATCGGTGACGGTGGTCGCATCGAAGCTGCCCGTTTCGCCGGATGCCGCCATCCTTCTCGTGCTCGACTGCGATGCCGTCGTCGTAAGTGAGCTGTCGTTCGGACCCGTGCATCGTGACTAGATGTGGGAGGATCGATGGGGATGTCCGGGAAGCAAGGAGCCGTGTCGTGGCGAACTCGTCGCGTTTCCTTATTGCAGTGTTGATGCTCGTGACCGTCACCGGCTGCGTCATGCTGTCGGTTCGATCGATGCCCACGGCGGCTACGCTCGAGGCGCCAGCTTTCGTACGAAGCTGCCGCTCGCGGTGATGTCGGTAGACGATGGCGGGAAGCGCCTGGTGCTCGCGACCATGGGGCCGCGTTCGAGTCGCATGGCTTCGCGGTACTACGGGGTCGACATGACGTCACGCGAAAGGAATTGTCCGGTCACGGGACTCTGCAAGGACAATCCGGAAGGGATCGTGGCCATCGTCCCTGCCGGCGTCGCACTGAACGTGTCCACGATCGAGCAGCGTCGTGGATACAGCGTGTGGTTCGGAAAGCAGACCTACGTCTCCGTGATCTCTGCCTGCACGGGCGAGCTGGCGGATCTGTGCAGGACGATCGACATCACCGATCTGTCGGTGTTGCTGTGCTGCGACCGCGACCGCGACCGCGACCGCGACCGCGACCGCGACCGCTCCGGGGATTCAACGTCTGCCGATCCCAAGTTGGGCCCGGATCCGGCGATTCTTGAGGGTCTCGCGCTTTCGAACCCGCACGGCCCGTAAGAATCATGGTGGTACGCGGAGAGTGCCGGGGCGTGCAAGGCGCCTGATGCAGTCGTGATGCGATCCCGCCGGATCGTGATAGCCCGACGGCCTCTTGTTCGCTGACTTTCGACGGAACAGTGCGATCGGCTGGCTCGCCGATTCAGGCCTTGAAGGCCTGATCCTGACCAGCGCGGCGAGCAGTGCCGTTATGTGCGACCGCATCACGGCGGCGTCGGAATGCCGCCCGACCTCGCGCGACGTCGCTGTAAAGGGCTGTCGGCCTGCCGTCTCGTTCAGTGCCGGAAAGCAAGGGCGATCGAGTTTCGCGGTGCAGGTCTCCACCTCCAGGAACATCATGAAACGAACGGTATGGAACCTCGTCACGATCGCCTCGCTCGTGCTGATCGGGGTGGTGGCCTTCCTGGTGTCTTCGTTCATCGCAGGCGACGCCTGCCTGGATTCCGGTGGCCGTTGGGACCACTTGACGTGGCAATGCGATCGGTAGATCGATCTCGGCAGGGAGGGCTCCGGAAACCGTAACGTGACCTCAACGGCGGGAAGCACGCCTGGCGCGTGACACCGTGGCTTCGGGTAAGGTGTCGCGCTTCTTCGTGGAGTCCTCTCCCTGTTCAGCGATCTGCAACGGCTGTGGCGACAGCGGTCCTGGCGTCTGGTGCTGCTCGCGGCGACGCTCGCCGCTGCGATCGTCGCGCTGTCCGGCGGCTTCCGGCGCGCGGACGCGACCGGCGGCACCATGCCGGTCTCCGGTGCCGGCGTGCCGATCACCTCGGAGGCGTTCATCGTCACGCCGCTGTGCGCGTGGAGCGCCGACCAGCGTCCGGGGCAGCTCGCATCGAAGGAAGGGGAGCCGCGTTACCTGATCCTGCGTGCGAAGGTCGAGAGCCGATCGCGCGACTGGCTCGCGATGCGCGCCTACCTCGACAAGGATGTGGTCTGGCTTCCGCAGGGCCACGGTGATCCCGTACTCGCGGAACGCTCCCAGCGCGCCGACGACGCGACGTTGCGCTTCGATCTCGGCCCCGGCCTGCCGGTACTCGTCGACTTCATATGGGAGCTGCCGTCCGGCATGGCGCCGCCGGCGACGTCAACGTGGGGCATGTTCAAGCGTCGCTTCGTCGAACGCAGCCACGCGAGCGGCGAGTCGATGTGGTTGCAGGACGGCCCGGGCTGGAAGTTCACGCTGCCTGTCTCGCAGGACTGCGCAGGGGGTGACGCGTGAACCGCTCGCTGCCGATCCGCTGGGGGCTGGTCGTCGCGACACTCGCCTCGCTCGCGTTGATCGTCGCGCTGCGCCGGCACGAGCCCTCGATGGACGAGAAGACCGCGCCGATGCTGATCCGCGGCGCGACCGGGCAGACGCTTGAGGCGCGCAACTTTTCGGTCAAGGTCGGCAAGCTCAAGCTCGCCCATGCGTATCGGCTCGATCCGCGCACGAGCGATGGCCCGGCGCGCGAGGTGAAGGCGGACGGCATCTGGCTATCCGCACTGGCGGAGGTCACGGTGACGCAGGCGAACGGTTATGTCGGTGCGCAGCTGCGCGCGCGCGACGGACGCGTCTATCGCGCGGCGCCGGCCGACCGACCGGACCTCAAGGGATTCAATCTGGCCGACCTGTACCTCGTGACGGGCTTGCCCGCCAACGGCGCCTACGTGTTCGATGTGCCGATCGACGCGCTCGAGGGCGCGACGCTGCAGTTCTTCAGCGGCAACGGCGCGCCGGCGCAGCTCGATCACCTGGCCGACGTCGACGTCGGGCTCGATGCTGCACACGTGAAGACGTTGCTCGACGCGGCGGTGCCTATGCTCGACCTGCGTTCGCCGGAGCGCGCGCCATGAACGACGTCGCACCTGTTTCACCAACCTGGTGGCGGCGCCAGCGCGCCTGGCTTGCCGCGGCGGTCGTGCTCGGCGTGCTGGCGTTCTACCTGCCGTGGCGCATCAACGAGCGCGAACTCGACCGCATCCGGCCGCGCACCGCGATCGCTGCGGCGACCGATGCGCAGGCATGGAGCGACTACGAAGGTGCGCGCTGGCGCATCGTCGGCGTGCGGCGCGACGTGGCGCCCGTCGGCACGGCCGCGGAATACCTGCACGCCGAGGCCACGCGGCTGGTGATCGATTTCGAGGTGATCCCCGGTGCGGGTGTCGATGCGCAACGTCTCGACCAGTGCAAGGGGCGACTCGTCGATGCGAACGGACGCCGCTGGGAAGCCAACTTTCCGGCCAGGCTCTCGACCTGGATGATGCGGCAGCGTTTCAATGGAACCTGCGGCTCGCGCGCGACGGGCGAACCGGCGACGGCGGTCGAGGGACAGCCGTTCGCGTTCACGCACGCCTACCTGATCCCTTCCGACGTCGCGCTGCAGGATCTGCATGTCGACGTGTTCTTCCCACCGTTCACCACGACGCCGAAGATGGGCACCTACCTGCGCTTCGCGTCGCCGGCGCCGCGCGACTGAGCGCTCTCAGCCGCGCATCGCGCGCAGGCCGGCGATCGCGCGATCGAAGGTCGCGGCGAGCAGCACCACGCGCAGCAGCTGCGTGAACAACGCGGGCCGCAGCGACATCGGTCCGTTGAAGAGCAGCGACAACGGTTGCCCGAACACGCGCCAGTCGTCCCAGGGCTGTGGCCCGACGAGGGTGGTCGCGAGGCCCCACGCGTGGGCGTCGACGAAGTCCAGCAGCGCCCAGCCCACGCACAGCACGAGCAGCGCCGGCAGGCCCGCGCGCAGCACGAGCCGGATCGCGTTGAGGATCGGGATGCCCTTGCCGTTCCATCCGCCGCTGGCCTTGTCGACCGCCTTCTTCCACACCGGGTGCAGGTGGCGGTAGCGGCGGCTGACCAGTCGCGCATGCGCATCGTGGCGGTCCAGGCGGCCGCGGCGGCGCAAGTCCATGCCGTACACGATCGCGGCGATGGCCAGCCACACCAGCGGCATCACCATGGCGCTGCCGGCGGTCGACAGCAGCGCCCATGCCGGATCGAACACCTGCTTGAGCGGCGCGAGCGAGATCACGCCGACGAACGGGTTCTCCCACCACGTCGTCAGCGCGGCGTAGACCACGCGCGATTCCCACCACGCCGTCGCGAGCGCCCAGCCGCGCGCGATCACCGCGGCACCCACGAACAGCCAGTAGGCCTCGCAGGCCGCGACCACGATCGACCAGCCGCCGTGCTTCGTCGCCGCGAACCGGCGCTTCGATATTTCGCGCAGGCCCCACGACAGCACCAGCGCGATCCACAGGCCGCGCAGCGCGAGGATGTCCTGCAGCGGCTCGCGCCGCTCGAACGACACCCACGTCTGGTAGGTCAGCACGAAGTCGCGCTTGATCCCTTCCAGCAGGCCCCAGCCCGCGTAGTAGGCGAAGAACGGCAGCAGCGCCACCGCGAGCACGCTCAGCCAGGAGCGCTGCGCGACCATCGGCGGCAGTCCGGCGGACGACTGCATCGTCGGCATCGACGGGCGCAGCACGAGGAACATCGCGATCGCACCGACCAGCTGGCTCACGATCAGCACCGCGATCGCCGCGTACGACAGCAGCACGCCCGTCTCGGCGAGCTGGATCGCACCGAACAGCAACACGTCGTAGGCGACGCGCTGCGCGAAGAAGCACGCGAGCAACGCGGGCCAGTGCTGCCACAGCAGGCGGCCGGCGAGCCGCGGGATGTCCATCCACGCATGCCCGGCTTCGCGTGACGTACCGCCGCCGTCCGGGGTCGAGACATCCGACATGGAGGTTGCGACGTGGTGCGTGGGGAATGCTGGCATCGTGACTACCGCGCGGATCGATGGGGCCCATCATCGCGGAATGCGGACTTTGCGGGCAATTCGCTGCGTTCAGCATGCTTGCACGCTGGGTATAGGATCCAGTGCAGGCAGCAGTCACGGGGAGATCGCACCGTTGTCTCGCATGACGAACGAGGCGCGGCAGTGCTCTCGTCTGAGGGGCAAGAGAGCCATGGAGAGCGGACAATGGATCGTGGAGTCACGATGCTCGGCTCCTGCTGGACGGTTGTCCTGGTTGGACAGGTGTCCGAGGACGAGTGTCATGCTCGGCGTTCTGGGAAACTCCAATTCCCGGACATGCCGAAAAGGATGGGTGAGGCGATGATCGACACGGCGCGGTACGCGCGGGCCCTGCTTGCGTTGGTTCTGGCGTCCTACTGGATCGTCTCGCTCGGGGTGGCCGCGAACGATCAGATTCGCCTTCTTGAGCCCGAGTCCGCTCCATGGCAGGTCGTCATGTATTCCACGCTCGGTAGCCTGCTGGGCCTGGCCTTGTCGTCCGGTTTCCTCGTCCTCGGCTTTCGCACACGACGGCCTGTCGGTATGCCCTCCTTGTTCCTGGCGGGTGCGGCGACGCTGCTGATGATCCTGGACATCGGAATGGACCATGCGGAACGCATCGTCTTCGCCTTCGCGGCCCTTGTGTTGCTGGGTGACGGATTTCGCCGGATGGGGCGACGGGATTCGGCGCCGTAGCCTCCGGTGTGATGTCGACGGTGTGGTCCGCATCAGGGACGACTGGAGAATGTGGCATCACGAGGAGGGTCGTGCCAGACCATCGCCGTGTGGGTGTCGTCGTGTCATTCGTCGGAACCATGTTCCCGTGCGTGGTCACCGACACCGCCCACCCAGGAACCCCCAGATCCTCTGCTGCTGCCCGCCGATCACGTGCCCGCCGTTCTCGACGAGGATGAGCTGGTATTTCTCGCAGGCCGGTGACCAGCCGGTCAGGTCGTAGCGGCGCGCGGTGGCAGCGCCGACCGCGTAGGTCTCGCGCAGCACGCCACTGTCGCGGCCGGTGCTGTTGTCGCCGCCGAAGCAGCCGTTCTGCGTGGCCCACAGTTTCATTGGGTAGAACACGCGCCAGTCGACGTCCCAGTTGACCGGTGTGTTGAACGTCGCGGTGGGCGGTGGTGCGACGGCGGTGTCGTTGGTGCCGTGCAGGTGCAGGATCGGCGTCGCTGCGCCATGGTTGACGGCCTGCGAGCCCGAAGCGACGCAGTCGGTGTCGCCGCTCTGGCAGTAGAGCAGGCCGGCGTTGATCGCGACCGCGGCGAAGCGCGCCTTCGTCGACGGGCGCTGCAGCAGGTAGTAGGGCATGTAGGCGCCGCGCGATTCCCCGCCGACGTAGATGCGGCGCGGATCGACGCGTTGGCCGGCGAGGCCGTCGGTGACGAGCGTGTCGAGGATGCGGCTGATCGCCTGCGCGTCCTGCGGCCGGCCGGGCAGGTCGGCGGCGGCGTGCGTCCAGGTCTGGTTGATGCCGCTCGGCGTGACGATGATGGCGCCATCCGGATCGGTGAACGGGCGGAACGCGCTCGCGAGCCCGCTGCCGTTGCCGCCGTCGCCGTGCAGCCACATGAGCACCGGGCGCCCGCGCGGCGGCGAAGGCGTCGCGGGGATGCGGTAGAACCAGGTATGCGTCGCGCCGTCGCTGGTCTGCAGCGTCGCCGAGCCCTGGATCGGCGCGGCCGGCGCGGCGGTGTCCTCGAAGCCGTATCCGAACACGTCGTCGCACTGCGCATGCGCGTGTGTCGCGAAGGCGCATGACGCGAGGCAGGCGAGGGCGCGCAGGCTTCGCGTCATTGCGCGCGAGCGCTTCCGCCACGCAGCCTGCACGGTCATCGACGTATCCATCGCGGCACTCCCCGGAGCCGGCGTCGTGCCGGCGACGCGAGCTTACGTCCGCGACGCACGCGGCGATCGTGCGTGGCGTCGCGGAATGCCGCTGGTCGCGCGATGACCAATCCGACCGTGCACCGCGTCGCGCCGCCGCTCGCAGGCGTCGTTCCCAAGGTTGTCCACAGGACTCTCCACGGCCGGTGTGGATAACCCGCGACACGCCCGCGAGGTGATCACGCGGATCGCAAGACGACGCGCTGCGGCGGATCGCCGCGATGCACGCGCGGCTTGACGCCGATCAAGCGGCCGGCACGCCCGGGCGCGCACGCTGCACGCGACCCGATCCGCATGGCGACCCCATGAGCAGCTGCTTCCATTGCCAGGAACCGATTCCCGCCGGCCTCGACCTGCGCGCGCGCGTACGCGGCGACCTGCACGCCGTGTGCTGCATCGGCTGCCGCGCCGCCGCGGAATGGATCGCCGGACTCGGCCTCGACGACTACTACCGCGTGCGCGAAGCACCGGCACCGCGCGCGCATGCCGTCGGCGACTACGCGGGCTGGGACCGTCCCGGCCTCGCGCGCCTGCACGTGCGTTCGCGCGACGCGACGCATGCCGAGGTCGTCGTGCTCGTCGACGGCCTGCGCTGCGCCGCGTGCGCATGGCTCATCGAGCGTGCGATCGGTGCGCTCGACGGCGTGCACGAGATCGGCGTCAACACGGCTGCGCGTCGCGTCGTGCTCGTGTTCGATCCGACGGTCGCGCCGCTGTCGACGCTGCTGGCCGCGCTCGCACGGCTCGGCTACGCCGCGCATCCGCTCACCGCCGAGGCGATCGACGCCGCGCGCCGCCGCGAGACGCGCGACGCGCTCAAGCGCCTCGTCGTCGCCGGGCTCGGCGCGATGCAGGCGATGATGTACGCGGTGGCGCTGTACGCGGGCGTGTTCGACGGCATCGATCCGGCCGTGCGCGATTTTTTCCGCTGGCTCGGGTTCCTCGTCGCGACACCCGTGGTGTTGTACTCGGCGCAGCCATTCTTTGCTGGGGCATGGCGCGAGGCGCGCGCGCGGCGCCTGTCGATGGACACGCCGGTCGCGCTCGCGATCACGGCGATCTACGTGGCCAGCCTCGTCGAGACGCTGCGCGGCGGCCACGAGATCTACTTCGATTCGGTCAGCATGTTCGTGCTGTTCCTGCTCGCGGGGCGCTTCGTCGAGATGCGCGCGCGCCATCGTGCGGGCGATGTCGTCGACGCTTTCGCGCGCCTGCAGCCCGCGCTCGCCGAACGTCTCGTCGGCGAAACGACGGAGACCGTCGGCGTGCACGAGCTGGCCGCTGGCGACGTCGTGCGCGTCGCCGCGGGCAGTACGGTGCCGGCCGACGGTGAACTCGCGGGCGCGGCCTGCCGCATCGACGAGTCGCTGGTCAGCGGCGAGGCGACGCCGCGACGTCGTGTCGCCGGCGAGGCCGTCGTCGCAGGCAGCCTCGTCGTCGACGGACCGGCCGAGATCGTCGTGCGCCGCACCGGCGCCGACACGGTGCTCGCCGGCATCGTGCGGCTCGTCACGCGCGCGGCATCGGAGCGCCCGCGCCTCGCACGTCTCGCCGACCAGCGCGCGGCGCGCTTCGTCGCGCGCGTATTCGTGCTGACGCTGTTGACCGCGCTGGCATGGAGCTGGATCGATCCGTCGCGTGCGTTCGCGGCGTCGCTGGCCGTGCTCGTCGTGAGTTGCCCGTGCGCGTTCGCGCTCGCGGTGCCGGCCGCGCTGACGCGCGCGGTCGCGGTGCTCGCGCGGCGCGGCGTGCTCGTCGTCGAGGCCGACGCGCTCGAGGCGCTCGCACGCGTGGACCGCATCGTGTTCGACAAGACCGGCACGCTCACCGAGCCCACGATCGACGTCGCCGCGATCGAGGTGCGGCGTGGCACGCGCGCCGACGCGATCGCGAAGGCCGCTGCACTCGAGGAAGGCAGTGCGCATCCGCTCGCGGCGGCGCTGCGCCGTGCCGCGGGGACCGAAGCAGGCGCATACGTGATCGCGTCGCGCGACGAGATTGCGGCAGCCGGTGTCGAAGCGGTCGTCGACGGCGTGCGCCATCGGCTCGGTCGTGCCGGTTTCGCGCTCGGTCTCTGCGCGGCCGACAAGGTCGCCGTGGCGGTGGAGGACGGCGACGCGCTCGTGCTCGCCGATGCCGACGGCGTGATCGCGCGCTTCCCGGTAGTCGAGCGCGTGCGCGACGGCGTCGTGCCGCTGCTCGCGGCGCTGCGCGGGGACGGCGTCAAGGTCGCGATCCTCAGCGGCGATGCGGCCGCGCGCGTGGCACTCGTCGCGAACCGGCTCGGCATCGACGACTGGCGCGCCGACGTGCGTCCCGAGGACAAGCTCGGCCATCTGCGCGCGATGCGAGCGAACGGGCATGTCGTCGCGATGGTCGGTGACGGGGCCAACGATGCGCCGGTGCTCGCCGGCGCCGATGTCGCGATCGCGATCGGTGAGGGCGCGTCGCTCGCTCACGCGTCGAGCGGCATCCTGCTCGCGACGCCGTGCCTCGAGGCGATCGCCGAGGCGCGTGCGGTCGCGCAGCGCATGCTCGTGACGCTGCGCCGCAACCTCGCCTGGGCGCTCGGTTACAACCTGTCGGTGGTGCCGCTCGCCGCACTCGGTTTCGTGCCGCCGTGGCTCGCCGCGATCGGCATGTCGGCGAGCTCGGTGGTCGTGCTGCTGCATTCGCTGCGCATCGACGTGCCTGCTGCGAGCGAAGCTTCCGGGGTGGCGCGTGCGAAGGCTGGTGCAGCGCACGAGGTGACCGCATGAACATCATCCTGCTGCTGATCCCGCTCAGCCTGGTGCTGCTCGCGCTCGGCACGTGGGCGTTCTTCTGGGCCGTCGACCACGCGCAGTTCGACGATCTCGACACGCCGGCGCTGAGTCCGCTGCTCGACGATCCGCCGCCCGTGGACGAGCACACGCCATGAGCACGCTGTCGACCGCGTTCGCGGCGCTCTTGCTCGGTCTGCTCGCGAGCGGGCATTGCGTCGTCATGTGCGGGGGCATCGGCAGCGCGCTCGCGATGGCGACGGCACGCGATGCGCGTGGTCGTCCGAGGCGCGCCTTGCTGGTCGGCTACCAGTTCGGGCGCATCGCCTCGTACACGCTCGCGGGTGTGGTCGTCGGTGGCGTCGGTGGCTCACTCTTCTCCTGGCTCGATGCAGAACCCGTGCGCATCGCGTTGCGCGTCGTCACGGCGGCGACGTTCGTGCTCGCCGCGGCGGTCATGCTCGGCCTCGTGCGCGATCCGTCGACGCGCGTGGGCTCGCGCGCATGGTCGCGGCTCGCTCCGCTCGCGCGACGCCTGCTGCCGGTCGCGACGCTGCCGCGCGCGCTCGCGTTCGGCGCGTTGTGGGGGTGGATGCCGTGCGGCTTCGCGTACACGGTGCTGCTCGTCGCCGCGTCGACGGCCGATGCCGGTCACGCCGGCGTCGTCATGCTCGCGTTCGGTGTCGGCACCTTGCCGGCCCTGCTCGCGACATCGTGGGGCGCGGGTCGCCTGCTCGCGTTCGTGCGCAGGCCGTCGATGCGCCGCGCGACGGCCGGCGTGCTCGTCGGCTGCGCGGTGCTGACGCTCGTCGCGCCGTGGCTGCTCGGCCACGCGACGTGGCTGCATGCCTGGCTGCCGTTCGATTGCGCGCCGCGTGTCGCGGGCGTGCCTTGAATGCGGCGTGCGTACGGCGTCGCAGGACGTCTGCGGCGGAATCCGCTGCGCGGGTTCTGCCCTACCGGAGAAGCGCGTCACGCGTAAGGCGGAGCCCCGCAGGCGATTCCGCCGTGAGGTCAGGCGACTTCACATGTCCGGAGCCGGCGCACATCCCCGCGATTGAGCGCCGTTCCCGCGGTCGGCTAGACTGGCCGCTTCTTGCGCCCCAGCCGATCGTGCCCGGGCAGCCCAACCCCGGAACCTCCCCATGAAAGCCTTCGCGCCGCTCGCCGGCCTCGTCATCGCATGCGTGGCGTCCTTCGCGCACGCCCATACGCCGTACCTGCTGCCGGCCAGCTTCGATCCGATGCACGGCAACCTCGTCACGCTCGACGGCGCGTTCGCCGAGGATTTCTTCGCGCCCGAGGTCGTGTTCGACGACAGCACGTTCACGGCCACGCGTCCGGACGGCACGACGGTGCCGGTCGACACCGTGCAGCGGCTCAAGACGCGTGCGGTCGTCGAGCACATGATCGGCGACGGCAAGGGCACGTGGCGTTTCAGCAGCGGCAAGCGCCTCGGTGCGGTCATCCGCACCTGGGAGCTCGACGGCAAGAAGGAGACCACGCGCGATCCGGCCAAGCCGATGCCGGCCGGCGCCAAGCTCGTCTCGCAATACCAGTCGGTCTACCTCAGCGAGACGTACGTGACCGCCGGGGCGCCTTCGAAGGGAGCGCTCAGGCCCTACGCGAGCGGGCTCGAGATCGTGCCGGTGACGCATCCGAGTGACCTCTACACGGGCGAGCGTTTCGCGTTCGCGGTGCATTTCGACGGCAAGCCGCTGGCCGGCGCCAAGGTCGAGGTGTTCCCGGGCACCGGCGACGCGCGCAGCAAGAAGGGCACGACGCTGACCACGGCCGCCGATGGCATTGCGACGTTCCCGCTCGCCTCGGCCGGCACATGGTTGGCCGTGGTCAAGCATCGTGGCCCGGCACCGGCCGGCGCGGCTGCGCCCGAGTACGGCTACGGCTACACGCTGACGTTCCGCGTGCTCGATCCCTGACCACGACGCGACATCCACGGCGGAATCCGCTGCGCGGGTTCCGCCCTACGTGAGCTTCGCGAACGGCACGCGTTCGGGCTGCCGCTCCCAACCGCGGAGATTTTGCGCAGGTCGCTCCGGCCCGCGGCGTCCCAGGATGCGCATGACATAATGGCCATCCGCGAATGGGAATCGATCCCATCGCGCCGGCACCCACGCCGAAGGCCAGGTCCCCGTGCTGCTCTCCGAGATGCCCCGCCATGTTTCCGCCACGGTCGTCGGCGTGACCGACGTCGGCGAGGACGACCGCATCGCGCGTCGCCTGCGCGAGCTCGGTTTCGTCGACGGCGAACCCGTCAAGGTGGTCGCGGTCGGTCCGGTCGGCGGCGAGCCGCTGCTCGTGCAGGTCGGTTCGACGCGTTTCGCGCTGCGCCTGCGCGAGGCCGCGCGCGTCGACGTGGTGCCGGTCGACCCGGCCGGATGAACCGATGACGCCGCTGCACCTCGCCCTCGTGGGCAACCCGAACGCGGGCAAGACCGCGTTGTTCAATCGCCTGACCGGCGCGCGCCAGAAGGTCGCGAACTACGCCGGTGTCACGGTCGAGCGCAAGGAAGGCCATTACACCTCGCCGGGCGGACGCGCGGTGCGCGTGCTCGACCTGCCCGGTGCCTACAGCCTGTCGCCGACGAGCCCGGACGAGGCGATCACGCGCGACGTCTGCGCGGGCCGCCATCCCGACGAGCCGGCCCCCGACGTCGTCGTCTGCGTGGTCGACGCGACCAACCTGCGCCTGCACCTGCGTTTCGCGCTCGAGCTGCGCGCGCTCGGTCGGCCGGTCGTGCTTGCGCTCAACATGATGGATGCGGCGCGCAAGCGCGGCATCGCGATCGACACCGCGGTGCTCGCGCGCGAGCTCGATCTCGAGGTGATCGAGACCATCGCCGTGCAGGCCGACGGCGCGAAGGCGCTTATCGAACGCCTCGACGCGCCGCCGCCCGCGCCGTCGACGCGGCCGTTGCCCGACAACGTGCACGCCGAGGTGCGACGCGTGCTCGCGGCCGCCGTGCGCATGCCGCGCGACACGAGTGCGGTCGACGACGCGATCGACCGCGTCGTGCTGCATCCGGTGTTCGGCCTCGCGATCCTCGCGGTGGTCATGTTCTTCATCTTCCAGGCCGTATTCGCGTGGGCCGAGCCGGTCATGGACGGCATCGAGGCTGGCTTCGCGTGGCTCGGCGGCGTGCTCGGCGAAGGCATGTCCGACGGCATCCTCAAGAGCCTCGTCGTCGACGGCCTGATCGCGGGACTCGGCGGCGTGCTCGTGTTCCTGCCGCAGATCCTGATCCTGTTCCTGTTCATCCTCGCGCTCGAGGAATCGGGTTACCTGCCGCGCGCGGCGTTCCTGCTCGACACGCTGATGCTGCGCGCAGGGTTGACCGGGCGCGCGTTCATCCCGCTGCTGTCGAGCTTCGCCTGCGCGATCCCGGGCATCATGGCCACGCGCAGCATCGCCGATCCGCGCGACCGCCTGACCACGATCCTCGTCGCGCCGCTCATGACGTGCTCGGCGCGCCTGCCCGTGTACGCGCTGCTGATCGCGGCGTTCGTGCCGCAGCGGACGATCGCGGGCGTGCTGAACCTGCAGGGTGTCGTGCTGTTCGCGCTGTACGTGATCGGCATCGCGAGTGCGCTCGCCGTCGCGTGGATCGCCAAGCGGCTGTCGCGCGATACCAGCGAGCATGCGCTCGTCATGGAGCTGCCGTCGTACCGCCTGCCGCACCTGCGCGACCTCGCGATCGGCCTGTGGGAGCGTGCGTGGATCTTCCTCAAGCGCGTCGGCGGCATCATCCTCGCGCTGACCGTGCTGCTGTGGTTCCTGTCGACGTTCCCGGCGCCGCCCGATGGCGCGACGGGGCCGGCGATCCAGTACAGCTTCGCGGGGCGCATCGGCGCCGCGCTCGCGGTCGTGTTCGCGCCGATCGGCTTCAACTGGCAGATCAGCATCGCGCTCGTGCCGGGACTCGCGGCGCGCGAGGTCGCGGTGTCGGCGCTCGCGACGGTCTACGCGCTGTCGGGCCAGGAGGAAGGCCTGCAGGCCGTCGTCGCCTCGCAGTGGTCGCTCGCGACCGCGCTGTCGCTGTTGGCCTGGTACGTGTTCGCCCCCATGTGCCTGTCGACGCTGGCCACGGTGCGCCGCGAGACGGGCTCGTGGCGGCATGTCGCGATCATGGCCGGCTACCTGTTCGCACTGGCCTACGTCGCCTCGTTCCTCACCTACCGGATCACCCTCGCCCTGTCGTGAACGCGTTCCTCGACATCGCCGTGGTCGGCCTGATCGTCGCGTGGGCCGCCCTGTTCGCATTGCGCAGGCTCATGCCGCGCACGTGGCGGCGCGGGCTGGCGGCGTGTGCGAACCTGCTCGATGCACCGACACGGCCCGCTGCGATGCGCCGCATCGGCGCGTGGCTGCGCCCGCCCTCGGCGAGCGGCGGATCCTGCGGCGACGGTTGCTCGACCTGTGGCAGCTGCGGTCCTGCGCCGGCGACGGCACCACGGGACGAGGACGTCAAACCGCTCGTGTTCGACCGGCATCCACGGAGTGGGGCGGGGCACTGATCGCGGATCGTCGCGCGCGGCGCGACGTCCCCCTCTCCCCAACCCCTTGTAAGTTGTTCCCAGCCTGCACCAGACCGTTGACCCCTTGATCTCGAAGATCGCGGGAGAGCGTGGGTCGGTGCGGGTTACCTTCCTCACATCCCGAACAGTTGCCGGG